>JANPJR010000164.1:0-21202 GCA_031425615.1 Cytophagales bacterium
CATTTTAAGTAAAAATTTGTATTATTTTAAGTCTAAAATAAATATTTCTTAAATTCTAAAAAAATATAAATATTACTATCACTTTAAAATATGATTTCTATGTATTTGTTTTTATTATTTTGCTAAAATTTTATGATTGAAAATGGTTGCAAATTTTATTTTATAATTTCTAAATTGAAAACCTACATTTCAAATTGAAAACCCAAAATGTGTGCATTATTAAATTTATTTTTGCATTTGTTTAAAAAAAACACTAATTTTACAAAAAAAAGAATATACTGAAAGCATAAACAAATGGCTAAAATTTCATCATCATATTTTTGTCAAAGTTGTGGCTACCAATCCGCCAAATGGCTTGGTAAATGCCCTTCTTGTAGTAGTTGGAGTACATTTGTGGAGGAAATTGTCCAAAAAGAAAATGCTGCCTCCAAAAAAGGCGAATGGCGTGCAAGTTCTTCCACCAAAATATCTGCTAAACCTCGCCCAATCAGCGAAATAAATCCACTCAACGAACAACGCCTTATCACACCTGACCAAGAACTTAATCGTGTGCTTGGTGGTGGTATTGTTGCAGGTTCTTTGATATTGATTGGTGGTGAGCCTGGCATTGGTAAATCAACGCTTTTGCTTCAAATTGCCCTGCAATTACAACAACACAAAGTCTTATATATATCAGGCGAGGAAAGTGACCAACAAATAAAAATGCGTGCAGAACGCCTAAAAGTAGATGGAAAAAGGCTTTTGGAAGATTATTCGCCCGAAAATCCACAAGTTAATGGCTGTTATGTGCTAACAGAAACCTCCACACAGAATATTTTTAAGCAAATTGAGATTTTTCAACCTGATATTTTGGTGGTGGATTCTATTCAAACTATGCACTCCTCTTTTATTGAATCAGGAGCAGGAAGCATTTCACAAGTGCGTGAATGTACTTCGGAATTTATGAAATTTGCCAAAGAAAGCGGTACGCCTGTATTTCTTGTGGGACACATTACTAAAGATGGCACGATTGCAGGTCCCAAAGTATTGGAACATATTGTAGATACTGTGTTGCAATTTGAGGGCGACAGGCATTTAGTTTATAGGATTTTGAGGGCAACCAAAAATCGTTTTGGCTCTACTTCCGAATTGGGCATTTATGAAATGTTGGGGGATGGTCTTCGTGAAGTCAGTAATCCTTCCGAAATCCTACTTACACAAAGAGATGAGGCAATAAGTGGTATTGCGATTGGGGCAACTGTGGAGGGAAATCGCCCTTTGTTGATAGAAATTCAATCATTGGTAAGTCTCACGAGTTATGGCAATCCTCAACGAAGTGCCACAGGTTACGACAAACAACGTATGAATATGCTTTTGGCAGTATTGGAAAAGCGTGGAGGTTATAAACTTGGTACGCAAGACGTATTTTTGAATATTACAGGCGGACTAAAAATAGAAGACCCAGCCATTGATTTGGCAGTCTGTGTGTCTATTATTTCGTCTTATGAAGATATTGTGGTGAGCAATAGCAAGGCTTTTTGTGCAGAAGTTGGTTTAGGCGGAGAACTTAGAGCAGTAAATAAAACCGAAAATCGTATTTCAGAAGCTGAAAAATTGGGTTTTAAAGAAATTTATATTTCAAAATATGCCCTTAAAAGTGTTAATATCCAAAATTTTAATATAAAAATAAAAGCATTTGCAAAATTAGATGAAGTTTTTGGAGAACTTTTTATATAGATTGGTTGTCAGTTTTTCCAGTAATTAGTTTTTTTAGTAATTTTTAAAATGAATTAACTGGCAACTGAATCAACTGACAACTTTTCACCTACTTACCTTTGTTGCAATAGACACCCTTGCGTGTAGTTTATTGGCGATAGAAGCTACTTTTACCAAATACGATACAGGCACTTTATCATCTACGTGCAACACTACAACAGGCTCAGATACAGCACGAAGGGCTTTTTTAATGGTAACTTCCAAATCTTCCACAGATGTAATACGGTCATTCACAAAAAAACTTCTGCGTTCATCTATTGTTACACGCACTTGTGGCGTGATAGTGCTTGACGCATCTGCACGTGGAAGATTGACAGGCAACACCGCAGGATTGATAAATGAAGATGTAAGCATAAAAAATATCAACAACTGAAATATAATATCAGTCATAGAAGCCATGCTAAACGAAGTTTCAAGTTTATTTTGTGGTTTTAAATTCATAAAAAAAATACCATTTGAATAGGTGGATGTGCAAAAAAAACGTGTTTTTTGTCCAAAAAAACCTAAAAAACGTAGATGTTGTTCTAAGTTTTAAGCGTTCTTGGGTAATAATTTGTTGTTGTAATTGAGAAAGGTTTTTACCAAAAAAAATATTTTCTTTTAAAAAATTGCTAAAATCAAAAGCGTCTTGAATATATCTATTTTCAGAAAAAAGTGTGTATTTTTGACAATATTTTTCAAATATTTTTTCAAAAGTAGTTTCAAAATTATTTTTTTGAAATTCATTTATTTTTTCTTTTGAAATTTCTTGAAAAATGTGATATGTATTGGGTAAAATATTTTTTATGGCGTATAACCTTTTATTAATTAACGTTTTGCTAAATAAATCAATTTCTTGTTGATATTGTTGTGCTAAAATTTCTAAATTCTTGGGTGAAATATCATATATTTTTGCAAAAGAAGTTGGATTTTCAAAAAAAAGTTGCCTAAAAATCGCATCAGTGTATATCTTTGCCAATAATAACTGAAAATTTTGAAGTTTCATGTAAATTTGAATGCAATTTTTTCTTAAATTTTTCTAAAAGTAAAATATTTGAACAAAAATACACTAAAAAAAATAAAATTTGTATGTTTTTCAAATAAAAACCATTTTCATCTCTATTTAGCCAAATTGCTAAAAATTGCTTTTTTGATTACTTTTGTTCCTAAATTCCAAAAGTAAATTTTAATATAAATATTTTTTTTGTATTTGTTCCCCTTTGGGGGTTAGGGGCTAATAATTATCATTTTTTATGCGCATATCTATTATACAAACAGCCCTTCATTGGCAAAATCCAACTGCAAACTTGGCGATGTTGGAAGAAAAATTAGATGCACTCCAACATCAAACAGATGTAATTGTACTGCCTGAAATGTTTACTACAGGTTTTAGCATGGATACTACACATGCAGAAATGATGAACCTCCAAACCACAAAATGGCTCAAAAATATGGCTCAACGCACCAATAGTGCCATTGTAGGGAGTTTTATGGTCAAAGAAAATCATAAATTTTTTAATAGACTTTGTTGGGTAATGCCCGAAAATGAAACAGAAAATAATTCAGGCAATAATTTAGAAATACCTACATTTATTACTTACGATAAAAAACACCTTTTTCGCATGGCAAAAGAACATCTGGCATACCAAGCAGGCGAAAAAAAACAAATTATTCTTTGGCGTGGTTGGCGTTTTTTGCCTCTTGTATGTTATGATTTGAGATTTCCTGTTTGGAGCAGAAACCAAAAAATCACGCCTGAATTATCTAAAAATATAGAAAATAGCATAGAAAATAATGCAAAAAATGATACACTTGCGTATGATGCACTCATTTATATTGCAAATTGGCCTGCACCACGCAGACACGTATGGAATACACTTTTGTCTGCCAGAGCAATAGAAAATTTGGCGTATTGTGTAGGCGTAAATCGTGTAGGCGTTGATGGCAATCAATTAGAATATGCGGGAGATAGTCAAATTGTAGATTTTTTTGGCGAAAAATTAGTACATATTACACAAAAAGAAGGCATTTGTACGCTTACATTAGACAAAAATGCACTTGAAGCACACCGCCAAAAATTCCCTGCGTATCTTGATGCTGATGATTTTTCGTTGGTTTAAAGCCCCAACCCAAAGGAGCAAATCCAAAAAATAACTTGACTTGCATTCTTTTCTTAGAATTAAGCACGCGGGTAACGCGGATTTTACAGATTAAACAGGATTTTTATATCAAAAAAATAAATTTAACTTATACAAATTTCAACCAATAATTTTGTAATGAAAATACGACTATAATACGTTTTTCAAAAATAAAACAAGATTTTTTCAACGACATTTTAAAAAATTCCTAATTTCTAATTCCCCATTCCTAATTAACATGACATTTGAAAATCTACAACAAAAAGCGTTTTTACAAGCACAACAACAAGGGAAATCTATTTTTTTGACAGGAAAAGCGGGCACAGGTAAAACTACCTTACTAAGATACTTGGTTGATGAACTCAAAAAACAACGTAAAAGCGTAATCGTAGTTGCACCCACAGGTATTGCTGCACTCAATGCAGGAGGGGTTACCATTCACTCGTTTTTTAGGCTGGAAACACGTGTTTTTATGCCCAATGACCGCAAAGTCAAAGAACTTACAGGCACACGTTTGCATGCATTGAACACAGTAAATACGATTATTATTGATGAGATTTCAATGGTAAGGGCTGATTTATTTGATGCAATAGATATGTGTATGCGAAAAAGTTTGCGGAATGATGAGGTTTTTGGTGGAAAACAAATTATTATGGTGGGCGATATTTTTCAGCTTTCGCCTGTGGTTACGCCTGCTGATGGTGGTGTGTTGGCAGAATTTTATGAAACCCCTTTTTTCTTTGGGGCTGATGCTTTTAAACGCATGAAACCACACACCGAAATTATTGAATTGAGAGATGTTTTTAGGCAAAGTGATAACAAATTTATTGATATTTTGGACGCTGTACGCATTGGTTACCAAAACGAAGAACACCTCGAAACCATCAATGCACGATTTACAGATAGCCAAGTTACGCCAAGCAATGTAATAGAATTGACTGCTACAAATGCCTTAGCGGACAATAGAAATTACCAAGAATTGCAAAAAATTAAAGATACTGCGTTTATTTTTGAAGCAAGTGTTTTAGGGGATTTTGAAGAAAAATTATACCCTACCGAGAAATATTTGAGTTTGAAAGTAGGGGCGCAAGTGATGTTTTTGAAAAATGATGTTTCAGGCAGATGGGTCAATGGTTCTATTGGTGAGGTAATGGGTTTTGTAGATGGTACTGCACTTTATGGAGATGATGAAGATGATGATGTAATGGAAAAAGACGCACAAATGATAAAAGTAAAACTTAATGATGCTATCGTGTATGTAGGCAAAAATACATGGGACAAAAAATCGTATGAATTTGACCCTATGAAACGTGAAATTGTAGAGAAAATATTAGGTTCTTTTACGCAATATCCGCTCAGGCTTGCGTGGGCAATCACTATTCATAAGTCGCAAGGACTTACTTTTGAAAAAGTTTGTGTGAATTTTGGTAATGGTGCATTTGCCACAGGACAGGCGTATGTGGCACTTAGTAGATGTAAAACATTGGAAGGCTTGCTTATGCGTACAAAAATTAATCATACTGATATTAAAGTAGATGCGTCTGTAAGGAGTTTTTATGAGGATAATTTTTAGGGTTGTTTTGGCTTTTTAGTCCTATAATTGATTTTGGTAATACATTCACATTCTCACAGCAGTTTTTAAACTTTCTTGAAAATTCTTGTTTATTTTTGCTATGATAAAAACCTCAAATTTATCTTTATCCATTTTCTAAATAATGTATAATCTTCGGATTTATCATTGTACACAAAAATAGCATCAAAAATATTTTTGAGTTGGGTTTTTATAAACTGTGCATTTGTATTAGTTTCAAACCCAAAAATTGCCAAATTTATTTTTTCAATAAATCCATCTAAAACATTTTTTCGTTCTTTTATTAATTCATCTCTGTTCAAATTACATATTTTAATAGTTTCTCTGCCTCTTTGTGTTATACCAATTATTTTTCCATTCTCAAGCCAGCCAATAATATCCTTTGTGTGCTTTGTCGCCTTCCAATGCTTTTTTTGGTCTGTAATGTTCTACTTCCAAAGATGCAGTTGTATCAGAGTAAGACTCGCAATATGCACAATTTCTATACAAAGGTTTTAAGGTATTTTTTATATTTTCGTCATTAGAACCTTCAAAACTTCTGTCTCTTGGCGGATTATTTCTTTGGGTATTCCAGGAGCTATTTTGAAAAGGGATAATAATTGCCTTAAAAAATTAAAATTGTTGTTTAATTAAAATTTTTGAAATTTTATTTTAACAAAAAAACCATTTCGTTACAGTCTTCCTAAAAAACAAGTCTGCAGTTTAGTTTAAGACTTTAATATTGAACTAAACCACTTTTTTACCACAATTTTTAAAAAATTAAGGGCTACACGCACAAAATCTTATTTATTTATTATATTGTAATCAAAAAAAGTGTATAGATGATTATTTTTACATTTTTCAGAAAATTAGGATTTACACTGTGGTTTATGGAGGTCTGACCCCAATTTTCTGAAAAATTATATTACCACACTTATCAATTTGCTTCAATTGTAGTGTATTTATCATACATTATACAACACAACCTCTTTTGTTTTTATAGATATTTTGATATATTTGCGAGACTATGTGTCTAACATATAACATAAACCTAAATAATTTTACTAATATGTGCATCAAAAAAATAAGCACTTTGTGCATTACTTTTTTATTTTTCTACCATTTTTTATGGTCACAAGATATAACATCACTTAAAAAAAATGTATGGAAATTGCCAAAAGACTCTCTGGTTTCTACATTAAATAAAATCAAACGAATTACGCAGGATTTAGAAGTATTTTCCATCAAAAAACACTGGCAAGAACTTTTAGAAGAGGCAGGAAAAAAGGGAAATCCTTTGCTAAAAATTGAAATTTATAAAGTATATGAAGAAACTTTAAATCATGGAAAACATCATAATGATATGTTGCGTGTGTCAGGGGAGCGTTTGGTGTATGCTGAGAAAATGGGTTTATTGGACGAAGCAGGCTTAGCAAATCTGAAACTTGCTGGTCAATATCGTTGGCTTAATAAATCTGATAAAGCGTTGTCTTTTTTGTTAAAAGCAAAAGATAATTTTAAAAAAACAGATAATAAAGAAAATTTATATAGAGTTTATAGTGAATTAGGTAGTTTTTATTGCTTCATAGAGCCTGCCAAAGCACGAGAATACATAAATAAAGCGTTAGCAATAATAAAAAAAACAACTATTTCACGAGCTGATTCGCGTTCTGTTATCTCTAATATCAACACAAAAGCACTTACATACCAAGCAGAAAATAAAGAAAAAGAAGCACTTAAACAATATGAAGAAGCATTAGAATTTGCTATCACATACAAAGATTCGGAATGGGAAGGTATTATCAGCGGTAATATGGCAATGATTTATATGAAACAAAAGGATTATGACAAAGCATTGGCTTTTATGAAAAAGGATTTGTATCTTAGTAGGAGTGAGGCTAATAGTGCAAATACACATGACGCAATAGGCGAAATTTATATTCTCAAAGGCGAGTACGATATAGCATTAAAACATTTGGATAGTGCTTTTTATTTGGCAACTAAACTAAAAAGTATAAAAGTATTGTATGGTGTGCATAATGGCTACCACAAAACATATAAAAAACTCAATAACATAGATAAAGCATATTTTCATCTTGGAGAAATGTTTGCTCTTCGTGATTCTACTTATAAACAAAATCAAAATGCGAAAATAAAACAAATACAAAGTCAATATGATTTTGACAAACAAGAAGAAGAAATTAGTTCTCTAAAGGAAAAATCAAATCTACAAAACCAAAATTTACAGCAACAAAAAGTCATTAATACAGGTATCTTGGTTTTAATTCTTGTTTTGGTGGTTTTTAGTTATTTTATCTACCTCAATTCTTTAAAAACAAAAACACTTAATCAAGCGCTATACACACAAAAGGAAGAAATTTTGACCCAAAATGAAGAACTTCGCCAAAACCAAGAAGAATTGGCAACACAACGTGATTATATTATAGAAGCAAGCAAAGAATTGACCAATACCAACAACGAACTCGAAACAGCCAATCAAATACTTGCTTATCGTGAGACTCAAGTACGCAAAAGTATAGAGGCAGCCCTTTCTATCCAACAAGTTATTTTGCCTTACCAAGAAGAAATGGATAAATTGCTAAAAGATTATTTTGTGATGTATCGCCCCAAAGATGTAGTATCAGGTGATTTTTATTGGTTAAATCAAATTGGCGCACAAACTATTTTAGTAGTGGCAGATTGTACAGGACATGGCGTGCAAGGTGCTTTTATGACATTAATTGGCGCAAATTTATTAGATAAAATTATTAGGTTAAGACAAAATTTAGACCCTGCAAGTATTTTAGAAGAACTGCATAATGAAATTCAAATTTTTCTCAAACAAAAATATACTAATAATTTGAATGGAATGGATGCTATTGTAGTTTCTTTTGTGTCTAATCAAGAAGAAACCCAACTAACCTTTGCAGGTGCAAAAAATAATCTTTTATATTTTGATAAAGGTGATAATATGCTCAAATGCTTAAAAGCCACAAGGAAAGGCATTGGTGGATACCAAAATGAAAATACCATATTTGAAAACCAAAGTATATCCCTCAAAAAAGGGAGTATTTTGTATATAGGGTCTGATGGTTTAATTGACCAAAATAATAAAAAAAGGGTGCGTTTGGGTAATAAAAAAGTACAAGAGGTGATTTTGGATAATATAGATAAAACAATGGCTCAACAAAAACAAGCGCTTGAAACTCTGTTGGTAGATTATATAGAAGGTACAGAACAAAGAGATGATATCTTGTATATGGGAATAAGGCTTTAAAAAAATCCTTTCTTATAGACTTTTTCCCCCATTTGGTCTAAGTCTTCCTAAAAAATAAACTATTTTTTTCGGTTTTTTCAGGGAAGACTGGGACGAAACGGGGAAGGCTATTTTGAAAAGAGATAATAATTGCCTTAAAAAATTAAAATTGTTGTTTAATTAAAATTTTTGAAATTTTATTTTAACAAAAAAAACGCCTTCCTTGTAGTAGAAAGACGTTTTTTTTTTATTTTTTACAAAAGTTTTTATAAATTGTTAGAAGTCAATTTTGCACCTAAATATTCCCTATTCATGCGGGCAATATTTTCAATAGAAATGCCTTTTGGACATTCTACCTCACAAGCACCTGTATTGGTACATGAGCCAAAACCCTCTTCGTCCATTTGTGCAACCATGTTTTCCACCCTTGTTTTTCTCTCAGTCTTACCTTGTGGCAACAATGCAAGTTGTGATACTTTAGCAGACACAAAAAGCATTGCAGACGCATTTTTGCAACTCGCTACACATGCACCACAACCAATACATTGTGCAGCGTCCATTGCCATATCTGCAATTTCTTTTGAAATTGGGATTTCGTTGGCATCTACATTTACGCCTGTATTCACAGACACATAACCACCAGCTTGGATAATGCGGTCAAATGCACTCCTATCAACCGCCAAATCACGTACCACAGGAAATGCACCTGCTCTCCAAGGTTCTATATAAATGGTGTCACCATCATTAAAAGAACGCATGTGTAATTGGCAAGTAGTAGTTTGTTTAGGTCCATGTGGACGACCATTGATATACAAACTACACATACCACAGATACCTTCTCTACAATCGTGGTCAAAAGCAACAGGCTCATCTCCTTTGTGTAGGAGTTGTTCATTGAGGACATCAAGCATTTCCAAAAACGACATATCAGCAGATACATGGTCAAGTTTGTACTCTACCATTTTGCCTTTGTCATTTTTATTTTTTTGTCGCCAGATTTTTAGTGTTAATTTCATGGGAATTAGGAATTAGGAATTAAGAATTAGGAATTAAAGGAAAATTCTATTAAAATTTCATAAAGTTTTCCAATTCACTATTTTTAAATCTTGTATATTTTCAAAATCTTTAATATTGTTTGTGTAAATTGCCAAATCATTTTCAATCGCAATACCTGCAATTAAAACATCATAATTTCCACTATGTTTCCCTTTTTTATGAAGTTCTGCAAAAATATCTGAACAAATTTCTATGCTTTTAGGCGTACTATCCAAAATAGTATGTGACAGTATAAATTCACGGAATTGGATTATTTGTTTTTCTGCATTTTTAGCTTTTAAACCACCTAAAATTTCCAATACAGAAATTCTACTGATATAAGATAAGCTTTTTCATAAATTGTGAGATACATTTGAAAATTTTTCACGACAGCTCATCTTTTCGCATAAAAAGTGAAATAATGTCTTCATCTAATAAAACCTTTTCCATTTAAAAAATAACGTTATTAATGTTATTATGCAGATTTTGATTGTTTTCTTGCCTATGTTGATAAATTTCATCGCTTAAATTTCCCCAATCAAAATCTCCATTTTCTTGTTCAATGGAAATATGTTTATATAAATTTTCCAAATAATGTATTGGTTCTTATTTGAGTGTGTGCAATATGTGTTGCAACATTTCTTCTTTTTGTGTTTTTTTCATTATTTTAAGCATTAGAAATTAAGGATTAATTAAGAATTTTCTCATTACGAATTAAAAAATTTTTGATTTATATTTAATCCTTAATTTCCCATTCTTAATTCCTAATTTCCCATTCTTAATTCTATTTATAGCTTCTTTGCGTAAGTTTCACATTTTCAAAAATAAGTTGTTCCTTGTGTAGGATAGCATCTTGGTCTTTGCCTGTATATTCCCACGCTGCCACATACGCATAATTTTCGTCATCACGTTTTGCTTCGCCATCTTCGGTTTGGTATTCTTCTCTAAAATGTCCTCCACAAGATTCATTGCGGTTAAGTGCATCAACGACCATTAACTCACCAAGTTCTAAGAAATCTGCCACACGAAGGGCTTTTTCTAAGGTAATATTAAGTTCTTCATTTGCACCTACTACTTTTACATTTTTCCAAAAATCAGCACGAATTTCTTTGATTTTTTCTCTTGCGATTTTTAGTCCTTCTGCATTTCTTGACATACCGCAATAGTCCCACATTACTTTTCCGAGTGCTTTGTGGAATTCATCTACAGTTTTTGTGCCTTTGATATTGAGGAGTGTATTTATTTGTTCTTTTACACTGTTTTCTGCTTTTTTAAATTCAGGATGGTCAGTAGAAATTTTTTCGCTACTCATATTTGCCAAATAATCCCCCACAGTATAAGGAATGACAAAATAACCATCTGCCAAACCTTGCATCAAAGCACTTGCCCCAAGTCTATTAGCGCCATGGTCAGAAAAATTAGCCTCACCCAACGCATACAAACCAGGCACAGAAGTCATCAAATTATAATCAACCCAAAGACCACCCATTGTATAATGCACCGCAGGGTATATTTTCATAGGTTCTTTGTATGGATTTTCGTCAGCAATTTGTTGGTACATATCAAACAAATTGCCATATTTTGCCTTGATAGTTGCTTCTGAATCACGTTTGATAGCATCACTAAAATCCAAATACACCGCAAGACCCGTATTACCTACACCACGCCCTTCATCACACATATATTTAGCATTGCGAGAAGCAACATCACGAGGTACAAGATTACCAAAAGCAGGGTATTTTCTTTCCAAGAAATAATCTCTATCCTCTTCTTTAATATCAGATGCTTTTTTCTTGCCTTGTTGGATAGCTTTTGCATCTTCAATGGTTTTGGGCACCCACACACGCCCATCATTGCGCAATGATTCAGACATCAATGTAAGTTTTGATTGATGGTCACCAGATACTGGAATACATGTTGGGTGGATTTGGGTATAACAAGGGTTACCAAAGTATGCACCTTTTTTGTGTGCCCTCCATGCTGCGGTTACATTAGAACCCATAGCATTGGTAGAAAGGTAAAATACGTTGCCATATCCACCTGTACAAAGCAATACTGCGTGTGCAGAATGGCTTTCTATCGCACCTGTAACCAAATGTCGTGTAACAATTCCCCTTGCTTTACCATCTACTTTTACTACATCAAGCATTTCGGTACGTGTATACATTTTCACTTTTCCGCTTGCAATTTGACGACTTAATGCACTATAAGCACCAAGTAATAATTGTTGTCCAGTTTGTCCTTTGGCATAAAAAGTGCGTGAAACTTGCGCTCCACCAAAAGAACGATTAGCCAACAATCCACCATATTCACGTGCAAAAGGCACACCTTGTGCTACACATTGGTCTATAATATTAACACTTACTTCTGCCAAACGATGTACATTTGCCTCTCTTGCACGATAATCACCCCCTTTTATGGTATCATAAAATAAACGATATACGCTATCACCATCATTTTGGTAATTTTTCGCTGCGTTGATACCGCCTTGTGCAGCAATAGAATGTGCCCTGCGTGGGCTATCTTGGAAACAAAAACATTTTACATTGTAGCCCAATTCTGCCAATGATGCAGCAGCAGACGCACCTGCCAAACCTGAACCTACTACAATAATATCGTATTTGCGTTTATTGGCTGGATTTACGAGTTTCATGCCAAATTTGTGTTTTGACCATTTTTCGCCCAACGCACCTGCTGGAATTTTTGAATCTAAGGACATAAGAAAAGGTTTAAAAGTTTAAAAGTTTAAATTTTAATAGGTTCAAAAAAGTTTAATAGGTTCAAAAAAGTTTAATAGTTCAAAAAAGTTTAAAGTTTAATCTTTTAGTATTAAGATTTTTTTTAATTATCTTTAGGATAGATTTATGTAAAGGCATTTTTTAGATTTTAACTCTTTTGGACGTTAAACTTTTTAAACCTCTTTGAGCTTTTTTATTGATTTTGAAAAAACATAATCACAGGAATAATCGCATACAACAAAGGCACAATAATCGCATAACCAAAGCCTAATGCTTTGATAAAAGGCGTATATTTTCGGTGGTTAAATCCAATCGTTTGAAATGCACTTTGAAAACCATGTATCAAGTGAAATGCCAAACCCACCATTGAAATCACATACAACACTACAATCCACCACTCTTTGAAGGCAATAACGGTAGCTTTATACAAATCGTGTCCATGTACGCCACCTGCTAATGCTGTTTCTTCTAATCCACCAAATTTTGATTTTGCCCAAAATGCTTGTAAATGTACCACCAAGAAAATCAAAATAACAGTACCCAAAAGTGCCATGTTTTTTGATGACCAAGATACTTTTTTGGTTGCTCCAGCATGTGCATATTGCACAGGGCGAGCTTTTTGGTTGCCAAGTGTAAGCATAATGCCATACACAATATGAAGGAGGATAAAAAAGAAATTGCCAATAGACACAATTTGAATGAGTTTATTGTGTCCCATAAAATGGGCATATTCATTGAAAGTTTTGCCTCCATCAGGAATCAAAAGTTGTAAATTACCAATCAAATGCACTGTGAGAAACAATATCAAAAATATGCCTGTCAATGACATTACAATTTTTTTACCAATGGAACTATTCATAAATTGAATAAACCAATTTGGCTTTGCGGTTTCGGTAGAAGTTGCCATAAAAATTTTAAAAATAGTTTTTGCTTTTTATTAGAAAAAATAGCCTAAAAATAACGTAAAATAAAATGTGAAAGTATTTTAAATTTATTTTTCAAAGGTAAAATGTAAATACTAAGAAAACAACAAATTTTACTATTTTGAATAAATCTAAATAACATTTTTTGTAAAGGCTTTTTTTATTAAAAACAACTGTTCTTTTTATACATATAAAAAAAATGTGCTAAACAAATGTTTTATTTTTTTGAATTTTTTAATGAGTATCCAAGAAAAAAAACTAAAAGTAGTAATAAAGTAGTAGTATTATTGAATTAAAGTTAAATTTAATAATTTTTTAATCTTTAAAATTTCCTTACAAAATAAAATCCTTTACCTTTGCAGAAAATTATTGCTTTGTGTTTTTTGCAAAAAATATTTTTAATGATAATGTTTGCACAACACACAAAAAATTTGACAAAAATTAATAACAAAAACAAATACATGAAGAAACACGTATCTTTCCTTTCTTTTCCTTCTTTTTTATTTTTCTTGTTGCTGTTGTTTTTCACTTCTACACAAATGCTTTTTGCCCAAATGGGTCTAATAAAAGGCAGTGTATTGGATTCTGAAACAGGGGAACCTATTACTGGCGCAACAGTTTTAATAGAAGGTACTACCATAGGCACTATTACCAACCAAGATGGTGTTTTTGAGCTAAAATCTGCTGTTGGCACTGTCAAAATTACTATCAATATGTTAGGCTACAAAGACCTCAATGTGGAAAATGTAGCAATACTTGATGGCAAAATAACCATAATTCCATCTGTTCGCCTCAAAGAGGAAGGAATGGGGGTGGAAGAGGTAGAGGTTTTTGCAAATATGATAGATGGTAATCGTCAACCGCCAACGCCAATTGCCACCATTTCAGCCCAAGAAATTGAGGAAAAAATGGGTGCACAAGAATTTCCTGAAATGCTCAAAAGCACGCCAGGTGTATTTGTAAATACAGGTGGAGGCTCTTGGGGCGATTCACAAATCCGTATTCGTGGTTTTACATCTGAAAATACTGCGGTACTTTTCAATGGTATTCCTGTCAATGATATGGAAAGTGGTAGGGTTTTTTGGGCAAACTGGTCTGGTCTTAGTGATGTAACCCGCAATCAACAAGTACAAAGGGGCTTAGGCGTGAGTAAACTTGCTGTAAGTTCTGTAGGTGGTACTATTAATATCATTTCTAATCCTGCTGACCAACGCAAAGGTGCAAGAATGGAAAGTACGGTTTCTAACCGTTCTCTCAAATATCGACAAGCATTTAAGTATTCTACAGGTCTGCTCAAAGGCGATTGGGCTTTTACAGGTGTGATTGCTCGCAGATGGGGTGAAGGTTTTAGAGAAGGTACAGGCGGTGATGTATTGTCATATTATTTAGCTGCATACAAACGTCTTAATGCAAAACACCAACTTATTTTTACAGGTTATGGTGTGTATCAATATACAGGGCGTGGTGGCTCTGCAACCGAAGAAAATTATGCAGCAGCAGGTCGTACTACTTATAACCCATTTTGGGGAACTTATAAAGGTGAAGTATTAAATTCAAGAGAAAACAGAAGCCATAAACCTATGTTTATCTTAAATCATTATTGGGACGTGAGCAAAAAAGTTACGATTTCCAATGCTATTTATTATTCTTGGGCTGATGCGGGTGGTGCAGCGATGGATAGGGTGTCAGGTACAACTAACACAAATAGTGATTTGACCATTATTCCAAATCCTATCCCTGGTGGTGTAAATCAAACATTTCAATTGAATTTTGACCTTATGGCAAGCCAAAATCAAGGAAATTTGGTAACAATTAGAAATGCAAATGGATCAGGACAATCTATTACAGGATATCGCTCTCGTTATGCGTTGAAAGAAAGTGTAAATAATCACCAATGGGTTGGTGCATTATCGACTGTAAATATAGAAGCAAATAAAAATCTTAGCCTTACTTTTGGAGTAGATGCAAGGTGGTATCGTGGTTTCCATTATCAAAAAGTAAAAAACCTCTTGGGTGGTGATTTTTGGCTTGATGTAGATAGAAATACACAAGATGATGTAGCAAGAGATATTAATAGCAATCTCCTTACGCCAAATCGTATCGCATATCAGGGCGACAAAGTAGGGTATGATTACAATGGCACAGTGCGTTGGTTAGGTGTATTTTCACAAGTGGAATACTCGCCTATGCGTAATTTAGATATATTTGCAACTGCAACTTTTGTGCATAATGATTTTCAAAGAAATGGAAAAATGTTGAATGAAAAATATTACTCATCTTCTTTAGGCAAATCAGACTTATACAGTTTTGATAATTATACAGTAAAAGCAGGCGCAAATTATAAAATAACAGGTAGACATAATGTATTCTTCAATGCAGGAACATTTACACGCGCACCATTTTTTCAAAATGCTTTTTCGGATAATAGGGTTACAAATCTTATCAGGGGTAGCCTCACAAGTGAAAAAGTTACTTCTTTTGAATTTGGATATGGATATCGCTCCCCAAAATTTGTTGCAAATTTCAATTTATATAGCACATCTTGGGAAAATCGTTCTTATACGCAAGGATTTTTGGGTGATTTAGCATTTTTGAATAATCCTGCACTTCCAACAGGAACACAATTTATCAATTATCAGCTTTATAATGTAAATGCACTTCACAGAGGGGTAGAAATTGATTTTGCATCGCAAATTACACCTGAACTTTCATTTACAGGTATGCTTTCTATCGGAGATTGGCGTTATTTGGGTAATCCAAAAGCAGATATATTGGCAGACCCAGTTGGTACGCCTTATGCAACTGATGTAACTATCAATGCTGACAGGCTTAAAGTGGGCGGACAAGCACAAACAACAAGTGCGTTGGGTTTGCGTTATCGCAGTCCTAAGTTTTGGTTTGCAGGTGGTAGTGCCAATTTTTATGATAATATGTATGCAGATTACAACCCCGAAACACGTACAACACCAGATGCTTATTTTAACCAAGTACGTAGGTTGCCAAATGCGTTTACATTTGATTTCTTTGTGGGTAAAACCATTCGTTTTGATAAAAAAGTAAGATGTCAAGTAAGGGGTTCTTTGAATAATATTACAGATTATCGTTTTGCGATTGATGCCAATGAACGCACACCTTCTAATCTTTCACCTTATGTGCAATACTATTTTGGACGTACATATTCATTGAGCGTAGTATTTGAGATAAACTAAAAAAGCCCTACCCCAATCCCAAAGGGGAGTAAACACAAGGGGAGAATTAATACCTTTAACCCCAAAGGAAAATTAATTATAAATTAAATTACATTTAACTATTTGCCCCCCTTTGGGGCTGGGGGGCTTTTTAAATCATTTTTATTTTCATGAAAAAATACTTTTCTATATTTTTCTTAGGTGTTGTGAGTTTATTTTTCGCAACCCTTTTTACTTCGTGTGCTGACGAAGAGGTAACGTTTCCAACAGGAAGACTTGTTACAATATCTGAACTCCAAACTAATTATGATGCGTATGATGGGGATATTATCCGCTTAGAAAACGTACAATTTACACCAGCAGATACCAACAAAGCATTTAATGGTGGCGTAGGAAATGGTACAGGCTCACGTAATTTGCAAGAATGTGCCACAGGTAGCACAGTGGTTGTTTTTACTGCTGCAAGTAGCGATTTTACTAATTTAAAAACACCTACAGGTAAAGGTTATTTTGTGGGAAAAGCTTCTAAATTTGGTACTACAGTACAAATTTTAATTTTGGATAGAAATTCTTTCCAAAATATGACTGGTGAGCGTTGTGTGCCTGGTAGTGGAGGAGGAGGAGGAGGTACAAATACTGCTACACTTGCTACGATTTTACAAGTAAGAGACCTTGCTGCTGCTAAAAATGTAGTGGGTACTACTTCTTATACCGTAACAGAAGATTGGAAAATTAAAGGTATTGTTACATCTGACGCAAGTGGTGGTAATATTTTGGGACAAAATTTATTTATCCAAAATGTAGGTGGGAAAGGTATTGCGTTACGTTTTGCAACTGCCCATACTTTTGCATTAGGTGATGAATTGGAAATCAGTCTCAAAGGGACTACTTTAAGCAGATTTAATGAATTATTGCAAATAGGTGGAACAGGTTTGGTGCTTGCAAATGCAGTCAAAACTGGTACAGGGGTTATCAATCCGACCATTGTAAGTGTAGCTCAAATAGAAGCTGGCAACAATGAAAGTGAATTGGTGACTGTGCAAGGTGTTACTTTTAACAATGCCAATGGCACTGTAAAATACACAGATAATAGTGGTAATCAACCTATTACACAAGCAGGAAGCACTACAACAGTATTTTCTCGCACTACAACCCAAACACCTGTATCTACTTGGGCTAATAATATTGTACCTTCAACAGGTAGCGTTACAGGACATGCAAGCATATTCAAAACTGGCACAACCATAGGTACAGGTCGTCAATTATTGCCAAGACGTACTTCTGATGTTCCTTAATTTTTGATTTTTTTAGCTTAAAAAAAACTTTTCAAGCCTCGAAACTTGAAAAGTTTTTTTTGTTTTTCTGGAATGAATTTAGTTTTTAATTTCTCCCATGCCTACAATTTCTCCAAATTCGTCTGGGGTAAGTGGACATACTGACAAGCGTGTCTGTTTGAGTAAAGGGAGTGCTTGAAGTTTTGGGTTTTCTTTGATTTTTTGGAGTGAAACTGTTTTTTGAAATGCAAAAATTGGTTTTACTTTCACAGCAACCCAATTAGCGTTTGTGTTATCATAGCTTGTGTCTTGGAAAGCCTCCTCACATATTTCACATACGCCTACGACTGCCTTTTCTGTTACGCTATGATAAAAAAGACATTGGTCACCCACGCGCATAGTACGCATATTGTTGCGTGCTTGGTAATTGCGTACGCCATCCCAAGTACCTATTTTTTCATTTTCTAAATCTGTCCAACTATAAGCGTCAGGCTCGGATTTAATAAGCCAATAGTTTCTTTTTTGGGTATTTATGTTTTTTTGATTTTCAGTTAAATTTTCAAGCATTATTTTCTTTACGTTTTTTAATTTTTTGGTCAAATTAAAGCATTTTTTTTGTAAAAATTTAATATAAAAAACAAAAAACGGTCAGCATTGGATGTTGACCGTTTTTTTGTGAAAAAAAATTAAAAATAAATTATTTTCCTGTGCTTTGTTCGTCTAAGTATTTCATGAATTTTTGCAACTCTAATTTATTTTTCATGTTAATTTTATTTTCTTTTACAAAAGCTTTGTGTGTAGGATTATTGCCTAATGTTTTTAGAATGCTGTTATTATTGTATTTTACAGCTTTGAATTCACCATTTGGCAACAACAAATAATATCTTTCTTCCGATTCCAAACCAATTTCAGGTTGCATACCGCCATAAGTGGCTGTTGCAGGTTTGAGTTTCATAAAAGTTTTGTGTAAAAAACGGTGTTTTCCTTCATATAATACCTCAAAAAAACCTTCCACAGGCACGCCATCTATGCCCCTTATTCCATTTTTATATAAAAGACGTTCTGTGATGTTATTTTTTGGGTTTTTTACTTCCATAATAAAACCGTTAATTGTTGGGCTTGAAACTTCATACATATCAGTACCTTTCATGTATTCAAGTTTGTCGTCAAGCACATTATATTTTATAAAATGCTCAGATTGTTTATTATTTGTTGATATGATAAACCCTTTAACCATACCTTCTGTAGCATAAGGATTACCTGAAAAGCGTTGTGTTTGTGATTTGGTACGTAAAGGTACTCCGCCAAAATCTGTAACATTGCTTACTTGTGCAAAGGCAGAAAAACCAAATGCAAGTGTGAGAATAAGGATAGGAAATGTTTTAGAAAACATAAAGTTAATTGTAAAATTAAGCATTGAGATAATGGTAAATAACCATGAAAAGAAATAAAACTAAAAATTTTAAAAATATTATGTTTAGATATATTGTTTCTTTATACTTTTAAAACCTGGTGCGAAAGTACAAAATAATTTTTAAATTATACGAAAACCTATCAAAAAATTATATTGTTGTTAGATTTTTTTTCATATTATTTTAGATACAATAAAAAAAATCACGCTTTTTACATAAAAAGCGTGATTTTTTTTGATATTGGATTAAAAAAAATACCAATTTTATGCCTGTGTATTTGCTTTTTTTTCTGCAAAAGATGCTTTGATAGCCTCTACATCTACTTTTCTGATGATAGGTTTGCGTGTGATTTGTTTTACGACTGTTTGGCGGTTGATTGCAATAGCAACATTGCGACGACCTTTGCGTTCTAATTTAGTGATTGCCATAATAATTTTTGCAATATAATTGCGTAATTGGTTACTGGGTAAAATTTTAAGGTGCAAATCTATTGGTATTTTTCATGTTTTACAAGTGTTTTGTATTTTAATTTCAAATTTCCAAAAATAATTTTCACTTTCCCCTTTTTACGTATTTGTTTATATATTCATTTACATATTTAGACAATTTTTTAGACATTTTTCTCCAATTGCGCATGCAATGCTTTTATGTCTTTTGGATAAGGAGCTTCTACACGTAACATTTCATCATTCATAAGTGGAAAAACAAGTGCTTGGGCGTGTAATGCAACACGTGTAATAAGTGGTTGTTCTTCCGTTTCTTGTTTGAGGTAAAAACGTTTTTTGAGTTCTGATAAAAATAAAGGTTTTCCACCATAAAATTCATCTTGGATAATAGGTGAACCCATCAATGCCAAGTGAATCCTGATTTGGTGCATACGTCCTGTAACAGGGCGACATTCTATCAAGGTATTTTTTTTGTAGGCTTTGATGGTAGAAAAATATGTAACTGCGGGTTTCCCGTTTTCTTTGTCAATTTTTACGCCACCAGAACCAAGTTGTGCTATTGGCTTGTCTATTTTTACATTGTCATAGTCTTGTATGCCTTGCACAAATGCGTGATAAATTTTTTCTACTTTGCGGTGTTCAAAAGCCATAGAAAGGTGCCTATATGCTTCAGGATTTTTGGCAATGGCAAGTGCACCAGACGTTTCTTTGTCCAAACGGTGACCTATCTGAATAGCAGGATTATAAGCACGTGCAAGTTGCAATACAGAGGTTTTGCCTTCACTGCTACGGTCATCTAAGGTAGATAAATAAGGGGTTTTGTTGATGATGAGGAAATTTTCATCTTCATACAATATACACTCAGGAAAAGATAATTTCATAAAACTTTTTAAAATTTTTGCAAAAATACAAAATAAGTTTATTATTTTAGTCCAAGCTATTAACTATTGTGTTTAAAACCCATATATTTTGATAAAAATTTGTTATCATTGATTATGTCAAGAAATTTTTAAAAAATATAGATGAAAACTAAAAATATAAACTAAACGATTTATTTGGTAAGGGGGAACTTAGACAAAATGGGGAAACTTTAAATAAAATTTATGGCAAAAAGTAGTTCAATACAATTACAAATAAAAACTCAAAAGACTGAATTTTTATTTTTTTGGAATATTATTACAGAAAAAATATTTGATTTTGTTATTAATAATAAAATCTTTATTAGATATTGGGGTTGATTTTGACTGGATTGATTTACAAAATCAACAAAAAGTATTTGACATTATGAATGAAAAATACAACAAAAAAAAATTGTTGGGGTATTTTTTTGTTTAAAAAACAGTAGAGAAAACCAGTTGTGCTATTTAGAAAATAAGGTTTTTTATGTTCAAAAGAGGCATTTGTGCGTTAAAATTTAAGTAAATTCCAAAAGTAAAAGCAGTGATTTTTGCAATAATTCTGTTTGTAAGCCCCCATGCAGACTTAGCC
>JANPJR010000165.1:0-2174 GCA_031425615.1 Cytophagales bacterium
TTACATTGGCACCGAATTCTATTAATATTGACATTATACCATAATTCATACGTTCCGATGCAAAATGCAATGGTGTTTGATCATGATCGTTCATTACATCTGCACGTATCCCATTGTCTAATAATAATCTTACAATTTTCACTGTATTATCAAGTATGTTGCAAGCGACATGTAGCATACTTGATTTATAGCCATAACCTATGCCTATGCCTGGTTTTCGGATATTAACATCGCTTCCGTGTTTAATCAATAAACTCATTATCTCAATCTTTCGACGTTCATTTGCATAACTGTTTTCCCTGTTGTAATTCATTGATATTGTCAATTCCTTTAATATGAGCCATAGACCGGTGTCTCCATTAATATTTCTAGTATTGATGTTAAAGAATCGCGGTGATCGTCGACTTTGAAGAAAATCAGATATAAACTTTACATGATCGTCGTCGTTATTGTCGACCAAATCCTTACACAGTTTAAGAAACGTTGTTTCATTGGTAGTAACCATTTTGATAATACATTTAGTAGTTATTCAAAAAATTTCACGATAAAATAAACGAAATATATGAGAAGAAAATATGCATTTATTTTCTTGCTATTTGCGTCGTTTACGATAGTACGTTTTCTTTATTGATCCACTGTGAACAAGAATATGATGGATTATTGAAATAATAAGAAAATGCTACTTACGCGTAATAATGTAAATTTATTTTTTAAATGAAAACGAACTTGTATAATTATTTGAGTGTGAAAGTATTAGCGTTCGAGCGATAAATATGATTTTCATAATGACCATTCTTAACCCATATGAAATGACCGTCGACGTAGTTGTGAATTATAAAGAACAAAGAACAAAAGGTCATGTTCGCGTTCATTTTAAACGCATGCAAGGGGATATTGTAATTTCAGTCAAGTTGTTATGTGTTTATATAGTACCTGGTATTAAAAGAAAATAATACCAGGTAATATTTTCAGAAAGCATTTGGTTTTCGATTAAGAAGTATTCGTACATTTGCAGGACGCGAGTAATAGTATAAAATGAATAGCACGAATATTCATTCCCGTAACACGATTAAGTTAGATGCGATACACTTCGTAAAGTTTAGATTTAATCTAATTATGAAACATACAAAGTTAAACATATAAAACATTTGAAGAGCAACTATAACACATATTTTTTGAAAGCATTAAATGCGCAACAGCGTAGTGGCCAATTCATCAGATTGTATTGAAGCAATGAAGAGATTAACTCTACTACTTATTGAATAATCATCATACGAATTGACCTATCTACAAATGGATAAGAATCATCGTCGAAATATAATCTGAATAGCAACTCGGCAAAACATTTTCAACAGGCAACTTAAACCCTGTCTCGCACGAGTATATTATACAGAAATTTAAACTATGTTGATGAAATACAAATTAAACAAATGTCTGCACCCATTTGTAAATTTATATTGTCAAGCAACATCACAACTGGACCAGTATGTGAAAATTACATTGGACTTTCTCATTGTTTGTGTATGGAGCACATAAATATCCATACGGCAAAGACCATTAATAGTCTTTAAACACGATATGATTTATTTTATAGCATCAAATGGACTTTTCTCTATGTAATACATGGGGTATGCGATTATTCGTATACCGCCGGGTGGGATATTTTATGAGCGTGTAACAAAAATGCAAACGATATGTTTGATTTTATATTAAGCATCAGCTGGACTTTCCTGTGATTTTTATGTAAAATGTGCGGAGCATATAAAATCCATACGGCAAAGACCATTGATAGTCTTTAAACACGATATGATTTATTTTATAGCATCAAATGGACTTTTCTTTATATAATACATGATGGAGTATACGGATATTCGTATACCACCGGGTGGGATATTTAATGAGCATGTAACAAAAATGCAAACGATACATATTTGTAATCGACATGATTTTATGTTGAGCATCAACTGGACTTTCCTGTAATTTTTATGGTATATGTGTGGAGCATATAAAATCCATACGACAAAGACCATTGATAGTCTTTAAACACGATATGATTCATTTTATAGCATCAAATGGACTTTTCTTTATGTAATACATGGAGTATACGGATATTCGTATACCACCGGGTGGGATATTTAATGAGCATGTAACAAAAATGCAAACGATACATATTT
>JANPJR010000166.1:0-2692 GCA_031425615.1 Cytophagales bacterium
AAGCAAAAACTATGTCTAAAAAGCAAAAAAATTAAAATTTATAATTATTTTTAAAATTCTTAAAAATTTATCAAAAAAAATTTGGAATTGTCATAGGAATCTTTTACCTCATCAATGACTTTTGTTTTGTAATCTGTGAGGTTTTTTTTGTAATTGTCCAATAAGCTCATAGTTTTTTATTTTTTGAAAAAATTAGAAGAATAACCAATGTAGTTTTTATACAAAATAAAAAACTACATTGATTTTTTGAGAAAAAAAGGAAATTATGTTGTTTTGATAGGCGGATTAAAAAGTTTTGCCATTGCTTCAGTTCTTTCTGTTGGATTTTCTATCAATTTAATAGTATCCAACATCAATGCAAGTTTTTGATTTTCCAAGTCCTGTTTTTCTCTTTCTATTCTTGCTTTTTCTATATCATTATCCATGAGTTTCATTGCATAACAATCCAATGCCTCCCCATACCCCAAAAGTGCATCAACTATCAAGGCAGGCGTGCGAAGGTGTGTTTTATTTTGCTCTTTTCATTTGTATCGCAAAATATTATTCTGTTACAACTTTTTTTTACAAAGTTATGACAACATGGCTATTTCAATAAAAATTTTTTATTCAAAATTTCATCTGATTTTATAACTAATTTCTGTTTGTTATTTGATGTATCAGAAATTATCACATCACAATTACCTTTTTTTTGACAGCAATCTATATCATATTTTTTTAGTAAAACTATATTATCATTTTTCCATTTATAGATTTTGTATTCTTTTAAAGCATCTGCACAACCTTTATTCATAAAACTTTGAATTTCATTTTTTATGGTGTCATACTTGGGAGATGCAATTTTTTCATAATTTTTAACTATTTCAAATGTATCTTTTTTAGGGATATACCTGAAATAGGTAAAAATTTGAATATTGTGAATTTGTCCGTATATTTTGAGCACTTTTAAGTCAATTATATCAGGATTTCTTTCTTTGGTAAAAATAAACTCATCATATAGAGGAGCAGGAACAAGACGTACTGTATTTGTTTGGTATACAAAATTCCAATTTTTATCTCTTTTTGAGAAAATAGAAAGTATAATAGAATCTTGTTTTCGGGTGGTAGTGTAAAAAACAGCATGTGGAAAAGAATCAGAAAATAAATATCCTATTTTTAAAGCCATTGTATCATTTTTAATAAAAAAAGGGGTTGATTTTGAGTATTTATTTTTTAACTCTTTGTTAATGTAATCTATTTTGTTTTTATTTTTTAGTATTTTTTTTCTTCGCACCCAAAAAAACAAAATAGAATTAAAAAAATAAATATTTCCATTGGTAATTTTCGTTTTCAGGTGCTTCAAAATTAGGTTTCCAAAATAAATGCCCTCCAAACTGTGAAGAAGATTTGAATAAAATTCTACCTTGATTTAGTGTTGCTATTGCTTGAATTTTTAATTTTGGTAAATCTTGAATAGTTATTTTCCCAAAATTTTTTACGCCAACCCCTTCGTTATCTAAATATTCATATTTAAAACTTTCCCAGAAACTTGGCACAATTTCAACTCCTTGATTAATAACTTTTTGATGATTTGCCCCATTTGCAAGAAATCCGCACCGTCCCAATGTGTTGCTTTTCCTGAATAATCTCTATTTTGGGTAAATACATTGATAACCGACGCAAAACATTTTTGAGTTTCTGTCTTTTGATTATCTGGTTGCAAAGGTTTTGGGTCAAGTTGATAAAATAATGGTTTTTTAAAATTTATAATGTCACCTATTATTTTGATGAGTGTTTCATCTGGTTTTGAATAGTCAATAACATATTTTGCGTAGTTATGCACAGCATTAGCGACACATAAGCCTTCTTTTAAAACTATCCCCCTCGTTTCATTGTAAATTAACCCTGCAAATTTTTTTAGAAATGTGTGATTTATGTCTAATTTTTTCCAAAGGAAACCCTCTTTAAAATCCCATTCTTTGATATCGTATGGGTTGGAGCCTGCAAATGGAAAAGCAATGTAAACATCTTCGTCTGGATTCAATTTTATGGGCAATCCATTTGTTAAATAATAATTCCCATTTTTTAGTGTTGGCGGATTAAAAATTTTTTCAAAGTATTCGTTTTGTGTTACTTTTTCTTGTGTTTTCTCATTTTCTTTTTTCAAATGCGGAAAATAATCCTTCTGCCAACTATTCAGTTCGTCCATCCAAAGACGGTTTAAATCTTCTACGTTCATAAAAATAAGTGTGTTTTTTTAAATTTTTGGGAAATGAAAAAAATATGTGCTTTTGTGTTTCAAAAGCACATAAAATAAACCGAAATTATGGTTTTGTGATGGTGGATTAAAAAGTTTTGCCATTGCTTCAGCTCTTTCTGTTGGGTTTTCTATCAATTTGATAGTATCCAATATCAAGGCAAGTTTTTGATTTTCCAAGTCCATTTTTTCATTTTCAATATGTTTTGCTATTACAATTTCATCTTGTAGTTTCGTCGCATAACAATCCAACGCCTCCCCATACCCCAAAAGTGCATCAGCTATCAAGGCTGGCGTGCGAAGAGTGTAATGCGAAACATTCAAAATAATGCCTTTGATATTGTATGTGCGGTTTTTGGCGGTGGTGTAAGGCGAGTTTATCCCTGTGCGTTTTTGGATATAGGTGCGGTCTTGCCCCTCATAAGTTTTGTAAGGCACTTCTTCCAAGAAATTTACGAG
>JANPJR010000167.1:0-2107 GCA_031425615.1 Cytophagales bacterium
TATCACTTATTTCATTTTCTGAAATGAGCTCATCACTACAATACATGTTATATGATTTTGTAACTAGATCTTGAACTGATTTTACCCCTAAGACTTTACAAAGTCGTAACCGTAAATGCATATAATATTCTTTACCCCTTACAGGTAAATCAATCAAGTCTGCAATAATTCTAAATAACCTATATACTTCGTCGTCATCATTTGAATCCAGTACATCCAATTCAACTCGTTCCTCTGGAGTTAATGTACGTCTTCTCTCATATTCATAATCATATGTCGACATCGTAGTATAATCTTTTAACGTACAATTGTTGCACTGTGTATTGACTTCTCCTAGGTCATTACAATATTCGCACTTGCCAAGGTTTGGTGGAAAGACTAATCGTAATGTTGGTTGATGATCATATACCTCTTCAATAACTTCTTCACCTTCAATAATTTCTTCATCTTCAATTGCCATGCACACCATATCAACTTGATCTTCGTCAAAATCTGTCGTTGCTGCCGCCGTTTCACGTTGGTCTCTCTTCTTCTTTCTGCATTCAGCCTCTTTATGTCCAACAATCTGACAATATCGACACTTTCCTTTAAATGAGGAAGAGGACAAACTATTGTTATTAGAATTAGAATTTGAATTTGAGTTTGTTTGTCTATGATTAGAACTAATGTATGCTTGTGCTTCATCATTTCGCTTCGGTTTCTTCAATGGATCCTTTTCCCAACAATCTCTCACTCGATGTCCATATTTGCCACAATGATTGCATTTTCCTTTAAACTGTGCTCCTGCATATAAAGCATGATCTTCCCTTTGTTTGCCACCCTTCGCTTCATATTTTCTCATATTCAATCTCTCATATTTTAGTGAAAGCTCAGACCTCATCTCTTCGATGGTAAGTGCATCATTGCTTTTCCCGGTGATGTCGATTCGTCTTCCTAACGTCTCAACTAGGTTTTCGTACTCCTCTGGTAAATTATTTATCACATGTATCATTAACATATCATCACCCATTTTGAAATTGATCTGTTCCATTCGAATACGTAGGTCTTCCAATTTCGTTATCCATATATCTGGGTCCTGTCCTGTGGTAAGTGTAGAAGAAGTGAACATCTTATGTAATTTTGTTAGAGTTGGCGCCGTCTCCGGTGCATACTTAGCCTTCAAACGTTTCCATGCATTTGTTGCATTACCCTTCGGATACTCCCCTGTTTTGCTACTCTTTACTAAATTAAACGCTACATTCCCATATGGTGTACTGGTGTCCATGCTCATGATTAATTCCCCGTAAGCTAACTCGTTTAACTTCTTGATATCGATTTTTTCTTTGTCGTTCTTTGGGTCTAACGTTTCATTCGCTTTCGGAATTGCTACCTTATTTTCCCCAAGATATAATTCGACGAATCCCTTCCTTACCGACTTCGCAAGAAACTTCTCTTCCCATGTTGTCCAATCACTTTTCTTTCCGCTGAAAAGAATAACACGAATCGGTGCGTCTATATTTTCTTGTGTTGTCATTTTGCTTTTGTTTTATGTTTGTTTGCGTCGTCGTACCCTTTTGTTTTATATGCGTCGTACCCTTTTGCTTTATATTTATGTGCGTGTCGTATATTTTTATGCTTTGTCGTACCCTTTTGTTATGCTTCTTACCCTGTTATTCGTTTTATATTGTGTCTTACCCTGTTATTCGTTTTTATATTGCGTCTTACCCTGTTATTCGTTTTTATATTGTGTCTTACCCTGTTATTCGTTTTTATATTGCGTCTTACCCTGTTATTCGTTTTTATATTGCGTCTTTCCCGTTGTATTTCTCGTTTCGTTTCGTTTGTTTCGTTCGTCGTAATTGCTATTGTTTCCGTTTTTCCGTTTCTTTCTTTCTTTACCCGTTGTATTTGTTTGTTTGTAATCGTTACTATTCGCTTCTTTTGTTGTGTTTCTCGTATCGTATCGTTTAGATTCGCTGCTACCCTCGTTATTGTTTTTTTTTTGTTTTTAATATTTTCACCGTTACTTTAATAATATCCTGCAATAATCCGTACCCACGCTCCGAATCGAGTATTATCAGCGCTGATACCAATTGGTATGTTAGAATATCCCGATGCTACGCGGTAG
>JANPJR010000168.1:0-4168 GCA_031425615.1 Cytophagales bacterium
GTGTCTGATACAAACATTCCAACTCCAGCACCAGCTACCATTGAACAAAGGATATTTTCATTTCTGAAGAACAGAAGCACACGGTACCCCATGCTACTGCTCATACTTTGCAGGAACTAGAGAATCAGGTCTTTCAGAATGAAGTTAAGGAACAAGAAGTTTGCCATCCTCATGACACGGACCTTTTTGATATCACCAAACGTGATCCTGACTATCATAAACTTCTACCCTTCTTGGTTAGCTTTTGCCCAATTATTGTTGACTCTTCCAAACATTGTGGTTATGCTTGTACTTTTAACATCCTTACTTCTGATTCTCCAACTAGTGTTTATCAATCATTAGTGCCTCCACATTCAACTAATGAATATACTTTCTGTGCCAGCATGTTTGGAGGGGAAAACGCAATTCATAATGCGATCAACAATGATGATGATAATCATAACCATCACCCTATGGTTAAATTTCAGTCTGATTTTGACATTATGGATGAATCCAAACCTGCTGACACTCCTATATTCAATCCAGAAACATTTAATGGACTCTCTTTCTTGATGAATAAACAAGAACATGGTCAACAGTTTTGTGGTAGGGATGTCCAAATTATAGGATACCATGAGTTATTAGTCAATAACAACCCCACCAAAATCAAATTTCTTGTATCTATCAATAAATACCAAGCAGAAGTAATTATTACCTTAAATGAGATGTTGGAGTACATCTCCAAGGATGAAAAGACGGAAACTATGGGGAATTTTTACGAAAAATATATTTCACCAGGGTCCAATGCAACCAAGCCATCCAGAAAACAATGGGTCTCAATAGTAGGCTGTGAATAAATGTGATAAAGGGGAGATCACTAATGAAGTCCTATCTTTCATATATGTTAACGATCCAGTCATCTTTGACAACTATGCACAAGATAATGATCTTACTTTTCTTAACATCATACCTTGTACATAACATGAAGAGGATAATTTGTCACATGCCATCCTCACATTTGAGTTAGAATGGGATCCTTACATTTGGTATCATGATTTCGAGCCTGACAGTCAATGGAGTGAAAGCTCTTTCATTGATACAGAAGTTGATGATGCTGGTGATCATACAAATGGGGATCTTGATGGGGACACCTTATCACATTCCATCCTCACATTTGAGGTTGAATATATGTATTGGTTCCTTCTCCTTTATTCTTGTTTGCTTAACTTATCCGTATCTAGCAACAATTTTTTGTCCTTGCTGCAATTTCATTCTGCTGCCTAGTTACTGGTACTAGGTTGTTCTGTAGTCCTAATATTGTTGAAGTACTATGAAATTGTTGTCTTTGTTTTTCTCTCATCTGTTTCATCATTACGCTTACTATATATGATGCCATCGCCATTGTTATTGTTGTCTATGGTGCACTGGAAACTTCGTTGTTGTTCCAATTGTTATTTTTAGAGGAATTCAGGTTGTTTGTTGTCCTTTTATATGCTTGCCATTCCTTTTGATGACATAATTCTGGAAGAAGTTGAATGTAGCAAGTTTATAGCATCGTAAAGCTGACTCATTATTTTAATTGAAGCGTCATGGTGTTTCCCAATTCTTTCTGAAACAATTCTGTTTTCGTTGTAGTTTTTGTTATATCAATATCTCAGCAACAAGAACTCAATAAGAAAACCCGTGGCAACAGTATGATGAGAAACAATTAACTGACAGTTGGTTTGTTGTTTTATATTATAACTGTATGTGAGTATTTAAAAAGTATTTATTTATAAAAGAGATCGTGTTATGGTTGTTGTCGTAATGTAGTTCAATGAGTTTTAGGCCGTCTTCACAAGGCTTTCAATGTAAAATCAAATACAATTTGTTTTACTAGAGAATAGGAGCTCGTCATTTTAAAAATACATTTGTGTTTACCGAGTGAATCTTACAATTTTGGTGCATTTTTACCTCTTTGGTTTCGCGCAAATATTGACGATAATGGGTACCCAGATATAACGGCACTACTGTACTTACTTTTTAGTTATCTCCGCGGCGCAGTTGAACTTTCATCCGGATCATTCCTTGTATTTGTTGGTTTCAATATGCTGTTAGCCACTCTTACCGGTCCAGTATATGTGTCGACGATAATTATGAGTTCGCCCCAGACGATCTCGTTGTTTTATCTGATTCAGTTTTCCACAACTTCCTGTCATATAGAGTAACATTTTCACGTTTGTTGCTATAATATGATGTAGTACGCACACCAGTATACAACAATTTCAACCCCTTTCATTTTCTTTGTCTCCTGGCAATGAGTCCAATCTTGCTACTTACCGTTAAAGTACAATACGTGTATACTTGCTTCTACTACTAACGCTGTATCTTTACCTGAAATTTTACTTTCTCCTTGTTATTTTTGGTTCCGCTATTTCCTTTGATATTGGTTTCGTTTTGTTTATTGAGTATTCTTTTTTTTTGTTTTGTCTTTGCTGAACCTTGTGAAGAAAATATTATGAAAGGTGCTATATAACGACGAGAAAGTGAAAACAACACAACACCCAATAGCAATAAAAGGATAGTAATAATAGCTTATAGTAACAAATAACCCACTCCAGATGATTATATCAGTAACTTTATCAAAGAATACTATGTGAAAGAATTTGAACAATGTGTATACCTTCACATTGGACCTGTAGTGGAAAATCAACAAGAAGTGTGGGTGCTCAACGACAACAGCGTATACGCCAAAGAGTTAAACAATGGCATAGTTATAAGAGACCTTAATCTTCACATCACAAACGGTGCATGCAAGATTTGCCTAGAAAAAGCGATCATAACAAATCAATTGTCAGTTGCAGAAGCCTTAACCCCAAGAAGCATAAGAAACAATACACTAGTGTCTGATGCATAAATATGTACTGGAAGACTCCGAGTCGGAGGACAATATAGGCACTGGCAAACAAGAGGTTTAATGAAATGGTGAATCAGCTCAGACAGTACCAATAAATGAAACGATTGAAGACACTGGAGCCCAAAAGACAAACAAACAAACAATCACGATAATACGGACAGAGAAGACAAGTTTACTAACAAATCAGATCAGATGCGCTAAATCCATTTCACGAAAATCAGAAACACGATGAATAATTAAAAACCAAATGTAAGAACATTCTGAAACGATTGCTAAGCTCGCCAATACAAATTCTCCAACGGCAGATGACAAAATAGAAGCAAAAATAAATCTGATACAGAAGGATTTGAAAGACCAATCCACTTTGATATCGACACAAATGATAGAACCAGCCGCAATGACTCAAATGCTTTCAACCATTGAAATAAATGATATAAAAATAGCAATCCGAATTGCAACTGTTTATTAAAATATTAAAACACATACAGTGCAGCTTGAACGCAATACACAAAAAGTGCCGGGGGGAAATGTCTGAAACGTTCAAGAAGATACATAATGCCCATGTGACCAACCAAATAAGATGAAATACAATCAGATAATAGAAAAACTAATGAAAAATATACTAAGATACTTAAGCATTTAACGGGAAAATCGGAGAAAAATTAAAAGCATAAGATTGGCTAAAACGTTCCAAACAAAATTGGTCAATCATTTGGATGAACGTATTATAACTGACCATGATTAAGAAAACGCAGCAACCGGATTGCAATGAAATGAATGCCAATGCAAACATAAGCACGCACTCACGGCAGCAAATAGAACCACACCATTGCATGAAATCTATTATCAAAATCATAGGATCAATAATATTACATCAAAAACTAAATATGAAATGCAGCACACACCACCCCACATACCAGAGCCATCAGAACATAAGATTTTAGAAAACAATCAGATGTCAGAATATAATCACACAACTGAAGTCATGAGTAATTGTGATTCCAATCTAAGAGAGAAGGCAGCGTACAGTGAAATAACGTTACAACAAACTTTATCAAATAGTCCTTATTATAATTTGAGCATACTTAAATCCCATGCTTCTTCACTGTTGACACTCATAAAAATGTCAAAAACGACATCAATTCCGCAGATAATAGAACTAGGAATCTTAACAAGAATGTTGTATATGGCAACAATATAGTCAACAAAGAATCCAACATTATTCAAATATACTACCAAAGTCTTAATAGCATCAAAACATAAAACTCACGGCAGAATTTAGAACATAGCATA
>JANPJR010000169.1:0-2400 GCA_031425615.1 Cytophagales bacterium
AATGTAAACCAAATGCAGGAACTTTATAAAAAATAAATAACACTCCCCATGCTCCACACCAAAAAACCGCTCAAAAACCCACAAGTTGAAACTTCACATGTGGCAACAACTGCAAAAAACAACCCTTTTTTGAGTGCCACCGTTCAGAAAAAGGATAATCCGTTTCTGAAAAATGAGCCAAGCAAGGGAAATCCTTTTTTGGGGGATAATGGCGTGGTGCAAATGACGAAAAAAACAACAAAAAATAAAGAGAAACCCAAAAAAGAAAATCCAAAAGAGGAGGAAAATAACACACTAACTAAAGCAGGAGGATTGGGTTTTTTGGGTGGAATGGGTATGGGTGCATATTATGGAGGCATCACAGGAGGAGTATTTGGTGGATTGGCAGGAGGAGCATTAGGCGGATTGATAGGTGCTGGGATAAGTGTTTTTAAAGGTAGAAAAATTATTGAAAAAAGTAAAAATCAGAATGAAGATGAAAATCAGAAAGAGCAAAACGAAAATATCAAAGAAAAAGTAGAACCTGAAACAATAGACCACACAGCATCAATAAAAAAACAAAAAGGTAGATTTGATGATTTTGATAAAGAATACAAAGACTTAAAAAAAAGACATAACAAAGTAATTACATCTAAGGAGTATGGATTTTATGAAATAGCAAAGAGCAAGAAAAGTATAAGCTTGGAAGATTTGAAGCAATTGGAAAAGGCTATAGGGGATTGTAAAACAGAAAATGAAAAATTACCAAACATAAATGACGAAAAACAATATCAAAGTGCTTTTTCTTATGCAAACTATTTAGCTGACACAGCAATATTGGGTGGCATAAAAGGAATCAGTAAGATTTTAGACCATATAACTGATCGTATATCCATAATGGAAACGCAAACTGAAACCAGTGTGGAAGATTACAAAACAAAACAAATACAACAACTTACCAACAGAAATGAAGAAGACGTAAAAGGAGAATTAACAGGGGATTGTAGTACAGAAGTGGAATTCAAAACTCAATTAAAGAAATGGGAAAAAAATTATTTTTCATTAGATATTGATTTTAAAGATGAACTCATAAATGATACCACACAAGCCCCCAATTACAACACAAGCACTAATTGCATGGTTTGGGAAAATACAGGGATGGTATCAGGAGTACAAACACATGTAACCTCATATCCAAATGATAATACGGAAACGATATTCGTAGAAAAAAATAAATCCACTAAAACCGATATCGAAGGTGAAATAAAAAGCACATTAAAATTTATCTCGGGGTACGAAAGTATTCATATCACTCGAGAAACAGGAGCTATTCAAACCCCTCATGTATATTATGACGGTACACCGCTCAGGGTTAACAACACTACAAACGAAAAAAATATGTATAGTATTCTAAAAAATAAATGTACAAGCATCGTAAATTCTGCCAAAAATGCCATAGACCTCAAAATAAAAACAAAACAAGACGATAGGAAAAATTAAACTTAAAGAAACCAATTATTTTTTTTTGTGATATACGAAACCAAACCTCCCCAACCAAAAATAAATTTGACTGGGGAGGTTTTTTTGTGTGCTTACCATCTTTCTGGGGTATTTTCGTAAAAAAATACTATTTCCTCATCTGTGAATAATTCACATGATACTCCAACATAAGGTGTTTTTATAATGGTCTTGGTGCTGCCAATGTATCTTTTTTTGTAATAAAAATGTTCAAGTGAGCCATTAAACACGACTTTTCTAAAATCATTGGCATCAAGTTGTTTATAATTAGGCATAATTTTCTCAAAAGCCAATTCTTTTTGTTTTTTAACGTTTTTTATGAGGTCAGACGTAACTTCATTTAAAAAATCAGCATTTAGGGTTTCCATATATTTTTAAAGTTTTTGTAAAATTACTATGTTTTTTGCGTAAAAGGTGTTTTTATTTTATTCCTCACACTATCACTTCTGTTTCCAATATTTCGCACATTTTGCGATAAAGGTCTTCTGTAAGCGGGACATTGCCCTCCAATACTTTGATGATGTGGAGGTATGTTTTGCCTGTTTTTTCTGCAAATTCTTTCTTTTTTAGCTTGCGTTGTTTTAAAATACCTTTTATTTGCATCAGGCGTTCTGCACCAATATCCACAAGTTCGGTGGACATGATAAACGCCACTCCTTCATGGTGGAGTTGAACGATTTTAGCCATTGCCTCATGGAGGAGATAGGATTTATTATCTCTTTCTCCATTTTTTGTTTTGAAGTAAAAATTCATATTTTTACTAGTTGTGCTATTAAAAAAATGATTTAGTAATAATGAAAAAAAGGGTTATATTGTGTTTTTTTTCCAAATAAATAACAACCTAACCCAATATTTCAAATGGATTTTGAAACTCTCCTCAAAGATAAGCTCAAAAATATAAAT
>JANPJR010000170.1:0-1604 GCA_031425615.1 Cytophagales bacterium
TGTTAGAATTGTTTTTCTTACAATAACATTTCTACTCAATAATCATTTCAAAGAGTTATAGCTGTTATAATATTTAAGACAATTTACTAGTTAAAAGGTAAACGATAATTCTAGTATACTAGTTATACAACAATTAGAATACTATTATAATTAGCAGTTATATTAATTAGAAGTTTATGCTACTTAATAATGTAAACGTTCATACTGACATGGTACTTCAGCATTATGTACAACATTACTATACTCACACATACTCCTAGTCATACTAAACAATAATAACATATTTATATATGCCGTTAAATTAATTAATTGTTGAATAAAATTAACATATGTTTATAGTCAAACTGACATAAACGATAATATTAATAACATTAATTCACATTTCAGTTTATAATAATAATTTCATACTAATTTCTTTTATTTTTATGTGAAACATGGATCCTAATCAAGTCAAGACAAACATTGATGAAAAAATTTTAAAATGGCATAATAAGACATCTAATTGTAACTATGAGCCAGTTGTCTGTCTTATTTGTGATCAATTCATTTTACCAAATAATAGAAAATACATTAGTCTAGAAGATTTAAATAAGTATCAACAATTATTATACCCAGATCCTGAGTATGGTTTATCTGACGACGTTATAAATTGTTACAAAATATCCTTACCAGATGTTGAAGTATCACAACAACTCAGAAACTCCTTACAAATTGAATATTGTTTATTATCAACTAGATCCTCTTATAATATATTATCAAACAATGATGAAGGATTTGACATATGTTATAATTGTCATCGGTGTTTGAGTAGAAATTTGCGTCCTAAATTTTGTATTGCAAATAATTTTTGTTTTGGCGAACCACCTACGTGTTTACTTGAGCTAACAGATGTAGAAAGAGCTGTAATAACACCTGTTAAAACACACGGATTTTGTTTTTGCTATACTGGGGGACAAAAAGTTAAACTTCAAGGATCACTATCATACTATAAAGTTGACACTAGTGTTATACTTCAGTCAATTGCACACCTAAAAGCTGTTCAAGCTAATATTGTTGTTGTAGTGTATGGAAACGTAACGCGGAAACAATACAAGTTGGCACAACAAAAGAGCAGGATAAGAATTGACAAAATAGTAGACGCAATACAGTGGTTACTGCAGTATAACAAACAATGGAAATCAATGAATGTGTCTGAATCTGAATATGATGAATTAATAACTACTATTAGAAGTCTAAATATTCCTGAAATAAAATACAAGTTACATATTACTTTTGACGAAGACCCTATTATTGAATCGGAAGAATTATTTCATGTCTATTATCCAGACGATAGCATCAATAAAGGCACTGGTGGTCAAATTAACATCGAAGAACTTCAACAAATAGTTCACGAGTCTAATGTAAACCATCGTGACATTGCTTGTCGTTTTGACTTGTTGAAACAATCAGTGAGAGACTATCGCGATGAAAATTTAGTAAATGCATGTTTACTGCAGTTCCCTTATGGTTATGGAGGAATGCATGAAAAAAGAAAGACATCAAGTGGAAAATTGACTGAAACAATTGATATACAATTTTATATAGAATATTTATCACGAATTTCG
>JANPJR010000171.1:0-37169 GCA_031425615.1 Cytophagales bacterium
TCCTTTTTTCTTACAAGAGGATACACACCACAAGACACAGGCAAGGCATAAGAAAAATACGATTAGTTTTTTCATAAGAGATTATGGGGAAAGAAAGGGAAATATAAAATTTTTATTGTTTTCATAAATAGAATTTTAAGGTATGCGAGTACCTATAAATGAACGCTGGTCATATCGTTCGTTATTTGAAGCTAAGGGTTTTATGAGCAAATAGTTTATATATATCCTATTTCCATCAATCCTACAATTACCAACAGTTTTTTCTCCAATATCGTCAATGAATACTGATAAAGAACCATAAAGATAATTTACCACACTTCTCCAAACTGTAAATTCCCTATATACCCCTCCGATAGCCATCAAACTATCTGTTCATAACTTTGCACAAAAGGTTATAATGAAATAATATTTTGCAATACAAATGAAATGAGCAAACTAAAATAACTATCTGTATGGGAAAAACCCACAATAAACGTTTATTCTTGCTCATTTTTATTCTCAAAAAATACTGGACAGTTCGCTGAGTAAAACTCGTTTATATGACTTTAGTAAAAAAGGGAATAGTTTTTAAAAAATATTTTTTTAATTTTATCTCATTATTTTTAAAAAATTATGGAAAATCCACAAAAAACGTACGTTGGTATAGATATTTCAAAAGGTAAATTTGATTTTGCATTTATTAAAAATGAAGACAAACAAATAGCAAACAAGGGTAAAAATAAGACAAATAAAGTGAAATACCAAAAAGGCGAATTTCAGTGTATAGAAACTGACATGATGAATTTTTTAACAATTTTACCAAAAAATGCACATTGCGTAATGGAATTTACAGGGACGTATCATCTTAAATTATTATATTTTTTGAATAAAAATAATATAAATACTAGTGTAATTAAAGGTGAAAGTTCAAAATATTTTTCAAAAATGCGAGGTAATATTACAAAAAATGACAAACAAGATGCCATTTTATTATCAGAATATGGTCAGATAACTCAACCTGAAATTTTCAATATTCCAGAAGATGAATTGGTATATTTAAAACAAAAAAGAACACTTTTAGACCAACTGATAAAACAAAAAAATGCACTCAAAAACAATAAGGAAGCATTTTTACAATATCCTATCATGGATAAAATGACAATGGAAGTTTTAGAAGATGCCATAAAAAAACTGGAGCAAAGTATTGAAAAAATTAAAAAGGAAATTGAAAAGGAAATTACATCAAAAAATGAAGAAGATATCAAAAACTTAACAACCATACCAGGCGTTGGAAAAACAACTGCTTTAAATTTATTACAAGCAGTGGCTACTTTTCAAGGTTTTAGAGAACAAAGCAATAGCAAGGCTTTTGTAAAATTTGTAGGCTTGGCACCTTCTTCTTTTGAGTCAGGGACAAGCGTCAGAAAAGAAAGCCATATCTCAAAAGTTTCACATACAAGTTTGAGGAAAGATTTATTTTTACCTGCGCTAAATTTTTGTAAAGAAAAACAAAAACATACAATTTTTGGAAAATATTACTTATCTTTAAGAGAAAGAGGAAAAAGTAAAAAAGAGGCTATAGTAGCAGTTATGCATAAAATTGTTAGGGTAATGATGGCTGTCCTCAAATCTGGAAAACCTTTTGATGAATCCCTTTATGGAAAAGCGCCACAAAAAATAAATTCTGAAACAAAATAAAAAAAAACAATAGATTATTTTGACTAAAATTTGCAATTTACCACAGTTCGTCATAAGGCTTTTTTTTTCCGCCTTGTTCTTTATTCCATGAATTTATCCATAAATAAAGCGTTTTTGTAGATATTCCTGATAAACTACAGGTAGTTTCTACAACTGCCATTATTTTCAAATATGCGTAAAACCAACGCTTTGAAATCAACACTGTATTGTTGTTGAGACGATAAAAACAACGCTAATGAATGACTATATTCTATTTTCATAAATATTTATTTTTTAAGGAATGTTATGATTTTACTTGATTTGGTTTGAAATCTTTTAGCAAATTTAGGCTATTTTTGCTCAATTTTAAAAAACAAAAATTGTATTTTTTTTATGACTTTGTAATGGGTTTCAATAAAGTCTATAATATACCCAAAAATAAGATATTGATGTTGGTCTTACCTATTTTTCAATTTGTTCTGTCAAGAACTAAATTTACTTACCTTTAAATCTACCATAATACAAGGAAAATATCAATTTACCAATAAATTTGCAAAATTCTTCATATTTTTTCGTCTTAAAGAATCTTAGAAGATAGGTGTAATTTGTATGATGTTGCTTTTTATTTTTTATCATCTCCCATCTTATCTGTATACTTGTATAAACAACAACTTCTTATAGAAATCATGACAGAAATAACACTAAAAAGACATCTTATTGCAGTTATTCTTATATCAGGAAATAAATTTTTTGTATCTTTGACCAAAGGAAGTGTTAGCATACTATTTTTTTTAATTTTGGTTTATTATACAAAAATTGTATTTTTTTAAATATTCCCCTTTTTTTTAAACTTGTATAGTTGTGAGTAAAATTTATTTTTTTGATATTGTTAAAAAAAAGTTTATTTTTGTTAAAATAATAAAAATAAATATAAAAAATATGATGAGTAATTTTGAGTTATTATTTTCCCAACAATATTGTGATGTTGGAATATGTTTAGGTTATGGTAAAGTAGGTCATTTATTAAAAAAAAGAAACTGTAAAAGAAGAACAAAAAAGGGGGGGAAATAATAAAAGGGGATTGCTGGATATTTTTAGCTATTTTACCAAGTAATGGATTTATTTATCATGTTTTTTCTGGGAAAGGACACTTATAAATGTAGAAAAATTTATTGAAAGCATTGTTGCACAAATTTTATTTTCAACACATATTTTCAATTACATAAGGTGCATAAACACACTCAAAATTTTAGTAAATTCGCAAGAAAAAAAATTAAACTAAAATTTTAACACAATGCTTCTGCGGTAGTAGAAAAAATCACTGATAGACCACTTTCTTTAAAAGGGTTATTATGTAGAAGAAAACCTATTAAAATTAACGTTAAATAATTGTTCAACTTCAAAATTTTTATATTTCTCTAAATTTCCTTTTGGGCTAAACAAAAAAAACATTTATGGAATTTTCATCAAAACTTATTGCAGATGCAGTAAAAGAAATTGCGAAATTGCCAGGCATTGGGCAACGTACCGCTTTACGTCTGGCGTTGCATTTGCTCAAACAACCCGAAGCATACACCAATACCCTAAGCCAAGCCCTACAAGACCTCCGCCAAAAAGTGCAATATTGTCAAAAATGCCATCATTTGTCTGATGAAAATATTTGTGAAATTTGTACCAATCATAAAAGAGACCAAAGTATGATTTGTGTGGTAGAAAATTCGCAAGATGTGCTCGCTATAGAAAACACCAACCAATACAAAGGGCTTTATCATGTGCTTGGTGGGGTGATTTCACCTATGGCAGGTATTTCTCCGCAAGATCTGCATATTGATAGTCTTTTGGCTCGGTTGGTGGATAATAAAGAAGTCAAAGAAATTATATTTGCTCTGAATCCTACAATGGATGGTGATACAACTGTTTTTTATATTACTAAAAAAATACAATCGTTCCATCTCCAAACTTCTACCATAGCACGAGGCGTGCCTGTAGGAAGTGAATTGGAGTATGCTGATGAAATAACGCTTGGACGAAGTATTGTATCAAGGTTGAAAATGTAAAAAATTAAAAGTAGATTTATTTTGAAAATCCCTTAAAATCTAACACTTGTTAAATTCAAAAAATTTATCAAGTGTTTTTTATTTTTGTGAAAAAATAAAAAAACATGTCAAACACAACCTGTTGGCAAAACCTGGATAAAACTCAATATACCTGATTTGTTGGGCTTTAAAAAATTGTGTAAACTCTTTTTTTAGTTATTTTTGCAAAAAAAAATTATCCTTAAAGAAGTGAATATGCAGAAATTTATATTTTTTTTTTACCTTGTTTTTCTATCTTTTGGGCTTTTTGGGCAAGATTTGGAACGATTATACCAAAAAGGAAATTTTGACAAAGTAATTGAATTGGGGGAAAAACAATTATTACAAAATACACAAAACGACATCACAACTACCGCCAATTTGTATTCCAAAATTACCAACGCTTATCGCAAAAAAGGAAATTTTGAAAAAGCACAAAAATATGCGTTTCAGTTTTTGGCAATTTGTGAAAAAAATAATTCAGAAGAATCTACCAAAAATAGTGTAATGGCTTACAATGATTTGGGGGCAATATTTTCAGATTTGAGTTTAAAAGAAAATGCGTACAAATATTTTGAAAAAGCCTTACAAGCAAGCAGACAAGTCAATGATGTCATCAGCACAGGCAAATTGTTGAATAATTTGGGCGAACAATATTTGGGCGATAACCAAGCCAAAAAAGCACAAACCTATCTACAAGAATCACTCGATATTGCCTACAAAATCAAAGATACGTCTTCTATTATTTCGCGTAATACCAATTTGGCTGATGCGTATATTTTTGAAGATATTTATGAAAAAGCCTTATTTCATTTGGAAGAAGCAATGTTTTTGGCAAAAAAAACAAATAAAAATTCAAAAATTCCTTTTGTTGCTTTTGAACTTGCGCGTGCATATGTGTATAAACCCAATCCCAATTTTGAAAAATCTTTGGAATATGCACAAATGGCAGAAACTTTTTTTAAAAAACAAAATGCTTCGCAATATCAAATGTATATTCATCAATTATTGAGTGAAATTTATGAAAAAAAAGGGGAAGGCATCAACGCATTGCAAGAACACAAAAAATTTACACAACTCAAAGACAGCCTTACAGGTTTGCAAGTCAAAAACAAACTTCAAACCTTAGAAGTCCAATACGAAACCGAAAAAAAAGATAACAAAATAAAATCACTTGCCCAAATTGATAAAATTAAAACATTGGAAATCAATCAATTAAATATCAACAGTGAAAAACAAAAAAAAGAAACTGAATTAGAAGATTTGAAACAAAATAAAACCATTCAAACACTCAAAATCAGCGAATTGGAAAAAATTAACCAAAATAACACGCTTTCAAAACAAAATCAAGATAAAAATATTGAAATCCAAAAGAAAAATATTGAAATCCAACAGCGAAATTTTGGTATTATTGCCATCATGTTGATAGGTGTATTTTTGAGTATTTTGGGCTATTTATTTTATAGACAAAAACGATTGACAGCACGCAACAAAAATATTGAATTGGAACAAAAGTTATTGAGAAGCCAAATGAATCCACATTTTATATTTAATTCATTGACCAATATCCAAAATTTTTTGTTTGAAAATGAAACCCTACAAACTGCCAAATACCTTGCAAAATTATCTAAATTGATGCGTCAAATTTTGGAAAATTCAAGAGAAGAATTTATTTATTTGGATAAAGAAATCCAAACATTGAACAATTATTTGGAATTGCAAAAATTGCGTTTTCCCGAAAAATTTGAGTATAATATTCACGTAGATAAAGAAACTGACAGCGAAAGTATCAAAATTCCACCTATGTTTGCACAGCCTTTTATAGAAAATTCTTTGGAACATGGCATTTTACACAAAACCCAAAAAGGATTTTTACAAATTGATTTCAAAGCACACCAAGATTACATTTGCTTGGATATACAAGACAATGGCGTAGGCATAGAAATTGCAAAATTGTTTAGAAGTGAAGAAAAAAAAGAATATACCTCACTTGCAACCAAAATCACGCAAGAACGATTAGATTTATTTAGCCAAAAATTCAACAAATCTTTTTCATTTAAAATATTGCCTTTGGAAAATGGATTGCTTGTTCAACTAAAAATACCTTTGTTGTATGCTTAAAAATTCGGTGATTATTATTGATGATGAAGCAGGTATCAGAAACAACCTCAAACATCAACTCAAACTCCTGCAACCACAAATACACATCATAGGCGAGGCTGAAAATGTAAAAAATGGGGTAAAATTATTAGAAGAATATCAGGCAGATATTATTTTTTTGGATATTGAAATGCCTGATGGTACAGGCTTTGATGTCCTAAAACAGGTCTCACGCATCAAGTCCAAAGTTGTGTTTATCACCGCACACAATCATTATGCGGTACAAGCGTTTCGGTTTAGTGCCTTAGATTATTTACTCAAACCTATTGATATTGAGGAGTTGGAAAGTGCTTTGCAAAAAGCAAATATGCAACTTGAAAAAGAAAGTGTGCAACTCAAAATGAGTGCTTTTTTGGATAATATTGAAGATATGAGTGCCAAACGCAAAAAAATTGTACTCAAAAATTCGGATAGTATCAGCGTGGTGTCTATTGCGGATATTGTGCGTTTGGAAGCATCTGATAATTATACTACTTTTTATTTTCAGCACGCAAATCCGATTATCATCTCCAAAACCTTAAAAGAATATGAAGAACTTTTGGAAGAATATGGATTTTTTAGAATACATCAATCACACCTTATCAATTTAAACTTTTTTCATAAATACGAAAAAAAAGATGGCGGTTTTGTGGTGATGAAAGATAATAATATTGTACCTATTGCCACACGCAAAAAAGATGCGTTTTTGAAGATTTTGGAACAATTATAAAGATTTTTACGCACTTAAATTTGGTATCAATTTTTAAGATTTATAATAAAAAACCCACACATTTTGATTATTTGTGGGTTTTTTTAATTTTCTTTGAGGACTAATTTTATCACAAATATTTATGCAGACACCTTTTTTGTTGAGAGTTTAGCATTTGCGAAGGCTAACAAAGCAGCCAACAAAGCAGGTATGCTTGCTATATAGGCTACTTGCACATTGGTTGCCCTACTTTTTTCACCCATATCAGGCGCTATCATTAGTAATGCAACAGAAGCCAACACAGTAATCCCCAAAATAGCCATACTAACCGTAACACGTGGCAAAAATAAAAATACGCCTGATGCCATAGACAAAACCAACAAAAGTGCTATCAACATAGCAGAATTTTCAAAAATACTTTTTGAAGGTAAATCTTTGATACGTGCTTCTTTTTTGGCACTTGCTACTGCTTTTTCAAATGCTTCTGTGGTTTGGTTGCTATTTGCTTTCCTGATTTCTGCTTTGAGGTTTTCTAACTTTTTTTCGAATTCGCTTACCTCTTCAGCGTCTTCAAAATTGCGAGATGCCCCCAAAGAACAAGTTAGAAATGCGACTAATACAGCCAATACACCAATGATTTTGATTGCGATTTTCATTTTTTTGAAAAGTTTTTAAATGGATAAATATTTTTTGAATAAATGTTAAAAAAAACGACATTAAAATAGCACAGAAAAAGTATTTTCTTGCTTATATTTTTTTATTTAGTGAGTTCTGCACATGGGACATCATACAATCCTTTACAACCATACCTCATTAAAAGGTTTTTTTTGTCATCTTCTAAATCATAATAATAACTACTGTCTTGATAAGAGATAAGATTTCCATAAGAACTTCCATCAAATTCTTGTACTACATAACGAAAAGCAATATAACATTCACCTGTTTTTTTGTCTTTCATATACAATAAAACAAATAAAATCCTTCTCAATGTTCTGCCAAAATCGTTTCGAATAAGTTTCCAATTTTGGCTGATAATTTTTGTTTTTAGCACATTATAAGAATCTTGGAAATCTTCTTGGAAAAGTGCTTGTACCTTTGTCAATGGTGCTTCTGCGTGTGTATAATTTTTAAAACCGCCCAAAAATATAATTCTATATTTGCTGATGTAATTTTGAACATACTTTTTAAATTCCTCAACTTTTGCTTTGTCTTGGTCTTTGGCTGGGGCTTGTTGTAGTTGAGCCACAAATATATTTTGGTCTTCAATTTTTGAGGTAGCATTTTCATAGACAATCATTTTATTTTCAGCAGGAAAATATCGCATAAAAGACACACGAGGAAAATTATATCCACAGAAATAAATATTTTCTGCGATTTTTGTATAATTACGAAAAATAAGAGAACGCGCTCCGTTTGTAGAACCAGCACGAATACGCCTCATTTTTTCGGTTTCGTTAGAAATTTCTATTTTTTCTTGTGTGCTGTTATATGGCTCTTTGAAAAAAAAGTAATCCTCTTTGTTATAATAATATGATAATGTTTTATTTTGCATTGTTTCCAATACGTTTTCTGCTTTGGTGTCCACTTTGGGTTTTAGGGTGTTTTTGACCTTGTTCCAACGTGCTTTTGTTTCTGCTTTATTTTTGGTAAATAGGAAAACGCTTTCAATAATACCATCTTTTATAAAATATACTTCTAAATCACCGTCGCTTCGTAGCGTAATTTGACAAGTATTTTCATCATCTTGGTATTGATTATTGCCAACATTTTCAAGTTGCCATTTGTTACCATATTCAAGTTGCCAATTTTTATCGTTTTCTTTGGTAATTATTATTTCCTGTTTTCCGTTGATACCCCCCAAGAATCGTGTATCAAAAGCGTAATAAGTTCCTGCAATGTCTTGTGCAAAACTTTGAAAACAAAGAACTTGAAAGATTATAAATAGGGTAAGTATTATTTTCTTCATTTTTTTTATTTTTTTTAAAATTTAGTATAATTTTTTTGAATAATAAATCTTGCTTGTTCGCATAACACCAACAAGCAAGATTATATATTTTAGTCGCTTATCACGATTTTGCGGATACGGTTATTTTGTGTATCTGCCACATAAAGCGTACTCCCTGTAGCATCACAAGCAATGCCTGTAGGGGCTTTGAACTTGGAGGCTATTCCTGAACCATTGACATATCCACCTGTAGTATTAGCAGGAAGTTCACCTGCTACAGTAGATACCCCTTCAAACACAAAACGAATGGTATTTGATGATTTTTCAGTAACAAAAACACCACCTTTGAATGCCCCTGATTTTACTACAGCTATATCGCCTATTTGGTTAAATTCAGCAGAAGTAGCAGGAAATGCATCTGTATAAGTACCTGTGCCTGTAGTAATCCCTGCAAAAGGATTGGCACTTTTCACACCACTTGCGCTCACAGTGGTCATTGTTTTGGCGGTTGTGCTTACATAAAGCGTGCCATCTGCGTCTGCATCAACAAAAGCGGGTCTTGTGCTTGAGCCTCCTATGGGTTCGGTTACAAAGGTTGTAACCACACCTGTAGTAATATCTATTTTGCGGATACGGTTGTTGTTGTTTTCTGCCACATACAAGAAATTGCCTACCAACGTCAAATCATTGGGGTAATCAAATTTTGCAACAGTGCCTGTACCATCTGTGTTGCCTTGTGTGCTTCCTGCCAAAGTAGTTACCACTCCAGCACTTGTAACTTTGCGGATACGGTGGTTGCCATAATCTGCTACATAGATATTTTCGTTTTCATCTACTGCCAATGACAAATTGCTTTCAAAACGTGCATTACCACCTGTAGCATCTACATAACCTGTAGTGGCACTTCCTACGAAAGTGCTTACGCTCAAAGTAGCAGGATTGTAGCGGGCTATACCTGAATTTCGGGCTATATACATTCTCCCACTACTATGAATGGCTATGCTATTAGGTGCTGAAACACCATTGACATATTCTGATACGGTTACAGTGCGCACTGTGAAGTTAGTGCTTGCCTGTCCATTGGGGGTTTCGATTCTTACTGCGCCTGTTACAGCAGTTTCAGGAACAAAGGCATAGATTTCTGTAGCGGTATTTGAGTGAATACTTGCTTGTGCATCTGTGCCTGAAGCGTTTTTGAAAAATACTTTCGCGCCATCAAGGTTTGCGCCTGCTATTTTGAATATTTGGCGTGGAAAACCTTTCGCACCTGATGCGTCTGCTCCTATGCTATTGATAGTGGGAGTGGGAGTGGGTTTTACATCTTCTCCTTTTTTTCCACAGTTTGAAAAACTAAGTGCCAAAGTACTGATTAAAAAAACTAAATATATTATTTTTTTCATTTTGAAATTAAAAATTTAGGGTAGATATGAAATATTGTATTATGAATTTCAATCTTCCAAAAATTGATTTTTTTGAAGATTGAAATTATTTTTTTTAAGGGAAATAAAAGGTTATTCTATCTTTCTAATTTTGTGTGCTTCGCTTACATACAAAATTCCATTTTGTCCGCAAATAATCACATTTGGAATATTAAAACGCGATGTAGTTAAAGCTCCATTGGTATTGCCTGATAGGTTTCCGCTTGTTGCATAAGTGGAGGCATTTACACCAGCAAAGTCTGTAACATCACCTTGTGGGCTTACCCTACGCACGGAAGAATACTGCAATACATATAAAAATCCAGCAGAATCAATGGTAATACTTCTGCATCCTGTAAAACGTGCTACGCCAGCCTCTCCATTGATAAAATCCATTACTGCATTACCATTTCCTGCGAAAGTGCTAACAACTGCATTAGGGGTGATTTTTCTGATACATCTTTCTCCACTTACCACAAAAAGATTATTTTGTGTATCAATACAAATACCCTCAAGGCTTGGAAAACCTGCATTTGTGCCTGTATTATCTATGTGCATGGTAGCCCCATTGCCTGCGAAAGTGCTTACTGCGCCTGTGCTTATTACGATTTTTCTGATACGAGGATTAGTTAATTCAGTTACAAATAAATTTCCTTGATTATCTGCTACAATATCTCTTGGTCTGTTAAATTGGGCACTTGTTCCTATTGCATCATTATAACCTTGTGTAGAACCTGCTAAAGTAGTAACAACGCCTGCTGGTGTCATTTTGCGTATGCGGTGATTGCTCGCATCTACAATATAAAAATCTCCAGCACTCATGGTAATAGAAGTAGGGTTTGCAAATCGGGCATTTGTTCCTGTTCCATCAGTTGTGCCTGTTTGCCCTGATGCACCTGCAAACGTGGTTACAACACCTTGAGGAGTGATTTTTCTGATAATACTATTGCCAAAATCTGCTACATATATATCACCATTGCTATCTTGTGCGAAACCTCTTGGGGTGCTGAATATAGCGTTTGCACCTGTTCCATCTAAATAGCCTGAATTGGTTTGATTTGAACCAGCCAATGTACTTACAGCAGTATAATTGCGTGGTTGTGGTATTGTAAAATCATTTGTGCTTGTGGCGATTTTGCCTGCAACTTCTACAGTTATTTTGCCTGTAGTTGCCCCTGTGGGTATGGTAACTGTGAGTTGGGTAGCAGTTGCAGCGCTTATGGTTGCAGTTGTACCATTAAATTTTGCTATGTTGTTGGCTGGTGTTGTGGAGAAATTTGTTCCTGTGATGGTTACAATTTGTCCAATGAAACCACTTACAGGCGAAAAACTTGCAATGGTAACATTATTTGTAGGTGTGGGATTTTGGGTTTGTGGCTGTGGGTCATCAGAGGATTTGCCACATTGCCAAAGCAAAGAAATTGCTGAAAATGCAAATACAAAAGAAAGTACCTTTTTCATGTTCTTATTTTTATGTTAAATTTTTAAAAATTACTTTTTAATTATGTATATAACTTATATATATAATGCAAAATAAACTTAAAAACCTATCACAAATAAAGTAGATGAGTAAGTGCTTGTGTTTTTTTAGAATTTGTTGGGGTAAAATGAGAATTTGTTTTTTTTTGATGAATTATTACAATTATTTATTTCTTGTTGCTAATAGGTATAATCTTTTTTTTTAAAATTTATTTAAAAACACCCAAAATTTTCGTAATTTTGTTGCAATTATTCTTGAAAAAATACAAAAAAATTAAATATAAAAATACAAATGGCTACACAAACTGCTACAATGGATTTTCAAAGTGTCAATCTCATTCCACGTACTTTGTACCAAGAAGAACATTTAATGTTTGGGCAAGCGGTAAAAGATTTTGCCCAAAAAGAGATTGTACCTTACAATGAACAATGGGAAAAAGACCACCAAGTATCACGCGAATCATGGCTCAAATTGGGTCAAGCGGGCTTTTTGGGCATACAAGCACCCGAAGAATATGGTGGATTGGGTATTACAGATTTTAGGTATAATGCCATGTTTTGCGAAGCAATAGGACACACAGGTTGTGGCGGGCCTGCGGTAGGTTATCCTTTACATTCAGATATTGCAATGCCTTATATTTTGCATTATGCTACCGAAAAAGCAAAACATAAGTATATTCCCAAAATGATTGCTGGCGAATATATTGGGGCAATCGCTCTCACAGAGCCAGGTGCTGGCAGTGATTTGCAAGGTATGCGTACTACTATTATTGATAAAGGTGATTATTACCTTGTCAATGGCTCAAAAACCTTTATCACAAATGGGTATTTGTGTGATGTGGCAGTAGTAGCAGGTAAAACAGACCCAACATTAGGGGCAAAAGGTACAAGTATGGTAATTATAGATTCTACTATGAAAGGTTTTACAAAAGGAAAACCTTTTCAAAAAATAGGGCTTCATGCACAAGATACTTGCGAATTGTTTTTTGATAATGTAGAAGTACCAAAAGAAAACCTAATAGGCGAAGAAGGTAAAGGTTTTGCGTATATGATGACCGAACTTGCACAAGAACGTCTTATCGTAGCAATATCTGCAATTGCATTGTCAGAAATGTACCTTGATACCACGATTGCGTATGTGAAAGAAAGGCAAGCATTTGGCAAAAAAGTTGCGGAATTTCAGAATACAAAATACAAACTCGCAGAACTTTCTGCTGATGTGGCAATGGGGCGTGTATTCGTAGATAAATGTGTAGAATTGCATAACGAAGGTAAATGCGATAGCGCAACCGCTTCAATGGCTAAAATGCGTCTTTCAGAACTTCAATGCAGAGTGGCTGACGAATGTTTGCAACTGCATGGCGGATATGGCTATATGTGGGATTATGTGGTGGCTCGCGGTTATGCTGATGCAAGGGTGCAACGTATATATGCGGGTACAAACGAAATTATGAAAGAATTGATTTCAAGGAAAATTTTGAAATAAGGAAAAAAATATCGTCAAAATTTTATTTTTGGAACGAAAATAGCATAAAAAAAACAGATTTCAAGGAAATCTGTCTTTCTGCGAAACTATCTTCAAACTTTTACTAAAACTTAACTTGTATTGTCGCTATGCACTACTTCGGATTAGAAAGTAGTGCATTTTTTGCGTCTGTACATATAACAAAATTCTTTTGGGTTTTATTATATTTTTTAAAAATATATTTTTTAAAATATCTTATTTTTCAAGGAAAAATTTTCAATACTCAAAAAAATCTTGTAATTTACCCGCTTTTTGCCACTACACGTAAAGTGTTCCAATCCAATCACGCAATTTTTCTGCTAAATCTTGCTTAGATTGTAATGGAAATTCTTGTTTATATCCGTTTTTACCTAATAAAGTAACCTCGTTTGTATCTGTTGCAAAACCTGCTCCTGCTACACGCAAAGAATTAAGAATAATATAATCAAAATTTTTCTTTTCTAATTTCTTTTGGGCATTTTCCAATTCATTATTTGTTTCTAAGGCAAAACCAATAAAAAGCTGTTGTGGTGTTTTTTTCTCGCCTAATGTTTTAGCAATATCGATTGTTTTTTTCAAAGCCAAATTCATGATATTTTCACCTTCTTTTTTCTTAATTTTTTCGTTTGAAGGACTTTCAGGTGTAAAATCTGCCACCGCAGCAGCAAGAATAAGAATATCCATTTGTTCAAATAATGATACACATTTTTCATACATTTCTCGTGCAGAAATTACTTGGTGAAGTGTGATATTTTTGTGTTGAAGGTGTAAATTTGTCTTGCCTGTTACGACTTCTACTTTTGCCCCTGCGTCTGCCAAATGTTGTGCAATGGCATAGCCCATTTTGCCTGTGGAATGATTGCTGATGTATCGCACAGGGTCTATGGCTTCTTGTGTGCCTCCTGCGGTAAGTAAAACTCTTTTATTTTTGAGGTTTGGAAATTGTGTAGAAAGTTTTTTTTCTAAAAAATAATCTTTTAAAAAATCTACAATATGTTCAGGTTCTGCCAATCGTCCTTGCCCTACAAGCCCGCTTGCAAGTTCGCCCATTTCTGCAGGAATAATATGATTACCAAAACGCTGTAATCGCTCCAAATTTTCTTGTGTGGCAGGGTGTAAATACATATCCAAATCCATTGCTGGGGCAAAAAATACAGGGCATTTAGCAGATAAATATACCGCAGTAAGCAAATTATCACATTGTCCAAACGCACATTTTGCAAGTGTATTTGCTGAGGCAGGCGCTACCAAAATTGTATCAGCCCAAAGCCCAAGCGATACATGATTGTTCCATTCGCCTGCATTATTTTTTACAAAATCTACCAAAACAGGGTTTTTGGAAAGTGTAGCCAATGTAAGTGGTGTGATAAATTCGGTTGCACTTTTGGTCATAACGACTTGTACTTCTGCCCCTTCCTTGACCAAAAGTCTTACAAGCAAAGCAGACTTATACGCAGATATGCTTCCAGATACACAGAGAACGATTTTTTTTTGTTGTAACATGAATTATTTTTAAAAAGAATTATTTTTTTCTTTTAAAATTATACTTTTTTGTTATAATAATTTAATATGTAAGTTTGAAAAAAGCGGAGTAATTATAATATTTGTTTTTTAATAGGGAATATAAAATTAAAAACCTTCTAACTTCATGCCCAAATATACACAAAAATTATGTTCATTTTATAAAAAAAATCAGATGATTCTTGCTTAAATAATGCCATGATTTTTACAGAGGTTATTATTGATAGCCAAAGCGTAAATATGACCTCATAAACACTTTAATCTTTTTGCAACGAAAATGCGACAGAAACAAAAATTACCTATTTTTTTATAAATTTGCTGTAAAAATAAAACTTTATAATACAAAATTTATTTTTTTTGCTATGCAAAATGTAAAAGTGATAATTTAATGATAGAAGGTTGTAATTTTGAAAAACCAAGCGAAATTTTTAATTGTGAGTTTCAAAAGCTATATAAATAAAAATATTTTTAGCTTAAATATTTCATTTGCAAATACAAAATTTATTGATTTTGAAATTACAGACAATCAATTTAACGGTACACATCATTAAAACTACTAAAACTACCCAATTATTTTTTTTAAACTTTTTCTTTTTTATTCATGCAAAATAAAGTAGCCATTATTACAGGTGCAACTTCTGGCATTGGCAAAGCATTGGCAATCGCATTTGGCAAAGCTGGTGCAAAAATCGCAATTACGGGCAGAAATCCCGAAAATATCGCAACAACTTCCCAAGAACTTACTTCACTACAAATAGAACATATCGCCCTCGTGGCAGATGCAAGTATTGAACTTGACAACCAAAAAATGGTAGAAGAAACCATTAAAAAATTTGGAAAAATTGACATTCTGATAAATAATGCAGGAATGTCTATGCGTGCCATGTTTGAAGATGTGGATTTGGACGTAATCCGTAAACTCATGGATATAAATTTTTATGGGGCTGTCTATGCTACAAAGTATGCATTACCTTACATATTAGCAAGCAAAGGCAGTATTGTAGCGATTTCGTCTATCAATGGACACAGAGGAACACCTGCACGCACAGGTTACACCGCTTCAAAGTTTGCTATGAATGGATTTTTTGAAGCATTGCGTACCGAAGTGATGTATCGTGGCGTGCATATTTTGGTGGCTTCACCAGGTTTTACTGAGTCCAATATTCGCAAAGTAGCGTTTGATGCAGAAGGCAAAGCACAAGGTGAAAGCCCAAGAGCAGAAGACAAAATGATGTCTGCGGAAACAGTAGCAGATAAGATTTTATATGCTGTGCGAAAACGAAAAAGGGATTTGGTCATGACTATGCAAGGGAAATTGGCGGTTTGGCTCAATAAATTTTTCCCAAGTTGGGTAGATAAATTGGTGTACAATGTGATGAAAAAAGAGCCAAATTCGCCTTTGAAAGAGAAATTTCAAAAGGTTTAAGGTTTAAAAGTTTAATTTTTGACTCTTACCTCTTAAACTTTGACCTCTTAAACCTTTCCCCTTAAACTTTGAAAAACATTTTAACGATATTTTGGCATGAAGTACAACTTGAATGGCGTGAAAAACACGCTATCAATGGACTTTTATTGTATTTAGTGAGTACGATTTTGGTGGTGTATTTAGGTTTTAGATTCAAAACCCAAAACCTACACCCAATTGTTTGGAATGTGATTTTTTGGGTAATTTTATTGTTTGGGGCGGTCAATGCTATTTCTAAAAGTTTTGGAGGCGAAAGACAACGCAAAACGCTGTATTATTATACTTTGGTCAGTCCAGAAACATTGATTTTGGGCAAAATCATGTATAATACGGTGCTTTTGGGTGTGATTTATCTTTTTTCCTTGTTTTTTTATAGTATTTTATTGGGGAATCCTGTCCAAAATCAATTATTATTTATTATTTCGTTGTTGTTGGGTGCTTTGGGTTTTTCGCTTACACTTACACTGATTTCAGGCATTGCTTCACAAGCAAAACAAAATACTACGCTTATGGCGATATTGAGTTTTCCGTTGATGATTCCTTCGCTTTTGATGTTGATTCGCCTTTCGCAAAATGCGATTGATGGCTTAGATTGGTCAGTAAGTTATGATGAAATTTGTATTTTATTAGCCCTCCAACTTATTAGTTTGGCACTTTCTTATATTTTATTTCCTTTTTTGTGGAGAGGATAAAGGAGAATTAGGAATGGGAAATTAGGGATTAAAAATGGCGTTGTTGTATGAAGCAAATTTTTGAAATTCATTGCTTTTAAAAATATTATGCTTAAAAATAAAATAATTTTACATATTTTTATTGTATTTATTTAGGTAAATGCCATATTTTTCAAAATATTTTTCAGAAAATATGGTCTGTACCGAGCAAAGCGAAGGTCTGACCATATTTTCTGAAAAATTACCACCAAAAACTACGGTCATCTAAAAAATAGTCAGACCTCCGTAAACTATGGTACAGACTATTTTTATAAATTAAGCTAAACAGGTATTTTTTTTATAAAATAATCATTTCAACATTATCCCCAATCCGCAACGCCCTGTGATTTTATCACGTCTTGCAGAAAAAAACATATCTTCTTGTGTGTATGTACACATATTCAGGGCTTGTATATTATATGGAAGCACGCCCGCATCTGTCAAAAGGCGTGTATTGGTATAGACCAAATCCAAGTGATATTTATTGGTATCAGGATTTTTCCAAACGAAATTATCAATTTCGCCAAATAAGAAGTTCAATTTTTCCAATACTTCTTCGCCTACTTGGTACGCTTTTGTACTAATTCCTGCCCCAATACCAACCAAAATATTTGCAGGCAAGCTATCAAAAGCATACGCCATTTGATTGACCATAAGAAAAGATATTTCGGACAATGTACCACGCCAACCTGCATGACACACACCAATTGCTTCACGCACAGGGTCAAAAAATACCAAAAGCGGACAATCAGCACCCATTACCATCAAACAAATATCACGCTCTTGGGTAATCATACCATCAGTTTCCGCAATACCATCAGCATATTCATAGATACCTTTCCCTTTTTCATCATTTGTTATCGTGATAATATTATTTTTATGGACTTGTTGGGCAAAACAAAAGTTTTCTTTTGGAATATTTACATAATTTGCCAAAAGTTCTCTATTTTTTAATACGTTTTCAGGGCTATCTTTGACATTGAGGCTTAGGTTGAGGCTATCAAAAGGTGATATGCTTACACCTCCTATGCGTGTAGTATGGAAATGCGTGATTTGGGCAAAATTGGCGAGGTGTGAAAAATGACGCAATAGCATAAAATTGATGTTTTTCGGGGTTGATAGCTAAATTTTTGCTAAAAATATTAACAAATTGGAATTTTTACTTTTTCTTAATGTAGTTTCCCTAAAATAAAATGGTAATTATAAAAAAAGCTAATACCAAAAATAACGCCAAAAACTTCATAAAAAGCATTTTTGTTAAAATGTTATAGATTTTTATTAACCAAAAAAGAAAAAAAATTATGTGTCCTTTTTAGGAAAAAAAAGGAAAAATCATAAATTATCCTAAAAAAGTGAAATTTTTTGTGAAAAAAAAGTAAAATAAAATACGAAAAATTTGGAAATTTGCTAAAAAAGGCATATCTTTGTGTATTAAAATAGCATTTATTTATGGCTATTCATTTACCTATCATTTTTACCCCTTTTTCATAATTTTATGAGTGAAATTTTGCAATCCAAAGACGAAGTAATGTCCGCTTTTAAAGCCCTTTTGGTGGAAAGAAAGCGAATACAAGCACATATTAGTACAAAAGAAGAAGTTGCACAACGCGAAAAACAAAAAGAGCAAGTAAAAGTAGCCTCTGAATACACTGCAAATGCGATTGTAAAAGGTTTGGCTGACCTACAACTCAATTTTGGTGATGCTGTAGAACGTTTGGGTATACAACTGAGCGAAGAAGCAAGCAAACTTGACACGTTGAAACTTGCTATTAGCATTGAAACCGAAAACCTCAAAAATCTCAATGATGTCCGTATCGCAGCAGATGCCCTTCATATCTTAAAACAGGAAAATGAGGCACGCACTAAGGAATTTGATGCGTTTGTAGCAAATGAAATCAAAGCCATTGAAGAAGAAATTACTAAAAAACGTGAAGATTGGGAAAAAGAACAAAAAGAATATGACCTTAACCTCGCAGAAGCACAAGCACAACGCCAAAAAAATCGTGAAAAAGAATTGGCAGACTATAAATATGACCTTGACCGTACCTACAAACTTGATGCTGATGCTTATACTGAAAAGAAAAAGCTCATGGAAAGGGAATTGAACGAAACAGAACTCAAAAAACAAAGGGATTGGAGTAATCGTGAAAAAGCTTTGACCGAAAACCAACCTAAATTCCAAGAATATAAAGCGAAAATTGATGGTGCAGAAGCTGAAATTAAAACCGCAGTGGAAAAAGCAAGGGACGAAGCTATGAAAGCTGCTTCAAAAGAGGCAAAAATTAAAGCTGACCTTTTGGAAAAAGAAAATGAAGGAGCAAAACAAGTGTATGAAATGCAACTCGCTAACTTAAACGAAAATATTTCTAAGAATAATGCTCAAATTGAAAAACTACAAGCTGAACTTAAAGAAGCACTTGCACAAATTCAATCACTTTCACTTAAAGCTGTGGGCGGGAAATAAAGCCCCCAGTCCCCAAAGGGAGCAAACAGCAAAAAAATATTTTCACACAATTATTTCTAACTTCCCTCTTTTAGATATAAGAATTTTCCCTAATTCTTAATTCCCCCTTTGGGGTTAGAGGGCTATCTTTTATTCCTATGTCAGTAAATATAAAAAGCACAAAAGACGAAATTTTTAAGGCATACCAAGATGCTGAAAAAGCACGTAAAGACCTTGAAACAAAATTAAAACAAGCTGAACAAGAGCTTGCAAAAGCACAATCTGCCCCAAAAACAGTTTCTACGCCTCAACCTATTGCACAGCCTGTAGCCCAAAAAGTGCAAACACAAATCGTGTATCAAAATGCACCTGTGAATACTGTGGAGGGTATTGTAGCAACGTTGGAAAGCGTAGAGTTTGGTCTTGGTAATGCAGTAAGCGAACTTTCTGCAAAACTTACCTTAGAAGCAAACCAAATTGCTGAACTACTCAAACAAAGCACCGAAAAAGCAGAACAACTCAAATCGCTTTACAATGTAGCAGCAAATGAAGGTACGCTTGATAAACTCATTGCTGAATATGAAGCAAGCGAAAAAACTTTTGAAGAATCTGCACAAAAACGTAACGAAGATTTTGATAAAGACATTGCAACGCGTCGCAAAGATTGGCAAGACGAAAAACAGTTACACAATACGCAAATACAAGAACGCAACGAAAAAAATACAAAAGAACAACAAAGAGAACAACAAGAATACCAATACAACCTCCAACAAGAACGTAACGCTGAAAAAGACGTCTACGCACAAAAAAGGAAAGCATTGCAAATTGAACTCGATGAAGTAAGGGAAACTAAAAATTTGGCTTGGGGTGAAAGTGAAAAAGCCCTCAAAACACGTGAAGATGAATACGAAAAATACAAGAAAGATTTTGAAGAATTTCCTGAAAAACTTGAAAAAGAAATTAAAAAAGCTGAAGCAGAAGGGAAAGCTATCATTGAAAAAGATGCACGCGTAAAAGCTGACCTTCTCAATCGTGAAATTGATAGCAGAAACCGTGTATTTGACCTCCAAATTTCTTCACTCAATGGCGTAATTGAAGGACAAAAAGCACAAATCGCAAATCTCACCAAACAACTTGAATCTACACAAAGACAAGCACAAGAACTCGCTATCAAAGCTATTGAAGGCTCTGCAAATACAGATAAATTTGATGCTGTACGTGAAATCGCAACCGAATTGGCTAAAAATCAACCGAAAAATAAATAATTTTTCAAACTTTGTCATTTCGCAGACATCTGGCTTTTTGAAATCGTAGCCAAAAAACGAATTAAAAACCAAGTCGGAACTTGGTTTTTAATTCGTTTTTTGTTGGTTTTAAAATTTTACCCTTTTTCAGTAAAATTTGATGTTTTTTGATTGTATTTTGATAGATGAAATGGATTATGAATAAATGATGTCAAATATATTATAAAAGTTTCTATTTTTGCACTAAAAATTTTCTTATAAAGCACTTATAATCATTTAACAGCATTGCCAAAAGTAGTAAATACCTAAATTCTTTTTACCAAATTTAAAAATTATCAATAACTTCCTCTAACTTATTATTAAAATTTCTCCTTTGGGGTTAGGGGCTTCAAATTCCCAATTCATGAAATATGCTATTGTAGATATAGAAACCACAGGTGGTAATTTTCCAGATAGAATTACAGAAATTGCTATTTTTGTACATGATGGCAAAAAAATTTTGGACAAATATCAAACACTTATCAACCCAGAATGTTATATTTCGCCATTTATTACCCAACTCACAGGCATTACCAATCAAATGGTAGAAAACGCCCCAAAGTTTTATGAGGTAGCAAAAGATATTGTACAATTTACCGAAAATTGCGTTTTTGTGGCACACAACGTTAATTTTGATTATAATTTTATCAAAGCAGAATTTCAACAGTTGGGCTACGACTATCGTAGAAAATTGCTTTGTACAGTACGTCTTAGTAGAAAGTTTTTTCCAAATCTTGGTTCATACAAACTTACTTCGCTCACTTCTACGCTTAATATTTCGCATGGACAGGCACATAGGGCGGAAAGTGATGCGCATGCAACAGCAATGCTTTTTGGTATGATTTATGAGAAAGCAATTGCCCAAAATGATAATGATTTTAAGAACGAAGATGATGTTTTTGCCACCGAAATTACGCTGAAACAAATGCCTCCAAAATTGCCAATAGCAGTTTTTGATAACCTGCCTGAAGAAACAGGTGTGTATTATATGCACGACGAAAAAGGAGCGGTAATTTATGTAGGCAAAAGCAACAACATCAAAAGTAGGATTGCAAGCCATTTTGCCCCAAATCTCAAACTCAAAAAAAGTATTTCGCTCAAAAATGAAGTGGCGGACATAAGTTATCAACTTACAGGGAGCGAACTTGTAGCATTGTTATTGGAAGACAGCGAAATTAAGAAATATATGCCCAGATTTAACCAAGCACAACGCAGGACAAAATCGCCTTATGCTATTTATGGTGGTTATTCTAATGCGGGTTATTTGCAATTTTGGGTGGGAAAAACACAAAAAAATCTACTTACGCCCCTCGCTTTGTGTCAATCTTTGGAGCAAGGACGCAGATTATTACATACGAAAATCCAAGATTTTACGCTTTGCCCAAAAATGTGCAATTTATATCAAGTAAAAGGGGCGTGTTTTGACCATCAAATTCATAAATGTAAAGGAGCTTGTATAGGCGAAGAAGACGCAGAAAGCTACAATCAAAGGGCTTTGATGGCACAAGATTTTTTTCATAGTTACGCAGGAAAAAACTGTATTATTTGGGAAAAAGGGCGAAACACAGAAGAAAAATCTATGATTGTGATTGAAAAAGGGTTGTATATTGGTTGGGGTTATATTCAAAAAGAGGATAGAATTTACAATTTTGAAGATGCAAAATCTTATATCACACGCCAATATGACAACCGTGATATTCAAAAAATAATCACTGCTTGGATAAAAAAATATCCTAAAAGCATAAAAAATTATAAAGTAATCTGAGTTGTCAGTTTTATAAGTTTATGTAAATTTATATTTTTAATGGATAATCATAAATAAAAAACTGCAATAATTTTTAATGTTATTGCAGTTTTTTGGAATTTTATTAAATGTAAATGAAAAAACGATTTGGATATTTTTTGTATTTATTTCCCCTTTGGGACTTGGTTAGGGAGCTAAACAGTTTTTAATTTTGTTGGTACGCATATTTTAATTCATTCTCCACAAACCATTCCAACGTGGTAGGTGTAGTATTTTCAGGCGTACGTTTGTAATCATTCAAAAATTCGCCACTGTTTAGACTCGCAAATAATTCATTGTAGCCATCAGCAATCGTTGCAGGAATACCATTTTGTATCATACCAGCCTTTGCATCTTCTGGGGAAAAAGTAACATATTTCAAATCAGGCTTGTTAATGGCTTTTCCTATGATTTGGGCTATTTCGTCCATGCTCAAATCCGCTGCACCAGGCACAAATACTTTTTCAAAACCTTTAAAATCCAATGCTAATAAATGTTTTGCACCTACTTCTGCAATATCTTTTGTATGCACTAAGGGCGTTTTTACGTCATTTTTGAGTGAATACCCAAAAAAACCTAAATGTTGAATCATACCCAAAACACCAAAAAGATTTTGCATAAAATATCCTGCCCTCAGTGATAAAATATTAAGGTTTGGAATAGTTTTTAGTGTTTGCTCAAATTCGTATAAACCTGTTACAGGACCTGCACCGCTTGGGAGTTGTGCTCCATTAGAACTCAAAACGACTACGTGTTGTACGCCACTTTCTTGGATTGCTTTTGCAATGCTATTGCCAATTTTGCGTTGAAAACCTCTCCAATCTTCTTGTAAATCCCATTTTGGCGGAATAACTGCATAAATCGCAGTAGCACCTTTGAAGGTATTGGTTAAGAAATTGGTATCTTCTAAGTCGCCTACTGCAGGCGTTGCACCCAAATCCACCAAATTTTGTAGTTTTTCAGCACTTCTGCCTATTACTTTTACTTTTTTGCCTGCTTTCAAAAGCGTTTCTGTGATTTCTTTGCCTGTGTTGCCTGTAGCACCTGTGATAACGTACATAATAAAATTAGGGTTTAAAAATTAAAAATACATACTTGTATGTATGTCGGAATATATAAAAAAAAGAGATTAACATTTCAAATTATTTAAAAAAGAAATTAAACATTGCATACTTGCCTCAAATGCTTCCAAACTATTTTTGGATTTTCCTAATGTGTAACTTCCTTCCAACGAAGCAATAATAAAACAAGCCACATCAAAAGGGCTTATGTGTGGGTGTATTTCTTTTTTGGTCACGCCATTTTGAATTATTTTTTGCAAAATTTCCAATTTTTTGTCAATAATCATGGCTAATTTTTGCCTAAAAACTTCATCAATAGACGACATTTCTTGTATCAAATTATTCAATGGACAACCGAGTGATATATTTTGGGCGTTGCTTTTTGCTTTTATTTGTCTGAGGCTTTTGATGATGGATTCTATGCTGTTGGTACCACTATTTAAAGCATCTTGCCAACACGAAGTATAAGCAGGGTAGATGATTTCATCAACAATCGCATATCCAAGTGTATATTTATCTTTAAAATAATGATAAAAAGCACCTTTTGTAATGCCCAAATCAGCTACAACTTTGTCAGTACGCACCGCTTGAAAACCACTTTTGCAAATAGCTTCAAAATTTTTTTCCAATATTTGGGTGCGTGTATCCATATTATTTATTTGATGATGCAAATGTAAACATACTTATTGGTATGTGCAAATTTTTTTGTATTTTTTTTAATTTTTACTAAAATTTTTTTTTTTTTATTTATAAGTAAATTTATCTTTTAATTTTAAAAAATAAAGTTCGTAATAATGATAACTTATATAACTCATGATACATGCAGATACAAATGCAATAATTACATATATTATACCATATAAAAACGAAGTTGTATTATCAATATGCATGGATTTATATAAAATAATAGAAACTTGTATGCCAATAGGGTGCAACATATACATACTATATGTGTATTTGCCACAATAAGATAAAATTTTTAGTTTTTTATACTTTAAGATGGAATATTGACTATAATTTTGTTCCAAAATAATAAATGCAAAAAAACAAGTGGTTAAAAATCTGTAATAAATTATGTTATAAGGCATAAAATAACTCATATAATCATTATAAGCCAATAATAAAAAGCCTATTATATAACCTATAATAATAGCTATTTTGGGGAGATTCTTCCAAAAATCAACAAATTTTGCGGAATATATAGCATAATATGCACACAATCCGCCTAACGCTAAATCGCCCATTACAGAGAAAGAATGAAAATACATCACAGCACCATCATTTTTGAATGAAAATCTAAAAATAAAGGTGTTAATAATAACCAGAAAAAAAATGTATTTATAATAATATTTTAGTAGTATTAAAAACAAAAGAGGCCAAACCAAATAAAATTGCTCTTCTATACCAACTGACCATGTGATACTAACCATCATAGGTTGCACAACCGCCAAGTTATTTTGTTGTATGTAGATAATACCAAAATTACTTAAAAAAAATAGGTGGTAACCTAAAGTAGCTGGAATTACTAAATCCATTCCTATAAGGTGCTTGGATATAGGATAAATAAAAAATCCAAATAGTACAACAAAGTAGTATAAAGGCCATATTCTCAACACACGCCTCAAATAAAAATAGTATAAACTAAATTTATTTGTTCTTTTGTATTCATCTAATATAAGGTATGTAATCAAAAATCCACTTAGCACAAAAAAGAAAGAAACACCATTTCCTCCACCACTAAAAAATTTAATAAATCTTTTATAAAAATCATTATTCCACAACGATATAAGCGTAGTATTAAGCATGGAATGTGAGGCAAATACTGAGAAACAAGCAACAGTTCTTAATGCATCAAGATTTTCAAAAAATATTTTTGGCTTTTCAGTAATATTATTTTCTAAGGAGTGAGACATGAATAAAAAAATATTTTTTATTTGATTATTTTTGTAAAAATAAAAAAAACTGCTTTATTATTGAAATAAAGCAGTTTTTATAAGTTTAAAAATTAATTACTATTTTCCAAAACTTCCACCTCTTGACCTTGTAGAAGATGAACCAGAGGAGCTACTACGTGAGGAACTGCGTGTATTTTGTGAGCTTGAAGACGAACCGTTAGAAAGTCTGCTGCTACCTGTACCGTTTGTATTGCTTGATGAACGTGTATATCTTGAAGGGTTGTTAGCTATTTTTTGGCGGAAAGACGACATTTGTGCTTGTTGTTGTTTTCTTTCGTAAAATGATGGATTTGTGCTACGTGTATGTGAGCCATTTGTACCATATTGACCGCTATTGCCATAGTAAGGACGGTTTGCAGTAGCAGGATTATTGCGGTAAGCATTATAATCATAATATGATGTGCGATACACAGGTGTTGTCATCATGTTAATCATAGAACTCATAAACATATATTTGCCATAAAATTCCCAGAAAGAATTTCCGCTGTTATCTTGTTTCCAAGTACCATATTTTTCATTGCCTACATAACCATTAAATCCTGGAGGTGAAGGTGTTTTATGCACTTTGCCTTTTTCGTCTTTTGAGGCGAGTTCAAGTCCCATGTTATTGACATTTTCAGCGAAGAATTTTTCATCAACTTTTACCCAATCAGTAATTTCAGGTTTTTTAGCTTTTGCAGAGTCTTCTATGTCTTTTGTTACTTTGTATTTGTGTTGATAGAGGTTTTTGCTATCGTCCATTTGCATATCATAAAGTACGATAGCGTATGTTTTTTCCTTATCCAAATCCCTTATCATTTTATCTACTGCGGAAGGCTCTTCGTATTTTTTCTTCCTTTCTGTTCCACCACAAGCCCAAAGACCTGTGATAAGGCACAAGCAAAGGAACTTCACTATAAAAAGATTTTTCATGTTATTTTTTGTATTTAAGTTTTGTATTTAAAATTGTGTGTTTATTTTTTTTATTGTTTTTTTTCATTTTCTTAAAAAAGTTAAGGCATAATGAAACCTGAAAATTCATGTTCTTTGACCGCAAAACCAATAGAACCAGCAAATTCGTCTTCTCCCCAACGTTCAAGCACAAGTATATTATTACCGTCTTTTTCTTTGAATGTCCAAGATACGAGTTCGCTCCAATCATCATCACTGCCACCTTGTTCTCTGTAATGTCCTATCGCTTCATTTTGTCGTACGAAAATTTTTCCTTTATAGACTACTTTGCGTGGTGGAATTTCTTCTTCTACAATAATATCAAGTACATCTTCCAAATTTTCGCCATGCACATCATTTATATCAATTTTTTTTGCCAAACTACATATAAAAGTGTCGCCTTCTTCTTCTACGTATAAATAGATATTATCGTTGTCATTTTGCAAATGAAATTCATCAGCCCACATATTATTGCCCCAATCATATTCTCCCACACCAAGTATTTGCCAAGTTTTGAGGTCATAATCTACAAAACCGCCTTTACGCATTTGGTTGAGGCGTGGATTGGTAGGGTCAAAATAATCTTTTTTGGGTTCTTCTTTTTTCTTAAACCAACCAAACATAATTTTATAATAATTTTGTGAAAAATAAATTTAAAATACAAAAACTTAAAAAAGAGTATTTAAGACGCTTGCATATAATTGTAACAAAAATTTGGCTAAACTTACATATTATTTTTCTTTTTACCAAAAATAATTAAAAAAAATAAAAAGATATACTTTATACCAAATATATATTAAAAACACGTCAAAATGTCAGGGCTTGTAATTTGCCAAAAGACATTTCATCTATGAGGTTGCGAAGTGCATCTTCTTTGCCTTCAAGTCCATATTTTTCCAGATTTTTCAAAGGTCTATCTGCTCTGAAATATGCTACAAGCACAAAATTTTCATCACGCAGCTGAATATAATCAGGTATTTTTGCTTTGCCTTTTACTTTGATGATATACATGATATTTTATTTTTTATCCAAGTTGTCAGTAATCAGTTTTTTCAGTAATCAATTTTAGTAAACTTGTTAAATCTGTGTGTTTTAAGATAGAAAACTATAAACGAAAAATATAAAATACAGTATTATTTTTCTTGAAAAACACTACAATTTAAAGACTTTTTTGAAAAAAAATATAACATTCAATTTGGCTTTTTATTAAAAAAATACAAGAAATTTTTATAAATAAGAGAGTGGAAAATATGTTTTTTATTTTAAAACTAAAGAAAATAACAACTAAAAAAACTGATAACTTATCTTCCTTCATTAAACCATTTCCAAGTAACAGCAAGCCCTTTTTGGAGGTCAAAAGTAGGGTTATAACCCAATAGTGTTTTGATTTTGGTAATATCCGCAAGGCTATTTTTTACATCTCCCAATCTTTCAGGGCGGTGATTTGGCGTTATTTTTTTATTTGCTAAGGTACATAATATTTCTACAATATCCAAGAGCGAACTACTTTGTCCAACTGCTACATTATACACTTGATTAATGGCATCAGGGTTTTCCACAAAGCACGCCAAAATATTGGCTTGTACTGCATTTGCCACAAATGTAAAATCTCGCGTATGTGTGCCATCACCGTTGATATTAGGAGCGGTATCGTTTTTGATTGCTTCCATAAACAAAGGCATTACAGCAGCATACGCACCTTTTGGACTTTGGCGTATGCCAAAAATATTAAAGTAACGTAAACCAATGGTTTCCAATTTGTATGTTTTGTAAAAAACATCTGCATACAATTCATTCACATATTTAGTAACTGCATAAGGCGAAAGCGGTTTCCCAATAATATCTTCTTGTTTGGGTAAAATAGGACTATCGCCATACGTAGAAGAAGATGCAGCATATACAAATCGTTTCACGTGTTGCTCTTTGGAGGCTACAAGCATATTGAGAAATCCTTGTACATTGACTTCGTTGGTCAAAATAGGGTTGTCAATACTGCGAGGCACAGAACCCAATGCAGCTTCGTGCATCACATAATCAATGCCTTCACAAGCACGTTGGCATGTTGCCAAATCTCTAATATCACCTTGTATAAATTCAAAATTGGACAACGTATCAAAAGGTTGTATATTGTCCAAAAAACCTGTCATCAAATTATCCAAAACACGCACTTTTTTGGCGTTGTGTGTCAATAAATATTCTACCAAGTGAGAGCCAATAAATCCTGCTCCACCTGTAACCAAAAAACTATATTGACTTAAATCCTGTGTGTGAAATGGCGGAATATTTTTGTAAAACATGGTTTTTTTTTGTTTTAGCCCTAATCCCCAGAGGGGAATTTAAAGGCGTATAGAATTTTTAAATTTTTTTTGTATTGGGAACAAATGAAAAATAATATGGACAAGTAGCAATTTTTTTTGTTATCTTGTATGTTATTACCAAGTTGCACTTGGGTTATGAAAATTCAAAACTTTCAGTGTTGTTTAAACATGATTTTTATCTAAAATTAATGATATTTTAATCGTATTTTGCCTTTATAACCCGAAAGGATTGAACATCCATAACCCCCAGATAAAATCTGGGGAATCTGCGAAAATGTGTCCAAGTTAAATTTTACGTATTCCTTAATTCTCTGAGAAATTATTTTTTACCTAAATATCCCCCTTTGGGAGTTAGGGGGCTTTTTTTAAGCTTTTTTTGTATTCGTATTTTTATCAATAAAATACACCACCAAGCCCAAACTTACAACGCCCAATGCGATAAGTGATGGAATTGTGCGAGTAGTCAATAAAAAATACATTGTCCAACCTGTAACCGCCAAAAATATAAGCGGTGTGATAGGGTAGCCCCAAGTGTGATAAGTACGTGGTAAAGTAGGGTTTTTGAAACGCATCACAATTACGCCAAGCACCGTAGCAAACGTAAATATATCCAATGTGAAAGCAATCGCAAATAAAATAGTATCAAATTTGGCAGTAATAATTAAAATAGATGCAATGACAGATTGTCCAATGATGGCATACACAGGAATACCTTTTGCGTTGGTGATAGCAAGATTTTTGAGTAATGGAATGTCCTCACCCATCATTTGTGTAACACGAGGCCCTGCAAAAACCATTGCACTGATAGAAGAAATCAACAACAATGCAATCATACCTGCCATAATTTTGCCTCCTGTGCTACCTAAAAATACTTTTGCAGATAAATAACCTACTTCCAAAGGTTTACTAAAATCTTTTGCTTGTTCGCTTACCAAAGTACCAATCGGAACAGTATAGAGGAAAACATAATTGAGAATAATATACGCAACCATTACAATCAATGTACCCATAAGTAATGAAAGAGGTACATTTTTGCGTGGATTTTCTATTTCATTTGCCAAATATGCAGACGCATTCCAGCCTGAATACGCAAAAGATACAAAAGCCAGCGAAACTGCGAAAGGAGCACTAAATATCATTGTCCAATCTGTATCTTTGGGCAATACTTCTACTACTTGGGGCGTAGGTGTAAGAAAAAATCCACCAATAATAAATCCTATAATCAATATTGCCTTTATGGCAGTAGAATATTGTTGAAAAATACTACCCAATCCTACATCTGTTGCGTGTATCATAGTAACACCCCAAAGTACCACCAATCCAATCGCTTGAAAAGGCACGCCTTCCAAAAAACTTTGCTGGGCATATCCGCCCAACGCACTACATGCCAAGGCAATAGGTGCAGCAAAACCTACCGTAGCAGAAATCCAACCTGACATAAAACCAAATGCAGGGTGATAAACTTCTGACAAATAATTGTATTCGCCACCTGAACGTGGAAACATACCTGCCAATTCGCCATAACTCAATGCACCGCACAAGGCTACTATTCCACCAATTATCCACAAAAGTAATAAGGGGAATGCTGAAGGCGTACCTACCGCTTGATACCCTAAACTTGTAAATACACCAGCACCCACCATATTTGCAACCACGATAGCAACCGCAGTTCGGACTGTTACACGTCCAGTTGTTTTATTTTCCATCAAAATAAAGCCCCCAGCCCCAAAGGGGGTATTTAAAAAGTTTATATTTATTATATTTTCTTTTGGTTTAGGGTTTTTTGTTCCCTTTAGCTTTTTGCTCCCCTTTGGGGGTTGGGGGGCTTTATTATTTTTTCTTGTATTCTTCGTTTAGGGCTTTCACAATGTCATCTGTAATATTGTGGCTTTCTTGTGCATACACCAGTCCAAGTGCTACACTTGCTTTTGAATATGCAAACACAAATGTATAACCATTGGCTTCAGCGTATTTTTTTACATTTTCAGCGATATTGTTAGACATTTTTTCGTTGAGTTCTTGGCTTTGTTTGATAAAATTTTGTTCTTGGGTTTGTCCGTATTCTCTAAGTTCTTGGTCTTTTTTTCCGAGTGCTTGTTTCGTTTCCTCTATTTTGGAGGCAGTCATTGTGCCAGCACTGTTTTGGAAAGCATTTACGGAGTTTTCAAATTGGCTTTGTCTTGCAGAGAAGTCTGCTTGTAAAATTCGCTGTTTTGTTTCCAATTCTTTTTTATTTACTTTATAAAATTCATATTTCAACATCACAGAATCCGAATTATAAAAAGCAAATTTAGGGCTTTTTTCGTTGGTATTTGTGGTGGTTGTTGTAGTGTTTTTGTTTTCGGTTGTAGGTTTTTTAGTTTCAGGGGCGTTATTGCATTTTGAAAAAAGGCAAATTACCACAAAAGCAAATGGGAGGAAATTATAAATTGTTTTCATTGAGATTGTTTTTTGATTATGGATTAAGTTATGGATTATGAATTATTTTTTTATCCTTAACCTTTTGACTTTTGACCTTTTCGTTTTTTGAACAAAAAAAAACCGATAATTTGCTTTTTTTAAAAAAACAAAGCTATCGGAATATTTTTTTAAAATAACATTTTGCTAAAAACAGTAAGAAATGATAACCGAAACGGTATTTTTAAGCATTAAAAATATTATTTAGATTTACTTAATATTTCTTGTGCTTTATCTAAAGGTATAATTTCTTCACGGAAGATGTAAGCACCTGTTTTTTCAGACCTGATGGTTCTGATGAGTTTTGCGTACGGTTTTGCCTCAGTTTTAGATTTGAGGTTTGCAACTACTTTTTTTGCCATTGGATTGTTATGATATAAAAGGGTTATTTAATTTCTTTATGCACAGTTACTCTTCTTAGAATTCTGTTGTATTTTTTTAATTCTAAGCGTGCAGTTGTATTTTTGCGATTTTTGGTGGTGATGTAACGTGATGTACCTGGTTTGCCACTTGTTTTGTGTTCTGTACATTCCAATATTACTTGGATACGCGCACCTTTACTTTTTTTTGCCATTAGAAATTATTATATGAAGTAAGGATTTTTTTTTATTTTAGGGTGCAAAGTTAAAAATTTTTTCAAAGAAAACAAGCATTTTTTGATTATTTTTTAAAAATTCTTGTAATTATAAAATTTTATGTTTTAAATTGTAAATTTGCAATAAACAAATAAACAAAAGAATAACAGTTGCTACAATTTCTAATTTCTACTATTTTTCAGTATGTTTCAAATTTCTCCTGAATTTTACCAACATCTTGCTCAAAATGCGTCTATTGGTCTACATGTAGTAGATAAAAATGGCATCGTTTTGTATGCAAATCCATATTTTGCGGAGATGTTGGGTTATACAGTGGAAGAAATTGTAGGGCAACATGCACTCAAATTTGTGTATGAAGACGACAAAGCACATCTTGCACGCAGTATGGGATTTTTGTACCAAAAAAAAGCCCAAAAACATACCTTTACCGAAAATGAAGCACGACTTGTGTGTGCTGATGATACGATTATTACAGTAGAAAGCAGAACAATCAATCTTACTGATACCCTCAAAAAAACGACGCTTTTTACGATTACAAGGGATATTAGTGCAGAAAAACAAACACAAGAGTTTTTGCAAAATGGACAAAATCAACTTCAAACCATTTTGGATAATGCAAAATATTCTTTTTTCTTAATTAATAAAGATGGGTATATTTTATATTTTAATCGGTCTGCGAAAAAATTTCACGCATTATTTTTTAAAGAACCTTTGCAAATTGGAAATCATATCACACAATATGATGTTTTTCAAAAAAACCCTGAAGTATTTGCCCAATATATCAAAAGTGCTTTTGAAGAAGGGAAAACAATCAAGCAAGAACAGATTTTACAAAAACCACCGCATAATATGCCTGCTTGGGCAGAAGTAACGATTTCGCCTATATATGACACAAAACGCAATTCTCATGCAGTAGCCATATCTATCATAGATACTTCTGCCCGAAAACGTGCAGAAAATGAACTCAGGGATAACCAAGCACAACTTGAAGTAATATTCAACAATGCTTTGCATGGCGTTTTTTTGTTGGACAAAGAAAATAAAATCATTATGTTCAATGACAAAGCTAAACATGAAACAAAGAAAAATTGGCTTAGATTCCCTAAAATAGACGAAAGTTTTTTGGAATTTGTACACCCAAATGAAATGAGCTTTTTTTTGCATAGAATGAATTTATGCTTTACTAAAAAAGAAAGCAAATATATGGAAGCAGAACTTACCATAGGAAAAGGCAATTATCAAAAAAAAGTTTGGTATGAAATCTATTATAGCCCAATTCCAAATGCACAAGGCGAAATAAATATGGTAGCAGTATCATTTCTTAGTGTAAATGCACGCAAACATGCAGAATTTGCACTATTGGAACAACATGAAAAACTAAAAAAAGATGAAGAAGATTTATTAAGATTGAATAAACAACTTACCAGCAGAAGGGCAAACCTCCAATCACTCAATAAAGAATTGGAAAATAAAAATGAACAACTCAAACAAGCAAATGAACAAATTATACAACAACAAGAAAGTCTGCAAAATGCACTTTATTCTGAAAAAAAATTAAATGCAGAACTTTTGCTCAAAAATCAAGTTCTCGCACAACAAGAAGAAGAACTCAAAGCCATCAATGAAAATCTACGCAATAAGCAAGACGAAATGAAATATACGCTTGGGCAACTTTCAGATAGGAATTTTGAACTTGACCAACTTATTTATCGTACTTCGCATGATATACGTTCGCCTTTGGCTTCGGTGTTGGGGTTGGTTACGATTATGCGATATGAAAATATACCGCAATATTTGGAGGTCTATATAGATAAAATAGAATCAAGTATCAAAAAATTGGACGATTTTACAAATTCCATGCTTGCTTTTGGCAAAACCCAACGCACAGAACGACTTACAGAGAAAATTGATTTTGAAGCAATTATCCAAAAATGTTGGGAAGATTTGCAGTATATGCCTAATTTTCAAAAAGTTGATAAACAAGTGCAAATTACCATAGATGATTCTGTGTTTGTGTCTGATGGATTTAGAATGGAAATTATTTTTGCAAATATTATTTCTAATGCTATCAAATACCAAAATCCACATATTGATAATCGGTTTTTACATATTAGTATTAATATTCAAAAACAAAAGGTATGTATTCAATTTAAAGACAATGGCATTGGTATTAAACAAGAGTATTTGAACAAAATATTTGATATGTTTTTTCGTGCGACTGACAAAGCAGAAGGCTCTGGGCTTGGTTTATACATTGTAAAACAAACCATAGAAAAACTTGGCGGAAAAATAGAAGTGATAAGTGAATATGGGCAAGGAACACATATTACGATTTGGTTTTAAAAAGCCACTAACCTCTAAAGGGGATTTAAACGCAAAATCCAAGATTACAAGAGTAATTACTGAATAAACTGATAACAAAACAAACTAAAAAAACCTCCTCTTTTGGTAAAGAGAAGGTTTTTTAACCTATTTAAGAGCCTCTTGTCGGGATCAAACCAACGACCTACTGATTACAAGTCAGTTGCTCTATCAGCTGAGCTAAAGAGGCTTTTTACTAATAAAAATTTTTTTGTTTTTTTTAGTGATGCAAAGGTATAGACTTTATTTTAAACTTCCAAATTTTTTTCAAAAAAAATCAAAAAAAATTAAAATTTCCTAATTTCCAATTCCCTTTTTATGCAATCTTACATCCAATCACAAGCACATCATCTATTTGATTTTCGTTGGCGGTATTTTTCCATGCTTCAAATACATGGTTGAGGATTTCTTTTTGTTCTGGGAAAGATTTTTGGTGGTGTGCAAAAAGAAGATTTTTTAGGTTTTTGGTTAAAAATTTTTTTCGGTAATTACCGCCAAATTGGTCAGGAAATCCATCAGAAAATAAATAAATCCATGTAGGCGTATGTAATGTAATGGTGTGTTTGATAAAAGTACGTTCTATTTCAAGTTGTTCGCCCCCTATAGAATGTCTATCTGCTTTGATTTCATGCAACATATTATCTTGAATATATACAAGGGGATTTTTTGCTCCTGCGTATTCCAATATTTTATTTTGTAAATCAATTACACACAACGCTATATCCATACCATCTTTGCTTGTGCTTGTATCTTGTTTGAGGGCTTGACGTACTTTTATGTGCAATCTTTTTAGGATAAGTTCTGGCGAAGTAATGCGTTCTATATTTACAATTTGGTTAAGCAAAGCATCACCTACCATACTCATAAAAGCACCTGGCACGCCATGCCCAGTGCAATCCACTGCAGCAATAACGATTTTGCCCTCGCGTGTAGTAAACCAATAAAAATCACCAGAAACAATATCTTTTGGTTTGAATAAAATAAAATTTTCAGGCAAATTTTGGGTTATTTTTCCTATATCTGGAAGCATTGCACTTTGTATGCGAAAGGCATAATTGATGCTGTCTGTAATGTCTTTATTTTTATTTTCAAGTTCTTTTTTTTGTTTTATGATTTCGCTTGTGCGTTCATCTACGATTCTTTCAAGGTTTTGGCGATAGTGTTCTATCTCCATAATATCGTTGTATGACCTTAGACTTGTGGTAACGGTTGTAAAGAGTTTTTTGTCGGTAAGTTCTGTTTTATTTTTATAATCGTTGATGTCATATTTAAGAATTACTTCTTCCTCAGGAGCTTGTCCTGGTTGCCCTGTACGCATAATAATACGCACAAAAATATTACACAATTCTTGGCGTATGCGTTCTACTACCCTAAGTCCTGCGTCATTGCTTTCCATTACTACGTCCAAAAAAATCATAGCAATATCAGGGTTTTCGCTTAGTATTTTGATTGCTTCATTGCCATTGTAGGCATTAAAAAACTTTAAAGTACGCCCTTTATATTTGTAATCACTCAAAGCAAAACGTGTAACTGCATGTATTTCTTCCTCATCATCAACCAACAAAACTTTCCATTCTTTGGCGTTGCGGTCAAAACTTAGGTTGGGCGTATTGGCTCTTGGATTTTCGGTGAAACCTGTATTTGCATCTTGTGAAGTATTGTCATGCGCAAAAACCAACTCGTCATCATCATCAGCAAATAAAACGTCGTCATCATCATTTTCCAACATATACATTACGGTTTTTGTGGTATTTTTAAAATAAATATTTATAAAAGAGGATTTGTCTTGAAACTTATGCAATCTAATGCAATAACTTTGCAAGTTATAAATTTTTGCTAAAATATAAAACTTTCATATAATTTTCGTATAATTTTCACGCAATTTTAACATAACTTTCACAACTTTTATAAGTACGTAATGTGGTGTATTTTGTTGAACGCTGATATAAAAACAACAATATTTTTTTTAAATCCCTAAAAATTACCAAAACAAAGTATGTTTATTTTCTTGTTTATTTTATTTTCTATTTACGTTTTTTTTAACCTTTTAATGTTGTTTTTCTGGCAAAAAATACCTTTTTTTTATAAAAAAATACCAAAATACACACAAGAAAATATACAAATAAGTGTGTTAATTGCAGTACGTAACGAAAGTAAAAATATAATAACATTATTACAAAATTTAAAAAATCAATCCTTATCCAAAAAGTTATTTGAAGTAATTGTTGTTGATGACTTTTCGGAAGATAATACAACAACATTGATAGAAGATTTTTTAGAAAAAGAAAAAGCGGAAAACAACCGTTTAAATCTTACATTACTCTACCAAAAAGAACACAATAACATTTCCCCAAAAAAACACGCATTGCTCACAGGTATTGCACACGCAAAAGGTTATATTATTGCACAAACTGATGGCGATTGTGTGGTAGGGCAGGAGTGGCTGGTGGATTTGTTGGCTTTTTTTGAGGAAAAAAATGCGGTTTTGGTAAGCGGTGCGGTGGTTTTTTATGGAGAAAAAAATATTTTTGAGGCAATCCAAACTTTAGAATTTGCGACATTAATAGGCGTGGGAGCGGTTACGCTTTCACTACAAAAAGCAACAATGGCAAATGGGGCAAATTTGGCATACAAAAAACAGGTTTTTGAGGAAGTAGGCGGATATGCCCAAAATCTGCATTTGGCTTCTGGTGATGACGAATTTCTATTGCATAAAATTGCCAAAAAATATCCAACACAAGTTTTTTTCTTAAAAAGCAAAAATCCGCCTGTCAAAACAAATCCGCAAAGCAAATTTTATGATTTCATGCAACAACGTAGGCGTTGGGCGAGTAAATGGCGTTTTTATCAAGATTTTACACCAAAAATATTAGCAATTTTTGTATTTTTGGTTAATTTTTTTACTATTTTTTTGATGTATGAAGTTGGATTTAATTTAATTTTTAATTTTTCAAAAAATATATTTTCTTCTTGGTCAATTTATTTACTTTTGGGGCGTTGGTTGAGTGAATTTTTATTATTATCCAAATTACTTTTTGATATGCAACTTACAAATAAAATTTGGCTTATTCCGATTACACAACTTTTTTATCCGTTTTATGTGGTATTGGTTGGATTGTTAGCCCAAAAAAAAGGTTTTGTTTGGAAAGATAGGAGATTGAAATAATCTAATTTGTCAGTTATTAGTTTGTCAGGTTATCAAGCGTTTTGTTTTTCGCACATTGACAATTGAAAAATGCAACGGAATTTTTACAAAAAACTTTAGGTACTCTGACAATTTTAGTGGAAATCCAGAAAAACATTCAAGGTTTTAAAAACCTTGAATGTTTTACGCAATATTATTTTAAAAATATTTTTTTTT
>JANPJR010000172.1:0-41683 GCA_031425615.1 Cytophagales bacterium
TTGAGAATAAAAATGAGCAAGAATAAACGTTTATTGTGGGTTTTTCCCATACAGATAGTTATTTTAGTTTGCTCATTTCATTTGTATTGCAAAATATTATTTCATTATAACCTTTTGTGCAAAGTTATGACAGATACAAAAAACCTTTACAATTTCAAAAATTGTAAAGGTTTTTTGTATTTGCTCCCTTTGGGCTGGGGCTTACCTTGCAATAATTTGCTCAACACCATCCATTGCAGCAGTAACAGTCAAAAAAGGTGTTTTTGCTTTCAACCAATACAATTTTGTACCTTCACTAAGGCTGATAGTGCGTGTAGTGCTTGCATTGATAGAAAAGTTTGCACTTGAACGGTCAGGACGGTCTGCAATATCAAGTTTGTTTTTGCTTTTGTTCCAAAGTTTTACATTTACATTGCCAAGTTTATCTTTTACAAATTCAATTTTTACAAGATTTTCCTCTCTTTGTTCAGTTGAAGTGTTAGCAGTAAAAAAAGCGAAAGATGATGCAATGAGACCGCAGATAATTAAATTTTTCATGTTGTTTTTAAAGATTTGTTTTAAAAAAATAAAAAGGATAAAAAATAGGTTTGTACTCAAAAAATTTACTCAAAAATGCTTTATAAGATTTGTAGTTGTTTAGCATTTATGGTACAAAGGTAAAGGGGAAAACAATACGTTTTTTGAGGATTTGGTGAATGGTAGTTTTGGATTGAGGAAATACAAGTTTGGATTGAGGAAGTGTAAAAAGTAAGTTCGCAAAAATAATTTCTCTAAATGCAACAATGTTGCAAAAATAATTGTTATAAATGCAACAATGTTGCAAAAATAATTTTTTTTGCAGAAAAAAATAAAATCTAAATTTTTATGAATACAAAAAGCATACAAAAACTTCCTGTTACAGTATTAAGTGGTTTTTTGGGCGCAGGCAAAACTACATTGCTTAATCATATCTTACACAATAAAGAAAATCTACGTGTAGCGGTTATTGTCAATGATATGTCAGAGATAAATATTGACGCACAATTGGTGAAAAATGAGCAAACACTTTCACGCACAGAAGAAAAACTTGTAGAAATGTCAAATGGTTGTATTTGTTGTACTTTGCGTGAGGATTTGATGTTGGAAGTAGAAAAACTTGCTAAGGAAAATCGTTTTGATTACCTTTTGATTGAAAGTACAGGCATATCCGAACCTATTCCTGTTGCGCAAACATTTACCTTTGCAGACGAGGAAAATGGTATTAACTTATCAAAATTTGCCAAACTTGACACAATGGTAACTGTAGTTGATGGATTTAATTTTACAAAAGATTTTTGCTCTCTTGATACCGTTTGGAGTAGAAATCTAAATGACGACCAACAAGATGCGCGCACAATCGTTAATCTTTTGACAGACCAAATTGAATTTGCAGATGTGATTTTGCTCAATAAAACAGATTTAATGACATCTGAACAAGTGCATGAATTAAAAAGTATGCTCAAAAAATTGAACGCAACAGCCAAGATTTTACATACGTCTTTTGGCAAAATTAGTCCAAAAGAAATTTTAAATACTAATCTTTTTGATTTTGAAAAAGCCTCCCAATCCGCTGGTTGGATATATGAACTCAACCAAGAACACAAGCCTGAAACTGAAGAATATGGTATTTCGTCTTTTGTATTTCGTAATAGAAGACCTTTTCACCCTGAAAGGTTTTGGACATATATCAGCGAATATTGGCATAGTAATATCATGAGAAGTAAAGGGTTGTTTTGGCTTGCAAGTCGTCCAAATGATGCACTTAATTGGTCGCAAGCAGGCGCATCTTTACGTGCAGAAAATGCTGGTGTGTGGTGGTCAAGCATGAAACTCAAAGAAAGAGAGCAACACGCTTATTTTTTGGATAATCAAACATGGATTGAATCTCGCTGGGACAAGGAATATGGCGACCGTATCCAAGAATTGGTAATTATTGGACAAGACCTTCAAAAAGAAATTATTATACAAGAATTAGAAAACTGTCTTTGTACACCTGAGGAGTATGAAAAAATAAAAAGTGGAGTTATTAAAGTGAAAGATATGTTTCCTAAATAAAAAATAATTTTGTGTCTTATACAAAAACAATAAACATTGTTTTTTGAACTTTCAAATTAAAAAAAATGTATTAAAAGAGCGGTTTTATTTAGATTTTTAGACAAATAAAAACACAACTTTAAATTTCATTTCAAAAATAAAATAAATAAAAATATGAGTAAAGTGCTTGAAATTACGGATTCAAATTTTAGTGAAATAATTGCTTCAAACGAAACAGTTATGATAGATTTTTGGGCAACTTGGTGTGGCCCTTGTCAAATGATTAAACCTATTGTGGAGGAAATGGCAGGTGATTTTGAAGGAAAAGCAGTAATTGGAAAACTTGATGTAGATGAAAACCCACAAATATCTGCACAATTTGGTATTCGTAGTATTCCTACATTGTTGTTTTTCAAAAATGGTGTATTGGTTGATAAAGTAGTAGGTGCTGCTGCTAAAAACACGCTTACAAGCAAATTGCAAGGTGCTTTGTAATTTTTTTGAAATAAAAAATAAAAAAACCGTTTCTGTGAAAAGTAGAAACGGTTTTTTTTGTGGATTTTAAACGAGAAGTAGAAATAAATTATAGTTTTTATATTTTATCCTTTAAAATTTTTTAAAAGGAACATGATTTTTGGTATTTTTGTAAAAAAAAATTTAAACAAAAAATCAAAATGCTCAATATTAACCCACTTACATTGCCTGTTTTTGGAACTTTGAAAGCACATTTTTCTGAAATGGAAAATACCCATATTAAAGATTTATTTGCACAAGACAAACAACGTTTTCAAAAATTTAGCCTTTGTATGGAGGATATGGTATTGGATTTTTCCAAAAACCGTATTACCCAAAAAACAATGGATTTACTTTTGCAACTTGCCAAAGATACTGAACTCAAAACTGCTATTAATGCCATGTTTGCAGGCGAAAAAATTAACCGAACAGAAAATCGTGCAGTTCTACATGTAGCTTTACGCAGGCAATCGCAAGAACCTATTTTTGTAGAGGGAAAAGATGTAATGCCCGAAGTGCGTAAAGTATTGGCACAAATGCGTGATTTTACGCAAAAAATTCACAATAAAAATTGGCTTGGCTACACCCAAAAACCTATCAAACATATCGTAAATATTGGCATTGGTGGCTCAGATTTAGGTGCGGTTATGGTAACAGAAGCCCTGAAATATTACCAAAAACCTGATATTTCTTTGCATTTTGTGTCCAATATTGATGGCACACACTTAGCAGAAACCTTTAAAAAAATTGATGCAGAAACTACGCTTTTTATTATTGCGTCCAAAACTTTTACTACACAAGAAACCATGACAAATGCCATGTCTGCGAGAGAATGGTTTTTGATACACGCCAAAAATCCTGAATTTGTCAAAAAACATTTTGTAGCACTTTCTACTGCTCAAAAAGAAGTTACAGATTTTGGAATTGCGTTAGAAAATATGTTCCCTTTTTGGGATTGGGTTGGTGGGCGTTATTCGCTTTGGTCTGCTGTGGGGCTTTCTATTGCGTGTGCGATTGGTTTTGAGCATTTTGAGGAACTTTTGGCAGGTGCTTATGACATGGACGAGCATTTTAGAAATACAGAATTTAATGAAAATATCCCTGTGATATTAGCATTATTGGGAATTTGGTACAATAATTTTTTTGGAGCAGATAGCCATGCACTTTTGCCTTATGACCAATATTTGCACCGTTTGAGTGCGTATTTTCAACAAGGTGATATGGAAAGCAATGGTAAAAGTATTGACCGAAATGGCGAAAAAGTAGACTATCAAACAGGAGGCATTATTTGGGGAGAAGCTGGCACAAATGGACAACATGCTTTTTACCAACTTATTCATCAAGGCACAAAACTTATTCCATGCGATTTTATTGCTCCTGCGCAATCACACAATCCTTTGAATGACCACCACGAAAAACTTTTGTCCAATTTTTTTGCCCAAACACAAGCCCTTATGCAAGGCAAAACAAGGGAGGAAGTCGTAGCAGAACTCCAAAAAGCAGGTAAAACAAAAGAGGAAATCGTATTTTTAGCCCCATACAAAGTTTTTGAAGGCAATAATCCAACAAATGCAATTTTGGTCAAAAAAATCACGCCACGTATATTAGGGCGTTTGATTGCTATGTATGAACACAAGATTTTTGTGCAAGGTGTAATTTGGAATGTATTTAGTTTTGACCAATGGGGCGTGGAATTGGGCAAACAATTAGCCAATAAAATATTGCCTAATCTATTACATGATGAGCCTGTTGATGGCTATGACAGTTCTACAAATGGACTTATCAATGCGTATAAAGTCATGAGAAAAAGCCCTCAAAGGGGGAATTAATGCACAAGACTTATAAAATTAATAGGATTGCAAAAAAGCAAATTTTCCAATGAAAATTTGCTTTTTTTGTATTTGTTACTTTTTGGGATTTACTCACCCTTTGGGGGTTGGGGGGCTTTTTTTATCCATTGGCACGCCAAAAGCGTATTATATAATAAGGCAGTAATCGTCATAGGCCCTACGCCACCAGGAACAGGCGTAATAAAGCTACATTTTGGGGCTACATTTTCAAAATCTACATCACCCACAAGGCGAAAACCTTGTTTTTTGGTGTTGTCTTCTACTCGGTTGATGCCTACATCTATAATGATTACGCCATCTTTTACCATGTCTTTTGTGATAAGGTTTGGTATGCCTATTGCCACTACTAAAATATCCGCTTGTAAGGTAAATTGTGCCAGATTAGGTGTTTTGCTGTGGCAAAGCGTAACCGTACAATTTCCGATTTTTTCGTTTCTTGCCAATAAAATACTCATAGGCGAGCCTACAATTTGACTTCTGCCAACCACTACACAATGTTTTCCTGTGGTATTGATGTTGTATTTTTCTAATAATTTCAAAATACCCAAAGGCGTAGCAGAAATATAACAAGGTAGATTTTTGTTCATTTTGCCTACATTTTCAGGGTGAAAACCATCTACATCTTTTGCAGGGTGAATGTGTTGAATGACTTTATCCACGTTGATATGTTTGGGCAAAGGCAACTGCACAATAAAACCATCAATATCAGCATTGTCATTGAGTTTTTGGATTTCCAAAAGCAAATTTTCTTCTGAAATATCAATAGGCAAATGCACAAGTGTAGAATCAAATCCTACACGTTTGCAGGCTTCAACTTTACCATTTACATACGTTTGGCTTGGTGTATCGTTTCCTACAAGGATTGCGGAAAGGTGTGGTTTTTTTTTGCCTGTTTGTATGCGATTTTGCACTTCTTGTGCGATTTCTTGTTGGATAAGTAGGGCAGTATTTTTGCCATCTAATATTTGCATAGGTATATTTTTTTGGTTTTTTTTTATTTTTAAAAAGAAATAAATCTATAAAAATTTGGCTACGATTTTTTACTGAAAAAACTAACAATTTTTCAAATCCGCTCTTGGCTAATTTCTGCTACAACTTCGGGATTAAGCAGTGTGGTAATATCACCAAAATTGGATAAATCATTTTCCGCTATTTTTCGTAATATTCTACGCATGATTTTGCCTGAACGTGTTTTGGGTAAACCAGATACAAATTGGATTTTATCTGGTTTTGCGATTGACCCGATTACTTCTTGTACCGTTTTTAAAATACTTTCTTTGAATTTTTGATTTTGTGCTTGATTTTCTAATTCATTTTTAAAAACCATATTTTTCAAAACAATATATGCATAAATTCCCTGCCCTTTGATGTCATGTGGATAACCAACCACCGCAGATTCCACAACAAAAGCATTTTCATTGATGGCATTTTCTATCTCCGCAGTACCCAAGCGGTGTCCAGACACATTTATTACGTCATCTACACGCCCAAGTATGCGATAATATCCATTTTCATCACGTTTTGCTCCATCACCTGTAAAATAAAGATTGGGATAAGTAGAGAAATATGTTTGCTTGCAACGTTCATGGTCGCCAAAAGTAGTGCGAATCATAGAAGGAAAAGGAAATTTGATGCAAAGATTGCCTTCTACGCCATTTCCCAAAAGTTCTTTACCCTCATTATCTACCAAAATAGGCAACACACCAGGCAAAGGCAAGGTCGCAAAAGTAGGCACAAGTGGTGTAATGCCTGCCAAAGGCGATATAAGTATGCCTCCTGTTTCGGTTTGCCACCAAGTATCCACAATGGGGCAACGTTTTTTACCAATATTTTCGTGGTACCATGCCCAAGCCTCTGCGTTAATAGGTTCTCCTACACTGCCAAGCACTTTCAAAGTATCTAATTTATAAGGTAAAATCGGATTTTCGCCCAACGCTTGCAAAGAACGGATGGCAGTAGGAGCAGTGTAAAAATGCGTAACCTTGTGTTTGTCAATAATTTCCCAAAAACGCCCTGCATGTGGATAAGTAGGCACGCCTTCATACACCACAACTGTAGCACCAGCCAACAAAGGAGCATAGGCAATGTAAGAATGTCCTGTAATCCAACCTACATCTGCGGTACAAAAGTAAATATCGTTCGTATTTGCGCCATATTGGAATACATTTTCAAAGGAATATTGGGTATAAATCATGTAGCCAGCAGTCGTATGCACTACACCTTTGGGTTTGCCTGTGGAGCCAGAGGTATAAAGGATAAAAAGCATATCCTCAGCATCCATTTCTACCGCAATATGCGCCTCAGAAACGCCTAAAACTGCTTCGTGCCACCAAATATCTCTCCCAATTTTCATATTGATAGGCTCTTTTGTGCGTTGGAAAACCAATGTTCTGGCAATAGAAGGGCAATTTTCCAATGCTTTATCTGCGATTTCTTTCAAAGGAATACTTTTTGCTCCACGAAACACGCCATCAGCAGTAATTAGTAACTTTGCTTGGGCATCATTTATCCTATCAGACAAGGATTGTGCAGAAAAACCGCCAAAAATGACTGAATGTATTGCCCCAATTCTCGCACATGCAAGCATCGCAATAATAGCCTCTGGAATCATAGGCATATAAATCGCTATACAATCGCCTTTCGTAATACCCAAATTGATCAAAGTATTGGACATTTGGCATACTTTTTCAAAAAGTTGTTGGTATGTGAGTGTGTAATGTGTTTCTTCGCTGTGGTTTGGCTCAAAAATAATTGCAATTTTTTGGGCAAATTGGGCTAAATTACGCTCAAAGATATTTTCAGTAATATTTAATTTACCATCAACAAACCAATTTATGTGTGGTTTTTCAAAATTCCAATCCAAAACTTTGGTATAAGGCTTACGCCAAAGAAAATTTTGGGCAATTTCGTGCCAAAATTGCTCAGGATTTTCTATGCTTTTTTGGTAAATTTGTTGGTATTCGGAGAAAGAGGAGATTTTTTGCATAAAAATTGCCCCTAACCCCCAAAGGGGGAATAAATACAAAAAGGGCTATTTGTTTTTAGGTGTTAATGTGTTTTTTAAAAATTAATAAATAGTTAAAGACTGTTTGTTAGAGGGCTTTAATAAAGTAAATTAGGGAAAGGGGTTTTATATTTTTTACTGCCTTTTCTGCGGTATTTTGGGCGTACTTTATCTGTTTTTAAAATAAAAGAAACTTCGTGTCCGCCACCTGTAAATTGTGCAAAACCACCCAAACCTGTTTCATAACTATACATAAATACCATATTGACATACTGAAAACCCAACAAACTTACAAAAGCACCGCCATAACCTTTGCTAATGGGAATATCTTTATAAGAAAAACCTACAATTAAAGGGTCAAGATAACACTGCAAACCAAGGTTTAACATTTGGAAATCGCCTTGTCTGATATATTGGAAATTTGGTATAATGGCACCTGTATAATCATAAGGGTTTTTTTGTTGTCTGAGTCTAAAAGTAGATTTATAGCCACCTTGTAAAGATATTTTGCGGTTTAGGATTCCTTCGCCACCTGTCCAGCTTATATTTGGTTGGTTGAGGTGATGCACCGCAAGCCCCAAAAACAGTTTTTCGCCATACAATACCATGCCTGCACCTGTGTCAAAATAACCAACATTGAGGTTTCGCAAACCTGCGGTTTCTTGTGTATTATTGCCTGTGAAGCCTTGTGCAGTAAGTTGGTCACCAAAAATCAATTTGTAATAATCCACATAACGATTGCCATAGCCCACTTGCACACCCATACGCAATCCTGCTTGGCTATTGAGGCGTAGGTCGTAGGCATAACTAAGTTGTATTTGGTCATTTTTTACGCCTGCACTGCCTGCTCTGTCACCCAATACAAATACACCTATTCCGCTACGAATTTTGGGAAGATTTTGGTCGTAGCTTGTTTGATAAGTTACAAAATCACCAGGAAGTTTTGCCCACTGGCTTCTATAATTGAATAAAAAACGTCCTTCTTCGGTAGTGCCTGTGAGTGCAGGATTGAGAGAGAGCGGTGTAGCCAAGAAATGTGCATTTTGGGCATCTTGTGCAAATATTGTTTGAATATTTATACAAAAACTTAAAAATATTAAACTAAAAAACCTATTTTTTTTGGTTGAGGTATAATTCATTTTTTGTCGGAAATTACAAATAATTTTTTGGACATTTTTTTTATAACGAAATAAAATGCAAAATTACACTAAATTATAATAATTGGGCTAAAAAACTATTTGTTTTATTTGCTTTTCAATAAATGTATTGGTATTTTTATAAACTTTATAATAATTAACGACAAAAAAATTTGGAAGAATACGATTTTTACACTAAAATTAAGTATAAAAAATTTTCTTACTATTATTTTGAAATATAACAAGTTACAATAAAACGAAAATTACCTCAAAAAAAATATTAAGCCAAAATTTTTTACACTTTACAAAAAGTTAAAGACACAATTTATTTTATATTTACCAAAAATATCCTTTCTCCTGTTTATCAATAAAATAATGCTTTCTATGAAAAAAAACATTCTAATATTTTCGTTTTTAATTATTTGCATTGCTTGTGAAAACAAAAACAATGAAAATACAAAACAAAAAAATGAACCTCAAAAATCTGAACAGATTTCAGGAGAAAAAAAAACGACTGAAACAGCTGAGGCAAATAAAAAAGTTGCCAGTGAAAATAAATGGTATTCCAAAAATTTTTATGGAAATGGAGAAACCGAATACTTAGACCAGATTTCTTACACCAAAGAAGGAAATGATAAGGTTTATTTTACGGATTTTTACTATTATTCGTCTAAGAATCCACAAAAAATACAGCTTCAAATTCATAGTGAGCAAAATTTTAAGGAAGGTATGGAAGGCAGAACAGAGTACACAGTAAGTTCCACTAATCAAAAAAGCACCTATCTAATTATTACAAGACCTGGGTATTTAGGGTGTCAAAATCCAGATGGCAAAATTCAGGAATTTGTATATCAACAATAGCCCAAGTGACATTTTTAAGCAATGATAAAACTTTTGTTTTTATTTTTTGTGCTATTTTGGAGGTTGTAGAAGCACTTTTTAAATACCAACAAGGAAAAAAAATGTATTTTAGAGAGATTTTAAAAAAAGTTTTTTTTAAAAATGTGTACTTGTTCTTCAGAGATTGGATTATATTTTATTGCAAATACTATAAAGATACAAATGGGTTAAATTTGTAAGGTTTTTTAGGGCGGAAAGATTTGGAAAAGTTCCACCCTTCAAACTTATTTTTCTGAGTTGATGAAGTTCATTCAATGTTGAAATATTTTGCGGTTGTACAAGCATTTTTTAAATACCAATAAGAAAAAAAACTGATAAACAACAACTTATTCTTAATACGTTTTTGTCATATTATCAGGAATTGCCACAATAAAAGTTGCTTTATTTTCGTGTTCTTTGTCCAATTTTTCAATATTTTTTTGTTCTACGGAACTAATTGTAAGGATTTTGAGGTCTTTATTTTGCTTTTGGAGATACCACACAATACTTTCAAAATTGTCGGAATGATATGCCCCATTATAGTGTAAAAAGGTTTTGCCTTTTTGCCAATTTTTCAAGATAAAATGTGCCATTGTAGCGTCTTTTACTGCTTGTGCAGATGCAAAATCCATTGTAGCACCGCCACCCATACCATGCGACATACCCGCCATTTGTTTGTAGGCATTCACGTCCAAATCAATCGTAATTGGTAAAGGTGCAATCCAATTTTTGGCTTCTGGAGAAAGCGTTTCAAGTGATTTTACACCTTTTTTTGCTACCATATTCGCATATCTGCGAGGAATATTTGTGGCAACAAAAGCGATTTGATTTTTTTTTGAAAATTCCACCAAAGGTGCGTAATCTGTGGCATAATTGTTCCAAAGTTTGGCTTCATCTTTAAACTGTTTTTCACCTATTTGGGCATTTGTATATTCTGTGAGAATCGTTTGGTTGTCAGCCTCAAACATTTCAGCCCCAAGCACAAGATTTTTGCCAATTTCTTGGTGCATATCTTGTGTAAGTTCCCTTTGTAGCCAATGACAAATAGGGTTGTTGTGCAATTCGCCAAAAAGAATAATATCTGCTTTTTTTGCTTCCTTTAATAAATTTTCATACATAGAAGTTTTGCCTTTTTGGTCAAAAATATGATATGCAGGTTTTTCTATTTTAAAAGAAAAAAGACAAAATAATAGGAAAAATAATAAGCACGTGTTGTTTTTTTTTAACATAAATTTTTTAAGCTAATTTTTTTAATTTTAAGCCAACAACCATTTTTCTGCACTCTCTATGTCCTCAAACATACAAAGTTGAAATTCATTTTGTTTTTTTTCAGCATTTATTTTTTCAGCATTATCCTGCATAAATTCCGCAGCAAGTTGCCCAAACATATCTTTTGCCAATACATGTGCAAATTGTAATAGACCAGCTTCTATAGCTTTTGGCATCCATTCTTGAGCAATCCAATCATTTGCTTCGTCCCAAGTGCCTTCAAGCCCTGTGTTATCATTTAGGATTTTTGTTGCTTGATGTTCTTTTATTTTTTCAAGCCCAAGCAATGCACCTTCTTTTACTTGTGCTACTGACAAATAAGAGCCAAACCATTCAGAATAGACAATTTCTTTTTCAGGAAAATACTCAGCAGTATAAAAAATATTGCCTTTCTCATCTTTGAGTGATGTTTTCATATTTTTTAAAAATTAAAAATTAATGTAATACAATAACCATTTTAAAATATAACTACATTTTAATAAATTTTTTTCTTTTTTTTATAAAATATTATCTTTTATAAAAAAAATGTTGTTGGTCTTTTACTTACAATTTTCCTCCCACATTTTTAATGCTTCGGGGTGGGCAAGGTCTTTGGCATTTTTAAATGCGTTGCAGGCTTCGTCTTTTGCTTTGAGTTTTTGGTGGATAAGTCCAAGTCCATACCAACATTCTGGGTCTTTGGGTAGTGTTTTTACGACAAATTCAAAATCTTTTTTGGCTTTTTCAAATTCTTGTAAATTATAATATGCAATGCCACGATTATAATAAGCGTCTGTGTAATCATTTTTGAGGCTGATGGCTTTGTCATAATCTATAATTGCGTCCTCTGGGCGACTGAGTTCATCTTTGAGGTTGCCACGATTGTTGTAAAAAGAAGCATTATTTTGTTCCAATTCTATTAAATTGTCTGATTCCTTCAAAGCACCTTCCAAATCATTCAACGCTATTTTGCATTTTACAAGCATAAATATTGATTCTACATGCCCACCAAACATTTCATTGGCAATGCTAAAATCCGAAATAGCTTCTTTAAAATTTCCTTTTTGATATTGCTCTTTTGCTTTTTCAAACGTTCTTTCTGGATTATTACTTTGCGCAAATATATTTTGAAAAAAAAATATTTGTAGCCATAAAACAATAAATATTATTAAAAAAGTGGTTTTTTTCATAAAAAAAAGAAATAAAACATGTATTAAATTTAAAAAATTTTAATACATGTTTTGGATTTGTACAAAAACTGATAACTCAAAAACTAACAACTTTATTATTTTTTCCCTTTCAATACGTCTTGTTGGCGGTTTATATCTTTCAATAATGAAATTGCCATTTTCAAATCGTCATCATAATTGAATTGTGCTTCGGTTTGACCTTTTTCAAAATAAAATCTTGCCACAATATCATGTTCCAATGTTGCACGAATATCCTCTTTGAATGTTTGGAGGTCAGTGTCTTTATTTTGTTGAAACTTTGTATAAAGTGCTTTTACTTGTGCGTCTACATTTGCCTTTTCGTCTTTGGTTTTTTCTTCCAATTCTTTTAGCATTTTTTCGCTTTGTGTCGTATAATCATAACCTTTTGATTTTACCCATTTTACAAATTCTTGGTATTCTGCGTCAGTCAAACGAAATTCACGTGCAGAAGGCAATTTTGTTAATTTGCTGGTATAAACAGTTGCATAGTCAAAAATCAAATTTTTATCACGCAAAGCACGCAAAATAGCAGGTGTTTTTTTAGCAGGCACTGCTATATCAGGGTCAATACCTGCACCATCATACACAAGGCGACCATTTTTGGTTTTGAACGCACTTTTGAGTGAATCTGCAAATTTTTCTACACTCCCATCTTGTTTTCTTTTGCTATAATCCAATGCTTGAATACATCTACCGCTTGGCGTGTAATATTTTGCGGTTGTGATTTTGATTTGTGAATTGTAAGAAAGTGGTTTTGTGCTTTGTACAAGTCCTTTTCCAAAAGATTTTTGTCCTACGAGTACGCCTCTATCATAATCTTGCATTACACCTGCTACGATTTCCGAAGCAGAAGCACTGCGTCCATTAATCATTACCACAAGCGGGATTTCAAGGTCATAAGGAGTGTTTAGGCTTTTGTAGGTTTTATTCCAAGTGGTTACTTTGCCTTTGGTTTTTACAACTTCTGAATCTCTGTTGATAAAAAGGTTACAAATATCCACTGCTTCGTCCAAAAGACCGCCAGGATTGCCTCTAAGGTCTAAAATAATTTTTTTTGCCCCTTGTTCTTTCAATTTTTCAATGGCATTTTTTACTTCTTTGCTTGCACCTCTTGTAAAATCAGTTAGAGATACATAGCCAATTTCAGGTGTTACCATGTTAAAATAACGTACATTGTCTATTTTCACATTTTCACGGTTAAACGACAATTCTTTGATGGTAGTTTGCCCCACAGGCATAATTTCAAGCGTGATTTTTGTACCAGCTTGTCCTCTAAGAAGTTTACTTACTTCTGGGTGTGTTTTGCCTTTGAGTGCAACGCCATTTATTTTAATGATTTCGTCCCCAATTTTTAGCCCAGCTTTTTGTGCCACAAAACCTTCATAAGGCATCATTACAATAGAGCGTCCATCACGTGTGCTAATATGCGCCCCAATACCGCCATATTGTCCTGTGGTCATGGTACGATAATCCTCGATTTCGTCTTCGGGAATATAATTGGTATAAGGGTCTAAGGAATTGAGCATAGCATCAATACCCGTTTTCATAAATGTATTTGGATTTATTTCATCTACATAAAGGTTATTCACTTCACGAAATGCAGTAGCAAAAATGTCCAAATTTTTCTGAATTTCAAATAATCGGTCAGTAGGACGAAAGGCAAAGAAACCTACTGCTAAGAGCAAGGCAACAAAAACTAAGGATTTTTTCATAAAAAAGTAAAGATTAGCCCCTTAACCCCCAAAGGAGAATAAAAAGCATTAAACTAAAAAAACTGAATACTGAAAAAACTAATTACTTTGGTTAGTACGAATTTTTGACCTAAGATAACAAAAATTTTATTTATTTTTGAAAAAAAATTAAATTTTAATTTTTACAACGTTTTCATTGCAAAAAATTGGATATTTTTGCAAGGATTATAAGAAAGAAATCACTTTGAACTTTATTTCAAAAAATGAATCAGAAACAAAATACCACAAGTTGGTTTACGTTTACAACGCTTACCTCCAAAATACTCTTGGTATTGGGGTTTTTTTGTGTGTTTGTAACCATATTTAGCGTATTATTTTTTATACAAAGTTTTCAAAATTACAACTATTTGTATAATTATAAAGAATATGGATTGAAACTCCAAGAAAACTTGTATGACCTTAGAAAATATACAATAGAAACTGCTTTGCAACAAAAGGCTTTTATCATTACCCAAAATCCTGCCTGCCAAGAAAAAAGGCTTGCACTTTGGAAACATAACATATACCCAACACTCAATAGTATCAATGATATAGACAAAACGCTTATCAGTAAAAAAATGCCATCTTTGAAAAAGGAAATTTTGGAAAATGTTTTTATTGAAATAAAAAAATTTGAAAACCTACAATTTGAAATTACACAAGATTATAATATTCTTTGGGAAAAAAATATTACCATAGATGAAACTACTTATAACAAAAATCTTGGTAGGCTTGAAGCCCAAAGGGGAAAAATAACAAATACTATCCAAAAACTTATTGATAAGCAAAATACAAGGACAAACAAAATGTTTGATAGTATATATTTCAACACACTTTATGCGTTGTATATTACCTTATTTTTTACGTTTTCTTTGTTGATTTTGGTGCTTATTTTTGGGCAATTAATTTATTTCCAAATTAAAAAAGCCATTAAAAAAACTACATTATTTATTGATAAAATCATTGCTGGTGTAGCACCTCCCCCTGTTACGTTGCATGATGATGAGTTTGATGATGTTCTTATTGGACTTAATGCCATTGCACAACATAATACAGAAGTAAGTATTTTTGCAAAAAAAATTGGCGCTGGTGATTTTGATGCAACTTTTGTATCTGCAAGTCAAGAAGATATTTTGGGGCAATCATTACTCCAAATGCAGGCACAACTCAAAAAAGCAGAAATAGAAGATAATAAACAAAATTGGGTGACCGAAGGACTTGCTAAATTTGCAGAAATTATCAGAGCAAATAATAAAGACCTTTATACGCTAACTGATGCGGTTTTGATAGAACTTATTGCGTATATGAACGCCAATCAAGGCGGTTTTTTTATTGCTAATCCACAAAATGACAATACTATAAAACTCAATATGATGGCATGTTGGGCGTATGACAGAAAAAAGTTTTTGCAAAAAGAAATTATTATCCAAAAAGATAATGCAGAAGGACTTTTGGGCGAGGCTTTTTTAGAACAAAATAAAATTGTAATCACTGACATACCAGAATCTTATATAAACATTACATCAGGGTTGGGTGAAGGCACGCCAAAACACCTTTTGATTATACCCATCAAAAGTACAAATAATGTAGAAGGTATTTTGGAAATTGCTTCATTTCATCATTTTGAGGAATATCAAATTTCTTTTGTAGAAAAACTTTGTGAAAGTCTTGCCTCTGCTATTATTGTAATTAAAAATTTGGAGCAAACGCATTTTTTGTTGGGAGAACTCAAAATCCAAACAACTGCTATGCAAAACCAAGAAATAGAACTCAGAGAAAATGTAATGCGACTCAACGAAACACAAGCAGAAATGCAAGAAAAGCAAACAGAATTGGAAAATCTCAAAAGTTCTTTACAAATAGAAGTAAGAAAACGCACCCAAGACCTACAAGGCTCGCTTATTCGTTTTGATTTGCTCAACCAAACTGCAAGCGAAGGACTATGGGATATGGTAATACCCGAGAACAATAAACTTGAAATGGATACGCCTTTTTTCTGGTCACCACAACTGGTCAAAAGTTTGGGATATGAGCCAGCAGAATTTCCTGATATACTCAATAGTTGGATGTCAAAACTTCACCCAGAAGACGCTGAAACGGTTTTTAAAGAATTTATTGCACACCTAAAAGACCACACAGGAGAAACTGCCTTTTTGAATGAACACCGACTTCTGACAAAATCAGGCGAATATCGTTGGTTCAAAGCACGTGCTATTACCCTACGTGATGCGGAAGGAAAAGCTGTGCGGATTGCAGGTTACATCAACGATGTAACACACATTAAAGAACTTGATGCAGTAATGAAAGCACTCCAATCACAAAAAGAAGAACTTGAAAAAAATAAAGAAGAACTTGAAATGAGTAACCGCAAAATGCAAAGCAATCAACTTGTATTGAAAAAAGCATTTGAAAAAATGAAAACCACAGAAGCAATCATTAAAGAGAAAAATAAACAACTCGAAGAAAGTTTGCAACTATTGGACGATATAGAAAATAACTCGCCAAGCATTATTTATAAGTTCTTTTCAGATATGGAAACAGGAAAAGCCTCATTCGTTTTTGTGTCAAAAGCTGTAACCAATTTATTGGGTTATACATCAGAAGAATATATGGGTTTTGATGCTCAAAAATTGACAGAAACCCTCCACCCAGAAGACCAAAAATCATATTTTAAAGCGTATTTTCATTCGCTTAATAATATTGACAAGTTTTTTTGGCAAGGGCGTATGAAACACAAAGATGGTCATTGGGTTTGGATACAATCGCAATCAACCCCTCGCAAATTGACCGAAACAACCCGTATGTCCATAGGTTCATTCATTGATATCCAACAACTCAAAGAAAATGAAATAGAAATTACAGACAAAACACAGCAAATACTTGCCTCAGAAGAAGAATTAAGACAAAATATGGAAGAACTACAAGCCACACAAGAAGCTATGCAAGATAAACAAAAAGAAGTACAAGAAGCTAACCAAAAACTCACACAAAGAGAACAAATACTCAAAAAAGCATTGGAAAAAACAAAAGAAAACCAATCACAACTCAAAAAAACAGAACTCCAATACCAAGAAATTTTACAATATTTATTGGGTGATGTTTGCCTTTTTGAAGAAAATGGTAAAATTATTACCCTATCTAAAAAAATAATTGAGGAATTTTTGGGAACTGATAAATCTAAAAACCTTGAATACTTTTACCAAAAGTATTGGGACGACCTCAACACATCACACAACTGGCAAAATATTATGGAAAATAAACTAACAGAGGTTTTTCTTATATTGCCAAATCAAAATGCCAAACTCTCTTTTGAAAAAATATCCCTCAACGATAAGAATGTATATTTGGGTATGGTTATGATGTAATCAAAGTTTTCAGTTTTTATATATTTATGCCAGATTTAAAGTTTTAATAGAAAACAAAAAACGCAATTTTTATGGTAAAAAATTGCGTTTTTTGTTTTTTTAGTTGTGAGACTCTTTCAAAAGAATTTCTAAGGTTTGTAAAAAACTTGGATTTTCAAATAATACCTTAAAATCGTTTTCGGTAATGGTAAGCCAAATTTTATAAAATTCCTCAAATGTAACTAACTGAGGACGTTTTTGAGCGATTTCTATGAGTTGATTTGTGGCTTTGCTAATAGCATCTGTGCCTGTTTGATAGATAAACTGTTGCAGTTGTTGGATATGTTTTTGTAGTTCTTGGGGTTTTTCTGTTTTATTAAAAAAAAGCCACCCTTGCATTTTTTTGCTTAATTTTTTAAAAAATGAAGGTGTTTTTTGTAAATTTATATCTATTTCTAATATTTTTTTTTCTTTAAGCAATGCAATGATTTTAGCAGGAAAAATGATTTGTATCGTATCTTCCAAAATATTTTTATATTTTTCGGTATGCAATAATTTTTGAATGGTATCCAAACCCAACGTATTGCTGTAAATTACCTTATAAATAGGCTCCCAAACCAAAAACATTTGTGTTGGCAACGTTTGCGAAGTTTTTGCAATCGTTTGCATTGCATCACTTGTAATAGATGCAGTATTGGTAAACCAATTACTGTATATTTCAACTGATTTTTCCATGATGTTGGGTGGATTGAGTGTTTCTGTGAGTACAGTTACAGGATTTATCCAAGCATCAAAAAACGTTTTTGGGCTGTCCATTTATGATTTGTTATTAAAATTTGGACAAAATTAAGATTGTTATTGGTATTAACCAAAAAAAACATGAAAATTTCTAAATTATTTTTCTAAAAAGGTAATAAAAAATCACATTTCAAACGTTTTCATTATGGTTTTTTATTTTTATTGTATTATTTTTATACAAAATATCATTTATTTAATAAATTGTATTTTTCCAAGAAATTATTTTTTTCAAATATCAAAAAAACGACACAAGCCCAAAAAATACCAACCAAAGCACCCACCAAAATATCAAGCGGATAATGCACACCCAAATAAATGCGTGAATACGACAACAAAATTGCCCAAAATGTCAGAAGGAAAATTAATGTTTTGTAGTTTTTTGTCCAAATTCCTCGCATACACAAAGTAATCCATGCCAATAACGCAAATGTATTGCTTGCGTGGGAAGACGCAAAACCGTATTTCCCGCCTTTGTAGGTATGATTTGATAAATCTTTTGTAAGATGGATTTTATTTGCCAAATTTGGTGTATGTGAAGGTCTAAGACGCTTAAAGTACGGTTTCATTAAGCCTGATGTGGTAAAATCAGCCAAACCTACACAAATAATTGCCCCAATAAGCAATACAAAAAACATTTTTGACCCTGTTTTTATCCACCAATTTACCAACAAAGCCACATACAAAGGTACTGAAAACCATTCTTGGCTCACCACGTACATAGGCGTATCCAAATATGGGTGGTGCAGTTGATTGAGAAAAATAAAAATATCAGTGTCCAAATTTATATCTGTGTGATTTTATCAAAGAAAAAAAAATAATATAAACGCCTTTTTATATTTGTTCCCTTTGGGGCTGGGCTAAAAAGGTACATAAAGCCTTATTAACTGCCCATTTTTGATGTCTTTTGAAGTACCATTCCTGCAAATTGTTGCAGAAAAATTGCCATTTAGGTATTGGTCATCAAAATTGGTTATTTGCACAAAATTTCCTTGCGAAGCTATGCAAGAAATATCTGTTTTGAGGGCACTTGTCCCATTCAAATTGCCATCTTGGGCATAAGCAATTTGATTTTGTTCCAATCCACCTAAGTTGTAACTGCCTGCGCCTTGTTGTGAAAGCGAATAGATTTTGATGTAAATTTTATCTTTTCTATCAGGAAAAGTAGCAGTAATATCCACCGAAAATAGCGTTCCCAAACGCACAACTTTGGTTGTTACTTGTTGGGTTTCGTATCGCATACCTTCTATTTCCATGATAAGCGTGTTTTCAGAATTGACATTGTTGTTTTTGCAACCAAAAAAAACAAAAACGAACAACAAAACAGTCAAAAGTTTAAAGTTCAAAAGTTTAAAGATTAAGAGGATTAAAATTTAAGGATTTTAAAATGGAAAATACATTTAATCAAGTATTATAAAACTTCAATCAGTTTACAGGAAAATATTGAACTTTTGAACCTTGAACTTTTAAACTTTCTACAATACTCCAAATTGCGTAAAATGATGTTTAAAGTGCTTATAATGAAGTCTTTGCAGTTCTTCAAAATGCAAATCACCAAAAAAACTTTGAAAATTAACCCCCTCTTTATTTTTATCATATACACTATAAAAACCCTTAATTTTTTCTATCAAATGTTTTTGGGCTTCTTCAAAATTCGTAAATTTATATGGTGGTAACCCAAATTGAAACAATGGATTTTTTAAATTACGTGGAAAATCGTCTTCACTAATTACAAGGTCATTTTTCCATTTTGCTTGAAACATGTTAGGTTCTTTGGCAGGTTGATGCGTAAAAATCGTAGAAACAATAACAGTATGTGCCATGTGTTCAACCATGTGTTGTGCAGTCATTTTACCCCAAAGCGGTTTTGTTTCAATTTTGAGTTTAGAAATTGCTTGCGGAATAATGGTAGTCAAAAAATGACGATAGTCTATTTTTTCAACTTCTTCATTTGGTTTTTGGGAAAGCTCTGACATATATTTGAATTGATAATTTTTTAGTATCTATGTAGGTAGTGCATTTAGTATTAAATTTTGTTTTAATTTATTTTAAAAAATATTATTTTAAAATTGTTTATTAAAATAACATGAAGATTTGCCTACCTAAATAGATACATTTTTTTAATGTAAATAATAATCTTGAATTTATGATATTGTGATATATTTTTTCAACATTTTTTTTTACTTAAAAATTCATACTATTTTATGAGCTTTCCAATCTTATGCGTCTTTTTTAAAAATCCTCGTCCATACTAAATTTAAAACTTTCCGCAGTATCTTGTTTTACAGATGCTTTTTGGTATTCGCCTACACGTTTTTCAAAGAAATTTGTTTTGCCTTGTAAGCTAATAAGTTCCATAAAATCAAAAGGGTTGGTAGCGTTGTAATGACTTTCCAAACCCAATTCACGCAACAATCTATCTGCCACAAATTCAATATATTGGCACATCAAATCCGAATTCATACCAATCAAACGCACAGGAAGTGCATTGCTTACAAATTCCTTTTCAATGGTTACCGCTTGTGTAATGATTTCCAAAACACGTTCTTTTGGCAATTTGTTTTGAATATATTGGTTGTAAAGCAAACACGCAAAATCACAATGCAAGCCTTCATCTCTTGAAATAAGTTCATTGGAAAAAGACAGACCAGGCATCAAACCACGTTTTTTGAGCCAAAAAATGGCACAAAAACTACCACTAAAAAATATCCCTTCTACCGCAGCAAAAGCTATCAAACGCTCTACAAAATTGTCACTTTGTATCCATTTCAATGCCCATTCTGCTTTTTCTTTTACAGATGGAATTGTATCAATAGCATTAAAAAGGTGTGCTTTTTCTGCGGTATTTTTTACGTATGTATCAATTAAAAGGCTATAGACCTCGCTATGAATATTCTCAATCATTACTTGAAAACCATAAAAACAACGTGCTTCTGGGCTTTGAATTTCTTTCATAAAATTAACGACAAGATTTTCATTCACAATGCCATCACTACTTGCAAAAAACGCAAGCACATGCTTGATAAAATGTTTTTCGTTGTCTGTTAATTTATGTTCCCAATCTTTGAGGTCATCAGTAAGGTCAATTTCTTCTGCAGTCCAAAAACTTGCTTCTGCGGTTTTATACATACGCCAAAGGTCGTCATGTTGTATCGGAAAAAGTACAAATCTGCTTTTATTTTCTTGTAGTAAAGGTTCTTGTGTAGTCATTTTTATAAAAGTATAAGGGCTTTAAAGGTTAATTATTGATTAAATAGTAGTAATATGTTTATTTTTTTAATATTTTTAATTATTATTTTGCACAAATATATTAAAAATTCATATTATTTAAAAAAATTATGTTAAAAATTTTTAACAAAATGTTCTTTTGAAAAGTTTTTAAAATAGCTAAATTTCCTATATTTTTGAAACCAAACAAGTAATTTACGTGTAATTGTTTAGCCCGAATGCTAAAAATTTCTCTCTTATTTTCAAAAAATATCATTTTTCATGACCGAATTACAAGCATTTTTTCAGGTAGGTTTTCAGCATATTATTGCGGTAGCAGGTATTGACCATATATTATTTGTGGTGGCGTTGTGTGCTTTGTATGACTATACACATTTTCGCAAACTTTTGATATTAATTACTGCTTTTACGTTTGGTCATTCGCTCACGTTGGCATTGGCATCTGTGGGTGGTTTGGATTTCAACCCCAAAACAATAGAAGTTATTATCCCAATTACCATATTTTTGACTGCTCTTTACAATTTTTTTGAAAAAGTAAATGAGCATATAAACGAAAATATAGACAAAAGTACAAATGAAAATACTATTTTTTCGTTTGCTTGGGGCAGGTATTCTTTGGCGTTTTTCTTTGGTACAATTCATGGCTTGGCGTTTTCCAATTTTTTGAGGATGGCTTTTCAAAATCCACGAACAGGCGTGCAAGAAAGTATTTTGTTGAAACTTTTAGCGTTTAATGTTGGGCTTGAAGTAGGACAAATATTAGTAATTTTAGGATTGTTGGGTTTGAAAATTTTGTATGATGTAGTTTTTGATTTTGTGATAAAAAATAAAACCCAAAGAAATATTTTTTGGCGACACACACTTTCAAGTATTGTGCTTGTGTGGGCGTTGTGGTTGTTGTACAGACAAATTTTTTCGTAGGTGATACGTTAATTTTGTATATTTGCACTTTTAATTTTTAAAAAAATGCGATTTTTTAAAATGCCTTCATGGCTCACAAATAAGTTTCCTAAACTCACTTGGCAACAACATACTACCGAAAAAACAATTTATCTTACTTTTGATGATGGGCCTATGCAGGGCGTTACGGAATGGGTATTGGATACGTTGGCAGAATTTGGGGCAAAAGCTACGTTTTTTTGTGTAGGCGATAATATTCGCAAAAATCCTGATATTTTTTTGCGTATTGTGTCAGAAGGTCATCATGTTGGCAATCATACATTTAACCATTTGAACGGTTGGGCAAATGATTTTTTGGTGTATTTGGACAATATCCAAAAATGCCAAAGGATAATAGAAAATACCTTAAAAAATGAAGTAGAAAACGTCTTAGAAAATAAATTAACACCTGAAAAAAAAGGTTTTTTTTTAAAAATAATAGAAAATCAAAAATTAAAAAAACCATTATTTCGCCCACCTTATGGCAAATTATCTTTTGAGCAAATAAAATTTCTTGCCCCAAAATATCAAATAATTATGTGGGAAGTATTAACATACGATTTTGACCGCACACTTTCGCCTTTGATTGCCCTCCAAAGAAGCATAAAATATACACAAGCGGGTAGTATTATAGTATTTCACGACAGTTACAAGAGTTTTCAGCAATTACAATGGATTTTGCCACGTTATTTGGCACATTTTACGCATTTGGGTTATCGTTTTGAGGTGGTTGTGTGAGAATTTTTAATATTTTTTATTTTATTGTGTTTTTAATTGTTAAAAATTTTTTTAAAAAATAAAATCTCCAGCCAACCAAAACGATTTTTTTGACGTTTTCATAGGTATTACACGAAATTTTTTCTTACAAATACAACAAAAACTATGAATTTCGCTCATTTCTATTTTCCAACGTGTTTTTTGCGTTTTTTTTTATTTATTTTTTTCATTATTTTTCCATTTCCCCAAAAATTACTTTCCCAAAATCTTCAAATTACGCCAGGAGGCAACGCCCAAACTATTATAGAACAACTTGTAGGAAAAGGCGTTACGGTAAGCAATATCACGATTGTAGGCAATGCAAAGGCTTATGGCAAATATACGTCCAATTCATTTTTAAAAAATGGCATGTTGCTCACAACAGGCAAAGCATTGGAAGCACAAGGTCCCAATAATTTGGGCGAAACAAGCACAGATTGGAATGGAATAGGCGATACAGATTTGGATAATATTCTTATTGCATCAAGTTCACTCAGTAGCGAAACATTTGATGCGTGCAGTATTTCATTTGATATAAAACCTATTGGCAAAAAACTTATTTTTAATTATACATTTGGCTCAGAAGAATATTTGGAATATGTAGATTCAGGTGTAAATGATATTTTTGCATTTTTGATTTCAGGACAAAATCCAAGTGGTGGTGTTTATAATAAAAAAAATCTTGCACTTGTGCCTAATACCAATGTTCCTGTAACCATTGATAATGTAAATACGACTAAAAATAGCGAATATTTCAAAAATAATAATGTGTTCGGTTCGCCAAGTTTTTCCATATTGCAATATGATGGTTTTACCATAAATTTAAAGGTAGAAGTAGAGGTTGTGCCTTGCCAAACATATAGATTAGAATTGAAAATAGCTGATGTAGGTGACCGTATTTTGGATTCTGGGGTATTTATTGAAAAAATTGTAAGTCCTGTGCCTGCCATACAAGCAGAATTTAGAACAGAATATGGCGGATTGATAGAAGGTTGTTTTGAAACACCTTTCAAAGTCATCAGAACCGAAACGAGCAACGAAGAAGTAGTACGATTGTCTGCCACAGGCATTGCAAACGCAAATGACTATAATATTTTTTTTGATAACCAATTAATTTCATTGCCTTATACTTTTAATTTTCAAATAGGCGAAATAGAAAAAAATTTCCTTTTTGTGCCAAAAGAGGATAATCTCATAGAGCCAATAGAAGATTTTAATATTTTTTTGGAATATGGTTGTAATTTTCAAAAAATAGACAGTACCGCAGGAAAAATTTTAGGCAAAGAAGGTTTTAAGCCTATTGTTGATTCACCCAGTGTGATATATGTGTGTGATTTAAACCAAAATATCACGCTCACATCTGTTATTGGCAATAAATATACTTGGACTACCACAGATGGAAGTTTTAGGTGTTTGGACAATGGATGTAAGCAAATCACAATAGATAAACTTCCAACGCCTGCCACTTATACACTTACCTTAAAATTACAATTATGTACTTTTGTGCAAAGTATTACCGTCATTCCTGTTTTGAAAAAAGAAAAAGAAATCAATATAAAAATTTGTCCATTTCCATCTCTTTTGGTGGAAACCATCACCGAAACAGAAGAAAGAAATTATATAACACAAGGCAGAAAACCAGTATATTCATGGACAACAGGCGAAAATACACGTAGTTTGCGAGTAAGTGGATTGGCACAACAAGGCAAAAGAACAATATTTATAAAAGATGAAATAAGTAATTGTATGTTGGAAGAAATCCAATTAAACATAGAAATTGAGTGTAATTTGTCGCTATATATGCCAAATGCTTTTACGCCTAATAATGATGGACTTAATGACATGTTTCAATCCAAAGCAAGGGATATTAGAGATTTAGAAATTACAATTTTTAATCGTTGGGGCGAATTAATACATATTATCAGGGGAAAAGATGAATTTTGGGACGGTTATCACAAGGGCAAACTTGCACAAATGGGCGTATATGTGTGGCAGGCACAATATCGCCATGTACTATATCCTGAAATGTTGTTGAAAGAAAAAGGAACAGTTACTTTATTGGAATAATTAAACTTGTCAGTTAATTCAGTTACCAGTTCTGTTTCTTAAAAAATTAAAATCAAATATATTTTTGGTGTTGTTCTTGCTTTTTTTCATTTTTGTATGTTTTTCTGAAAAAAAATATTTTCCAAAAAAGTACGTTTTTCAAAAAACAAAAAAACACATTTTGGTAAAATTTATTTTTATGAAAAAATCAATTATTTTTATACTGTTTTTGTTTATTTGCTCAAATACCCAAAATATTTTTGCACAAGAAAAAGCAGAAGATTTCTTTGCATTAGGCAAAAAATCATTGGAAAAAGGCGACCCAACGAATGCAGTTATTGCATTTAATAAAGCCATTTTTTTGAAAAATGATTATGCAGAAGCATATCAATCAAGGGCACAGGCAAAAATGCAACTCAAACTTGTGAGCAGTGCCAAAGTGGATTTTGACAGCGCAGTAAGTATTTCACCCAAAACATTGTCCTATTATTTTGGGAGAGCAACCTTATCTGCCATGACTGACCAAATAGACGAAGCCATAAAAGACTATAATAAAATTTTGGATTTGGACAAAAACCAAAAAGAAGCACGCCACGAAAAAGCAAAATTGCTTATGCGACAAAAAAAATATCGCCAAGCATGGGGCGATTATAACCTGCTTATTTTTCAAGATGCCAAAGATGCACCTGCATTATTTGGAAGAAGCACTGTAAATTTCCAGCTCAAAAACTACAAAGGTGCTATTGATGATTGTTCTACATTGATTGCATTGGATAAAAAAAATGTTGATGCGTATCTTTATCGTGGTATTTATCAATATTACACCAAAAAAAATGAAGAAGCAATCAAAGATTTTGATATGGTAATTTCTTTGGAAAAATCCTCTGCTGAGGCTTATTATTACAAAGCACTTACCAATTTTGAACGTAAAAAAGACGAAGAAGCGTGCAAAGACCTCAAAAAAGCACAAGAATTTGGTATAAATACCGAAAAAATTAGAGAAGAAAAAAAATGTAATTAATACAAGTTATCAGTTTTTCAGTTGTCAGTTTTTTCAGTTGTCAGTTTTTTCAAGTTATTAATTTTTTTTCAAGTTAAAGGCTGTTTATTCCTCCTTTGGGGGGTTAGGGGCTTTAAATCAATCAAAAAATGCCTTCTATTTTTACACGCATTATTAATGGCGAAATTCCTTGCTACAAAATAGCAGAAGACGATTCGCATTTTGCTTTTTTGGATATTCGTCCTTTGCAAAAGGGACATACATTGGTTATTCCCAAAAAAGAGGTAGATTATATCTATGATTTGCCTGCAAATGAACTTTCTGCTTTGCATATATTTGCCCAAAACATTGCCCACGCCCAACAAAAAGCCATTGCGTGTAATAGGGTTTGTAGTTTGGTTATTGGGTTTGAAGTGCCTCATGCACATATTCATTTGATACCTGCCAACGAAATGTCTGATGTGAATTTTAAGAAAAAACCTTTGGCATTGACAAAAGAAGAAATGCAAGAAATTGCAGAAAGCATAAAGAGATTTTTATAAAAAAAAGGCTAAAAACGGTTTTGTCTTGTAGATAGAAATTCGTCAGATTTTTCAAAAAGAAAAAGTCCAATACGGAAGTATTGGACTAAATTATTTTTTAGGAAAACTTAGATAAAATACACTTTAAACTTTTTAAAGTATTTTTAATTTGCCTTTGTTGCTTACCGTGATAGAAGTTGTTACATCTTTTCCATATCCGCCTTTTGTGGTGATGCTTAGGTTACCTTTTGCGTCTATATCTACTTGGCATATAAGTTTCATATAATCACTAAAAGAGCCTAAAATACTTCCTTTTTCTTCAATAAGTTTACCTTTTTTGAGGTTATATGTTTGCACATTTACCATATAGTTGCTTTGTTCATTTACTTCTGCGGTTACTGCATTGATGATAACACCTATTTCTGGTGTTATTTTATAAAATCCAAAAGGCACAACAAAACATTTTTCAGGGGTTTGGTATGGATTTTTTTGCCAAGCAAATTCCCAAGCCAATTTTTGGTCAATGGTTTTCAGCGTTACATTCGTGGATTGTATGGTGGTAGGCATTTTTACCTCTTTAAAATTTGCCAAAAATGCGGTAAATTGTGCATTTTGGGCTTGTAACGATATTGCAAAAAATATCGTTAGGGTAATTGACAAGAGTATTTTTTTCATTTTTTTAGGTTATTTTAAATTATTTTTTTATCTTATTATATCCAAATAGAATTTAAAAGAAAATATACATAACTTTCTTTTAATGTCTTTAAAATTAGTTTTCACCTACTCTAAAATTAAGATATTGCACCATTTTACCATTTACATAAGATTGAAACTGATATATCCCTGTTTCTAAAAGTGGCACAGTCATATTAGAAGTATGAAAAAACGTACCAGCATTATCGCCCAATGTAATAATCAATTCTTTTTGGTTTAGAAGGTCTTTGCCTGATGGCGTGATAAGTTTTATAAAGGCTTTATTGGCTACATTCAAAGGGAAATCCTGAAAACGAGTCAATAATGAAAGTCTTGTATCTTTTGGGGTTTTAATGCCTGTGTAGATGCCTGTGATATTATTATTATCGCTGTCATAATTGTTGCATACAACCATTGCTACATTGCCCATACCTTTATTTTTAGCAACTTTACTACCCACATTAAAATTGAGGTATTGAATAAGTTTCCCATCAATCCAAGCCTGTATTTGATATATGCCTTCTGTATCAAATGTAGCTGTTACATTATCTGTATGATTTTGTAAACTCATATTACTTTTGAGTGTAAAAGGTACTTTTTCATTTTTAAGAATATTTTTTTGGGCAGGATTAACAATTTTTAGTTCTAATTGGTGTACCACATTTGGCGTAAAACCTTGTATTCGTGCCACTATTGTAAATTTCTGTGTGCCTCTTGTGCCTGTAAAACCTGTAAAGTTGCCCATAGCATCTCCTTTTTCATTGCTGTATTGTTCACATAAATAAAGCGAAACATTACCTGTATTGAATTGTTTTTCGGTTTGTGCTTGTATAGAAAATATAGAGGCAAACAACAAAGAAAGTATTATAATTGTTGATTTCATTGTGAATTGTATTTTTGGCTTAGTTATTGGTTTTTTGGGTTGGTTTGGTTATTGGGTTAACGTGTTATTTTTTACTCATTAATTGTATACGTTCAAAAAAAGCCTTTGCTTCTGTTTTATCCGAAAAACAAATTTGGACAGAACAATCCATAAGATTTTTTGCGGGTTTATTACCCAGATAAGTTGTTAGAAAAAATTGATTTTTTGAGTCTTTGGCATAAATGTCTTGCTCTTTTCTACAATTAAGCGTTACTACATCAAACGCATTTTTAAAACTCTCTCTGTTTGTAAAATTTATCTCCGCATTTGTAATCACTACTTGAGCTTTGCTAAAATACCTTTTAGGAATACGTGCGTGGGTAAGTTGATAAGTCCCACTACTTAATACTTTGTAAGTATAACAATGAATTGTATCAGCAGTTTCTTTTAGATAAGTTTTACCAAAAAGCCCAAAAGCTTGGTCATCATTAGTTTCTTTTGCATCAATAACCATAGTTTTTCCTTCGGAAAGTTTCACAGTTGTTTGTGCCAAAGACAGATGAGAAAAAGCGGATAATAAGGCAAAAATACCTAATAAAAGTAGTTTTTTCATTTTTTTTTCAAACTTTAAATTTAATAAGACCAATTTTATATATTTTTATTTCTCGTCAAATACAGTTATTTTACCATCAGGGGCGATGAGTTTGATTTTTTGTTTTTCACCATTTACACTGGCGATTTTGTATTTTCCTTTTTTATTGGGGATTGTTACTTCGTAATAACCTTCGCCTGATGGCAACTTTTGGTTACTTCCAAACTGCTCTTGCGAAATTTCTAAATTTACAAAAGTAGCCCCTTTTTGGTTGCTCTTGTAAAAATAAGGTATAAGTACAGGGCCTCCCGAAGTTGTCATTTGTTCGCCTGTGCTGGCTTGGCAGATATATTCGGGTAAAAAATCTTTACTATTTCCATCAGCCATAAACATACTGCCTGACATTGTAAAATCGCTACTAAACACAAATTGTTCTTTTGTATCAGGACGTTGCGTAGTGATACGCATAGTTTCCTTGTCTGTTTTTAAGATTTTTAGTTTTATGGTTTTTTTGTCTTTTGGACTTTGATAGTGCAATTCTGTTACTTGTCCTATGTTGTTGGATTGTACCAAAAGTTGTTCAAATGAAGTATTAGTACGATGCACAAATCTTTGTTTGGCGGGCATACCTACTTGTGCTTGTATATTTGTGAAGATAAAAACACAGCAAAAAAGAGTGAAAATTAGTTTTTTCATATTTATTTAATGTAAAATAGTAAATTTAATTAAGTACACTGTAATTGGAATAAGTGTATAAATTTAGGTTCAACCTTTGCAAGTGTTAAAAACCCTTGTAAAGGTTTCTGCTACGATTTTCTTATAAAAATACATTTTAAAAAATATATATTTTCTTTGATTACACTGTATTAAGTAGGTTTTTATATTTTTACACTGCAAAAAACGTCTAATTATTTCGAAAATAAACAAGCCTTTTATGAAACCAATCATGTATTGTATGAATGTTATTGTTTTTTGTATAAAGGGTTGAAATTGCTTTAAACATTTAGCAAAAAAAACGCAAAAACCAACAAGTTTTTGCGTTTTTTCTGATTGGAATTTATTTTTTTTTTAAAACCTTTTTTTTGCCACCTTCTTCCCAATGAATTTCTTGGTTTTTATTTTTGAAGGAGAGTGTGATTTCTTTTTCTTCAAATATATCAAATGCTTTGAAAGCAGAAACCGTAAAATCCTTTTTTGAGTTATATTTGCTGGTAAAATTCTCTTTTACCTTTAAATAGTCAATATCAATATCTTCTGAAGGATCTTCAGAAAGTATTGTGATTTTTTCTCCTGTAACTACTAAATAGATTACCTCTTTGTCTTTTGTGTAAGTGCTAAGTTGTCCATAATATTTATCATAGCCTTCTTTAGCATCTTTCATTTTAGTAAATGCTTTTAAACCACCACCTTTCAGCAACGTCAAGGTAGTGCTAAGTTTTATATCTTCGTAAAACCAAGTATGCTCTCCTTTTTCATTTTTGCCTTTGTAGGAGGTTACTTTGGATTTGTAATCACTATCATCTTTCCCATAACAATATTTAAATGTGTAATCTTCTTCGTTTTTTGAAGTACTTACTTTGTACTTTTCTATTGTTGTGATGCAGTTCAAACCAGTAAAAATTTCTATTTTTTGTGTCAAAGACAGATGAGAAAAAGCGGATAATAAGGCAAAAATACCTAATAAAAGTAGTTTTTCATTTTTTATTTTAAATTTTTAATATTGTCTTCCACGTTTTTAAGAAATATTTTTGCTTCTTTTTCCTGTGCCATTGAAAAATAAACATTTACACTGCAAATTTTGGTAATGTTTGGAGTTTTATTTGGATTTTCTTGGTTTTCGTATTTTATCAAAATAAAATCATTTGTAAAGCCCTTAATCATATTGTCGCCATCTTTTGCACATTGAAATCCTATAAAATGCTTGGTGTTAGCATATTTTTTAGCATCATAAAATTTCACCTTTGCACCACTATTTTTTGTGTTTGCCTTGTTAAAAAAAACAAGCGGAATACGTGTTTCTTTAAGAAAAAACTTGGCATCATATTCATAAAAGTAAACTGTATCCTTGGCGTGTTTTACATAAAATATAGTTTCGTTATCTTTATAGGTTTCTTTTGCACCTTCTATTACAAAGGTTTTCCCATTGTTGAGTTTTAACGTAACTTGAGCAAATGTTTGCATTGAACAAAAATATAGCATACATAATACTAAAAAAATAGTTTTTTTCATTTGAGTTTATTTTATTTTTTTAATGTAATCAAGAAAATCTTCTGCTGAAAATTTGGATAATTCAATGCTATAATCAGAAAGATTATAAACCGAATCATCAGAAAATTGTTCAGAAGTAACAATATTCACACAATTTTTAGAGGGTTTCATTTTAATAATTACTTTTCCATTTTCCCATTTAGTAGTAGCAAAATCTATATCAGGCACAAAAAAATACCATTTATTTGTTTCTAATAGATAATTATCGTCATACACCATTTCTGTAATCATTAAAAAATTACTTGTTGCATTAGTTGTATAATGATGTGCATATACGTTGCAACGTGTATTAGCATTAGTCCTTGTAATATTTTTTGTAGCAATAATATTGCCTTTTATCATTGTTTTCTGACCTTTCATGTGAAAATCAGCATTGGAAGGCGTAGGCGTAAAAGTATAATGACTGCCTTTTGTCTTTGTAAATGTCAGTTGAGCAAAAGCAACATTTGCCAAAAATAGCAAATAAGCGATTAGAAAGAGTGTTTTTTTCATGTTTTTTTGTTTATTTTTTAATATATTAAAGAAAATCTTCTGCTGAAAATTTGGAAACTGAACGACTGAGTGACGCTAAATAATTAAGCCTTAGCCTTATTTTGCCTTGTGTTATCCAGGCTATTTTTAGTATTTTTTGCCCGAATAATTTACGCTAAAATTTAAACGAATTTTATCAATAATTATAAAAATCGAACAAAAGTATGGTAAAAAAAGACGTTAAAAAAGTTGCATGATCCCCAAAATACAGCAGACACAATAAAATTAGCGTTGTTCTGTCGTTCAGCTTCTACTTTTTCAACATTTTTTTAAATGCCTCTAAATCTTGTTTGTTTTTGAAACTACGCACAACCGTACCATTCACTTCTTGTGTTTTTTTGGCTACATTGTGTTGCGAAACTTCATCATACTTATATTTGCTGTACATATTATCTATGCTGAGTTCCAATTCGCCTCCAAAATTCCCAAATTCTACATCTTCCAAATATGCCTTAGTAAAATAATGATAAGATACAGTAGTGGCTTCCTGTGAAGGATTGAGTTCTACGTATGTTATCAAAGTATGTTCTTTTTCTTTGATGGCAAAATAAAGAGATTTTCCTTTGTCAGTGTGTTGGTGTTCAGCCACTAATTTGCCTTTTACGTCAAAACTTTGTCCTTTCATTGGACAGCCTTCATTAGCGGGTTTGTTGGTAAATACAAAAGAGTTTTGTGCAATAGCATTCATAGTGCTAAAACACAGAAATAGAAATGAGAATATTGCGTTTTTTTTCATTTTTTTATTTATTTTAAAAGTCCTTTTTTGAAGGCTTCAAATTCTTTTTTAGAGGCAAACTTTCCAATTTCAATCGTAGATGCTCCCATGAGTTCAGATCCTTCGTCATCTTTTTCTCCATAACCACTACGCAACATTTTTATTTTGTTTTCAGCAATATGTTCGTAAGGAATATTATTAAACTCACTATTTATCATATAAATCCCTTCTTGGTTTTCTACAGGTTTAAACGTAAGTTTTTTGAGTAGTTCAGGAGAAAGATGATAAAAAATAACATCTTTTACATACTTTGGTGCTTCCTTATCAAAAAAACTTCCGCTATTATACACACGTGTCAAAATAAATTTGTCTTTTTCTTTTTGTAAAAAGAATAATAAACCGCCTTCATCATCTTTGGCTATGAGTTTTCCTTTGATAGTCAATGCTTTACCTCTCAAACTTTCATTAGCGAAATTATCGCTATATGTGAGCGTAGGCACTTTTTGGGCGTAACTCATTGTTGAAATAGAGAAAATGAGAACGAATAAAAATATGTTTTTTTTCATTGTATTAAGTATTAAAATAAGTATTAAAATTTTATTCTGCTTGTTTGATTTTACCTTTGTTGTTAATTTCCAAGTTGATGATGGTTTCTTTTTCAAAAGCAGAAGTATGCGTAGTAAATTTTATACCATTGTTGGCAGTTCTTTGTAGCAAACAAGCGGGTTTTGTGCCTTCTTTTGTGCCAAAACCTGCCACGTTGCGAAGTTCATCAAGCATTTTCCCTTTTTTGATGTCATAAGTTTGAATCGAAAACATATAAGCCAAAGTATTATCTTTTTGCCCTGTGAAGAAAATAACTACTGCGATATTTCCGCCTTTATTTTCAATGTAATATATCCCAACCGCTTGACAGAAAGTTTCTTCGGGTTTCATAAACTTATTTTTCTGCCAACAAAATTTTCAAGCCAAATCATTATCAATATAATTGCCTGCATTTTGCCACATGGGATATGAGCCAATAGAAGAATAAGGTTCTATCTTTTGGAAAGCACTCAAAAAATTGATAAATTCCATATCTTGTGCATAGACATTAAATTGGAAAGTCATCAAAAGTATAAAAATGAGTTTTTTCATTTTTGAATATAAAAGTTGTATTGAGATTATTAAGATTTTTTCCACGTATGAGAGGTACTGGAACCAGATCCTCTTACGTGAGCGGGACACTTGCCACCTGGAGGGCTTCCACTATCTGATTTGGTAGTAGTTTGACCACATTTTGAACACTTAAAGGTATTGGTTTTTGAAGGAGCCTCTTTTTTTGTGTTATTTGCCTTTTGGTTGCTTTTGTTTGATGGGGAAGTATTGTTATTATTACTTGAGTTATTTCCTGAATTTGAATCGTAGTTTGTGGTTGAACTTTCAACCTCTGTGCCACTATAAGTAATATAAAATCCACGCCCATTTTCTTTTACTCGCGCTTTATCTCCAATAAAAGAAAATGCTTCGTCATATTTAGCGTCAATATACATTTGACCTCTTTCATCTATATATCCCCATTTACCTTCTAATTTTACAGAAGTTGATGCAAATCCTCTGGGAAAAGGTACTACATCATCATATTTAAAAGGAATAACTTCTTTACCCTTTTCGTTGATAAATCCCCATTTGTCATTGATTTTTACGCCTACATAATTACTATTCCCAAATTGAGAAAAATTTTTAGTATCATCATATTTGAAAGGTATTACTTCTTCACCTTTTATATTAATAAAACCCCATTTACCATTCAACTTGACACCTGTCAAACGACTATAAAACGAAAGATAACAACTTTCATATTTGATAGGAATAATTTCTTTTCCTTTTAGGTTAAAAAAACCCCATTTACCATTTTGTTTTACTGCTACTAACCTCTCCTCTTCGCTACAATTGTAAAACATTTCTACTGTTTTTACAGATTCGTATTTGTTTTTTAGTACTGTTTTACCATTCACTTCCATTCCAAATTGCCCTTTTTTCTCAGTAATTTTTTGTGCAAATGTTGTGGTGATAATAAAGATAGAACTCAATATTAAAATTATTTTTTTCATAATCAATTATGTTTAATGTTTAAATTTTTTTTATTTTTTTGGAATAAAGTAGATAAAGATTTGATATTTTTAACTTTCCAAAAAAGTTTAGTTTTTTTGGAAAGTCAGTAATCAAATATGAAAACTATTTTTTAATGGCTTTTTTTGCTTTTGCCATAAATGCCTCAGCTTCTGCTTTTGTATTGAACTTAACGCTCAACATAACTGGTGCATCTTTTTTAGTAAGTACTTTTTTTACGTCTTTTGTGTATTCTATTTGCTCACAAGATTTTCCGCTTTTACAATAGAAATTTACGACAAAAACTTTGTCATCAAGTATATCAGTTTCCATCATCACTGCATCTTTATCATTGGCATCCATATCTGAAAACTTAACAGATGTTTCAACCAGAAAACCTTCTAAACTTCCCCATCTCCAAAGCATAACTTTATCTTTTTGAATATTGACATAATATTTACCAAAAATATCATCATTGTAAGTAAATTCGCCTACAATTTCCATTTTTTTAGCACCTGTTGAAAGTGTATGTTTTTTTTGTGCGTGTAAATTTTGTATGCTTATCATTGCAAGCATTACCAGAATAACAAAGAGATTTTTTTTCATTTTTTTTGAATAAAGTAATAAAAACGTGGAATAAATTATTTTTTTTTGATTTGATTTTTTGTGAAAGTTATTGTATTTATCGACTTTCAAGGCTCTTATGAAAAACCTTGAAAGTTTTTTTGGTTTTATTTAAAAAAAAATTAACTACAAGGGGTATCATTTGACAAAGTTTGTATTTCAGCATCAGTCAAAGCACGGTTATAAATCATTATATCATCAATCATAAACGTACCTCCTTTTGTATTATCAGGATACATTCCTATCCTTAGCGTAGTGCCTGTCGTATTGATTGTTCTTGTAGGTGTTTTTTCTGTTTTATCGCCCCATAGATAGGAAGTTAGTTTGTTGGTAGATTGGTTATACACAATTGCAATAGGTACCCAACTGCAACCAATGCTTGTTCGGTTATAAAAATTATAAGCCTCATACACAAAATCCCCATCAATGTATCCGCCTAATGCCCCATCAGTATAATCCAATCCAAAGGCTTGTCCGCGTGCTGTACTATAACTACCATATCCCACAAAAGGCTTTGTAAAACCGTGACTACCTTGCACAGCATTAGGATGTACCCAACAAAATATAGTGCGTGAGCCATTGCCTGTAACCAAAGGCAAACCCTCAATCGTCAAACTTGCATTTGCAGGCACTACCAAAGCACGATTGGCATTGCCACGCCTGTCTGTACCTGTAACGGTTGCATTGTTAGGATTAGAAAAAGTTACGTTTGTTCTACGCACACCATTGAGGTTGCCATCAAAATTAAACCTTTCTACCATACCATTGGCATCTGCCACAGCAATTTCAGGCGTAGCAGGCGTAGTATCTTCGCTTTTTTTACAATTTGTGAAAGCTAATGTAGCACTCAATGCTAAGGCAATCCATAAGAAATTCTTTTTCATATTTTTGTGTTTATTTTAAGTTTTTTGTAGTTAAATTAAAATATGATACAAAAGTGAATTAAAATTTAAACTATATTTTTGAATGTTTATGAAACACCTACTTTTTTGTATGAAACGTGTGTTTTTTTGTAAATATGCTGTTGAGATTTTAGGCAAAAAAAACACTACCCTTACCAAAAGTAAAGTGCATCGGATTTTTTAATGTCAGAATCAGGCAACCTCATGGTATACAGAAAATTGGATTCAGCAACTTTTAAAATGATATATCAAACTTTTTCTGCTGTTTTTTCCATATTAAGAAAAGATTTAAAAGATTATACACGAGAAACGAAAGTAAAGGGCATTTTTCCAAAAAAATAATTTAAAAACATTGCCCAATCAAATTACAGTAATTTTTTTTACAAATTTTATTTGGATAAAAACAATTTCAAAAAAAATAATTTTTTATAAAAAATTGATAATCAATTACTTACACAAAATACATTTTTTGCATAAATTTCCCTACAAAATATTTTTTGCTTTTTTTACAAAAAACTATATTTAAAAATTTCTTTTGTATTACTTTTGCAAAAACTAATAAAAAATTTTGCTAAAAAAAATTCAAAAAAAAATACGTTTTGTTATAATTTTTAGTGAACCCTTATTTTATCCAAAATTTTAACCCAAAAACTTTTTATTTTTTTTAAAATTAAAAGGAACTTTCAAAAAACATGAGCGTAACTGTACAACCAATTTCAGCAGTAGAAAATAATTCTATTTTTTCGCAAATGGCTGGGTATGACCACGAACAGGTGGTTTTTTGTCATGACCACGCTACTGGTCTAAAAGCTATTATTGCCATTCACAACACTACGTTGGGTGCAGCAGCAGGTGGTACGCGTATGTGGGCTTACAAAGATGAAGCATCTGCTTTGCATGACGTGTTGAGATTGTCAAGGGGTATGACATTCAAAAATGCGATTGCGGGTTTGAATCTTGGTGGTGGCAAAGCGGTAATTATTGGTGATGCACGCACCCAAAAAAGCGAAGCACTTTTTAGAAGATTTGGGCAATTTGTGGATAGTTTGGCAGGCAAATATATTACTGCGGAAGACGTGGGAATTGGTACAAAAGATATGGAATATATTGCTATGCATACCAAATATGTAGCAGGCAAACCCGAAGTAATGGGCGGAAGTGGCGACCCTTCACCTGTAACCGCTTATGGAGTATATGTGGGCATGAAAGCATCTGCAAAAAAAATGTTTGGCAGTGATGATTTGTCTGGTAAAAAAATAGCTATACAAGGCGTAGGACACGTAGGCGAATACCTTTTACAAAATGTTTTGAAAGAAACTGACGCAAAAAATATTTTTATTTCCGATTTTTATGATGATAGAGTAAAACAAATCGTAGCAAAATATGGTGTGCAAGCAGTAGAGAAAGATGCTATCTATGATGTACCAATGGATATTTATGCCCCATGTGCGTTGGGTGCTACCATCAATGATGATACGCTCTCGCGCCTCAAATGTAGCATTATTGCTGGTGCAGCAAACAATCAACTTGAAGATGAAAAACGCCACGCTGACGCTTGCAAAGCAAAAGGCATATTGTATGCCCCAGATTTCCTTATCAATGGCGGTGGCATTATTAATGTATATTATGAAATCATAGGCAATTACAACCGAGAACGTGCCTACAACCACGCTGGCGAAATATACAACACACTTACCAATATCTACAATTTATCCGAAACCGAAAATATCAATACACAACAATCCGCTATGCGTCTTGCTTTGCAAAGAATAGAAGCTATGGGAAAATTGAAAATAAGATAAATGAAAAAAATCCTTATCACAGGTGCAACTGGTGCGAGCGGACAAGCTTTATTTCAATACCTTACAACAATTTATAATAATAATGACCAGCCTGCCCAATTCTTTTTGGCAGGCTTTGGGCATGTTGTTACGTTGGATTGCCCAGTACTATATGTAGATTTGAGCCACAAGGAAAATGTCGTTTCAATGCTGAAAGATATCGAGCCTGATGAGATATACCATTTGGCAGGGAGTTTTACGCAAGATTTTGCCATTGATTTCAAAAATAATGTGCAAGCTACTGAGTTTATATTAGATTTTTTAGCAAGACACCTCCCAAATACTAAAATGCTTGTGGTAGGAAGTGCAAGCGAATATGGCTACATACATGCAAATCAAAATCCTATAAAAGAAGATTTTCTGCCCAATCCCGAAAGCGTATATGGACTTACAAAACTCTATCAAACGCAATTAGCACAATTTTATCACAAACGTTATGACACAAATGTAGTGATTGCAAGGCTTTTTAATTTGTATGGGAAAGGCATCTCGCCAAAACTTTTGGCAGGTAGACTATTTCAACAAATTGAGGATTTTAAGGCAAAAAAAATCAAACATTTTACGTTTGGTGGGTTAAATGATAGCAGGGATTATATTTCGCTTTCACAAATGGCACAACATTATCATCTTCTTATGCAAAAAGGCAAAGCAGGCGAAATATACAATGTAGGTGCAGGAGAGCCTATAAAATTGTATGATTTTGTGCAAAAAATGCTACACGAACACCATATTTTTGGGGCAAAAATTGAAATTGAGTATTTTGCGCACAAAAATTTACCTATTATTTACGCAGACATTCAAAAATTGAAAGAATTGAACACGCATTTAGTAGAATCTACGGAAATTCTAAATGAAAAACGTAGAAAATAGCCCAGTCTGCCCCATTAAACGAAATTCTTAAATAGATTGAAATATTTGAAAATCTTTATTTTCTAAAAAAGCATCTTTTAGGTTGTCTGATTTTTCCTCAAAAATACCAAAAACCGTAGCACCCGAACCACTCAAACTCGCATAAGTTGCCCCCAAATCATATAATTTTTCTTTAATATTTTTTAAAATAGGAAATGTTGGGAAAAGTGATTTTTCAAAATCATTTTCTAATGCCAAATGCCAATCTGAAAAAGGCGTTTTTATCAATTCTTTGATGTGTGGGCGTGTGTCGTTGGGCGTAATGTGTGCAAAAGCCTCTTTGGTGCTGATATGAATATTAGGTTTTATAAGCACAAAAATTTTATTTTTCAAAAAACCTAAATCAATGCCCAATGTATTTGTTTCGGTTAATATTTCGCCTCTGCTTTCGCCTATTTGTGGCGTATTTTTTACAAAAAAAGCACAATCACTCCCCAATATTGATGCGTAATATATTAATTTTTCTTTATCCAAATTCAATGCAAACATATCATTGAGCAAGCACAATACTGCAGTTGCATCAGTAGAGCCACCGCCCAATCCTGCACCTGTTGGGATATTTTTGTGGAGGTGCATAATAATATTTGGTATTTGTGGAAAATCTTTTTTGAGCAAATTATATGCTTTTACACAAAGATTATCAGATTTTTTGCCCACAATATCAATACCAGATAGATGAAATATTAAATTTTCGGTTTCATTTTCTTGTGGCAATATTTCCAATACATCACGCCACAAAATAGGGTAAAATACAGTTTGTAAATCATGAAAATTGTCTGCTCTTTTGCGTATAATATGCAAACCGAGATTTATTTTGGCATTTGGAAAAGAAAGCATTTTTTTTTGGATTGTGGATTTTTTTATAAATAAAAACAAATGTAGCAGATTTTTATTGAAAGTTATTATAAAAGTTGCAGGATTTTTGAAATGTTTTCTTGTTAAAAATTTTTAAAATCATACCCAAATATTTGAATTTGTGAATTTAACTTTTTAGCTTTGTCATTCTTAAAAAATTTAAACGTTTTTTACAAAAAAAATACGTATAAAATTATTACAACGATTGTATTTTTTCTAATATTATTTATAATTTAAAAAAATAAAAATCTGTAACTAAATAAAAATTTTCATAACCAAAAAAAATAATATTTAAGTATGCTGCTCAAAGAAATCGCAACAATATCAGGAATGTCTGGTCTGTTCAAAGTATATAAATCTACTGCAAAAGGTGCTATTATGGAAAGCCTTGATGCAAAAAAAGAAAAAGTTGCTATTGGTACTTCGCATCGTGTATCTATTTTGCAAGAGGTTTCTATCTATACGACTGACAAAGAAGGCACAATATTACTCGCCAATGTATTGCACGCAATTCACGAAAAATATCAAGGTGTTTTGCCTGTAACACCAAAATCGGAAGGAAAAGAGTTGTTGGTTTTTTTGAAAACTGTTGTTGAAAATTACGATACTTCGCGTGTATATGCCTCTGATGTCAAAAAACTTGTATCTTGGTATCTTATTCTCCTTACACAAGCACCTGAAACCCTTGTATTGCAGATAGAAGAAGAAGTAAAAGCAGAAGAAATAGAAAACGAAGAAACAGAAAAAGCGTAAATAAAAAGCGTAAATAATTAGCCACTAACCCTCAAAGGGGAACAAATACAAAAAAAATATTTTTATTAAAACTTTTTAGCTAAATTAATACGAAAATTTAATATTTCGCATCTTTTTGCATAAAAAAAACAAATCCTTATGAAAGCAAAAATATTTTTTGTGGAAGATGACTTGTCTTTGGCAATGGTTACAAAAGACAGTTTGGAACTCTATGAATATGAAGTACATCATTTTGAAAATGGTGAAGTTGCTTGGCACAAATTCAACAAAGATACTTTTGATATTTGTTTGCTTGATGTAATGCTTCCAAAAATTGATGGATTTGATTTGGCTGAACGCATACGCAACAAAAATGCGGATATTCCGATTATTTTTCTCACTGCAAAATCGTTGCAAGACGATAAACTCTTAGGACTCAAAATTGGTGGTGATGACTACATCACAAAACCTTACAACATGGAGGAATTGGTGTTGCGTTTGGAAATTTTTTTGAGGAGAACACGCCCTACTAAAATCGATACCAAAGACCCACAGATTTTCCCTTTGGGCAAATATAGTTTTGATTTTGATAATCTCACGTTACAATTTGAACAAGAACCTGCAAAAACGCTCACACTCAGGGAAGCAGAAGTGCTAAAACTTTTTTGTGAAACTAAAAATATTATTCTCAGGAGAGAAGATATTTTAAAGAAAATTTGGGGAAAAGATGATTACTTTATGGGTAGAAGTTTGGACGTTTTTATCACACGTATTCGCAAATACCTTAAAGACGACCCTACTATTAAACTCGAAAATGTGCCAAGTGTGGGATTTAAGTTGATATACGAGTAAAAAAGTTGTCAGTTTGGTAATTTTAAATAAAAAACGGTCATACTTTCTTGTATGACCGTTTTTTCTTGGTATCTACACTTATTAAAAAAAATGAATACATTAACAAAATCAATATTTGCCCTTATTAATATTGCAAAAACGTTAGGGTTAAACGAAGTAGACTTAAATAATGCAAAAAGTCTGTTAAAAAATAGAGAATATGGCCTTGCTTTTGACACAATCATTACCCAATTATATGAATATGAGATTAAAATTTATAAAGAATTTTATAATTCAATAGAAAGCATTGCTAAAAAAATGGACATACCTGAAGATGAATATTCTTTTATGAAAGAATCAGTTCGTCCTGAGTTTGAAATTTAATTGGTCTCAATGTTTTCATTTTGTCAAAATTTTTCACTAATCTTATAAATAATTATGAGCACAATAAAAGATGTAGAATGGTTTAAAAGGAATTTTGCCTCCAATTTAGAGGGTTACGAATTGGAGTATCGTTTTTTTGAAGAAGGGGATTTTGGGTCATTAAATCAGGTTGTATTCAATTCATCAAAAATAGGTGGTGGGATTGATTTTTGGGGTTTGGGTTGGTTAGGAATTCATGTTTATGATTACGAAAAAGAAGAATTAGTATTAAATATTTTATTAGAAACACACCAAGAAACTGAGAAAGAAAAAGCCTTTAATAAATTAATGGAATTATTAAAATAACGTAACTATTTAGCCACTAACCTCCAAAGGTTAACAATGATAAAACGTTTTTGTGTATTTTTTTGTAGCACAGACTTTTAGTCTGTGTGTTCTAAATAACATTTTAAAATATAGGCTAAACGAACTGTGGTAAATTGCAAATTTTAGTCAAAATAATCTATTGTTTTTTTTTATTTTGTTTCAGAATTTATTTTTTGTGGCGCTTTTCCATAAAGGGATTCATCAAAAGGTTTTCCAGATTTGAGGACAGCCATCA
>JANPJR010000173.1:0-54779 GCA_031425615.1 Cytophagales bacterium
CCACCACCTGTGCAGTTCCAACCCTTAGGGTGCTGTAAAAAATTTCCAATTTTTTACATCACCCTAAGGGGTGGAATTCTCTTAAAACGATTTCCACAACATTTTTAACTAAAACCTAAACAGATACAATCATTGATTACCAATACATTATAATTTAATTAAAAATTGTATTTTATTAACTGAAAGGGAATATATTTAGTCCATAGGTTGGACTTTTTTCTCAATAAAATTTATCTCATCTTCGCTTAAATCGTATTTTTTATATAACTGCTGGTCTATTTCTGAAATGGATTTTGACCAATCTATATCAGAGTTATTGGTAAAATCTTGTAAGGGAATATTTTTCCATACTGGAACTGGGTTATCTTGCGTAACCTTTTTAATTCCTAAGATAGCCCTTGTAAACTTTGACTTAATGTACTTAGCACAATTTTCAGCTTCAAGTACAGTTTTAAACATTCCTATTCTAAGGAAGGTTGGTGTTGAAGTGCTGCCAGGATTTCCAATAAGAGGTTGGCTTAATGTATCACCAAAAGCCCCTGAACTCATACTTTTTGGTATAAAAACTTTATAAAAATCAATATTATTGTTATCAGGTCTTCTTGTTGTAAGGTATTCTTTTTTAATCCAACCAGAAACTCTTTTATTTTTTATTACACCTACTATTTCATAATATTCGTCAGAATTTGAAGGTTTTTGTGGCACAAAGGCATAAGATAAAATTTCTAAAGTTGAAGTTACGATTTCATTATCAGAACCAGGTGCAAGTGCGTTTGGAATACTATTTCCTTTTAAAGATGCAGTTTCTTGAATAGCTTTTAGAAGGTCTGATTTGGCATTTGGATAGGCTTTATGGAATTTCTCATTCATTAAAAAATCAGCTCTTCCTCCAATCATGATAGTATTAAAAGAGCTATATTCAAACTTACTGATTCTCTCATACAATTTTCTTATATCTTCACTCTTAATAAATTGTCCAATTGGTTCATAATTATGTTTTATATCACGTTTAATGACAACAACACCACCTTTAATGTCTGTATTCGGAAAAATTTTTGATGCATCATCTTCATATAGAATAACTTTCAAATGTTTATCATTAAGCATTTTTGAATTCCATTGCTTACTTGTCAACCCAGCATCAAATAAAAACCTTGCAGGACTTATTAAAATTGATATGTCAGAAATTAAAAAAGATGCGTCATAAAAGTATGGGTAGATTGGAGTTTTGCGGTTATTTGTTTCTTCTTCATCTTGATAAGGCGGATTACCCACTACAGCATCAAATTTCATATTTTCGTTAAGATTTAAAAGTTCTTTTAATTTTTCTTTGGCATTGCCTTGTTGTGCTTCTGGTGTGAGGTCGTGTTGTACAAAGTTTTTGCGCGAAATCTTATTTTCAGTATCAAAACCAAAAATGTAGGATTGTGTAATACCTTGTAAAATAGGTGTTGGAGCCAAGCCATACACTTGTTTTTCCAGAATATGTTTCAAGCAATCTTCTTCACTTTTGTATTGCCCTTTGGTATTGTGGAATAGTTTTTTTACAATCTCGGTGATGTACATACCCGACTTCATATACAAGTCAATAAAGGTGCTATTGGTGCGTGTAAATAAACTGGGGTCGTGTTTTTCCAGGTTATCAATCATCATTTGCACTACCTTTTTTGGGGTAAATATTTGGTTTGTTTTTTGGTTTGGTATCAGCTCAAAAATATCATCTTTGGTGGTAAAATAGTTGGCTAATTGATTTTTCTTTAACCTAAATTCAGCAATAGAGGCATTGAATCTATATTTATTAAACACACCTTGAAAAGTTTTTCGTTCTCCATTTTCTTCATAATCAAACCCGTCACGCAGTTTGTGAAACTCATCTTTGGTAATGCTGGTAAGTTCGAGGAAATCATTATCGTCAATTTCTACATCAAAATTATCAATGGTAATTTCATCTTTCGAATCATTAGCCATGATAAACATAGGGATAGTACGCGTAAAGGAGCGCAATCGGTCTTTGATTTCCTCTTCTTTGGTTTTTTGAACTTTTTCTACCTTTTCGTCTTCTTTTTGCGTGACTTTATCTGCAACAAAATCCAATTCAATCGTATCAATCAATTTTTGTTTGAGTACCTCGCTGTCCTTAATCTCAGCATTATTATATTCTTCAGCGATTTGCTTTACTTTTTCTTTTATTTGTTTTGTTACCTCGTTGGTTTCAGCTTGTGTTACTTTATACACTTCTTTATACTTTGCGATAAGAGGTTCAGCCACTTTTGACACCTGTTCCACTAATTCATCAGCATACAATTTTTCATTATTTTGTTCTAATAAATTATCAACTACCCTTTGTGTATTGGACTTGAATATTTTTTCACCAAAAATGATTTGAGTATTGGTATTAATTTCTTTTGATTTGTTGTTGTTTATACTTTTTGCATCATCTAAATCAAGGGAGTTATTTGATTTTTGGACACGTTTATTTTTTTCTACCTGCATTTTATCTAAGATATCCTCTACTTCCTTAGGGAAATTGAAAACACCTTTTAAGCTATCATTAAACAAAAGATTGGTCATAAAACGAGCTTGTACAATCTCTGTTGCTGCCAAAGCATTTGGGAAAGTAAGCACTTTATTGGCATCAAGTTCAATCATTTCCCCATTTACATCTTCTGATATTACAGGAAAGAAATTGAGAAGTTCTTTGATATTTTCTTCTCTGCCCTTTTCTGTGATTTCTCCTTTTACTGCTTTTGGATTTAAGCCATTGGCAAACTGGTCATAGATTTCAAGTACACGAGTAGGTGCAAAATCAAAAAGGTAGGCAGATTTTTTCAAGTACAATTTACCATTTCTCATTTCCTTAAAAGGATTTTGAGCTCTAAAAGCTGCTTGCATATACAGCGAAGGCGTTTTGATGTCAGTAAGCATCAAAACAGCAGTCCACTGTTTCACGGTTACTCCAGTGGTTAATTGTCCGCAAGAGAGTGTAATGGTCTTATCATTATCTTTTATGGCTGCTTCAACTTTGTTGAAAGAAGACTCGTTGCCCTTAAAATCGTTTTCTTCTTCTTCAAAACTTCTGCCATCACCTGCAGCAACCACGATTTTATAGGTTTTAAAAACCTCATCTTCTTTGAGTAATTTTTCTAAGGCTTTTACAGAATCAACTCTATTGCCTACATACCAAAAAGTATGTTTTAGCTCTTCTCTAAGTTCTGGGGTAGAAAAAGGATATTTTTTGTTGGTGGAGAGATTTTTTAAAAATTCTTTTACGTCATCTTCGTGAACAAATTTTTTATCTTTTGCCCTAAAAAACTCATTCAAGTCAAAAGCATAATCGCGGGTTTCATTATCAATTTCAATTCCCTCATTTACCTCCTCTGTAATCATTTGGGAAATACGATACGTAAACAGTTTTAGGTCGGGCAAATCAGTATGTTCTCCTGTTTCGTCATGTTCTCCTGTTTCGCCTTTTTCGATTTCTATTTGCTTAATCTTTTGTTCGTCCAAATAAGTCCAATTATAAATGGCTTCTTTGGGAAATTTCTCATTAGCCAATGCTTTGAATGGCGTTCCTGATAGATGAAGGGTATGTTTGCGTTTAATCACATCAAACGCAGCGTCAGTTCTTCCAGTATCAACTCCTTCATGTGCCTCATCAATAATCAATAAGTCCCATTCCAAATCAGCCACCCAGCGTAATTTATCATAATTACCCCCAAAGAATTCCGAGCCTTTAAGGTCTTGCAAAGAAAGGAATGTAATAAGCGGTTTGATAGGTTTTATGGCAATATGCTGCGCTCTTGTGAGCGTAGCTCTGTTTTTTAAGGAAGAGGTTTCTGATATAAAAGCATATCCGTCAACAAACTTTTCAAAATCATCAAACCACGAATTGGCAATGGCAGGTCTATTGGTTACAATAAGCACTTTATTGGCATTCAACCGCTTAGCTAAATCGTAACTGGCAAGAGTTTTGCCAAAGCGAGGTTTGGCATTCCAAAGAAATTCTCCTTTTTCCGTTTTCTCAAAATAATCAAGTGCTTTTTTTACCGCTTCTTCCTGTTCAAATCGAAGTTTGTATTCTATTTTATCATTATGTGAATCTGAAGACTTTTCTTTACGAAATAAATCAAATAATTTTTTTGATTTGAGCAGTTCTCCATTAAAGTAAAACCATTCTTCTCCTAATTCGCTTTTTTTTTCAATACCGTTTTTGATAAGAAATTTGTGAAATTTTTTATCTATAAAACTTTCTTTCCCATCCTCAAAAAAAGCAGGAGCACTCCATAGCAATTCATAATTTAATTTAAAAGCAGGTGTTTTTACCTGTTGCAGTATTCTATCATGCACATTTTTCTTCTCTGTATAACCAATTTTTTGGGAGCCTTCATTTGGCTTTTCTTCAGGAAGGGTGTAGGAATATATCTGAGGATATACCACTTTATAAGACTTTATGTTTTGTGTTATGTTGCTCATAATCTTTTTTTAAACTGGCTCTAAGTGATTTTATTTGATGAGAAACCCGACCCTAAATCATATTTTTACACAAATTTAGTTTTGATGTGCAAAGATACGAAAAAAGCACAAAAGCAAGTCTGTTTAGTCGCAAAAAATAAATTGTCCTCTGTTGTTGGCGTTTAGAAAAATGTAAGCATAAAAGTAAAAGATAATTTTTAACAGAAAAATACATTTTTCCTTGCTAATAGCTACACGCAAGAGTTCGCTAAAAAATCGTAGCACACAACAAACCTTGTGCCACGATTTTAGCTTAACTTAATGGGTGTGATGCAATGTTAGCGGTTTGGCTTTTCGTTTTTGTCTATAAGTTCTGAAATAAATTCGTTATATTCTTCACGCATTGGCAATTCAAAGTCTGCAAATAATTCTCGTCTGTCAACCAATACTTTTTCATTTGTTTTTGGGTTAAAACCTTCTTTTTTTATGTCTTTCCAATAAACGCCAATTCCACGTTTTTGCCAATTAGGTAATTCATTGAAATTGATACCGTATTGAAATAAAAGTTCATTTTTGGCAGCGATACTCATTCCTTCAATTTTTTCTGTTGCTTCAATTTGTGAAAAATTATTTTGTCTTAAACGCCAATAACAATGAGCATTTAACGCATTTCTATGAGCATCCTCATTTCGCCACCTGAAATAATCTTCAACAAGTTGTTTATTGGGGAGTTCTGAAAGTCTACAATCAAATGCACCAACATCACCAAGTAATGATGAGAATTTAGCACTTGCTTCTCCTGCTAAAATTGAAATAAATTTTCTTGTTTTTCGTGAAAATGCTGTTTCCTGATAATGAAATAACAATGAAATTTCGTCACTTTCAGTGAAACCATAAATTACATTGAACCCACAATTCATAAGATGTTTAACGGTTTCGACCATAAAGTCACGAAATTTCTCATCAAAAGGTGCATTAAATTTATGCACTTCTTTTGTTAGTCTTGTAAAACTTCTGCCATCAATTCTTGCCACAATATACATATTTGGCAAAACACAACGGTCTTGTGAAGTTTCATAAATACGCATTTTTTCGTCTAAGTCGTCAAATTTCATTGTTCCATTCTGTGATTATAAAGTTATTATTGTTAATTTCTACAAAATATAGTTCGTCAAAACCTTCCTCAAAAGTTGGGATTTCCAATTTACTGAGTGTCGCTTTAATTCCAATTTCAGGGATATTTTCTTTTCCTGCACGTTGGTTATTTCTTTCGAGTGCGTCTTTTAATTTAGATTGAAAGTAATACCCAATTACTTTGAAGTTGTTTGATTTTGCAACAAGAACATATTTTGCCCTATCTTCTTTTGTTGGATTTGTATTGTCCACTACAAAACGTTGTTGAGTTGCAAGGCAAGTTTCAATAAATTTTTGCTCTTTGTTTCGTGTGTTGAGTTGGTCAAGTGAAATACGAATATGTGTTTTAAAGAATTTTTCTTTAAAGAATGTAGTTTTGCCTGTTGCTTGTATTCCGCAAAATATGATTGTTTCCATTTTTATCGTGTCGTTTTTAAGCTAACGGAAAAGTATTTATGAAGGAGGTGAATTAAAAGCACCTTAGCCAAAATTACGCACTTCTGCCCCTTTTTCATAAATACATTGTTAGGCAATGCTTATTTTGTTACAAATATTATATCACTTAATGCTGTAAATTGACCTTTATTTTTATAATCAAAAGTTATTTTCAAATCAGGTATATTTTTAGTGCTAAAATCATTCAAATAAGTTTGAATATTAGGACGTAACAACTCCAAATTGCGTTTTAACTTCCAAGAATTGTCAAAGTCTTCTGTATCAACTAACACCAAAAAGAGTCTATTGGAGGCATCAAAACGTAGTTCTCCTTGCTCTTCATATAAGTTTTGTATCAAAATTTTAGGGTTTTCCTGTACTTCTTTCAAAATATTTAAACGGATTTGCTTGATATTTTGTAAGGTTTCTTTACAAAAAGTGTCATTTCTATCTTTCATTTTTTCTACAATTTCGTAATAAGTATCATCTGCCTTACTATGATTTGTAAAAGATAATTGTGCTTGTTTTGCTTTTTGTTTTAGCTCCGTTAATTCAGGTTTTAAACCTTTTAATTTTCGTTGTTTTTCAATAAAATTAGCAGGTAGATAGGTTACTTTTAAATCAAAGGGGACTTCATTTACAAAAAAATCCACTTTTTTAATCTGCCCAACAGTTGGTAAAACTGCTGAATGAGATTTAAAAATATGCTCAATTAAAATACTACTCCAATGGTTATACCAACTGCAAAGCACATATCCCTGTACTGCTCGGTTAATATCAGTGTCAAATTTTGACAGTAAAATATCATAATTTTGATAAACCTTTACATATCTATCTACTAAAAACTTATCTAATTGATTTTTATAATCCCCTCCCCAGTCAAAATGACGTAGTTTATAGAGTTCAGAAACTAATTTTTCAGTATCCAAAATTGTTTCTTGTGATTGGTTTTCAGTGTGTATAAAATCATTCAATTTTTGATGATTTTGCTCCAAATTATCAGAAAGCAAATTATATAGCTCCTCAAATTGTTGATTTAAACCTTTTTCTTTCAAAAAAATATTATTTGTATTTAAGAAATTATGTAAAATTTCTTTCCTTGTAATAGACTTTACTTTAAGCCAAAGTAGAGCAGAAAGATTAAAATTAAAATCTTCTAAATGGTCTGTGTCATAAAGGTTTTTCCAGTGGCTAAAAGATTGTTTTTGATTTTTCATTTCAAATGATATATTAAAAACTGATTTAGGCTTACAAATAAATAATACTTCTTGGCTTCCTGCCACACTTCCCTTCCCGCCTCTACCATTTTGATAGGTTTTTGTTACAACTTCTACTTTTTTATATTGCTTAATAATATTTGTTAAATCGTGTACCGTTGGAAAACTTCTATCATTATAACTCATAAGCCAATTAGGTATTTCTTTCGACATCTCAAAAAGTGTATGAAAGGATTGTACTACATCTTTTTTCTTGTCAAATCCGCTAAATTTTTGTGGCTCATATCTTTTAATTCCATTGATAAATTGCTTATCTTGCCAATATTCTGTGTAAGTTTCAGCCAAATGATAAAAACTTTGGTAATCTGCGTGGCTATCGCAGTAAGGTGGGTCAAAATAAATCAAATCTATTGGACTTTTTTCTAAGATTTTAGGCAATAAATCTAAAATATTTTCCGAAAAACTTTTATTTTCTTGACCATTATCAAAAATTGCTTTGTTATATCGAGGCAATAAATCCATAAAAATATCTCGAATAGGTCGCACTAAATTTGGATTGCGTTTTATTCGCTCTTTATCTCCTGCATAGACCAAAGCCTGTGTATGCCCAAAATGCCCCATAGTAATTTTCCTTTGTAAACTCCTGTTTATCAAAGAAATAGCAAAAGATTTTTTATACTCATTTTCTAAAAATTGAATATTTGCTCTACAATTATCTAAAAATATAGCTTGTTCCTCTTCAAAAAATAAATTTGTATAAAGGTTTTGAATAAGCGTAAAATCTTCTTTTTGCGAACTATTTTGAAATAATATTTCTAAGTCTTTTTTATCTAAGAATTGATTTTTATTTTCTATTAAAGACTTTCCAATTTGATGGTTGAACTGCAAAAAGTCATTTGTAAATACTTGAAAACCAAGTTGTTTGAATAAATAAGCAACAGATTGTGAACCTGCAAAGGCATCAATAGTAGTATGTATATTTTTAGGAATATACTTTATTAGCCATTTTAGTAAGGTGTATTTTGCTCCTAAATATTGAGGTTCTGGAAATTCGTAAGCAAAGTATTGGTAGTTTTTAAAAAGCATTTTGGATATTTTTCCACAAAGTTAGCATAAATTTTGTAATTGTACTGTTTTTTTAAGTATCAACTAACGGAAAAGTATTTATGAAGAAGGGAATTAAAAGCACCTTAGCCAAAGTTTAGCACTTCTGCCCCTTTTTCATAAATACAATGTTGTGCGTGGTTTTTATTTCACACTCTGTTTTATCAAATCTTTCAAAATTTCTTCCCTTTTCGTTATAAATTCTTCAAAGTTATCAAAATTTAAGTCAATGTTTTCAGGAATTAATAATGTGCTTTTTATATCTTTTTTGTGTTTTTCTTGTTCTTCAATCCAAACATCAAGTTCCTTGTCGTTTTTGGATTTATTTTGTTCTTCTGACAAAATTGCAAGGTTTAAAACTGTATTGTAATGATTTGCATAAAAATCTCTTTGATCGTCACTTTTTAATGATTTGTAACTTTCTAAGTTGAATTTAGATTTAGGGTACAAGTGATCAATATTGGGATTTTTAAAATCAAAATTAAATTTCGGAAACAATAAAGAGAGGACATAAAAACTGTCCAAACTATCATATGATGTTCTTAAAATACTATTTAGTTTTTCATCATCGATATTAAAACTTCTGTTTGTACCTTTAAATGCTTCTTTGATTTCTTGAAGTGGAAAATTATGAATTTTATTTTCAAAAATAGTTTTTTTAAGTTTCACTATAAAACCATCAGAACTACCACCAAATAATTTGTTTAGTAATGAAATATGCAAGAAACTTTTAATTAGTTCTTTATTCTCTTTATGTTTATTGTCCTTATTTATATCTTTGTAGAAGTCAGTTACATACAAATAATAAATTATAGGAATTGCTGAATTTTTTGCTCTTAAAGATTGATTATTGAATGATAATGATTTTATTAGTTCAAAACTTGCTTTTATACACGAAGTTATTTTACTCCATTCTGTTTTTATATTTGCTATCATTTCCGCACCAAAATTTTTGAGTGCAAAACGAATATCATTTGATATTAAAACTAAGCACGTTTTAAGCACAAAATCTTGGTCTATTTCAAAACCAAATTCTCTAACTTCCCTAACAACTTCGTCTAATTCTTCTCTTGCACCTTTGGTTGATTGTCCCATTTCCCAAGTTGCTGTAATGATTGACATTAACAAATCTGCAAATGAAAGTTTTGTTCCGCCTGAATTAGTTCGTATAAATTCGTAAAGAATTTTATCAAAATCTTGTTCTTTTTCTAAAAAATAATTGATAATTGGTTTCTCATTTACTAATTTATAAAATTTCAAAAGCGTTTCAAAAGCAAAGCCTTCAAATCCAAGATTTTCTTTTGCAAGAAACGAAACAACACTACTTTCGTTTTTATGTTCTAAAATATTTCCAACTTCATACCAATAACAATTTACTGTTTCTTGGTTTCCATTTTCATCAATTATTTGTTTAGTTTTTTGCTCGTTCTCTTTTTTATGATCATTGTGAATTAAAAAACGAAAATCATAGTTTCTTTTTTGTTCATCATTAATCATTGGATTAAGCAAATCAAGATATAATTTTCTTGTTGGAAAATTATTTTCATCATTATAGTAATTTTTCTTTCTGTAAACATATTGTCTATGTGCATAACTGCCTTTCAGTCCAATATAAAGGCTATTTAACCTTTGCTGTCCGTCAATAACTGCATCAAAGTTTTTGTATCCTTTTGTTTTTCTTTCTTCATTATTTCCGCCTTTGTACTCCACATACTTTTTTAAGAAGTCATAAAAACGGAATTGATTTTTTATTTCATTACTATTGACTTCCCAAAACATAAATGTATTGATAGGATAGTCTTGCATAATAGAGTCAAACAGCAATTCTATTTGTTCGGTATTCCAAACAAATCTTCTTTGAATTGATGGAAGTAAAAAGTCACCTGCATCAATTTTATCAATTGCATTTTTAATTGTTATTGCTTTTTCTAATTCGTTAGCCATAAAAGTTGTTTCGGTTAGTCGTTAATCGTTGTTTTGGGTTAAAATCACGCACAACTCACTAATTGACGCAACGCACGTCAATTTTTACAAATGTATTAAAAAGGTTTTAAATATTTAAAAAATGCTTCAAAAGCATTGATTATAAATGCTTTATGTATAATCACAATACAGCAATAGTTTTTTAGGGAAGGGCTTTTTTGAAGTAAAAACGTTTTTTGAAAAATTACGCTACCAAAATCATACATTTACTTAAATTACAGTTTCGTTTGTTTTCAAACCATCTTTCATAATTTGGACAGAGAGCGAAAAAAAACTATGCGTTTCATCAATTTCTTTATATTCTACTTTGAGTGGTGTATCAGACGTAAGTGCAACCTGAATAAGTCCAATGCCTGCACCTTTGCTACGTTCTCTTTGAGGCGAACTGCGTTGTTCTCTTTTATATTCACGTAGGGCATCTCTGTCCATTGAGTTGATAATAGAACAACCTTCTACCAATTCTTGGATGTAATCATTTTCCACCAAATTACCACAAGAAAAGGTATAATGTCCTGACATTTGCGTAATAAGGATAGAGCCTATACTATCGTGTCGGTCATTAAACAAGGTTTTTTCTGCGGAATAATATAAAATATTTTGGGCAAGTTCCATAAAAATTGCAAATATTTTCCTGCTTGCTTTTGGGTCATCAGAAAACTTATTGCGAATATCTTTGCTGATTTCTGCCAAAATCACATCACTTACAGGTCCTTTGTATGAAATTAGCACACTTTTTTGGGAAGTAAGTGCATAATAATCAAATAAACTAAATTCTTTTTCAATCATAATTTTAGAAGTTTAAGCGTTCAAAGTTCAAAAATTAAATTTTTTGAACCTTGAACCTTTTGAACATTGAACCTTTTAAACATTGAACTTTTTGAACCTTGAACCTTTTGAACATTGAACTTTTTGAACCTTTTGAACATTGAACCTTTTGAACTTTTTAAAAAATTTTCATCATTTGCATTGCAATATATACACCCGCACCTGCAAAATAACCTAATACTGCAGCAAACGTAATTTTGCGTACATACCAAAAAAAGCTAATTTTTTCCATACCCATTACTGCTACACCTGCTGCAGAGCCAATAATCAGCATACTGCCACCTGTACCTGCACAATACGCCAAAAATATCCAAAGACTGCTATCAGTAGGAAAATCTTTTAATGTGTACATACCTTGTGCAGCAGCCACAAGAGGCACATTGTCAATTATGGCAGACGCCATACCTATCGCAATCAATATTACATTTTGGTTGCCTATAGCACTGTCCATCAACTTTGCCAATGCCTGCAAAATACCTGTACTTTGCAAACTGCCTATTGCTATCAAAATACCTAAGAAAAACAAAATACTTGATGTATCAATGCGTGAAAGTGCGTGTCCTACTGATTTTCTATGCCCTATTTCTTCGTCTTTTGAACTATTTAATAATTCTGAAACCACCCAAATAAAACCTAATCCAAATAAAATGCCCATATAAGGCGGAAGATGTGTAATAACTTTGAGTACAGGCACAAAAAGCAACGCCCCAAGCCCTACAACAAGCATAATCATACTGTTACGTGGGTTTTCCATGTCTGATTGTTCATCTGTAGCTTCCAAGTCACCTTTCATAAAAAAAGAAACCCAAATCACAGGCACAATCACAGACACAAGGCTCGGAATAATCAATATATACATTACTTTTACCGCAGAAATCTGCTCGCCTATCCAAAGCATAGTCGTAGTAACATCACCAATAGGTGACCACGCTCCACCAGCATTTGCTGCAATAACCACAATGCCCGCATATAATTGACGCATTTCTATATTTTTGACCAATTTTCTAAGCAATGATACCATTACAATCGCAGTCGTAAGGTTGTCCAAAGCAGAGGACAAGAAAAATGTAATAAACGCCAAAATCCACAACAACGTTATACTACTTTTGGTGCGTATTCTGTCAGTAATAATCCGAAAACCCTCGTGTGCATCTACCAATTCTACAATCGTCATAGCACCAAGCAAGAAGAATAAAATTTGTGCAATTTCTGCCAAATGATGCGAAAGATGTGCATTGACTTCTTTGTATTGGTGGTGTTCTGCTACAATATATACAATCCAACAAAGTACACCTGTCAGCAATGCAGAAGCAGTTTTATTGATATTGACGGTGTGTTCTAATGTAATAAGCAAGTAGCCTATCACGAAAATAACCACCATGAGGGTAAGAAATGTCATAATTAAAAGTTAATGAATGATAAAAGATAGAAAATGAAACGTAAATCTGTAACGATTTATTTTTTTTTGAGTTTTTTTATTAAAGTTTTTTTGTTAAAAAAGGTTAAATGATTTTTTTAGAATTTTTAGGTGTAAAATTTCGGTCAGAAAAAATAAAAATCTTTTTACTTGTATTTTTTGTTAGTTGGTATTTGTTTTTAATATTTTTCAATTCTCAAAGATATTAGACATTTTGAAATATACAAATTGAATTTACAAAAAATGTATATTTATTTTATAAAAAATTACTATAATAGCACAAAAACCAATATAAAAACGCAGAAATAAATTAAACAAAAATATAAAACACGGTTTCATAACCCTAAAACAATTTTAAATTTTATGAAAAAGATTCATATTCTTTTCGTTTTGACAGTTTTTTACTTGTCTATTTTTTCTTTTTCCAATGTCAATGCCCAACGTTTTGGGGCGCAAGATTGCGGACAAGCGATGTCGTCTATGACATTTCAATCACGCAAACAACAAATATCACAAGTGCGTGAGTTTCAAAGGTTGCAAATGGCGAAACAGCTTTTACAAGAAACCTGTTTGCTTTCTTCACAAGTAAAAGAAATTGTAGAAATCTTGATTGATGATGTTGCACGATTGGATTTTGCCAAAACTGCTTATACACGCACTGTTGACCGCCAAAATTTTTATGAAGTGTATAATGGTTTTACCTATTTTTCTACAGTTTTTATGTTGCATGATTTTGTGGCATATACAAGAGGTGCATACAATCCAAATGACAACCCTGTAAATCCTATCAACCCAAATCCTGTAAATCCTGTCCGTACAGTAACTTTTCCTAATTATTTTTACCCAAATTCTGCCAATTATCAAGGTACCATCAAATGTAACACCCCTATAAATGATAATATTTTTATGCAAATGGCACAAGAAGTGTTTAATTTTGGGGACGAAAATGCACGCATTGGCAAAATAAATGAATATTTGCAATCAAATTGTTTTACAACCGCACAACTTATGCGTTTTGGGTCATTGATTACATCAGAAAACAACCGTTTGAGTTTTTTGAAAATTGCATATATCAAAGTTTTTGATGCAAATAATTATAACCAAGCAAGCCAACTTTTTACCAACCAAATGAACCAACAAAGTTTTTTTACATTTATACAACAAGATGGCGGTTTTGTGCCAAATAATCCTACAAACCCAACAAATCCAATTACTACAAACTGTACTGTGCCTGATGCAGATTTTAATGATATGCGTACACGTATCAGTCGTGAAACTTTTTCTAATACACGTTTGAGCCTTGCCAAAACTATTATTGGCACACGTACTTGTTTTTCGGTAACTCAAATACGCACTTTGTCAGCACTTATGTCGCAAGACGAACAACGCCTTGATATTGCCAAATTTGCATACGATTATTGTAATCCAAGCCAACGCATGAATTATTTTCAGATAAGTGATATTTTTACGTTTAGTCGCACAAAAGAGAGTTTTATGGCTTTTTTGCAAACAAAAAGATAAAAATTGAGGCTTTTTAATGCCTACATATCAATACCAAACTTTTCAATCATTTGAGGAGTTTGGTGTTTTTTTTTGAATTTTTTAAATATATTTGTGAGCTTTGTAAAAGAAACATTTACTGAAATTATAAAAAATATTTAAAAATGCCTAAATTTTACTTCTTTTTCTGTATTATTTTAATGACAACCAACTTTGTTTTTGCTCAAAATAATAATACAAAAGTTATTATATTGAGTGCTGATAAAGTTGCAGACATTCCAAAAAGTAGCATTGCATATATAGAAGATAAAACACACAAATACAATGTCAAACAGATGGATAGTTTATTCGCCAATAACACGTTTAAAGTGTTGAAAAAAGCAAATGCAAATTTTTATCAAACATATTCTTCTTATTGGTTTAGGTTTGAAATAAAAGTAAATCAACTAAATCCAAAAATAGATTGGCTTTTAAAAATAGATTATGCGTTGTTGGATTATATTGATTTTTACTACCATGATACGCATAAAAATTGGCAACTTAAACAAACAGGAGATGCGTATCCTTTCACAAAAAAAGAGATTGTTGATAAAGCATTTTTATTCAAAATGCCTTTTAATGACACAACCAAACATATTTTTTATGTAAAAATCAAAACAAATAGTGTTTTTCAAGCACCTTTTTCTCTTGAAAGGTCTGATGAATATTTTAAAAATATATTGGGTGAAGAAATTTTTTTAGCTATTTTATATGGTGTTTTTTTTACGCTTATTTTTTATAATTTATTTTTATTTCTTGTATTAGGCGATAAATTATATATTTTGTATGTATCTTTTATTGCATATTGTACTTTCTTATTTTCAGGACTTATTGGGCATAATGCACAATATTTATTTTACAACAGCCCTTTTTTAACAGAAATAACCATTATTCCTGTAAGCTGTTTATATTTTTATGCCCTTGCTTTATTCACGCAACATTATTTAGATTTAAAAAAATACCTCAAACCTGCTTATTATACCTTAGAAGTATTAAAATATATAGCATTGTTGGATATGGCTTTTTACTTGATTACACAAGAAACCGCCATAGCCAATCGTATTTTGCATATATTTATATTAGTTGGTGTATTGATACTAACTTTAATTAGTTTTTATGCGTGGTACAAAAAAATTCCACATTCATTTTATTTTGCCATTTCGTTTATTTTTGTGATTTTAGCCACTGTGATTTATATTCTAAAATTGGCAAATATTGTCCCACATATTTATATTACAACACATGCTACACGTGTTTCATTGGCATTGCAAGGATTGGTTTTTTCGTTTGCTTTGGCAAATAAATACAAAAAAATCAAAGGTGAATTAATTGAAACTCAAAAAAATCAAAATGAAAAATTGGAAAAAAAAGTAAAAGAAAGAACGCAAGAAATAGAAGGACTGAATCAAGAATTATTAACGCAAAATGAGGAATTACAACAATCACAAGAACAAATTTTAGCACAAAGGGAATTCATACAGATTAAAAGTAGAGAATTAGAAAACCAAAATATAAAAATAAACAGTAGCATCAATGCAGCACTGCTTATACAACAAGCTATATTACCACATAAAACCAAAAAAGAACGTTTACTAAAACAATATTTTGAAATCTATTTGCCCAAAGATATTGTTTCTGGTGATATTTATTGGATAAATGAAATCAACAACGACATTTATATCGCAGTGATTGATTGTACAGGACATGGCGTTTCAGGGGCTTTTATGACCATGATTGCACATAGTTTATTAGAAAAAATCGTTAAAGTTTTGGCTATTTATCAACCATCTAAGATTTTAGATGCGTTGCACCAAGAAGTAAAAAACACATTGAGGCAAGATGAGACCAATAATTTTAATGGTATGGATTTGAGCTTAATTAAAATTGAAAAACAAGGAGATAATCAACATAAAATTATTTTTGCAGGGGCAAAAAGTGGTATTTATTATAAAAATGCTCAACTTGATACCATAGAATATATAAGAGGCACACGAAAAGGCATTGGCGGTTTTCAAAACGAAACTATAAAATTTGAAGACGAAATTATTTTTTTAGAAAAAAATAGCCTTATTTATCTTAGCACTGACGGATTTATAGACCAAAACAACGAACAAAGACAAAAAATTGGTACAAAAAAATTTGTAGAATTTCTTACAGAATGTTCACAAAAACAAGATATGAAAAGCCAAGAAGAATTTTTACTACAAAAATTATATACACAATTAGAAAATACATCTCAAAGAGATGATATTTGTTTGCTGGGAATTAGGTTGTAAAAATAAATCCAAAATAATATTTGCATCAAAGTTTTACAAAAAATTTAGAAGCAGAAATATTTAGAATTATTGTTGGAAAAATAGTAAAATTTTTAAGTTTTTTTAATTATGGGAATTGTAAAAAAAATTATTTGGCAAATACTCAATTTTTTGGGCATTGGTGGTATGATTCAGCTTCATCTTAAAAGTGCGTTGCGTGAAAATGGTTGGTTCAAAAGTTTTAAAACCAAAACATCTATTGATGCCAATGGCGAGCCTTTGGCGTGGTACAATTATAGTTTTTTAAAGTTTTTGGACAATCGTCTTTCCGCAGATTTAGAAGTATTTGAATATGGTGCAGGAAATTCTACATTGTGGTATGCCAAAAGGGTAAAAAGTGTAAAATCAGTAGAAAATGATAAAAAGTGGGTGGATTTACTCACGCCAAAATTACCCAAAAATGCAAAAGTTGTGTTTCAAGAAATTGATGAAAAACAAAAATATCAACAAGAAATTAACGCTGAAAATAAGAAATATGATATTGTCGTAGTTGATGGGCGTAGGCGAAATGATTGTACCATACTTGCCATACATTATTTGACACAAAAAGGCATAATTATTTTGGATAATGCAGAAAGAGCAGATTACACACCTGCGAAAGATTTTTTGAAAAATCAAGGTTTCAAAATGCTTGAATTTTGGGGTATTCCGCCTATTGTTGCCACAAATAATTGTACTGCTGTTTTTTATAAAAATGAGAACTGCTTAAATATTTAGAAAATAAAAGTTATTTTATATTTATTTTTTTTATCCTAAAATTTTTACTTTTACCCCAATGAATATCGCTATTTTTGCCTCTGGCTCAGGGAGCAATGCTGAAAACTTGATACAATATTTTGATTTGCACCAAACTGCAAAAATAGTTTGCGTATTAACCAATAAAAGTGATGCTTTTGTATTGGAAAGGGTAAAAAAACATAACCAAAATAGTAAAAATATCGTTGATACAAAAATATTTGACCGAAAGATGTTTTATGAATCACAAGAAATTTTGGATTATTTATCCGCACACAAAATAGATTTTATTGTGCTTGCTGGTTTTCTTTGGCTTGTGCCTGATAATTTAATCAACGCATTTCCAAAAAAAATCATTAATATTCACCCTGCACTTCTGCCCAAATATGGCGGAAAAGGTATGTATGGTATGAATGTGCATAAAGCTGTTTTTGAAAATAAAGAAACTACCACAGGCATCACTATTCACTATGCAAATGTGGTGTATGATGAAGGAGAAGTTATTTTTCAAATTTCTTGCGACCTCACGCCTAATGATACGCCTGAAATAATTGCACAAAAAATACACGCTTTGGAACATGAATATTTCCCCAAAGTAGTGGAGAAAGTAATTGTTTCTAACCTTTAAAAAAGAATAAATCCAAAATTAAATTTCAAAATTAAAAAACTCAAAAAAAAACTGATTTCCTCTGTGAGAAAACCAGTTTTTTTTATTCAAAAATGAACACGGAAATTATTATTTTTTCACAATTCTTTGGCTTGTACTTACACCATTGATATACACTTTCACGATATAAAGACCATTTGGAAAGTCTTTTACTGCTACTTCGTGTACAAATTTCGTATCATCTTTTTTGGTTTGTGTGGTGCTTACAGTTTTACCTGATATATCACATACTTCAATTTTTACACCACCATACAAATTATTGTCCATACCTACTTTTAGAATTTCAGAAGTTGGGTTTGGATAAAGGGTAAGTGTAGAGGAAAGTTGTATTTGGTCTTCGGGTAAGCCTGTAACTGCTACAGGGTCAGATGTAAATTTACAATCTTGGTTATTTACACTTACTTGATAATTTCCTGCTTGGCTAATGTTGTAAGTACTTCCTGTTGCACCTGCGATAGGATTTCCGTTTAATAACCATTGGTACGCATAGGCATTATTTGTGATAGAACTGCGGAGTGTTGCACCTGTTACCGTAATAGTTGGTTGTGAAAGACCAGCAGGAGGATTTACAACTGTGATTGTTTGATTGCTTGTTTCGTTGGTAGTGCCATCACCTACATTAAGACTTACAATATAACTACCTGCGGTTGGATAGGTAAAAGTTGGATTTGTAATAATAGAAGTATTTGCACCTGAGCCAAAATTCCAAAGACGCGAAGTAACATTGCCTGTACTTTTGTCTGTAAATTCAGTAACAGAAGTTGCACAAGGATATTTCACACTAAAATCAGAAAACAATAAATTTGTACAACTATTGTTTATCCAACCTGTTCCGTTTGTCAACGTGCTATTTGGGCTTGCACCTATTGCAACAATAGGCGTACCTATTTTATTTACGTTAGTGATGTTCAAAAAATTGTAGCAATACCTGCGTGCATTGGCAAAACTTAGTGTTGCTGTGCCTGTAGAAGTGATTGTAATTGGGTTTGTTGATGTACTTTGGAAATCAACATTTTGATTTACGGTTTGTGTTGTACCGTTTGCCAATCGAAGCGTAGTGCCTGCTGTAAGCGTGAGTTGTGCCATAGAACTATTATTCATAAATTCCAATTCACCTGTTGCTTTTACATTTGTAAATACGTTATTTGCACCACTTATCGTAAGTTTTCCGTTTGTACTTTCTACTTGGCTAAATCCTACGCCTGTACCTATGAGTGTTTTGTTACCTGTGGCAGAAAATCTAAGGTTGGTATTGGTTACATTTAGGCTGTTCAAGCCTGTTGAAGCGATATTTACATTAGCAAGTCCATCAATATTAAGATTTGGCAAAGCAATATTTTTTGTTTTGTTGCTATTTGCAATCAAATCCGAAATTATGAGGCTTGTAATATCATTTTTCAAGTTAAAATCACCACCTGAAACCGTAATGCCTTTTGCATTGATTGTATTTTGTAAAGTCCATTTCTCGCCATTTCCATCACCATCAATCACAAAAGTTGCATTAGCAAAATCAGGTTGGTCAATGTTGATATTATTTACTTTGGAAGCAACACCTGTAAACCTTACTGTGCCTGCATCTGTAAAAGCCAACGTATTTTCACGTCTAAAAAAACTACCATCAACCGTTAAATTATTACCACTAAATTGAAAGTTTGCATTTTTATCAGACAACCAACCAAAAGAATAACAAGAAGCATTAGCAGTAATTTGTACTGTTTGTCCAACTGCTGAAAAAGAATTTGCATCAAAAATAACTATATCATTAATTGTAGGTACTGCATTGATAGGCGTTCCACCACTTCTATTAGACCACTCGCCACCATCATTCCAACTCCCTGCACCACCAACCCAATAAAAAGCATTGCGACTATTGGTAAAAGGTTCAGTTGTAATAATCAAAGAAAACCTTTGCAAACCGCCTGAAAGAGCTCCTTTATGTGTAATATTAAGGGAGTAATTACCAGAAGTTGCAGGTATAAATTCAATTTTTTCCACATTATCCCTAAAATTATCACCTGTTGTTGCAGCAGCACTTGGGTCTGCAGCACCGCCCAATATCCAAGGAGAGAAAGTAGTAGCGTTGCCTGTAATACGCATATCCAAATCATTGACAAGCATGAGGTCTGTTGGGTCAAGCGATAATGCAACAGGTGTTCCAGCAGGGTCAATCCAACAAATAGTAGCGGTTACTTTTGTACCAGCAGTTACTGCGATATTTTTTTGAAAATTTCCACCATTATTGAGTGTATTTTCTTCCACAATAAAAGAAGTTGTATTTTTTTTCAATAAGATATTTGCACAACTTGCCACATCAAGCAATCCCCAACCAAAAGCATAATCAGGACCTGGGTCTACACCTGCTTCTTTGGCGGTATGGATTGCAAGCCCTCTCAACGTAGAAGAACGTAGATATGAGCCAAATAATTTTTGGTTAAGTTCTTGCACCAATAATAAAGAACCTGCAGCATTTGGCGAAGCCATTGAAGTACCAGACAAAGAGCCATAAGCACCATTTTGATTGGAGGCAGTACTAACAGCAGAAAGTACATTGACACCATCAGCAGAAATATCTGGTTTGATACGTCCATCATCAGTAGGTCCCCAACTACTGAATGAACTCATTATTACGCTTGCGGGATTGTTATAATTTGTAACTGCTCCTACTGCTGCGACTGTCATTACATTTTTTGCGTTGCCTGCATCAGATACGCAATCATAACCAGTGCCTGCATTACAGTTTGGTGGGCGTGTACCATTGCCTGCTGTGCCTCTGCTGTTTCCTGCAGATTTGAATATGAGATAAAAAGGAGCATTAATTGCTACATTGTCCCATTCTCTAGCTTTTGAGCTATAAAACCCAAATTTATAATCTTCTTGAAGATTTACAGAATTGTCGCCCCACCAGCTACCATTTTGCCAACCTGACAAAAATCCATAAGAATGGTTTGAAATCAGCAATCCATTTGCACCTGCTTGTGTCATTTCAGCACTATCATTGGTTGAAGTATATGAATCAGTAGTAGCGTCAAACGCCATACCCCTTGCCAATGGGTTAAGACCTATTCCTATAACAGTTCCATTTACGTGAGTAGCATGATTATTCGCATCATTGATACCAGCAGTAGCATCCCCTGCATCTGCTTGCACTACTTTTCCATTAAATTCTTGGTGTGAATAATTAGGAATACCCACTTCCCAAATACCCAATTTCATGCCTTTACCTGAAAGATAAAGCCCCATATTGCCACCTACTTGTAATCTGCTTGCACCTGTCGTAATTGCTGCATCTGTGTTGTTGTCAGGTGCTACATACAAGAGATGTCCATTTTCAGCAATGCCATCAAGGTATGCAATTTGCCCATTTGAGCCTTTTACAACCAAAGGCAACCCATTTTTACGCGCATGAGCTTCTGCTTTTTTACGATTTTCTTGGTATTCTTGTTTTTTTTGGATAGCGAGCTCACGCAAATATTTTGTTTTTGTTTCACGCAATACTTCTTGTGTTGCTGGCGAAGAAATTTCTTGGGCTTGTATCTTTGGAATAGATAAATTACCTATCGCAAAACATGACGTAAGAAATAAAAAAGACTTTCTTAGTGATTTTCTCATCATTTTTGAAAAATATAAAATTTGTTAATTATGAAAAATTAATGGTGAAATAACTGAAATCAAATGGCTAATATACTTGAAAAAGCATTATACCAAATGTTGTTTTGCAAAAATACATAATTTGATTTTGTAAAAATAGCTTTTTCAAATTTTTTTATTGTATTTTTTTAAGATTTTTTCCAAAAAAAGAAAAAGAACAAATAATATTTTAATGTAAATTATTATTTGTCACTTTTTAAATGTTAATTTTTGTAAACCCTTCAAAATTTGCGTTTTAAATCTGAAAAATGGTAAAAAATGAATTTTTATTTTTTCTTGAAAAATATTATAAATTGAATTATTTTTAAGAAATATAATACCCAAATTGAATTATTTTTAAATTATTTTAATAAATAAAGAAAAAAATATCAAAATATTTGGAAATATCAAAAACAATCCGTTAATTTGCACTCACAATTAAAAAATATGGTTTTGTAGCTCAATTGAATAGAGCATCTCACTACGGATGAGAAGGTTTCAGGTTTGAATCCTGACAAGATCACCATAAAAAAACCCACAAATTTTGAAAAAAATCTGTGGGTTTTTTTGTTTTTCTAAAAAAAGTATTTATTTTTAAGCATTTTTTTAATATTTATTCCATTTTACAAAAAAATTGTTCAAAAATATGGCAAATAATCCTGAAGAAGACAAAAAACCTGTGCTTCGCACCGCAAAACTTATCATGGTTACAACTGATAACAACAATAAGTTTTATGATATGCAAGAAATTGCAGGCGGAACTTTTACCGTGAGTTATGGACGTGTAGGCGGTAGGGCTACCTTAGCAACCTACAATATGCGTGAGTGGTCAAGCAAATATAACGAAAAAGTACGCAAAGGTTATACTGACCAAACGCACCTTTTTGCAGAAAAAACTGTAGACACCGTAGAATATGCAGATATTAGCAATCCGCAAGTAGCGCTTTTGTTTAATGAACTCATGCAATATTCCAAAAAATCTGTAAGCCAAAACTACAATGTGTCTTCTGACCAAGTAACACGCAAACAGATAACCGAAGCACAACGCATGGTGGATTTGCTTGTAAGCAAAGCAACACTAAATGTTGATAATAAGGAAGTAAATAATTTGCTCTTGGATTTGTATAAAATAATCCCAAGAAAAATGAGTAACGTTAATGATTTCCTTTTTAAAGAGAAATTTGATACAAAAGACGCATTGGACAAATTGCAAAGTCACCTCGTAAATGAACAAAATACATTGGACGTAATGCGTGGACAAGTAGAACTTGGTGAAAAACATAAAGAAGCTATGGTTGCAGAACCCAAAGAACAAGTTAATCTACTTGATACATTGGGTATATCTGTGGATTTGGTTACAGACAAAGATGTCATCAAACAAATCCAAGACCTTATGCAAGAAAATGCAAGCAAATTCAAAAATGCTTATGCTGTTACACATTATAAATCACGCAAAAAATTTGATGATGCACTCAACACGAAAAAAGATAAAAAACTTGAACTTTTTTGGCATGGTAGCAGAAATGAAAACTGGATTTCTATTCTTGAAACAAGCCTTGTGCTTCGCCCTGCCAACGCAGTAATTTCAGGTAAAATGTTTGGTTATGGCATTTATTTTGCAGATAAATTCAAAAAATCGCTCAATTATACCTCATTGCGTGGCGCATATTGGACTGGCGGAAGTGCCAATCAAGCATTTTTAGCGTTGTTTGATGTGCATGTTGGAAAGCAATATCATATCCAAAAACACCAATCTTGGTGCTATGAACTCAATGAGGAAAACCTCAAAAAACAAGGTGCAGAATATGATTCACTTTTTGCGGAAGGTGGTGCGGATTTGGTTAATAATGAATACATTATATATAATGATGCCCAATGCTCAATCCGTTATTTGGTGGAAGTGGGTGCGTAAGAAATTGAGTTGTCAGTAATCAGTTTTTCAGTATTTTAAAATTTTCTTAGTGCTAATAAAAAAAACAGTCAGACTAATAAATCTGACTTTTTTTTTTATTATTTTTAGGAGATAATGGCTATGCTTTTATTTTCAAAACCCCCAATTTTATTAAACTTTCTGCACATGCCAATACTGCGTCTTTGGGTGAAATAGGATTCCAATTAAGTATTTTTTTTGCTTTTGTATTATCCAATCGCCTTTCTATGCTCAAATCAATAAGAATGGGTTTCAAAGTGGGTTCAAAATTGGCAAATAATCGTACTAAAAAGTTTGGCAATACAAAAGAAGGGATTTTAGCCTTTGGATATTTTTCTTTTAAAATTGTTGCTACATCTTTAAAACTCAAAAAACCTGAGGAACAAATAAATCGTTCTCCTGAAGCCTCTTCAACTTCTATTGCTTGTATGTGCATTTCTGCGACAGAACGTACATCAACCATGTCAAAACCTATTTGTGGTATAGCAGGCGAACTTCCGTCCATAGTTTTGATGACAATATTAGCAGATGTCCCAAAATCTTTTTCTAAAATCTCACCTAAAATAGCACCAGGACATATTGTAACAAGTTCAAGTCCGCTCGTATCTTGTTTAATAAAATCCCATGCACTTTGTTCTGCAATAGTTTTGCTTCTAAAATAAGGTGTAGAATCTTGTTTATTAGTTGGATTTGTCCAATCGTTTTCATTATAAAACCCGCTTTGTTTTCCTTTTTCTTTTCCATATACAATAGCGCCACTTGAAGAAGTAATGACTATTCTTTTTACACCCATTTTTGAGGCAGATTGTAAAATATTTAATGTGCCTTTTTTTGCAGGAATTATCAAATCATCTTCATTTTTAGGTAATATTTGGGGAAATGGTGAGGCAATATGAAGGACATAATCAACGCCTTGCATATATTCGTCCCAACTTTTTTCTTGATTTAGGTCAGCTTCTACAAATTGTAAATTTTCTATGTATTTTGTGTGTTGTGCAATCACATTTTTAATCTCATTTGCACGTTCCATATTGCGTAAAGTGCCAATTACTTGATAATTTTTATTCAATAATTGGATAGCAGTGTGAGAACCTACAAAACCTGTTATGCCTGTAAGAAAGACTTTTTTCATATTTTTGATTTTTTTTAAGTGCAAATTTTTAAGTGCAAATTATAGATTTTTACAATCTTATAACAAATGATATAAGATAAAACCGCAAAAAACGAAGATGAGACCGCAAAAAACAAAGACAAAACGTAAAAAATGATTTACAAAAAAATTATAAATTGTAAAAAAACCACAAAATAGTTTATTTTTTAATTTCTACAGGTTCAAGCGTATTCATTTTCTCCATTTCTTTTGCTTTTTCTTTTGCCTTTTTAAAATCAAATTCAAATAATTCCCAAGCTTTTACAAAAAACCTAAAATAATATTTACCATTTTCTTTTTTTACTGCAAAGAAACCACGATAATCATTGCCAATAGGCGTATTAAAAAGCAAATTAAACTCCTTCGCATACATAAACCCAGCTTCATACACAATGGTATTATCACGCATATTTTCCAAAATATTCATCAATAATACTGCTTGGCGTGGTTTGTCCAATACCAAAGGACAAAACATATACAAAAAATCAGCTTTTTGGAAATAAGACGCTGGCAATTTGGTAGCATCACCATGTTGTATTTCAATAAGTTCTTTTTTTACCATTTCGGGCAAAGCCTCTTTGGCAGATAAATGTAATTTTTCTTCATATTCTACACCATACGCCCCTGAAAACCCTTGACACATTGCCATCAATAATTTATCACCATTGCCCGAACCTACATCCATAAATGTACGGTGATGTGGTTCTTTATGATAATACAATATTTGGGCAAATTCCACCAAAGGTAACCTTTCCAAAAACCATTCTGTTTTTGGGTATTTATCTTTATAACGTTTATTTGGATTATAATATACACCACGCACAAAACGTGAAGCAATCGTGTAATCTAAATCATTACTTTTGCAAAATTCATACACACGAAAATCACCCCAATTTAATTTTTCAAATTCTTTTGAAATTTTTTCGGGAGAAGATAATGTTTGTGAAACTTCTAAAAAAGAAGAGGAGGACAAATTTGACTGTTTTTGGACATTTTGTGTTTGACAATTTGACACAAAAATTCCAAAAAAAATGAGCAATAAAAAACGCATTTTTTTAATTATGGATAATGGATTATAAATTTTAGGTTATTAAAATAAAGGCATTAGTAAATTTTTATAGTTGGATATTACTCCCTAATTATTTCTCCAACCAACTTTTTCTATTTTGCGAAAAATTTGGGGCAATAACCACAGAGCGATATTTTTTTTGAATAATAGGTTCAAAAGGCAAACCTTTGTCTGTTTCATACCAAATTTTGCCTTTCCAATCCTTTGTATTAGTATAAATCATACGTTCTTCACCCAAATCTTCCAAAGAAATTTCACAATGGATACCTGCTTCTATTTCGCCATTAGGCAAAAACCCGCTATTTTTAAGTCCTTTATTATAGTTTTTAGCTTTTACTTCAATGATATTATTACCTACTTGCAGAAATTTTTTGATGTCAAACCATTTTACGACTTCATTTTCCAAATGCAATTGAAAAATATTGCGTGCAAATACTTTTCCTACTTGATTCCCATTTACCCAAAGTTCTGCATAGGTATCTGCCAAAAGCTGAAAATTGGCATTTTGTGGTATGTGTTCAAGTTTAAGTTCGTGCCTAAAAATTGCTTTTTCGCTACACAACTGCGTGCCACCTTTTGACAAAGGCATATAAATCCATGATGCTTGGCTAATGGGTGAAAACGTATATTTTTTCTCTTGGGTACTATTTTTTGGTGCGTTATTTAGGGCTTTTTGGTAGGTAAGTATATGGTTTTTGATTTCTTCAAAATACAAAATCATTCTATCAAACCTTTTCAAAATCTCTAAAAGTCCTTCTTCTTTGTAATATTTTCGCCAAAGATTTTCATATCCAAACCGCATTTTTTTCCAATCTGTGATATTTTCTTCTGTAAGAATTATCATTTCATTGGGTTTTTGGGGAAATTGTTGAAATGCTTGAAATTTCGTATAAAAATTTAATTTTTGGCTATAAAGTGCCAATATTTTAGCATGAAGTCGTATGATTTCTATGTTTTCTTTATTTTTGGTGGCTATTTTTTCCAAATTATCAATATTTTGAAATAATATAGGCAATACAGATTCCCATGCAAAAATTCTTGCAGTAATATCAATATTTGGTTGATAAGTGGCAGGTTTGCGAGGTTCTAATGCAGGGTGTCGCCAAAAATCTGCCCACAAAACCTGTTGCGCTGGTTGGCTAATTTGTTGGAAAACTTGCGAAGCGATTTGGGTTTGGTTGCTACTTTTATCATCATTTTGGTTTATACCAAAAAAATACGTGAAAAAATCTTTATTAAAAACAGTATTATCAGCCCTTCCAATCCATGCAAATTGCCCAGCCCACGCATAACCATAGTACAAAAGTTCTTTAAAACCTTCGTTGCCCATATCGCCCCAATTTGATACGACCATTCCTTGTGTCGCATTTCTGATACCGCTTTGCGTATAGGTTTGGATATTGGGAAAAGAATACAAATGCAAAGGAAATACAGTTTTGAAATTAAAAACCGAAGGTGAAACACAATAAGGCACGCCTGCCTGCCTAATAGTAGCACACGAAGGATAATAAGATTTAGGCCAATATTCCCAATCCATAATAGTCGTATTGGGTGGAAGCTGTTTTAACAATTGTGGATATTTGAGGATAATATCGCCATAAATCCAAATATTTTTGCCATATTTTTTGCAAATATTTGCTACACGCTCATAATGTAAGCGGTGTAGTTCTGCAAGCCCTGATTTTTGGGCTTCTTTGTTGCTTTTGAGTACGCCAGCGTCAAAACTTTCATCTCCGCCAATGTGTATCACAGGTACAGGAAACAGCAAAGCAACTTCTTTGAGTGCTTTTTCTAAATATTGATAGGTTGCAGGGCAACTTGTGCAAAGAGAGTGTGAGCCTTCAAATTCTGCTATATTTTCAAAAGCAGGATTAACCAAAATATTTTCTTGGTGTCCAAAAGTTTCAAAAATCGGATAAACGTCTATGTGATATTTTCCAGCAAAATCAATAATTTCTTTGATTTCCTCTTTACGCAATGCCCCACGTGTTTTGCCTATTTCTGAATAATTATCTAATTGCAACACATCTTCTATATACAAAAAATAAGCATTGTATTTATAAAGTGCCAAATTTTGAATAATGTATTTAAAATTTTCTGCATTAGAAATCTGCCCTCTGCTGATGTCGTCAGAAAGCCCTCTTATTTTGAGTACAGGATAATCCAAAATATCTTGACAAGGCATAGAAAATACCCCCCCTTTGGGGTTTGGAGGGCTTTTATAAAAATTAAATAATTGTTTGAGCGACATTACTGCATACATCACACCTTTTGGGTGGAGTGCTTTTATCCAAATTTTGTTTTTTGTAATACCAACAAAATAACTTTCTGCTAAATTTTCAGTCAAGAAACCTAATTGTTTTGCTTTTGTACTATCAATAAGTTCAATCCAAATTTGTGATTGTGCTGCATCACCGCCCAAAAAGACAGGTATATTAAAATTTTCTTGAATAGATTTTTGTAGTAGTTGGGCAGAGAAAAGCGTTTTGTTTTCTATATCATTCAAAAAATATACTTGTAAATTTTTGGGAAATACAAAATTACCAGGCATTGCTACTATTTTTTGTGGCGTAGGAATGATTTGGGCGTGTAATATTGTATTTTTTTGGAACAACAACATACCAAAAAAAAGGTATAAATAGATATAATTTTGAAAATGGTTCATTTGAGTCATTATTTGCTATTTTTGTTGAATTTGTTGGTGAGTTTGTTGGGAATGTATCACAAATTTTTAATCTGCAAACCTACATCAACAAATATCGTAATTTTTTTTGAAAAAGAAAAAATCTGGCTATTTGGTTGTTCTTAGCGTAGAACAGCCAAACAGCCAGATTTCTGCGAAATGACAAGAAAGAAAGAGGAATATAGGATTATAAAAATAGTAATTACGCACGCAATTCAATAATGTATAATCCATAATTTATCCAAAACTATTTTAAAGTTTTATGATTTTCTTTCTGCCTATATATTTTCCACATTGGATTTCAAGGAAATAAAATCCTTTTGCAAATTGGTCAAGGCTGTATTTTACATCAAGTTTGCTTTCATTTTTTTCTTCTTTTCTCATAAAATGTTTCCTTCCTTGCATATCCACCAAGTAAAACATACATTCACCTTGTATATTGGCATCAAGTGTAATGTTGATGTCTGTTTCTGCTGGGTTGGGCGATACTTTGAGGTATTGTGATATGTCGTTTGTATTTTCTAAGGCAGTCAAACCCAATACATATAAATCAGAAGTAGAGGCACAACCATTATCTTTTACAGTTACAAAATACGTTCCTGGTGTGTTGGTGCGTATAAAATAATTGGTAGAATCTTGCAAAGGTTGATAATCTTTGAACCATTGATAATTGCCTACACCTGCATCTGTAACAGAAGCCCTGAGCGTGCCTATGCCATTGGCAAATCTATAAAATACGTCTATATTTTGAGATGAATTGCTTACATCAACTACTGCACTATTTATCGTAGTACCATTACAACTTCCGTCCAATGATACCGAACACGTGTAAAGACCTGTTTCACTTGCAAAATAATTGCGGAATTTAGCACCTGGAATATCTACACCATTACGTTTCCATTGGTAATTGCCTTTATACACATTTTTGTTTACAAGCAAAGAAGCACTTTTTCCTGTACATACTTGGATAGAAATGTTGGCATTGCCATTGCTACTTGTTGGATTATCCGACCTTACAATGAGGTTTCCAAGATTACAATTTGCCACTACACAAGTTTCATTGCTGACTGCTGACACGCCTCCTGCGCCTATGGCACGTATGCGGTAACAATAAGTAGTATTTGGTGTGATTGTAGTGTCATTATGAAATTTGATGGAAGAATTAATATCATTGCGAGCAAATTCTAATGTGTCAAAGGGTGTAACTATGGGGGACGTGGTGCGTCTTTCTATTATAAAAACAATATTGGGTAATAGGTTGTATTCCCAAGTAAGTTCTGTTTGTTCTGTTGATATGGCGTTTGCAACTACATTTATAGGGGCATTTGGAGAAGAGACATTGGCATTAATTGGGGTGGTAACAGGAGCAATGTTGCTGTAGGGTGAACTTCCATTTGGATTAATGGCACGTACACGATATTTGTATGTAGCATTGGCTAATACACTGTTGTCTATATATGTGGTGATGCCTTCATCTGTTTGGGCAATTTCTTCAAAAAAATTATTGGTAAAAATACTTGCTCTTTCTATAGAAAAACCTTCTTCGTTTTGTGAATTGTCGCTCCAAGTGAGTGTTACTTTATTATAGGCATTTGGTGTTGCTACAAGGTTGGTTGGTGGCGTTGATACATCTGCGGTTTCTGCCCCTTTGGTTTCGCTCCAATCTGATACGCCTGCACTACTCAATGTACGAATACGATAATAATATTGGGTATTGTTGGCAAGATTTCCGTCATCATAAGAGATTGCATTGACATTTGCGTTGAAGGAATCTACACCTGTAAAAGTGCTATTCAAAGACCTTTGTATTTCATAACCATTGTTGCCTGTTACACCTATCCATGATAGGTTGATTTGGGTATTGGATATGGCTACAGCAGAAAAGTTGGTAGGTGGCAGATTTTTTGGTACAACAGGTACAATAAAGGTTTTTTCGCCAATATTAATATTAGGCGATGTGCTACTGCCATTATCTGCAAGCCTTACAGTAATTGTTACGTTGGTAGCAGAAGTTACATCTTGCAATGCACGATAGGTAAGTGTAGCTGTAGCATTGGGCGAAGTATATACAATAGTAGGATTGACCAATGTAGGGTTAGAAGAGTTAACGGTAAAAGTGAGTGTTTGCGGTGGATTCGCTCCAAGCGATGCAGTTTGCTCCAATATACCTCCCCCAAAATCAATCCCTGATATATTAACAATAGTAGCAGACGCATTTATATTGATAGCGGGCTGTGTATTAGGTGGCGAAACAGCAGAAAGGGTAAAGTTTGGTGCATCATTGACAGCATTAACCGTAACATTAACCGTGATTTCTGAAAATAACCCGCCTGCATCAGTTAAACGCACAACAAAACTATCATTACCAAAGTAATCTTGGTTTGGGGTATATGCAAATGCGAAATTGAAACCTGTGGTGGTAATTGGGGTAATAGTACCATTTGTAGGATTCGTAAATATTGACCAAGTAAGTTGTGTAACAGTATTATCTGCGTCAGTAGCATCAAAAGATAAAGAAACCGCAGTATCTTCGTTTGTACTTACACTTATTTCAAAAGGTGCATTAAGTGGTCTTTGAATAATGACAGGAGCATTGTTTATCGCAATAATATTGATGGTTTGGGTTACAATATTGCTAAAATTATTTGTTGTTTCCCCATCATTTACTTGAAAACTAACAATACGTGTGGGTGTAGTGCCAAAACTGGTGGGATTTTCACTGGTATTATTAAATTGCACTTGTTTCAATAAACTTGTTGTAGTGGAGTATGACTGTGGAGACGAAAAAGTAACCTGCAATCCGCCTGTAGTAGGGATAAAACTAACACTTGATACATAAGTTGGTGTACTTGACAATAAAAGTACATCACTACCATTTTCATAATTGCTTGTAATTTTTGCGTTGAAACTGCTAATTGTGGTATTGTCAAAATCTGTAATACTAAAACTTGCATTCGTATCTATCACATCTATTGCTCCACCAACTTCGTTAAAGGTTGTAGCGATTGTACCCGTTGTACTCAATACAGGTGCGTTATTTACTGCTACTACATTTATAAATACAACACGCCCACTATTTGCCTGTCCATCATTTACTTGGACAGTTACTATTCTTTGTGGTGGTGTAATTATTGGGTTTTGGCTGGTGTTTTGGTAGGTTACGTTTTGCAAAGCGTTGGTAAATTGTGCCAATGTGCCATTTCCCAAAATTGTCAATGCACCTGTTGCTACGTCAAAAGTGGCAGATGTTATACCAGCAGGCAAAGGAGAAAGCGACAATACATCTTGTCCGCTTTGGTAATTTGCACTAATGGTTACAAGGGCAGAGGCAAGCGTGGTATTATCCACATCAGTTACTACTAACCCACTACCTGAACTTAGGGCAATAGGAAGATTGCCCTCTGTATAAGTAACCGCAGGCATAGCAGGAGAGGAAATCGTTGGTGCATCATTCACAGGTGCTACATTTATGGCGAGTGTTGCATCAGTAGTGCTGTAATCTGTGCCATCAGATACCTTGAACGTGAATGAAATATTCCCATTAAAATCAGGGTCATACGCAATGGTTAAATTAGATAAATTGGAAGCCAATATTTCATCATTTAGCGCAACATTATTCCCTGATAATTTAAGTGTAGCATTATTAGGAAGTGTGATTATTCTAATTTTATTTAAAGCATCTCCTCCATCTGCATCACTAAAACACGCAGATATATTACCCAATGCAAAAGTCAAAACCACGTCTTCCTGTCCTGTGTTGAGGGTTGTGTTGATGGTGGTAGGCGGTGTATTCACAACCATTGCATTAGAAAACCTTGATGTACCATTTACATCTTGGGCGAGGGCTACTATTTTCTTGCCCGCAGCAAAAGTGCCCGTTACACTCCAGGTATTGGTAGAAGCAAAAGTAATGCTTTGTATAAATGTTTTTCCTTGTGGAGTATCAGGCGTACAAACACCATTATCCACCTCATATAAATCAATGCCTGTGCAATTTGTGCAAGTGCCTGATATGGTAGAAGTATTAGCTACCACAATTACAGGGGCTACATTACCATTGCCTATACCTGTGATAGCATTGGTATTGCAAAAAAATTGATTTCTTATGAATTGGTTATTAGTCCCACCTGATGATATACCTGTGCCATTGTGCGCTATGATATTTCGTTCGTTTCCTGTACCGCCTACAATGATTTGTGATGTGGCTAAGAATATACCAGTTCCATTGGGCAGTGAAGTAGTACTGTCTATTTTTGTCCCTATTTTATTTCTTTTTACAGTTATAGCTGGTATAGCTGAATTTGCTGCCACAAGGCGCATGCCTTCTGTATTACCAGATATAAGGTTGTTGTTGATATTTAAGGTAGCACTGCCCATACTTCCCTGTGATAATATGCCTATATTATTGGCTATCGCAGCAGTTCCGCTTGCATCTGTGCCTATGTAGTTACCATTGATGGTATTGTTTGTGCCTACATTGTTGTTCATAAATATACCATAACCACTGCCTGATACACTATTGCCTGATATGATATTGCGATTAGCATCAATAACTCCCCCAATATTGACACCTCTTGAATTATTCTCTACAACTATACCAAAATAATTGGGTATGGCGGTTGCGCCTGCTATATCTGTACCTATGTAATTGCCTTGTATATCTATACTACCCACAGCAGTTGTATTAACTCTAATGGCAGATTGGTTTATGCCTGAAAAATTATTGATACAAAGCCCTTTGATAGTAGTGCCTATATCTTGTATATTAAAAGCAATACTACCCGAAAAAGTCCCTGCACGTTTGACTTCTATTTTTAAGGTAGCTGGTGCAATAATAGTAGCAGGCGTAGCACCTGATTGCGTGTAACCATCTACAGCTGTGCCTGCTGTGATAACCAAAGATGATTGTAGCAAAATCGTATGTGTAGAAGCATACGGTTTTAAATCAAAATATACTTTATCATTCCCAAAGTTATTATTAGCAAAATCAACCGCATCACGGATAGTGCCTCCACCATTATCACCATTGTTGCCTACTACCATGCTTTCCCAAGCACCTATATCACTCACACCACCTACCCATTCCCCTTTGCGTTTTGCACCTCTGATGTCGTTAGCAGTAGCATTTATTGCTTGACCTATTGCGGAGGGATTTGAACTATTTACAGGGTTGTTGTTTGTTCTTGGAGCGAGGCGTAAGTATGGCACAATAGACCCTGCTTGTTCTAATCGGAGCGTGTAAAAAGGTGGAGTTGAATTTTTTTCTAAAACTTGGGAAATACTTGCTGGGGGTATTATTTGATTGCCCAAGCCTATGAGAGTGCCACCACCTCCAAACGCACTATATATAGAATTGTTCACATTAATGGTGATAGTAGCAAGCACATATATATCTTGTATATTACTTGAATTACCCTTGTTATCCAAAATAATACTATTGTTGATAGAAATGGCGCTTGACGAAGCAGACACATAAACGCCACCACCACCATTGCTCAATGTACTTGTGCTATTATTCACAATGGTACAATTATTTATTTGTGTATTTGTTCCGCCACTTATATAAATTCCTGCCCCAACACCTACTGACCCTGGAGTTTGATTTTCAAAAAGTGTACAATTATTCATCGTCAAAGCCCCTCCCATTTGGTATATACCTCCCCCAAAATCATTGGTGGATTTACAATTATTAGTGGTTACATTGTTCATGGTTACATTACCACTGTTCATATAAATCCCACCACCACCATAGTTGGTTTCTGAATCTTTAATAAATAAATTTTCAAACGTAACGACATTAGACCCAACGCCATTGATTGCAATAGCAGCCCCTAAATTATTTGATAATCTACCATTCGTAAGCGTGAGGTTTTTAATGCTTGGACTTCCGTTTGTAATGTTGAATATTCGTACTAAATTATTCCCACTTATTACAATATTATTAGCATCACCATTTATAACCAGCGTTTTAGTAATTGTAAGCTCACTACTCAGTAATATTGTCATGCTGCTACTAAATATAATCAAATCACCATCGAGAGCATCTTGTATAGCTTTTCTCAAAGAACCAGGTGGAGGTGTAAAAGCATCTGAATTATTGTTTACTGTGTGTGTAGTCCCAAAAACCTTTCCCCCCAGACAAAACATCAAAAAACAGATTAGTAAAAGAATTTTTTTCATAAATAAAATAAAGTTGTTGTCAAATATAAAGGTAAATACGCAAGATAAGAAAAAAGTAACAAATGAAAAAAAAAGTAAGGGCAGGGCTTGCCCCAATCGTTATGTGTAGGGGGCAGGGCTTGCCCCTGCCCAATCGTTGGAAAAATCCACCGAAAAAATCCACCGAAAAGGCAGGGGCAAGCCCTGCCCCTACATAAATAACTCAAAACACAGTTCTCAACACTCAAAACACAGTTCTCAACACTCAAAACACAGTTCTTAACGCTCAAAACACAGTTCTTAACGCTCAAAACACAGTTCTCAACACTCAAAACACAATTCTCAACACTCAAAACACAGTTCTCAACGCTCAAAACACAGTTCTTAACGCTCAAAACACAGTTCTTAACACTCAAAACACAATTCTCAACACTCAAAACACAATTCTTAACACTCAAAACACAATTCTCAACACTCAAAACACAGTTCTTAACACTCAAAACACAGTTCTTAACACTTAAAACACAGTTCTTAACATTTAAAATTATATTTTTAATACTATTTTTAGTTTTTTTGTGAAAAATATAATATTTTTATACAAAAAATCGTATAAAAATCATAACCTTTAAAAAAAATAATACTATGGCAAAAATAGTGCGTGTAAAAATTAATACAAATGTAGAAGGGCTTTTAGCTCTGGCGGAACTTGTAGCCCAAAAACATGAAGAATTAGGCAAAAATTCACCGCTCAATGCCCTAAATTGGGACAATCAATTAGAAAATATCAAAAAAGCGGTAGAACTCCACAAGCAAGCCAAAGAATATCAAAGACTTGCAGAACAAGCCCACGAACAACGAAATATCCTTGTGTTGCCTCTGGACGACCTCCTCAAACAAAGCAGGGACTTGCTGAAAGCCCTTTATAGAAATGAGCCAAAAAAATTGGGCGAATTTGGTTTTGAAGTAGCAGAAAAAACCAAAAAGAAAAAAGAATAACCCCCACAAAATAAACATATAAAAAAGACTTTTTAGGTGCTGGTAGCCTAAAAAGTCTTTTTTTTCGCAGTTTGTCAACGTAGAGACACGACACTTGACAACCTGCGAAAGATAAAAACGAACTGCGAAATTTACGATATTTATATTTTTTATTTTTCTTCGTGATATTTTAAAAAATTATCTTTCCCACCAAATAATTCAAAAACAGAATTTTTCACTAAAAAATCATCAGGATTATCAAAAACATAATGTTTGTATGACGAATATGTATAATTTTTGAAATCATTTGTAAAACCATGTTTTGTTGGGTTATAATGTATATAATACACCAATTCTTTAAAATAATCTTCGGTATCTACCAAAATTCTCCGAAAAGGTGTTTCAAAAAGCCCTCCTGTTCGCTCATATTTATTTTGAAATAACCGAGCATAACTATTAAAAAAATGTGAAAACTGCTTGATTACAATATCGTGTATGCTTTTTTGTGATTTGTAGGAGAATTTTAGGCGTATATCATTTTCAGCCTTTATCTTTACAAGGATATGAAAATGATTTTTCAACAAGCAATAACAATATAAATCTGCTACATCTTTTGTATATTCAACAAGTTTTTTTAAAAAAATATCTGCATCAGATTGTTTCACAAAAATATTATCTCCATTTACCCCTCTGTTATAAATGTGGTATATTGTTTCACAATCTAAGGCAATGACGTTGGTTTTCATATTTTTAAATAAAAATAAAATATGAGTATAGTGTGTTTTTTCGCAGTCAAAATCTACGATATTTTTTCAGATTGTCAAGTGCTGCGTACCTTGCACCTTGACAACTGAAAAAATGCCTTTCACAGTTGTCAATGTGGAGGCACGACACTTGACAACCTGCAAAAGATAAAAACGAACTGCGAAATTTACGATATTTTTTCAGATTGTCAAGTGCTGTGTGACTCACACCTTGACAACTGAAAAAAAAGAAACATAACATCTACATTCTGCAATCTGCAAAAAGATTATAATATAAAAAAATTTCCTAAAACCCTAAATACGTCAATAAAAAGGTAGTCGTGGAATAACTCATCCCCTCCCCTTTAAAACCCAAAAAATCTGTATCAAGCATTGAAAATCTATTTTTCTAATCCAGCACTTTATCATACTTCGCAGCATTAGCAGGGTCAATTAGTACAATCAAATCCCTAAATTTTTTCCTAATTTCAGGCGTGCCTTCTTTAAAAATATTAACCAATTCTACATTTTTTGCATCAAAATACACATTGAACAACGCAGAAGAAGGTTTTACTTTATTTATCTGTGTCATTGTTTCTATACAAGTAAGCATTTTTTTGCGTGATTCTTCGCCATTGATAAGGTAGGTATCCAATGCCAAGCGGTGATATTGGTACAAGGTTTCACGAAAAGGAATCATTTGTTGGCTTTGCAAATTTTCAGCGAGCCAATATCTATTGGTCGTGTTTGTGGTGCGTGCCCAACCCAATTCATTGGAAGATTGTGCAATATTTGCCACATTAAACATTTTTTCTACAAAAGGATTCCCGCCCAATTTTGCAAAACTATCATAATCCAACGCCAACACTGTATATACATAAAAGGCAAGCATAGATGTAAGATTGTCCGTAAAATTGTTGTCATTAAAAATCATTGGTTGGTCTGCCACATACCTAAAATTAAAACTTCGGTCATTGAAATTCAACAAAGTTGTTTCGTATGTAGTGCCATATACAGGTCTTGTGCTTACAATTTGAGCAGTAGCTTCAAACACATTTTGCACAGGTGATTTTGTAACTGTTATCAACAGCCTACAATTTATTTGCTCTCCTCTTTTAAATTCATCAGTTGTCCAATCTTTTGCATTAATAAAATTGGCAATATTTTTTTCTAAATTAGGAAAAATACTTTTCTCCGTAGCTTGGTCTGTTTGCAAACGTGTTGCATCAACAGTTACCACACAATTTAATTCTTGCCCAAAAACTTGGTGTGCAAATACTAAAAAATAACAGCATAATACATATTGGAATAAATATGACAACAAACAGCGAAGATTTATTTTTGATGAATACATTATTTTTTTTATTTTTTTATAAAAATCTTTAAAAATCAAGTGCTAAAATAAAGAAAATTTCTTAAAAATTAAAAAAGGATTATCCAAAAAACTTAAAACTAAGAAAACGAATTGATTGGTGTAATAGATTTGAAAGAAAACTTGAACACAAACAAAAAAAAGCTAAAAATTAAAGAAAAATATGTAATTTTGCGGTTTAACTTATATCTAAGATTACATCTAATTTACCATTGCATAATTTTATTTTGCCCAACTTTACCCAATTTTTTATTTAATTTTTATGTTCAAAACACATCTAAAAATCTTTTTGATAATTCAATTTATCGCCACTTTCCTTTTGGCTTGCGGTAGCAATCAAGCACAAGACAACACAACCGCCAAAAATGGTGAAGCGTCCAAAGACAACAAAAGTAAAGACGCAAAAGACAAAACCGAAAACACAGAAACTACGCCTGACCGCCTTACACCAAAAGAAACCGCTACTGACCGAAAATTTAACGACCTTGCGCGTTTTATTGCAGGGCTTGAACCTGAAGAAGGTAGTGTTTATGCGTCAAGTTGCAAAGAAGCATATTGGAAAAATTATGCTAATACTGCCAACGTACAATGGGGTAATATGAATGCAAAACTCCCAAAACTCAAAGAATGGCGTGATACTGAACTCAAAGATGTGAATAAACTGGGCGGAACATTGTTTTATCCGTTTTCAGGTCCTGATTTTTTGCACGCAGGCACATTTTTTCCAGAAGTTGATGAAATGATTTTGATGGGACTTGAGCCTATTGGGTCTTTGCCTGATTTTGAAAAAGTATCAAAACCGCAGTTTTTTGGGGCAAATGGTATTCAAAGGTCTTTGGCAAGTGTATTGACATATAGTTTTTTTCAAACACTTCACATGCAAGTTGATTTGACAGGCAGAGCAACGCCTACAGTTGATGGCACATTGCCTGTAATCCTTACATTTATGGCACGTACCAACCACAAAGTATTAAATTTTGAAAAAGTAGCCATCAATCCAGAAGGTAAAATCGTGTCTGCACAAGGTTACAAAGGTGATGCTTCTACATATTATGGCAATAAAATCGCTTACCAACGTGCTGACAAACCAGATGAACGCAAAACCTTGTATTATTTTAGTGTCAATCTTTCAAATGATACGTATGAAGGCAAAGGTGGCTTAAATCAACGCAAAGATTTGAGAAGTTTTATTGAAAATTTGCCTATGAAAACTACTTACCTCAAATCTGCATCTTATTTGATGTACAAAGATTATTTCTTTGTAATTCGTGATATTATTTTGAAAAAAACTACCTATTTGTTACAAGATGATTCAGGCATGCACTACCGCAATGTAAAAAATGGCAAATGGGATATTACACTTTTTGGGGCGTATGCGGGACCAATTCCATTATTTGGTAATTATTACCAACAAGATATTGCCAACGACTTCAAAAAACCTGAAATGGTGCGTCCTTTGCCTTTTGGCATTGGTTATCAATACCAAGTAGGCCGCTCAAATTTGATGTTGGCTAAGAAAAAATAAAAGCCCCCAGCCCAAAGGGGAGCAAATACAAAGTACAAAAATACCATAATTTTCTTTTTTGAAGTTATGGTATTTTTATTTAACCTTTATTATAATATTTTTCAAATAATTTTTCAGCACATTTTTCGCCATCAATGCCCGCAGAAACAATACCGCCTGCATAACCTGCACCTTCACCACAAGGAAAAAAGCGTGCAATTTCTGTGTGTTCAAAGGTATCTTTGTGGCGGGGAATACGTATAGGAGAAGATGTGCGACTTTCTACACCTACGATTTGGGCATCATTTGTAAGGTAATTTTTTATTTTTTTGCCAAATTCCTTGAAACCTTCTTTTAAAGTAAAAGCCAATGTAGGTGTAAGCACTTGGGTCATATCAACCGAAATAAGCCCTGGCTGGTAGGAAGTTTCATTTAAAGTAGGCGAAATTTTATTTTCCACAAAATCCAATAACCTTTGTGCAGGTGCTTTTTGTGTATTCCCTGCCATTTGACATGCTTTTTCTTCTATGCTTTTTTGAAAATACACACCTGCCAATGCACCAAATTGCGCAAATTCTTTTACTTCCTCCTCATCAATACTTACCACAATGCCTGAATTGGCATATTTGGAATCTCTACGTGAAGGTGACATCCCATTTACCACGACTTCGCCTTGTGCAGTAGAAGCTGGCACAATAAAACCACCTGGACACATACAAAACGAAAAAACGCCTCTTTGTTTGCCTTTGTAGGTTACTTGATGCACCAAACTATACGAAGAAGCAGGCAAATAATCTGGGCGAGGATTGTGTCGGTATTGTGATTGGTCAATCGTACTTTGTAGGTGTTCCACACGCACACCAAGTGCAAAAGGTTTAAATTCAATTTTGATATTTTTTTTATCAAGAATTTCAAAAATATCCCTCGCAGAGTGTCCTGTGGCTAATATTACACCAATACCTTCATACGATTTGCCTGTGTGGTCAATTACGCCACGCATTTCGCCTTTTTCCACAATAAAATCGGTTACTTTGGTATCAAAATGTACTTCTCCTCCACTATTTATGATGGTTTCTCTGAGATTTTGGACAATTTTTGGGAGTTTATTTGTGCCTATGTGTGGGTGTGCATCTATAAGGATATCCTCTACCGCTCCGTGTGCCACAAAAACCTCTAAAATTCTACGAATATCGCCCCTCTTATTTGACCGTGTGTAAAGCTTACCATCAGAATAAGTACCTGCACCGCCTTCACCAAAACAATAATTGCTTTCAGGATTGACAATATGTTTTTTGTTGATGTCTGCCAAATCAAAACGCCTTCCTCTTACATCTTTTCCACGCTCTATCACGATTGGTTTGATGCCTAATTCTATCAACCGCAATGCGCAAAAAAGCCCTGCTGGGCCTGCCCCAACTACAATCGCAGTAGGTTTTTGGCTTACATTTGGGTAATTGATACCATATTGCAAAAGTGGCAAAGGTGTTTCATTGATATACGTTTCAAGTTGTAGATTTACTTTAATATCTTTTTGACGTGCATCTATTGACCTTTTCAAAAGGCGAATTTCCAACGTGATATTTTCGCCAATTTTTAAATATTGACGTGTGTAATTGTATAAGGCTTGTGTGTCTAAGGCGATATGTGGTGGAAGTACCCAAGTGTATTGATTTGGCATTTTTGTAATTGATTTTTTAACAAAAATACACGAAATTTTTGTAATTATTTACCCTACTAACCCCCAAAAGGAGAATTAATACAAAAAAACATTTTACTAAAATCTATTTTGGAAATTTCTCACTACTATACAGATTTTAAAAAAAAACATTCAAAACGCAGGAAAAAGGCTTTTTTAAATCGTTTTTACTAAAAAATAATACGTTTTTTTGAAAAACTAAAACAAATATGTTATCTAACGCTGTTTCCTGTTTGTAATTTTTCAAAAAATCAGGGGAAGACCTCCGTAAACTATGGTACAAACCCAATTTTTTGAAAAATGTTATTAAAAACATTGTGTTTAAATCGTTTCAAAGCACTTTTTTTTAATTCTAAAAGATGTATAGTAGTAAGAATTTTTTGTATTTGTTTAGCCTACATTTAAAAATGCTGTTTGGGACACACAGACTAAAAGTCAGTGCTACACAAAAACACTTTAATCATTATTAATTCCCTTTGGGGTTAGGGAGCTAAATAGTTACAATTTTTTTACCTAATTTGAATTGACATTTTTTTTTGAAACCTAAATAACCACGCTCTTATCAGGAATACTTATCACAAACATAGCACCGCCACTTTCCACATTTTCCACATAAATAGCACCACCAATCATTTCCAACAGTGTTTTTATCAGATAAAGGCTAATGCCTTTTCCCTCAATATGTGGGTGAAAACGCTTATACAAATTAAAAATGTCGTCTTTGTACTTTTGCAAATCAATGCCCAAACCATTATCTTTCATAAAAAAACCAATGGTTTGTGTATTTTTATTTACAAAACTTTCTACGTGAATCTGTAATTTTTTGGTTGGATTACGAAATTTTAAGGCATTTGATAATAAATTTTCTAAAATACTTTGCATAAAACTTTTAATTGTATAAATGCTTGGGGCATTATAGAAATTAAAGGTAATTTTTGCCCCAGATGTATTGATTTTTTCTTGAAAAAGTCCCATGGTAAGCAAAAATTCTTGCGTAATATCCAATTCAGTTTTAGTTTCTTGTATGAGTTGATTATTGGACAAAATATCATTCAAATCTTTTATGGTATTTTCCAATTTTGTTGCTTGTTTTTTGATGGCATCAATCAAATTATCTCGCTCTGCCTCACTAAAAAACCCCATTTCAAACAAATTTAAAATCCCCAAAATAGTAGCAACAGGTCCCCTAAGATAATGTGATACGATGTGGTTATATTGGATAAGCGATTGGTTTTGTAGGATAATATCTTCGTTGAGTTTTTGCATTTTTTTCTGGGCTAATATTTCCTCTGTGATTTCTCTTACAATACGCAGGGCAATATTTTCCTCGTATTTGGAAGCGCGTGATTCGTAGTAATGTATGCTACCATCTTCAAAAGTAATGTTGTATTGCAAAACATTGATTTCGTCATAATCTATGGCTTTTTGAATATGTGAAATAACTTGTTCCACGACATTTTTGGGCAAATTGGAATCCTGAATATATGTACCAACCATATTATTTTGTGGAATAAAAACAGCCCCTTTTCCCCCTCTGAAATCCAAATATTTACCCTCCCTGTCCATGATAAAAATCAAGTCAGGCACAGCTTTGAGCAATGCAGTAAGATGTTGCAAATGTATATTTGCAGGTATGTTATTATGCTTTTTTGCCATAATGCAATATGATATACACAAAACTATAAAAAAAACATGAAAAATGAAATTAAAAAAAATGAATTTTAAAACAAAAATGACACCTGCACCCTGCCCAAATGTACCCAAGGCAATGGCGGAGAACGTCTGCCCTCATAATTGAGCGTAAGTTGCAGACCGTTGCTAAGTTTTTGTTGCCAATTTAAGGAGAAAGTATAATTTGTGCCTATTGCCAACGCTTCCAACATATCATACGCAATAGGTGTATTTGCTTCTGCATTATAATCATTTTGAATATACCGAATATTCAATAATAAATTTGTTTTTTGTGTTCTCTGCCAACGTATTTCGCCTGCATATTGTTGATTTTCATTTTTTTCTGTGCCTTGTGGATTACTTTTTGGCGAAAAAATATAGGTTATACTAATCCTAAATTCAGGGCTTGGCTGATACGAAAGTTCTTTGCTGATGGCATAACTGTTAATCAAGTAATTGCGTGTAAGCAAAAAATCCGAAAAATTTTGTTGGTTAATTTGGGCAACATATATGCGTCCCTGCCAATAACTTTTGTGTGTATAACGGTACAAAAGGCGTATTTCTTCACGATTGCGTGCCTCAAAACCATTGCTTAAAAACTGTTTTTGTTGTGATTTTTGGTAAAAAAATTCTGCCCCATAACGCAAATTTGTCCTTTGAAAAAAAAATGTACTTCTTAGATTTTCTTGTTCTGTCAATACTTTTTCATTTTCTACAAATTGAAAAGGTGATATTCTGGTCAAAAAATTATCTTTTACAAAACGTCTTTGTATTGTCCAAGCGGTATTATTAGACCATTTTCCTGCAATTCTCTGCCAACGTTTTGCGGTATTTTTTCGCCAATCTTGGGGCGGTTCTATCTGTAACCTATAACTAAAATTTTGCTGAAAAGCATTAATATAATCTGTTGTAGATAAAAAAACCTTGATATATTTTCTTTCATCTGGGTTTATTGCCAAATAAAATTCGTTCAAATCTTGTATGCCATCACCATTGTCATCACGCCATGTGTGCGTGCCTTGTCCTACTTGTACTAATACAAACTCATATTCACGCCTAAGTTCTCGTCCTGTATTGGTGGCAAATGTAAGTTCTGATTTTATAATACGTTTTTTTGTAGTAAAATTCCAATCCAATCGTGCAGTGAGATTTTCGGTAGGTTCTATGGGTTGTGCAAAACTATTTTGGGTATATTTGAGCAAGCGATAAGTGCCTTGTAATTGTATTTGGTGGTTTTCGCTTACTTGATAATTAAGTTGTGCTTGGGTAGTTTCACTATTCAAATAAGGCAAAATATCGCCAGAAAGCACTTTATTATCTGTGCGTAAAGTGTGTGTTGCAGTAAAAAGCACCTTTTTTTCTATTTGGTATGTGTAGCCAAATTGGTGCGAAGTAAAGTGCATAAGACTTACAGAAACAGAATCTTTTTGTGGTAGATTAGGATTTTGTGGATTGAATAAAAAAGCATTATTGACCAAATGTTTATCTTGAAAATACAAGTAATAAATCTTTGCATTTTTAGATAAATTCCGTTCAATTTCTGCGTCAATGCGTGCCCAATTTGTTTTTTGGCGTTGGTTTATTTGGCTTTCCAAATAAAAAACATTGGTTTTGAGTTGCCAAGATTTATTTTTAAATGAAAAATTTAATTGGTGTTGTGTGCCTGCGATTTCATTTTGACGTTGTCGTGTAGAGAGTTGATATTTTAATTCAAAAAGGTTTTTTTGTCTAATCCCAATATTCCCCACAAAAATATTATCCGCCACAGTGCTTGTATCTGTGCGTGCATACCAATCTCTATCATATTCTATTGCCCTAAAACGGTCAATAGGGCGAAAATTTTGGCTATTTTGCTCAAAAGAAACCAAAGAAAACCATTCAAGCTCCCCAATAAGCCCCTCAGCCCCCAAAGGGAGAGTATTAATATTAGTAGTATCTTTTGCATTAGGGTTTTTAGTTCCCCCTTTGGGTTTTAGGGAGCGTGTTATTTCATATCCAATTTTATACCCAAAACCTTGATTGTTTTGGTCATCTTTTTTAGAAAAAAGGTTTAAATCCCAATCGGAAACTGCGGTTTCAAAAAATATTTTTTCATTTTTGTTAATTTGATATTTTCCTGCAAAAACAGCCATTTGTTTGCGGTTTGGTGTAGGAACATTTTTGATTGGGGCAAAATTTCCTTGTCTGATGCCATTCAAAGGCTCAACCCATTTATAGATTTGTCCGTTTGTGGTGGAATTTACACGCACATAATCCCCTTTTCCCTGCCCAACTTCCGAAAAAGTAAGCCTAAAAATCGCATTTTCGGTGCTTGTGCTATACACAAAAACCCTTTTAAACGTCCCATTCACCGTTACGCTATCCACTACACGATACAGCACTTCGCCACTTCTATAACCCACGCTATCAACGCCCGATATTTGCCCCAAATTATTGCCCAAATTTGCTAAATCTTGCCTATTTTTGTCTGTAAGACTCAAAAAATCTTGGTTTGGGTTGTCGCCCTCTCTATAAAATTGCCCTAAAAAATACCATTTTTTTAAAAAAAATTCTTGCGAAATGGCGTACATGCTGCGTGAATAATTTCGTTCTGCATACTCAAAATCAACCCTAATGCGTGTAAATTGCGTGATTAAAACTTTTTGGGTAAATGTAATTTCTGCTTGGTTGTAATCAATCGTATAATCATTGTTAAAACCTCTTGTAAGTGGTTTTCCATCAATAAATACCTTTTCAGAATTTGCCAACACAATCAAAAAACGCTCACCATTCACACCCAAAAGCCTGTAAGGTCCTTGTACGCCCTCCAAAGCGGTAATATTTTGGGACGCAAATTTGCCTTTTGCGATGGCACCGCTTACGCTTGTAGTAGCACGCAAACGGTTTTCTGGTTTCATGTTGGCAGAATCTTGGGCAGTTTGTTGTGGGATTTTGGGCTTAAAATTGTCCAAAAAATAATTTACTTGTACTTGTCCGCCTTGTACATTTTTATAAAATTTTAGGAAATAATTTTCTTTTTGTTGCAATACAATATCGCCCGCAGTCAAATCGCCTAAAGGGTGCGAAAGTTGTATAAAAATCCTGTCTAAGGTTTGGAGTTGTAGCGTGTTGCCTTCGGGTTGGTAGGGAATATTTTGGTCAGAAATGCTTGCTTTGATGTTGATTTTTTCGCTCAATTTGCCTGCGATTTGGAGATTAAGGGCAGAATTGACGAATACATTTTGGGTATTGCCCAGCGAAATGCCACGCGTCAAACTTCCGTTTTTTTGTATGCCTTCCCATTTCACAAATTCCTCTTTTTTGTCGTTCAAATTTCCACCCTGCACACGCCTAAAATACTCCTCTGCATAAGTATCTTTTTCATTGAAAAGCCTAATATCTCGCTGAAAGCGTGTTTTTTGTAAAGAAAAACCAATATATTGAAACCCAATAAGGATAGAATCTATTTGGGGCGAATTTTCATTTTTTTTCTTCAAAACAATGGCTTTTTTATGCACATCAAACCCAAAAACCCAATCCTTTGCTTCTTGTGGTGCTTGGATTTCTGTGTGTATAATCGTCAGCGTATCAGTTGGGATTTCAAAAGTAGGAGATTTTGCCCATTTGTATTGCCAAAACAGTTTTTTTTCTTGCCCAAAAACCATTTTTTCTTGCAAAAAACCAGAAAAAAAAACAAAAAAAGTTATAACACGAAATACAAAAAAAGAACGAATGTGCAGGATTTTTTTTTGAGAAAATATAAAAACAAACACATTTAAAAAGGGTTGATGTTGAGATTAAAAAAATTATTAATTATATATGTTGATTTCCATTAACTTAAAATTTTTCAGGGCTTACACACTTTTTTCATCAAATTTATATGTATTTTCTAACTCATTGGAGAGCATAAAACTGAAATTACGGTCTGGAGTACTACTGGCTATGCAAGATATAATAGTTAATTTTTTGCTTATACTATTTCTAACCTTTACATGACAATTCTATTGCTTTAAACCAATAAAATAAACTATTATTTGGTGTATTTTTAATTTTTTTATTTAAAAATACGTATTCCTGTTGTTTAATAAGAAAATTGTTTTTTTTCATAATAGTTTCATCAAATTTTTCTAACAATGAAAAATCACTATTTTTTATTTTCATAACCAAATATGCTACTTTTCCCGCCATTTCAAACGCATTATCTCTTGTAAAACCTGTGGTTGTCCAATTTTTAAAACTACTGACAGCATTTTGTAATTTTAGGTTATTTTCGTTTAAAATTTCTAAACACACATTAAAAATATCATCAAGGACATTTTCTACATTTTCTGTAAGGTTTCTATATTCAATTTCTTTTTTCGCAATATTTATGAAAGCATTAGATAAATCTTTTATTTCTGTAAGTTTATCAAATAAATTGCCTATATCATACAATTGTTTTATGAGTTCAGTAGATTTTTCATAAGGTATTCCTGTTGTATTTGGGGCAAATGCAGTTAACTTGTCCCCCATAATAGATGCAATACTCGGGACAGTAATATTTGGATAAGGTTCTTCTGTATCTAACCAATCTTTATTGATGGGCAATGACTCAGTTTTTGGATATAAATTTTGCTCAAATAAAATATCAAGCAAAATATAGGTGTCGTTTCGCGGTGTTTTTTCAGGCTGAAAACGAAGTTTATAATGAGCTTTTGGCATGTTGGAATTTTCATAACTTCTTGTTTCATCTAACAAAAAACCAGAAAAAAAGCCATTTTCAGATTCACAAATAATTTTTAAAACAGATTCTACTTTTTCTCTTGTTTCCTGTGTGATAATATCAATATCAATAGAAAAACGTTGTGGATAATCTGCATATAATATTAAACTTGTTCCGCCTTTGAATATAAAAGATAATCCTTCTTTTTGCAATGATTCTACCAAACATAACGCAAAACACATTTTTTCTAATAACGGTGGATTTGTTTTAAGTCTTTTATCTCTTATTCGTTTTTCTATTTTATCTACATCTATTCGCTTTATCATAAAATCGTTTTTTATAGTTTATACGTTACGTTTTACATATCACATCTCCAAAATTCTCAAATAAATATTGTTGCAATTCTTCCTCGTTTCCACGCCTACGTGCATACGCAAACATTTTTTTGAAATCAATTACATAATCATTTAATACATTTTCAAAAATAATTAATTTTTCAGAATTAGGATAAGACATCAACAAATAGTCTTCTGTAAACAAATCTACAAGCATTTTTTCCAAATGGGGTACTTGTATTTTTATAGCATCATATTCAAAAATTTGTATAGGTGCTTTGCTTATCATCTTTCTGACGATAATTGGCTGATATGTTTCAAGAATATAGCGATTTAATAAAATTTCTTCATCTTTTTTGTTTTGTAACAAAAAAACATCTTTAAACCCATGTAATTTTAAAGTTTCAAAAACAGATTCTGTGCTTTCTTTTTCTATTTCTATAACAATAAAATTATGTATAATTTGATGGTTAGAAAATTGATTGTACCAATCACTTGTCCAAATACAGACGTAACCTAAATCAAATTTTTTACCCAAAAATTCATATAAAGATAACATCAAAGGGGAAACGTCATACGAATTTTTTTTGCGAATATAATATAAATTTTCGCTTACTTTTATAATAATTTTTTCTATTTTTAAAAAATGTAATGCCCAAAAAAAATCTGAATTTTTGCTATTAGGAAATTTTTTTTTGTATAAATTACCTATTTCCTCAACTGAAAAAGTATTTTGCTTAAACGTATTTTGTTGTAAGAAATATTCAAAGTCTTTTTTCATTGTATTAGTACATTTTTTTTATTTATTGTATTAGTACAACAAAAATAATACAAAAAAAGTTATAACACAAAATACAAAAAAAGAACGAATGTGCAGGATTTTTTTTTGAGAAAATATAAAAACAAACACATTTAAAAAGGGTTGAGATTGAGATTGAAACAGAAATGTATATTTTGAGAAAATATTAGTTTTCTGGTAGTTTTAACGATTTTTTCCGAGTAATACGAATTTTGTAATCCAAGATATTTACTTTTTCATATCTTCATTTATAATTTTCTCTATTCGTTGATTATTCCTAAAAGTTCTCTCCCAAATTTCGTATAATTCCTGCATTTTTTTTTGTGTGTCTTTTTGTTCGCAAGATTTATCCTGCCATTTACATATATTTCCATCTTTGTCTATATAAATTCGGGAACATTCACTACCATATTTTGCATGTGCAATTACTGTTTTTTTAGAAAACGTAATTTTGTCAAAAGATTCGTGTTGGACAAACAATTTTCCTGATTTGGATTTAAACTTTTTGTTTATTTCCTTGTATTTAGCACAATACTTATTTTTTTGAGGGTCTTTGCTGTTAAAAGGGTCATTGAGATTAAGGATAATAATAAATCTATCATTTTTATTACGTTTTAATTTTGCAAGTGCCAAATGGTCTAAATGATGTAAAATGGTATAAATCACTGTATCGCGTTCTTGCAAATGGTAGCTTACAGCAAGCTTGCATACATAAGTATCTTTGAAATCTTCTGTAGTATAAATTTTTCCATCAAAATTTTCAAACTTAAATTTTTCATTTTCATCGTTTGTAATGGAATTTTGCACAGATGCGCCAGGCAAATTTGGTGATTGCTGTGCCCAAACAGGTGGCAATATTATGCTTATATGTAACAAAAATAGATAGAACCCCAAGTAAAAAAAATGATACCACATAATTTTAAAACGTTTAGACATTTGAATAAAATAAGCAATCTGATTGTTCTTAGCTAAAAACAACCAGATTTATCAAAGAATAGCATTTTTCCCTGCTAATCCGCTTTATGCTTTGACACAAGGGAACTTTTTTTCTCAATTGTACAAAGTTCATCATGAATATATACATGCAATATATTATCGCTCAGATTGTCCAGCAAAATATTTTCTTTGGTTACACGCACACGCATTAGCGAACCTCTAAACGTGATTTTAAACGTATATGAACGCCATTTATCAGGAATAATAGGCGAAAAAGCAACCGTATCATTTTTAAGACGCATACCCCCAAAACCCTGCACAACCGACATCCATGTACCAGCCATACTCGTTGTGTGGCAACCATCTTCTGTATCATTGTTGTAATCGTCCAAATCCAAGCGAGAAGTACGTAAATACAATTCGTATGCTTTTTCTTTGCGGGCAAGTTTGGAGGCTAAAACCACATGCACACAAGGCGAAAGCGAAGATTCATGCACAGTACGAGGCTCATAAAAATCAAAATGCCTGCGAATAGTGTCCAAATCATATTCATCTTCAAACGCATAAATTGCCTGCAATGTATCTGCTTGTTTGATAAAACACGACCTCAAAATCCTATCCCAAGACCATTTTTGGTTAATTGGTAAGTTGCTTTTATCCAAATCTTTGACCAAAATCTGTTCTTTGTCCATGTAGCCATCTTGTTGCATGAAGATATTGAGCGTATTGTTGTATGGGTAATACATTTTTTGGATAATGTCGTACCATTTTGCACATTCAGCATCTTCTTCAAAGTTTATTTTTTCAAAAAGTGCTTTCAGCTTTTCGGGTTGTGTGCCTTTTACATACATGATGGTTTCGTTGGTATAAGCCAAACACCATGAAGCGATTTTGTTGGTATAATAATTATTGTTGATATTGTTTTCGTATTCATTAGGTCCTGTAACGCCCAACATGACATATTTTTGTTTGTCTTCCGAAAAATTAACCCTTTGCGCCCAAAACCTTGCTATTGCAATCAATACCTCCAATCCAAAATCTGCCAAATAAGATTTGTCGCCTGTATAATGTACATAATCAAAAATGGCTTTTGCAATTGCTCCATTTCTATGGATTTCTTCAAATGTAATTTCCCATTCATTGTGGCATTCTTCGCCATTCATGGTTACCATTGGGTAGAGTGCAGCACCATTTTTAAAACCCAATTTTTGGGCATTTTCTATGGCTTTTGGAAGATGTTTGTAGCGGTAAAGGAGCAAATTTTTTGCTACTTCTGGTGCGTCAGTTGCCAAATAAAACGCCAAACAATATGCCTCAGTGTCCCAGTAGGTACTTCCACCGTATTTTTCACCTGTAAAACCTTTTGGACCTATATTCAATCTTGCATCTTCGCCTGTGTAGGTTTGGTCAAGTTGAAAAATATTAAACCTTATGCCTTGTTGTGCAGCGGAGTCGCCTTCTATTGTGATGTCACTATCTTCCCATTTCTTAGCCCAAGCCTGTGCTTGTTCCATTTTGAGGGTTTCAAAACCCTTTGCAAAGGCATCTTGGAGGTGTTTTTGGGCAGTTTCGGTAAGTTCTTTTTGTGGTACGTCACGTGAAGTAACTTGTGCTACAAATTTGTAAATCGTAGTTTCATCGCCTTGTGTAAGAGGCACACGCAATTGGTGTCCCACATATTTATCACGTTGCACAGGGGAAGTTTCAATCGTGATAGGATTTCCTTTTTGAAATATCTCAAAAGTAGTGGCAGAACAAAGATAAAACCCTGTTTTTTTGGTTTTGATGGTCAATGTTGCAGTTTCAGCTTGTACTTGTTGGTGGATATTTTCCCAAAATTTTTCATTATAATTGGCATCTTCATTTTTGATGTCGCCATCTAAAAAAAGCGTAAGGTCAAGATTTCCCGAAAAATTTAAGGGTGTAATCCTGTATTTTATTGCCCCAATTTCTTTTTGCGCAATGCTTACAAAACGTTGTGCTTTGATTTTGATTTGTTTGCCTGATGGCAATATAGCAATAAAAGACCTTTCCAAAAATCCTTCTTGCATGTTTAATACACGCCTAAATTCTTTGACTTGGCAGGTGTGCAGGTCAAGTTTTTCGCCTTCTATTATCAGTATCATGCCTATCCAGTTGGTTGCATTTAATACTTTGGCAAAATATTCAGGGTAGCCATTTTTCCACCAACCCACACGTGTTTTATCAGGATAATATACGCCAGCCATGTATGCACCTTGTAGCGTTTCACCACCAAAACCCTCCTCAAAATTTGCCCTCTGCCCTTGAAAACCATTGCCTATGCTGAATACACTTTCCGAAATGCGGTTGTATTCAGGGTAAAAGCCCTCTTCTATGATATTCCACTCATCGTGGAGGATATAATTTTTCATTTAAAAAAAGAATTTTTTGAAAAAAATGATGATGTTTTTTTTGATTGATTGATGTTTTATTGCAAAATTTTATGTTTAAAAAGCAAATTTATAAAAAAAAGTGGTTTTTTAGTATTTTTTCAAGAAAAATGTTTTGGGTATCAAAAAATTTTATGAAATGTAAAGAAAAAAATTAAAAATTTATATCCATCTACTTTCCTTTATTTTTTCTTTAATGAATTGTTAAAATTTAAAAATATATTTACATTTCATTAAGAAATTATTTTTTTATATAAAACATTGATTATCAATTTTTTAACACAAAAAAAATAGAAAAAACCTTTTTTTACCCAAAGTAAATTTTGAAAAAAAGCAAAAATATTACTTCATTTTGTTAATTAGGTGTAAAAATTTCTTAACAAAATGTAAAAAAGATTTGGAAATGTAAAAAACGCCCCCTATCTTTGCATCATCAAATAAACGAAAAGTCTTGCAGATTAACCTCTACAACACAAAATAAAAATTTGATACGCTAAATTTAAAATTAACCCTAAAAACACTTAAATACCATGAAATTTATCCAATTATTCGCATTCGCAGCAGCATTGACATTCGCAACTTCTTGTGGCGGTGGAGAACAAACTAAAACTGAAGGTGACAAAACTGAAAAAGCTGAAGACGTAAAAGCAAAAGAAGAAGCTGAAGCGAAAGCAAAAGCTGAAGCTGAAGCGAAAGCAAAAGAAGAAGCTGAAAAAGCGAAAGAAAGTGAAGGCAAAGAAGGTGACAAAAAAGAAGTAAAAGAAGGTGACAAAGCTAAAGAAGGTGACAAAAAAGTTGAAGAAAAAAAAGAAGCTCCAAAACACTAATTTTTCCTATCTTTCTTAATCCTTTAAGAAATATAAAAAAAACCACTTACAGCAACGTAAGTGGTTTTTTTGTGTTTATTGGGCTCCCTTTGGACTAAAATTGTTAAAAAAATACTAAATACTGCTTTTAAAATTTATTATTTGTACTTTTGTATTTTTGAAATAACTTAAAATTTTTATACAAATGCAAACAGCACAAGTAGATAACAACCACACATCAAAAATTTCTATGCTGACAGCGTGGTGCATTTTGTTGTTGTTGGCAAGCGTTTGGGGCAGTTCTTTTATTTTGATGAAAAAAAGCCTTGTGGTTTTTTCTTCGCTCCAACTTGCTTTTTTGCGTGTAGGTGTGTCATTTGCGGTATTGTTGCCTGTGATTTTGGGCAATTTCTTCAAACTTCCTGCTCAAAAACTTTTTTATCTTGCACTTTCGGGCATGTTGGGCATGGCAATTCCTGCGTTGCTGTTTGCAATAGCACAAAAACACTTAGATAGTGGTATTGCGGGCATTTTGAATGGACTTACGCCTTTGTGTACGTTGGTTGTGGGTTTTTTATTTTTTCAACAAAAAACAACACAATGGCAAATTATTGGGCTTTTGGTCGCATTTTTTGGTGCGTTGGCGTTGTCGGTAACAGGTATATCAGGCAAAAATGGTTTGAATGAATATGTGTTGTTGATTTTTGTGGCTACGATATGTTATGCCTTGAATGTGCATTTGATTAAGCGATATTTGTTTGATATGTCGCCTTTTGTGCTTACGAGCATGGCATTGTGGTTTGGGGGTGTGTGTGCAAGTATCGGATTGTTATTTGTAGATATGCCTTCTGCGGTGCAAAAAGAGGGTTTTGCGTGGGCTTTCACGTATATTGTGATACTCTCGGTAGGTTCTACCATCATTGCAACTACGATTTTCAATTTTTTGATTCAGCAAGTTTCGCCACTTTTTGCGAGTACAGTTACGTATTTAATTCCGATTGTGGCGTTGTTATGGGGTTTGGGTGATGGCGAATTTTTTACATTGGCACAGTATATTTCTATGTTGTGCATACTTGGAGGGCTTTTATTGATGAATAAAAAATCTAAAAATTAGTTTCCAAAAAATCCCTTACACAAAACTTCCCAAAAACCCTTTTTTATAAAGGATTTTTGGGAAGTTTTTTTTTATTCAATTATTCTCGGAAAAAGGTCTGTTTGTCCCTCCCCTAACCTTTGTAGATTTCATTATCAATATGAGTCGCAATTCAATTATTCTCGGAAAAAGGTCTGTTTGAGGGCTTGAAAACTTTATAAAAACTTTTAAAGATATTGTTTCGTCGCAATTCAATTATTCTCGGAAAAAGGTCTGTTTGTGCAATCATTTTGTTTGTCTCAACCCTTTATTACAAGTCGCAATTCAATTATTCTCGGAAAAAGGTCTGTTTGGACGACATTGAAAAGCTATTAGAACAAGACAAAATAGTCGCAATTCAATTATTCTCGGAAAAAGGTCTGTTTGGCGACCTTTGCGAAGGTGCCTTTGAGGGTTAGACGTCGCAATTCAATTATTCTCGGAAAAAGGTCTGTTTGAGCCAAACCTTTTCAAGAGTAATAACAACAGTAAATGGGTGTCGCAATTCAATTATTCTCGGAAAAAGGTCTGTTTGAAAACAAACTTGTATTAAGAGATTGGGCATTGGGTAAGTCGCAATTCAATTATTCTCGGAAAAAGGTCTGTTTGAAAGTTTATGATTATTTAATAAATTATATTTAATGTTAAGTCGCAATTCAATTATTCTCGGAAAAAGGTCTGTTTGAAAAACAAGAAGAATTTGAAAAACAATATGGTACATTGTCGCAATTCAATTATTCTCGGAAAAAGGTCTGTTTGAGAACAAAGACAATGGGATACATATAAAGGCAAACTTGTCGCAATTCAATTATTCTCGGAAAAAGGTCTGTTTGATTCAAATTTTTGCAAAAGAATTGCATAAAACATGGTTGTCGCAATTCAATTATTCTCGGAAAAAGGTCTGTTTGTATCAAAATGGCATACTTAACAAAGGAATTTGCATTGAGTCGCAATTCAATTATTCTCGGAAAAAGGTCTGTTTGCTTAAAAGTGGTAAAGATTATACATCTCCTACTCAATGTCGCAATTCAATTATTCTCGGAAAAAGGTCTGTTTGATGACTTCAAAACAAAAGAAAAAGAAAACAATAAAAGTCGCAATTCAATTATTCTCGGAAAAAGGTCTGTTTGTAAAAGATGAATTAAAAGCAATAGGCGGAAGTTTTAACTCGTCGCAATTCAATTATTCTCGGAAAAAGGTCTGTTTGATTCAGTAAATCAAAAAAAATAAATTGCCCTTACTGTGTCGCAATTCAATTATTCTCGGAAAAAGGTCTG
>JANPJR010000174.1:0-159507 GCA_031425615.1 Cytophagales bacterium
TTCTAATAAATCCATTTTAAAGATATAACAAAACTAAAATAAGCCAATATTTAAAAGCATTAAAAATAGTAATAAAATACGCATTTTATTTTTGGAAATAAATTTTGATAATTTTAGATGTAAAAATTAAACTTAAATATTAAAATAGTACAATTTTATAAGCACTTTTCTTGTAAAAATTATATTTTTAACTCAATATTCCCACTATCAGGAAATTTATATATCAAGTAGGTTTTGAAACATTTGATATAAGCTAAAAGCGGAATTATTTTTAAATTTTTAACAAAAAAAACATGTAAATTCTTACGATTTTACATGTTTTTTTCAAATCAAAAATATTAAATTATTTTGTTTTCGGTTTTTTTCTCTGTTGTTGGTATTTAGAAAATGTACGCACAAAAGTAAAAAATAACTTCCAAAAGCAAAATATATTTTTCGCCCTCAATAACTACACGCAAGTTTTCGCTGACTTGTTGGTAACAAAAACTCAAATCCAAATAAATTTAATAATATTCTTAAAACTCAAACCCAAAACTCATCTTATATGCAAAATTACTACGCCAATCTTGTTCTGCGTAGTGTCCATATTTAGCAAAAATACCAATGCCATAATTAAAATATCCAATATTTGCCATTTCTATTCTATACAATTTATCTACTAAAATACCGCTTTCCCAAAAAATATCTTTTGGCACTTGGAAATCAAAACCCAACTGAAACGTAGGCGAAGACATATCACCCCAAAACATATTGTGGTGAAAAGAAAGCTCAGGTTGAAAAGTTTTGCTTTTGGATTTATACAACAAATGTCCAAAATAATGGCTTAGAAATACGCCTACATATCTATCTGTCAGAAATTGATACAAATCCGCAGTTTGCAAATACCCTTTTACCCACGCAGGAAAACGCGAGGTAGTAGAAGGTGCGTGCATCTGACGCATATAAGGCACATCACCAAACAACACACCTGTTTTTATAATGGCTTGCGTAGTGCCAGCATAGCGGAATTTATATTTATATTCTGCTTGTCCCTCTATGCGTGTGTAACTGTAATCGCCTCCAAATGCAGACAAGCCTTGTGTAACATTCACATTGAATACAGGCACATCATACGTGAGCAAAATTCTTTGCCCTAATCTGCGTGTGTAATTTTGCCCTCTGGCATAGTGCCATTTTGCACCAATTTCAAAAAATTGATAAAAATGTTGGTTTTCAATATTTTGCAAATCCTCCAAATTGCGTACAAAAGTATAATCGTAAGCAGGTTGATATTGAATCCTGGAAGCAAATAAATATAATTGATGATTGCGAATTGGACGTACTTTTGTAAAAACCTCCAATTTGTGCATTTTATCCATGCGTTCTGCCAACAATAAACGTGCAGTTCCCGAAGAAAACAACGCATCAGGGGCGAAATAATGTGCTTGTGCAGGTTCTTCAATATCTTTGACCGCATCAAATCCTATTTGCCAACCTAAGCGGTGTTTGAGGTCTAATTGTGTAGAAATACCATATTTAAAATTGCCATCTTTTGTACCATAACCTATATATGTACTCCAAAAAAATGGTTTGCCAAAAATTGCCCATTTTTGCATTAGTTTATCACTACTTTGAATAGCAAAACCAATCCTCAACCCTTCATAACGATTAAACCTAAGCATCTGTTTAATGTTCAAATCCAAATAGGAATTAAGTCCAATGCGATTGAGTACAAATTTTTCTGCAACATTAAGCCATTTATCTGCTTGGTATTTATTGCCCAAACTATCCAAATATTTGTATGTATTTTCGTCTTTTTTGTCTAATTTTTCCAGTTGCATACTTCGCCAAGTGCTGTCTTTGGCAATGTGTGCAGAATCCGAAATAACCTGCATTTCGTCTGTAAATTCTCGTTTATTCAAGGGCGGATTTAGCATGATATCTTTGATATATGTTCTTCCTGCGAGTATGCTGTGGCGTTTTTCTACGATTTTATTATTTACTTTTTTCTCTACAAGATTAAAATTTTTAAATAAATATTCGCTGTTAAGTTGCACAGGAAACCATATTTTTACATCATCTTTTTGTTGCAGTTCTGCGTATTGTTGTAACTTAAAACTAATAAAATTTTCATCTTCTGGAATACTGCTCAAACGTATGCTTTGCAAACCAAATCCTTTGCTATGCACATACATCACACCAGAAAGTCCAAGTATATTTTTGGTTTTTCGGGGGGAAAAAGAAATCACAAAAATCGTATCAGGTTTCTGCAAAAGGGTTTGTTCCAATGAAAAATCATATTTATCAATGCTTCCAATAGCAAGCGGGCTTAGATAATCTTTGCCCAAAATGCCCACAAAATCTTGATAAAAGCTAAAAGGTTCTGTGTTTGTTGAACCAAATGCGAAAGGTGCTTTTTTCAAGCCCGAAAAACGGTTTGCAATTACTTCTTCTTTGTATCTATTAGAAGCGAGGTATTTTTTGATGCTGATATTTTCGGTCAAAAAAAGGTGGTGTTTTTTTAAATAATCTTCCATTTTCAAATCCGAACTATCTACTTTCATAGTATCATTTGGGCTTATCTGAATGGTTTTTGTAGGGCTTTCCGCAGTAAAAAGTGCCTTGTAATATGCTTTATATTGATACGATTTTAGTTTGGTTGGGTTATTTTTATCTCTATTTTTTATGGCTTGTCTGATGATTTTGTGGGCAGGATTTTCGCCTGCAAATATCACAACTTCTTTCATTTGGTCAGGGTTTTCAGTGAGGAGAATACGCAAAGGTTTTTGGAGTGGTTTGAGGTCGTCACTTTGTTTTACTTTGTAGGTAAATTTATCATAACCAACATACACAAAAACGATTTTTTTGAGCGTATTACTTTCCACAGTTATCAAAAATTTTCCGTCCAAATCTGTTGTAGCGCCTAATTGTCCATCATTTACATCAATATTGACAAAAGGCAAAGGTTCTTTGGTGCGTTCATCAAGCACAACGCCATTGATGGTAATGTTTTGGGCAAACGAATACCCAAGAGATAAAAGAAAAAACAAAAACAAGCACGAAAAACGAAATATATAAGTAATTTTTGAAATAAAAAAATGCAAAAGAAAATGTAACATGTATGCAGGTTGTAATTAAAAAATGCGGAAAAAATTACCAAGAAATCAACAAGGAATCACCAATAAATGTAGAAAATTTATATATTTTTCTAAAAGAAAAAAATTCAACTGCAAAGATAGATTTTTTTTGTAGATATTAAAAAAAGTTCAAAAAAATAGCCAAATAACCAAATAAAACATATTTTTGACAAAAATTAGCAAACAATAAAATATTTTTTTAAAAAAATAACTAAAAAGTACTTAAAAATTTTCTTATTTGTAAAATAAATTTTTAACTTTGCACCCTTAAAAATCTAACAAAATTTTTAGTTTTAAAATGAAAAAAGGCATTCACCCAAACTATCGCGAGGTTGTATTTTTGGATTTATCAAATGAAATCAAATTTATAACCCGTTCTACCATTGAAACACGCGATACTATTGATATAGATGGTATAACATATCCCCTCGTCAAAGTAGAGATTAGTGCTACTTCGCACCCTTTTTACACAGGCAAAAAAGTATTCTTGGATACAGCAGGTCGCGTGGAAAAATTCAACAAACGTTTTGCAAAAAAATAAGTTTTGCAGACAAAAATTCAACATGTTTTATGTACTTTTAGCGTATGCTTTTAGCACAAAAAACTGTTTTGTGTATTATTTACCACCCCTTTATTTGTCTTAATACTATGCCAAATCCTAAACATAAATTCTCGAAACAACGTCGTAACACACGTCGTGCGCATGATTTCATCGTGGGTAAAACCATTGCAATATGCCCAACCACACAAACTGCCCACTTATATCATCGTGGATATGTAGTAGAAGGTAACTTATACTACAAAGGCAAAATGGTCGTGGAAGGTTTTGAAAAAGTAAGAAAAAAAGAAGCGTAATTTTTGATTTTATTCTTTTCTTGATTTATTTTTTAATGAAAAAACAGCAGACTCAAAGTTTTGCTGTTTTTTTTGTTGTGTTTTTTTAAATTTTTGTATTTGTTTAGCTTATTCTTATTATCTTTGATTATAATCATGTTTGAACTTCCCAAAAGTTTTTAAAACTTTTGGGAAGTTTGCCTAAAATGACGATTTTAGATTTAATCCAAACAAATACAATTTTTTGAAAAATAAATCCTAAAATGCTTATCAAAACCGAAAATTTGACTAAAAAATTTAATGAAAATCAACCAAATGCTTTTACTGCATTGGACAATATCAACATTGAAATCTCAGAAAATAGCATCACACTGCTACAAGGTGCAAGTGGCTCAGGCAAAACTACACTTTTGACGATATTGGCTACTTTGACAAAACCAACTTCGGGTGCGTATTTTTTTCAAGGTGAAAAAATAGACAGATGGTCAGAACATTTTTTGGCAGAATTTCGCAGAACGCATATTGGTTTGATATTTCAGCAATTTAATTTATTGGAAAATTTAGACGTTTTTACCAATATTTCGCTGCCTTTGTTGCCTTTTGCTTCTACAAGCCAAATCAAAAAAAAAGTACACCAAATCGCTGAAAAAATCCAAATTATGCACAAACTTTACGCCCCTACACATTTGCTTTCGGGTGGTGAAAAACAACGTGTTGCCATTGCAAGGTCGCTTGTAAATGAGCCAGTTTTTATACTTGCTGATGAGCCAACCGCACATTTGGATTATGAAAATGCCAAAAATATTTTGTCTTTATTTAATACATTTGCCCAAGAAAACAAAACCCTCCTTATTACTACACATGACGATAGGGTAAAGGATTTTTTGAAAGTGGATAAGGTGATTGGTTTTTGATAAAAATTGGTATTTTTATAAAAAAATTCCTAATTCTTAATTTCCAATTCCTAATTCCTTATTTACGTAATACGTATCACCCTTTCTCCATCACTTTCATAGTGTTCTTTTAGGGTACGTTTGTATTTGAGGTTTATGCCTGTATTGTGTAGCAAAATCTCGCCTGCATGGGGCAAATTCCACAAACCATTTAATGTTTTGAGTGTTTTATTATTTGACAAGTCTAATACTTCAACCGAATTTAGGCGTTTGAGTGGTGAAGCATCTGCAAAAAAATTATTTGATAAATATAGTTTTTTTACATTACGCAAAACAGACAAAGGAGAAATGTCTGTAATTTGGTTATTGTTCAGATTCAATTCTGTTAATAAACTCAAATGTGAAATCACCTCAACGTCTTCAATAAAATTATTTGACAAAGATAAATATGTAAGTTTTGGGCAGTTTTTGAGGGTTGAAATATCTAAAATCTGACCAAAATCACACGCAAAAGATTTTAACAAAGGCATATTTTTCAATACACTTATATCTCCAACAGACGAATAAGACATGTCTAATATTTCCAAAATAGACAAAGAAGCAAGCAATTCCAGTTGATATGTTTGTAAGGCTACAAGGTGCAGTTCTTTGAGTTGTGTAAGTGTTTGTAAAGGTAAGACGTTAAAAATTGTATTTTCATGACTGTGTGAAAGATTCAAGTAATGCAATGCAGGCATTCCTATTAGAAAATCTACATTTTGCAACTTGTTTTTTGAAATATCAAGCGTTTCAAGCGAAGGAAAATACACATTTTCAATTTTTCGGATTTTGTTATTTGACAAATTAAAATATTTCAATGAAAGCATTTTTTGCAAAAATGAAATATTGCTAATTTTATTAGAAGATAAATCCAAATGGGTTAAATTTGTAAAATATTGTAAAACCCTAATGTCTTTTAACTCAGATGAATGGGCAAAAAAGTGTGTGATTTTAGAAAAATTTTCTGTATTAGCCCAGCTATTATCGTCTTCGGGCAATACCAATTCTTTGGCAAAAGCCCATTTGTATAGTTCCAATGTATTTTTATTTTGATGTTGGCTTACATCAAAAAATGATAAAATGTCAATACTATGCTCAAAAAAAGCAAAATTGGCATAAATAATTTTTTTTATTGTAGTGTCTAATCTTTTCCATACGATTTCAAAAGAAAGTGTTTTTTTGGGCATATTAAAAAAATAAAAATCCTAATTGGCTGTTAGATTAAAATTATGAGTTAAAATAAATGAAAATTTTTCAATGCGAAAATACATTTTTTTGTGGTTTTTAAAAACAAAATAAACGTGTTTTTAAGAAAAATTTTTTTTACAAAAAAAAAAATTTAACTTTGCCAAAGTTCCAAAGACTTGTATTTTTACGTTTTATGGCGTATTTATTGCTAAAATCATAAATTAAAACCTACAAACAAAAATCACATTTATTAAAGTCATATTTACCAATTACTGATGCTATATATGGATACGCCTGCAATTACTTCTTTCAAAATTCAAATACCTTCTTTGTTGGAGAATATCCATATTGTAGAGAGTTTTATTGACAATGCTAAGGAAAGACACCAAATCAATGAAGATATTTATGGCAATATCATGATAGCAGTAACTGAATCTGTGAATAATGCTATCACACATGGCAATCAACAAGACAAAGGTAAAAAAGTAAACCTTATTATGGAACTTCAAAACCATAAAATATGCTTTAAAATAGAAGATGAAGGCAAAGGCTTTGATTTTAAACATTTGCAAGACCCTACCGCCCCTGAAAATATCACAATAGAAGGTGGGAGAGGGATTTTTTTGATGCAAAATCTTGCTGATGAAGTTAATTTTTATGATGAAGGGAGAGGGGTAGAATTGGTTTTTTATGTGAGTTAAAGCCCCCTAACCCCCAAAGGAATGAAACATTTGAATTAAGTCCTAAATTTAAAAAGTGCAATGTAAAATCTATTTTTGAGTTATATTCAAAAAATAGAAATATATAGGAAAAAACATGGAAAATTTGCATGACGTGGTAAGTTATGCGGTAAATGATTTTATCGCATGGGAGCAAAGAAATGAGCTTAATTTATCGCCAAGCTATCAACGCAACGCAGTATGGAATGAAAAAGCAAAATCGTATCTCATTGATACCATTTTGAGAGGGCTGGTTATTCCACCTGTTTTTTTGAAACAGAATTTTGATATTGACAAAAAAATCACCTATAAAGAAGTAGTTGATGGACAACAACGCATTAGAACAATCTTAGAATTTCAAGATAATACCTTCAAAGTTTCAACCATACACAATGATATTTATGGAGGTATGTATTATGATGATTTGCCCGATGAAGCCAAAACTGCTTTTTTGTCGTATAGATTTCCTGTTGAAATCATCAAAACATCAAACGAAGGCATAATTTATGATATTTTTGCAAGGCTTAATTCGGGTAGATGTTTATGCAAAAAAAATTCAGAATTTAACCCATAGTTGAAAATATATTTTTACTCATTTATGAATACCCTTTTTTTCAAATCATTTTTCGGTTTTTTGTTAATAAATATCTTTTTTCAAAATAATATCTTTGCTCAAAACCCTAATAAAATCAACCCAAAAGAAGAAAAAAATCTTACCTTAGAAAGTGATACATTGGGCAAAATAGCGGAGAAATTGGAAAGCGAAGACCTCGCACTAAGTCAAGAACTTACCCCAAAAAAAAGGAAGAAAAAAGAAAAAAAACGTAGGCGTGAATATTTGGGACTCAAAACGTCTTTTACAACTGCACAAGACGAAGAAAAATATGAGCTTTTTAGAATTATTCAAATGGAACACCTCCCAAAAGCCTCACACCTCAAAGAAATACACTATTTTGACCCTGAAACCCAAAAAATCAGGGCAGAAGATTATGCGTCTATTGCCAAAAAACTCAAAAAAGGTAGAAAAATATATCTCTTACATGGTAATTATCAACTCGTAAGAAATGGCGAATTGCGTGCAGAAGGTTTTTATAACAAAGGTCTCAAACATGATGAATGGTTTGAATATGATGGTAAAGGCATACTCACAGAACGCCTCAAATACCATGAAGGATTTCCAAAAGAAAGCAAAATAACCTATTATGATGAAGCACAAACCAAAATAAAGGAAATAATACCACTCGTGCATGGCAGAAAACAAGGTAAATATTACCAATATTTTGAAAACGGTAGTATCGCACAAGAGGGCGTTATGGAAAATAACCACAAAATCCGCATCTGGAATGAGTATTTTCCCAATAAACAACGCAAAAAACAAACAGAATATCCCACACATTGGTACGACAACGACAAACCAAAACTACTCATGGAATGGGACGAAAAAGGAAAAACTTTGTTTGATAGTAATAAAGGTGGAAAACAAAATTAAGCTCAAAATGTTTAAAGTTCAAAGTTTAAGGTTTGATGTTTAAAGATTCAAGAAACCAATTTCTAATTCTTCATTCCTAATTTCCCATTCTCAATTCCTAATTTTTAATTTTTATGGTAGCATTATTTATATTTTTTGTATTACATTGGTATTTTTCATTATTTGCCCAAACATTTTTTTTGCACCGCTACGCTGCACATAAAATGTTTAGCATGAATAAATTTTGGGAAAAATACTTTTCATTATTTGCCTACATTACACAAGGCTCGTCATACCTAAGCCCACGTGCTTATGCTATATTGCACCGTATGCACCACGCATACAGCGATACTGACAAAGACCCACATTCACCACATTATTCGCATAATGTATTTGAAATGATGTGGAAAACTAAAGATATTTATCTTGCCTTAGTGCATAATAGATTTAAACCAGAACCACGTTTTGATACGCCTTTTATTTGGGAAAAATTGGAACGATTGGGCGAAACATGGCTCTCACGTTTTGCGTGGGGATTTGTTTACACTTTGATTTATGTAGTGTTTTATATGTATTGTGGTATGCCTTGGTGGGGTTTTTTCTTTTTGCCTATTACCTTTCTTATGGGACCTGTGCATGGTGCGATTGTAAATTGGAGCGGACACAAATACGGTTATCAAAATTTTGATAATAACGATAAATCCAGAAACTCTTTGATTTTTGATGTGGTAATGATGGGCGAATTATTCCAAAATAACCACCACAAACTCCCTCAAAACCTTAACTTTGGGGCAAAATGGTATGAATTTGACCCTACATATCCCATTATGATATTGTTGAAAAAATTGGGTATTATTAAATTTCAAAGTTAAATTTTTGGTTTTTTTATACAAGTTTTTTGATGAAAAAGGCTGTTCTCTTTTGGGAACAGCCTTTTTTTTATCAACTCCAATTTGTATGTTGTAAGTTTATAGCAAATACGGATTATGTATTTTTTCGTGTCCAATTGTAGTTTCGCCACCATGTCCGCTATATACTTTACAATCGTTTGGCAGCAGAAAAAGTACATTTTTGATGCTGCGCATGAGGTCTGTATGGCTACAAAGCGGGAAATCTGTTCTGCCCACACTTTCCCTAAAAAGTACATCACCATTTACCACAAAATTATCGTTTTCGTGCCAAAAAGCCAAATGTCCAGGTGCGTGTCCAGGTACAAAAAGGGTTTTGAGCGTTTCATTTCCTACATTTATTTCTTGTGTTTCATCTATAAAAACATCTATCGTGTCCAAATGGTCATAAGGACGAAAGTTATAAATTTCTGACATTTTTGGGCAAGCATTTAATACAGGAACTTCGTTTTTGTGGGCAAAAAGCGGTACATTATATTTCTTTTTACACCAAAAATTTCCTAAAACATGGTCAAGATGACAATGTGTATTCAATAAATGCGTGATTTTTAAGGCTTTTTCTTCCACAAAGTCATATATTATTTGGTGTTCTTCGATGGTTTGACAACCTGCGTCAATGATAACCGCTTCTTTGCTTGAAGTGTAGAGAATGTATGTATTTTCTCTAAATGGATTGAATGTGAATTTTTGGACAAACATTATTTTGAATAATTTAAAAAAAGCATTTAATCCCAAAAGAGGATAAATAGCCTTTAACTGAAAAAACTGACAACTGGGAAAACTTAGTTTTTGATAATTTCGTTCATTTTTTTTACAAAAATTCTTGCATCTTTATATTCGTAAAACCAACCTTTCATTTTGATTTTTTTTTGGTTAATTAAATGGATAGTTATCAAAGGAAATTCTAAAAAACACATCAAACCTACACCAAAAAACAGCAAAAAAAGCAAAATCGTAAATAAATAACCAGAAAATAATAAAAAAGGCATACTCACACACAGCAAAAAAATACCTGAACCTGCTTCTCTGTGCGTTTGAATATCTATTTTTTGAATATCTATTAAATCTAATTTTGTTAAAATGCCTTGTTCAAAAAGGTCTTTATATTGATAAAAATTTAGGGATTTATTGGTAATTTTTCCAAAAGTATTTTCTAAAATAATGCTTTCGGGCAGGCTTATATTTTCTATAATAGAATTTTGATTTTGGGTATTTTTTTGTATTTGTTCAAAATCTTCATTTTCATAAATAACAAGTTCTATGTTTGCGTTTTTTTTGGGATAAAATAAATTATTGATTTCGTTTTCATCAATATTTTCATTAGTATTTCCATCACCAATTACATCAAGAAGTGTATTTTTGTTTTGTTTATTTTCTTTCAAAAACTCCCATTCTGCGAGCCATTCTTCTGCATTTTGGTAGCGTTGTTTTGGGTTTTTGGCGGTTGCTCTGAAAATCATTTTTTGAAAAATATCTGAAATTTCAGGGTTTATTTTTCTAATCAAAGGTAGTGATTCGTGTAATATTTTATGAGAAATATCGTATTCAGAATTGATATTTTCGTAAGGATTGTAACCTATAAGCAACTCAAAAAGCATTACGCCAAGTGCATATATATCGCTTTTGGGCGTGATTTCTTGTCCTTTTATTTGTTCGGGACTCATATAATAAATTGTCCCAATACGTGTTCCTGTACGTGTGAGATGATTATCTTCTTCTTGTAGTGCTTTTGCAATACCAAAATCTAAGATTTTGATGTGCGTGTTTTCTTCCAGCATGATATTAGAAGGTTTCAAATCTCGGTGTATAATGTGGTGTGTATGTGCGTAGGAAATTGCTTGTAATATTTTTGGAAAGAACTCAATTATTTCATTTACAGAAAATTTACCTTTTGTTTGTTTCAAATATTCCAACGACACGCCTTCGGTGTATTCCAACACAAGATAAAGTTTTTGTGGTGTTTCTATAAAATCATACAACCGAATAATATATGGGTGGTCAAGCGTGCCTAATAATGTAGCTTCTTGTCGGAATCGCTGTCTGAGGTGTTCATTTTGGGCGTGTTCTGCCAACAATTCTTTGATGGCTACTTTTCTATGAATGGTTTTGTGTGTAGCGAGATAGACTTTGCCCATGCCTCCTTGCCCCAATATTTTGATGATGTTGTAGTTGGAAAGCATGTATATAGTTTTTTTAGTTTGTTATTTTCTCCACACTAAACCCATAAGACTCAGGAAAATACCCAATTTTGTAGTTTTCTTCCTTGCCATTTACCATCACAGGAAAAGCGATATAATGATTTTGGATAGGCAACAAGTTTCCGATTTCTTTTTCTTTGTCAAGCGTCATTTGCATACGTGTACCAATGCCCAAGCGTGCCATTTCGAGGTCTTGTTTATATTTTTTCTCGGTTTCTGCATAATCTATGGCTTCTTGCCACGTAAAAATCTCCTTTTCAGGCATTTTTGGTGGGTTATTTTCCATTTCATATAGTTTTTGGCGTAGTTCTTCTGCTTGAGTTTTTAAGAGAATAAAGTCTGTTATTTTGGTTGTTATTTGGGTATAATCCATTTTTTTTGAAATTTTATGTTGAAAAGTTTTTCTTGGAAATTATGTAAATTCTCGTAAAAATATGATATTTTTAATTGATTAAATAACTATTTTTCTAAATATTTTCATCAATGACTAAAAATATATTAGAACTTTAAAAAGCAATATATTTTGAGACTTCCAAACTATTTTAATTCCTTATCCATGATGCCCAATTCACTAAAATCTTTACCTGCTTTAATTTCTTGTATAAATTTTTTTAGTCCTTCTTTGCCTTCTTTTTCCAGCCATTTGGCTACATAAAGTCCTGATGTAAGATAAGCAGTAGTTACGAGGTATTTTCCACTAAAAAAATTAGAAACTTCGGTTAATTCCGAAATTTTGGGTGCAAATTTTCCGTTTTCTGTAACAGTGTCCCATTTCTTTTTATACGCTTGATAGCTTACATCTTGTTCATTATTTGGATAACGATAATCCAACTGCAAAGCAAGCCCTTCATCAAACCAAGCAGGTATTTGGCGTTGTTTTTTCCACCAACCAATACGTTTTTGCAATTCTGCATGGCAATATTCATGTGCTATCACATCAAGATTTGCCCCATCTGGTTTTACCACAATAAAAGCCCCAAAAGGACTCATATACACCATAGCAAGTGCTTGTGGCATGATGCCATAATGGTTATATTCTTCAATATTTGCACAAAAAATAATTGTTGGCGTATCTGTAACTTCACCCCAAAAATCTGCATTGCGTTTGCGGGCTTGCACAACCATATATTCCAAAATATGGTGTAATGATTTTGGCATTTTTGGGCTAATGAATACGTTATTTGGTTTTTTTATAAAATTACTATACCCTATCGTATAGCATTTACCCAAACCTGTATTCAAAAAATATACTACCACAAAAATACACAAACCAATAAAAATCAAAAGTGCCCAACGCATAATAATTAAAGAAAAGCCCTAACCCAAAGGGGAACAAATACAGAAATATAGTCTTAATATTCAATCAAAAGTGTCTTTTAATTCCCACTTTGGACTTGCTCCCCTTTGGGTTAGGGGGGCTAAATAACTTACATTTTACTCATTATTTGTAGGGTACAATTTATAACCTACGCCTTTGATAGTACGAATATAATCCTCACCAATTTTTTCTCTAACCTTACGAATATGCACATCTACGGTACGCGCAAGCACATACACATCAAAACCCCACACATTTTCCAAAAGTTCTTCCCTTGAAAAAACCCTATTTGGGTTTTGGGCTAAAAAATACAATAATTCAAATTCTTTCTTAGGGAGCGTAATTTGTTTATCACCAATTAGCACCAAATAACTTGTTTTGTCAATCGTAAGATTTCCTACTGTGATACGTTCATCCCCTATGGAAATAGGATTTTGTTTTTTGCGTTCTCTGCGAAAAAGTGCATCAATCCTGCTCAATAAAGCTCTTGGTCTAATAGGTTTTACAATATAATCATCAGCCCCAACCTCAAACGCTGCAACTTCGGAATATTCTTCCACTCTTGCAGTCAAAAAAATAATATAAGAATCCTGTGTTTGAGGCAATTCCCTTATTTTTCTGCTTGCTTCCACCCCATCAAGTTTGGGCATCATCACGTCCATAAGTATCAAATCAGGGGCAAATGTATTGGCGATTTCTACCGCTTGCAAACCATTGTAAGCAACTTCAACCTCATAATTTGATTTTTCCAAATTGTATTGCAGAAGTTCTACAATATCAGGCTCATCATCTACCACCAAAACTTTGTATTTTTTTTTAATATCCATAAAAGTAATTAGATTTTTCAGGAAATGGTTTTTCAGTCGTTATTTTTTAAGTTTTTGAAAAAATCATATTTTGATTATTTAGGCAAAGTTAAGATTTATTATTTTTTTAAACGATAAAATAGCGAAAACTTAAAGAAAAGTTAATATAAGCATAGTCCCAAATCACTAAAAAAGGGACAAATACAAAAAATATTTGCATTTGTTCCCCTTTGAGCTAATTAGTTGCGATTCCTTAGTTTAAAAGACCCATTTTAAAATATTATTTTAAAACATAAAGTACGTCCATTGCAATTTTATCTCGCCACCTTGTTGCGTAGTATATGCTGACACATTGCGTTGTCCATAAGATACATTTTCATATTGAAGTTTCAAATTGTGGTTATAGCCTTCAAAATAATAATTGACACCAACACCCCAACGTGAAGCATTCATTATGGTATTAAAATTATCTTTTGTATGGTTTGGGGCTAATACGCCCAATGTAGATAAGTTTTGGCGGTCTGCTGATACCTGAAATTGTGTATCAGTTGCGTTATATTGCACCCCTTCATATTTGATATAAGGTTGTAAATTTAATTCTTTGAACAAAAAGCCAATTTCTGAAAAATAAATTGTTTGATTAGGAATTAAACTTGAAAAGCTATTAAAATTTGGTTTAATGCTATTTCCGCCTGTCATTTGCATCACGCTTGTACTCCAAGTGAGGGCATTGTCATTTAGTCCAAGAGGCAAATCCAAAAACACATCACCAGCAATATTCATGTAATCATCTTGCACATCAATTCCAGCACCAATTGCGAGCGTTTTTTTCTCGCCCATAGATTGCCCTGTGTAATAATGTGATTTTTCTTCTTCAAAAATATTATAATTCAAACGCAAAGCACCCCTCAAATTACTTCTTGATCCATTGATAGCACCACCTCTAAACACGCCTGCACGTACTTCAAGTTTTTCATCAAGCAAATATCCCCTAAAATTTACCCCAATATCGCGTCCAAAATTATTTTGCAAGGCACTTACAGTTGCATTTCCGCCACCACTTGCAAATAAATGTGGGTATTGATACCAACCAAAATCTAAACCCAATAATGTACCAGGTGCTTGCAAACCTTGTCGGTTGATATTGACGAGTTGCATACCGCCATACAAAATAGCGTTTTCGCTAATTTCATGCTCAATTTGTGCATCAAGCAAAATAAAATTTGGGAGCTGTGTGTTTTTTTGCGTCCCCCCTACATTTCCGATAGGGTTTAAAACGGTAGTTTGCACAAAAAAACCTGTTTTGTCATTTACCTTGCCTGTAAGCAGGATATTGGCACGCCAAAGTTGGAGTTGCGTTCCCCAATCTGGGTTTTCATCAGGATTTTTGACTTGTGGGCGGTCTTGTATATAAGTAGCTTGTGTTTGAAGCAAAAATCCTACTTTCAAACTGTTTGCTATGCGTGTAGCAACATTTGCAGTCGTGTCTTTTTGGGCAAAAATATGGTTTGGCAAGCACAAATAAGCAAGCAAAATGATAGAAAGCAAATAAAAGTTGGGCGTTTTTTTCATGTTTTTAGATTTTTTTTAATTGGTTAGACATCAAAAAAACATAATTTATGCCATTTTTTTAAAATTAAGATTTAAATGCTTTAAAAGGTTCAAAAGGTTTAAAAGTGAAGTTTTTAAAATTTCCTTTTTGTCCCTTGTTGGTGCTTAGAAAATGCTTGCACAAAAACAAAAAATAATTTCCACAAGAAAAATCTAAAAAACTTATATAACAAAAAAAGCACCTTATTGCTAAGATGCTTTTTTTGTTACTGTTCTTTGTAAAATATTATTTTGTTATAACTTTTTTTTACAAAGTTATGACCAGAGGGGAGTAGAAAAAATATTTTTTTTGCAATTTTAAACAAAAATAAAGAACTTTGTAAGATAAGCATTAACCTTAAAAATATCTCAAATGACTGAAAAAGAAAAAAAACAATTAGATGCACTTTATAATATTCGGAAATTGCATGAAAATATGATTGATGAACTCACACGGTTGCAAGCAGATAATACAATTATAGATGAAATGCTGGAGAAATTATGGTAAATTATACAAGAAATTAAAGAAATTGAACAACGAAACCAATAATAAAATTTACTACTATGAATATTATAGATATAGACGAAACACTACAAAATGCCTCTTTTATTACTGAACATGCAGAAAGATTGTTTTATTGGCACAATTTTGAAAAAGAATTTAAAAAAATTTCTCAAATTGAACAAGAAACTTTAAAGAAAAACGCAGAAATAAAAGCAAAGGAACTCATGCAAAAAGCAGATTTATTGCTTGCTGAAATAAAAAACGAAAAATAAAATTTTAAAAATTATTTTCCTCTGTTGTTAGTGTTTAGAAAAATGTCAGCACAAAAACAAAAAATAATTTCCACAAGAAAAAGCTGAAAAACGCATACAACAAAAAAGCACCTTATTGCTAAGGTGCTTTTTTTGTTACTGTTCTTTGTAAAATATTATTTTGTTATAATTTTTTTTATAAAGTTATGACTAAAGAAAGATTAGTAAATTTTATATGCGTAGGGAGTATAGTATAAAACCTCAACAAGAGATTCATAATCATCATGTTCTATTTTACAATTTGGTAATGCTTTTTTCAATTTCTCTATATCAAGAGGGTGAATATAATTTTTTTTATGTTCAAATATGTTAAATTAGTTAAACACTCTAAATCAGATATATGTGTAATCGAATTATTCTCTAAATCTAAATGAGTTAAATTTAATAAAAGTTTTAAAGGAGAAATATCTCTAATATTATTATCTGATAAAATTAATTTTTCTAACTTTGTATTCTTCTCTATCCATCTGAGGTCTCTAAGGTACTTATAATTTTTAATTTCTAATGAAGTTAATTCAGTAAAAATTCCAAGATATTGAATATCCTTTGTTTCTTTGTCATAACATAATTTAGTAGTTTTACTTATTTTTTCTTTTAAAATTTCTACCCGTTTTTCCAGAGAAAAACCTTGTGGATATTTAGGTAGATTTAATAAATACTCTAAACAATCCAATACGTGTGGGGTATCTTCCCAATATTGTTTTATTTCCATATTATATATATAATTTTCTCTAATTCCACTTAATAGTTTAATAAGATGGCAGGAATTAGATTTGTTTTTATACCATCTTATTTTTAATTGTAATGCAAAGATAACTAAAATATATTTAAAAAACAAATAAATGTTAAAAATTTAATATAAAAATAATATTTTTTTAGTATTGTTATTTTCACATCAAAAAAACAATAACATTTTTAAAAATAAATATGGCACTTTGGCAAGGCTTTTTTTAGCATATCTCGTAGTTCTTTTGGAATTTGATTCCCCCGTAAATCCAACGTAGTTAAATTTGTCAAATGCTGTAAAGGGGATATATCTGTGATTTGATTATTCCATAAATATAAAGTAGTTAAATTCGTCAAATGTTGTAAGGGAGATATGTCTGTGATTTTATTTTCTGATAAATGCAACTCTGTTAAATTTTTCAAATGCTGTAAAGGGGATATATCTGTGATTGGATTACGATGTAAACTCAAAAAAGTTAAATTTTTCAAATGTTGTAAATTAGGTATATCTGTGATTTGATTACCCCATAAATTCAAATAAGTTAATTGTGTCAAAGCCTTTAAAGCAGAAATATCTGTGATTTGATTATTTCGTAAATACAAATCAGTTAATTTTGTCAAAGCCTTTAAAGCAGAAATATCTGTGATTCCATTACTCCTCAAATCCAATTCAGTTAATTTTGTCAAAGCCTTTAAAGCAGAAATATCTGTGATTTGATTACTACCCAAACGCAAAGTAGTTAATTGTGTCAAATTCTTTAAAGCAGAAATATCTGTGATTTGATTATATGACAAACCCAAATTAGTTAATTGTGTCGAATCCTTTAAATCAGAAATATCTGTGATTTGATTATTACCCAAATATAAATCAGTTAATTGTGTCAAATTTTTTAAAGCAGAAATATCTGTGATTTTATTATCATTCAAACGCAAAGAAGTTAATTGCGTCAAATGCTGTAAAGGGGATATATCTGTGATTTGATTCCAAGTTTGTTCTAAAACCTTTAAATTCGTCAAATGCTGTAAAGGGGATATATCTGTGATTTGATTACCCCATAAATTCAAATTAGTTAATTGTGTCAAATCCTTTAAAGCAGAAATATCTGTGATTTCATTACCATTTAAATACAATTCAGTTAATTGTGTCAAATTCTTTAAAGCAGAAATATCTGTGATTTGATTATTCCATAAATTTAAAGTAGTTAAATTCGTCAAATGCTGTAAAGGAGATATATCTGTGATTTTACAATATCGCAAATCCAATACAGAAATTTCTGTCAAATAAGCTAAAATATATTCAATATTTGCGTTGATGGGGATATTTTTTAGTTCTTCCTCAAAGTATTTTTCATAAATCTCAAAAATATTCCAATTATAATTTATTTCCTTTTCCTTTTCCTCTCTAAACTCATTAGTTACCAAAATCCTTTTTTCTTTCCACAAACGAACATGCGCATAAAATGCAAATTGTAGTTGATTACCTGGTTTCTCCCACCATACCATATTTATTGGATTAGGTTTTTCTAATTTTTCCGCTTCTCCCAAAAAATCCCTCAACTTAGGTATATGAAAAAAAAGTGGTTGCGTCAATACCTTTTTTATTTCGGTAGTGAGGGCATCAAGCAAAGGATTTTGGAGGGAGGCGAGGGCTTGGAAGTTGGGGCTTTGGGCGGGGTTGAGGAAGTCGCTTTGTTGAAATAGGAGGTTGTCGCTCTTATCGTTGTTTGTTTTTAGGGAGGGTTTGAGGTAGAGGGTGTATAGGCTCGTGAGGATTATGAGTATTGAGAAATGGTCTAATTGTGCATTAAAACCATTGTTTTGGCGGTTTGGGTGCTGATAAGAGGGTGAGCCAAGTTCTACCATTTTTTTGTACCAAAGCGTATTTACAAACATTCCGTCATAATCTATCAATACCACACCTCCGTTGGTTTTCACCATGATATTGTCGTGTTTGAGGTCGCCATGTGCCATGCCACTATCCAGCAGATAGGCAAACATTTTTACGCAGTTTTGCAAGAGGTCGTATAGTTTTTCTTGGTCGTTTTGTTCGCAAATCTCTTTTATGTATTTTCCTAAGGTTTTTCCTTCAATCCATTGCATTACCACGACAGGATATTCTTTGTCGCCTGCACTTTTGCTACATACCCATAGTTCTTTTTCCATGTATTTGAAATCCAAAAAATAAGGGCTTTTCAAGGTTTGCAAATGCGTAGCAATGGCTTGTAAGCGTTCTTTGCGGTCATCTACGTCTTGCGTAAAGCATTTGAACGCCCATGATTTCCCTTGTGCGTCTTTGAGTTTGAACACCACCGCAAACCCGCCAGTTGTAAAATGAGGTTGGCTACTATCCCAAGGAGCAGGCACCGTAAAAAGCGGTTTGAGTGCATCAAAATAACTATCAGGGTTGCGAAAACTATCTTTGTAGTCTTCTATCATGGGATAAAGCATGAGAATTAGGAATTAAGAATTAGAAATTTTTTTGTCATTCCGTAGAAATATTCCAAAGGATATTGCTGTTTTCAATCTTAGTTAAACACTTGACGTAAAAACCTTTTTTGCAAAAATATGAAAAAATAAAATATTGTATTCATAAACTATGATTTTGTTCTGCCAAATTTCTGCGAAATGACAAAAAATACATTTCGTATAAATGTTAGAAGAATTAAATTTTTCTAAAAAAAATCTTTAATTTTGTGTATGATTTCTATTTTCGTTCCGCTTTACAATGCCTCAGCATTTATTACCCAAACCCTACAAAGCATTTTAGACCAAACTTTTCAAGATTGGGAAGTGCTTGTGCTTGATGATTGCTCAACTGATGATAGTTTTGAAGTTGCAAAAATATTTGCCCAAAAAGATACAAGATTTACCATTTTGAGAAATGACAAGAATTTGGGCATGATGCAAAATTGGAATAAAGGTATTGATTTATGTAAACATGAATTTTTTGTCAAACTTGACGCTGATGATATTTGGGAAAATACTTTTTTGGAAAAATCGTATAACATCATGCAACAAAATTCAAATGTAGCACTCATATTTACCAAATTTGTAAATATTGACCAAGACAACCAGAAAATTCCAAATTCTGAAATTATTTTACCTGAATTTGCCCAAAATAAAGCGTTTAATACGGTTGAATTGGTAAAAAGTGGCGAGGACAAGATGCTTGCACATAGCATTTTGAGGCAAGGACTGTCGTTAATTCGCAAAGAAGTTTTTGAAAAAATAGGAAAATATCGTTTTTTATTGACCGAAAAAACGCAAGCCTCCACTGATACCGAATTTTATTTTAGGGTTGGTTGCCATTATGATATTTTTTGTATAGATGAGACGCTTTATTTGTATCGTGTGCATGACAAATCCATCAGCCAAACCGATATTGCAGGTAATTTGGCTACGCAAAAAATGTATGAAACGAAATATTGTATTTTAACTTATTTTTTTGAAAAAGGAAAAATTGATGCTATTTTTTACAAAAAAAATATCCAAAAAATCCAATTACAATACAATTTTGAGCAATCTTATCAAGCACGCATACAAAAAAAATATGCAAAATCTATTATTTTTATTTTAAAAAACTTTTGGTTGAATCCCTTGAAAACAATTAATTTTTATATCAAAAGACTGAAAAAATAGGTTATTAGAACTATCAGCATAAAATTTTCAAGAAAACCCAAGTTTTTTCATAAACGAAAAAGTATCTATTTTGTCCATATCTTCCTCCTCTTGTTTTAGTTCGTCATGAATTTGTGGTGCTTTTCCAAAATGTTCTTGGTAATGCACAAGTTCCCAATTTCCATCAAAATCTTCGGTGAGTGCAGTCATTGATTCCACCCAATCACCAGAATTCATATAAAAAATCCCTCCCAAATCTCTAAAAGCAGGTTTGTGTGTATGTCCGCAAATAATGCCATCACAATTTTTCTCTTTGGCAAGATTTATCAGTTTGCTTTCATACGATTTTTTTGGTGAAAACACAGATTTTACTTTTCCTTTCAAATATTTTGAAAACGAAAAAGGCTTTACACCAAAAATTCCAGTCAAATAATCAAACCCTTTGTTGAGCCACAACGAAAAAGTATACGCCAATGAACCTGCTTGTGCGAGCCACCTATAATGTGTAGTAATATTGTCAAAAATATCACCATGTACTACATAATATTGCTTTCCGTTGGCAGAATATAGCGTATAATCCATTTGAAGCGATAAATTACCAATTTGCAAAGGAATAAATGTATCAATAAAATCGTCATGATTGCCATGCAAATAAATAACTTTGGTGTCATCTTCCTCCATCATTTTGAGCATTGCTTTAAAAAATCTTGTGTGTTTTACTTTCCATTTGCCATATTTTTTCAATTCCCACGCATCAATCACATCACCATTGAGTATAAGCGTGTCGCAAGTGTGTTGCAATAAAAAATGCACCACTTCACGTACTTTCGCACCTGCTGTACCCAAATGAATATCAGATATAATAATAGTCCGCAAATGTTTGCGGATAACTGTGTGGTTTTCGGTCATTGAATAAAAAACGTCCCCAGTCCCAAAGGGGAGCAAACAGTCTTAAATTGTTAAAAACTAATCATTAAAAAAACTAAATTTAGATAGTAATATTCCCCCTTTGAGGGTTAGGGGGCAATAAAACAAAATTAAATATGGCATCTATTGCTTCTGTAATAGGTTTATCAATTACATCTAAATCTTCTTTTGGGAAATTACTCAGGACATAATCTGCTTGTTTGCCTTTTGGAAAATCAGACCCAACACCAAATCTTAGGCGTGCATATTCTTGCGTACCAAGTATTTGTTCTATATGTTTAAGTCCATTGTGTCCGCCAGCAGAGCCTTTTTGTCTAAAACGCAACACCCCAAAATCAAGAGCGATGTCATCAACCACTACAAGCATATTTTCTTTTGGGATATCCAAATGTTGCAAATAATAATTAACTGTTTTTCCGCTAAGGTTCATATATGTATTTGGCTTTACGAGGTGAAAAGTTTTTCCTTTGTGTTTAAACTCACAAATATCGCCCAATTTGGCAGTTTGAAACGTTACACCCATTTTGTCTGCCAGTTGGTCTAAGACCAAAAAACCAATATTGTGTCTTGTGAGTTCATATTCTGCTCCAATATTGCCCAATCCCACAATAAGATATTTCATAGATATAATTTCATTTTTTTTATACAGTTGTTTTGTAAATATATTTTGCAAAAATATGATTTTTTTTTAATTATTGATAGTTACCTGCATTTTTGTTTATTTTTTTCATAAAAAACCTAAATTTGCAAAAAAAACGGATACAATCTAAAAATTTATTTTCGTTAAAAATTTAATTTTTACTCAAAAATATTTTAATTTAATAAATTTACCTCATGAACTTTCAATGGTATTACACATGGAATAGCCTCATGTGGGTTTGGATATTCTTATTTTTAATAAGTATGTTTGGTTATGTATTGCGTACCAAATTTATATCTTTTCAAATCAAACAAAGTGGAAATTTTATTTTCTTAAAAGTACCTTTGCGTATTCTTACGTTTTTGTGTTTGGTGGTTGCTTTATTGGGACCTTCTTTTGGAGTTGGGAAAAAAAATATCCAAATATTGAGCAAAGATGTGTATTTTTTGGTGGATATATCTGCGTCTATGGAAGTAAAAGATGTATTGCCTTCACGCTTAGAAAAAGCCAAATATATCATCAAAAGCCTTTTGCCTACATTACAAAACGATAGAATTGCGTTGCTTACATTTTCGGACAATGTAAAAGTGCCTTGCCCGCTTACTTTTGACAAATCTGCGATTGAACTTTTTACGCAAACCCTCAAAACACAACCAAATACCACAACTGATATTTTTGAAAGTGTTACACAAGCAAGCAAACGCATTAAATTTAACACACAAGCCAATAATCAACTCCAAGACCAAACCCAAAATACCAATACAAAAGTGTTGATATTACTCAGTGATGGCGAAAGTTTTGCACAAATGTCAAACGATTGGGAAAAAAATTGGCAAAAAAATAATATTCTTACATTTTCGGTGGGTATAGGTAGCGTAGCAGGTGCAAGGGTACAACTTACAGACAGCACCTATAAATATACACCACAAGGTGGTTTTGCTATAAGCAAAATGAACCCTATTTTTTTGGAAAAAATTGCGTATTTGACAGAAGGCGATTTTTTTGAAGTAAGTAACCTAAAAAATGATTTTCCTTTGTTGCTCAAAGCCATTCAAAATGTGAAAGGGAGCATTGTGGCACGTGAAAGTTTGCAAGATTTGGACAATAAATATAATTATTTTCTGTGGGTTGCATTGTTTTGTATCATATTGGATATTGTGGTAATTGTGCGAATTTTTAGGTTTTGAACATATTTTAGCCTTTTTTAATGTACAATATTTTTGATTTGTGCCATTTTTGGTGTTTTTTCCAAAAAAAATTAAACAAAATCTCTTATATTTGCATTTCTTTTAAAAATTCCAAAAACACAAATTCAAATTTTGATAAATTCACATTAAAAATTTACAAAAAACACACGCCTTTTAAGGGATTTTTTGGCGTACTTCCTTATTTTTACTTATGCAAGTGCATCTGAACGAACAGGAAATTTTGCGTAGAGAAAAACTCGCACAAATCCGACAATTAGGCATTGACCCTTATCCCGCCCCTTTGTACCCTGTAAATGCTTACGCTAAGGACATAAAGAAGGATTTTGAACCTGAAACCTACAACCCTGAAAACCCACAAATCGTCAGTATTGCTGGGCGTTTGATGACGTTTCGCATACAAGGCAGTGCGTCTTTTGTAGAATTGGAGGACAGTACAGGGCGTATTCAATTATATGTAAAACGTGATGACCTTTGCCCAAATGAAGATAAAACTTATTACAATACTTTTTTTAAAAAATTATTGGATATTGGTGATTTTGTAGGCGTAAAAGGCTATGTTTTTAATACACAAGTAGGCGAAACAAGTATCCATGTAACTGAACTTACATTGCTCTCCAAATCACTCAAAGCTCTTCCTGTCGTAAAAACTGACGCAGAAGGCAATGTGTATGACGAAGTTACCGACCCAGAAATGAAATATCGCAGAAGATATGTAGATTTGGTGGTAAATCCTGATGTAAAAAATGTATTCCTAAAACGCACTAAAATCTACCAAACTGTACGCAATTATCTCAATGATTTTGGGTATTTGGAGGTGGAAACGCCTATTTTGCAGGCAATTCCTGGCGGTGCTACTGCGCGTCCATTTATCACACATCACAACGCTTTGGACATACCGCTTTATATGCGTGTTGCCAACGAATTGTACCTTAAAAGGCTTATTGTAGGTGGTTTTGAGGGTGTTTATGAGTTTGCAAAGGATTTTAGAAATGAAGGCATGGACAGAACACACAACCCTGAATTTACAGTATTGGAGTTGTATGTGGCATACAAAGATTATGTTTGGATGGCGGAATTTACTGAAAATCTTTTGCAAAAAATTGCCTTAGATTTACATGGTACGACTGATGTGCAAGTAGGCAAAGAAATTATTTCATTCAAAGCACCTTTTCAACGTCTTACCATGTACGAAGCTATTGAAAAATATGCAGGCGTGGATATTAGCAAAAAAAATGAAGAAGAACTTAGAGCGGTTTGCAAAAATTTAAAAATAGATGTGCCTCCACACGCAGGAAAAGGCAAATTGATAGACGAGATATTTGGCGAAATGTGCGAACATCACCTTATCCAACCTACTTTTATCACAGATTATCCTGTGGAAATGTCGCCTCTTACCAAAAAACACCGCTCAAAAGAAGGTCTTACCGAAAGATTTGAATTAATTGTAAATGGTAAAGAAATTTGTAATGCATATTCAGAGCTTAATGACCCTATTGACCAAAGAGAAAGGTTTGAGGAGCAAATGAAACTCCAAGCAAAAGGTGATGACGAAGCTATGTTTATTGACCAGGATTTTCTTAGGGCATTGGAGTATGGTATGCCTCCTACTGCGGGCATTGGTTTTGGTATGGATAGGATTGCAATGCTTTTCACCAATCAACATTCTATCCAAGATGTATTGTTTTTCCCACAAATGCGTCCAGAGAAAATTGTTGAAGTTGCAAAAGAAGAAGATTATTTGGCGATTGGCGTAAGAGCGGATTTGATTCCACTTATCCAAAAACTAAATATCAATACCATTGCAGAACTCAAAAAAGTAAATCCTAATAAACTTTTTACAGATATTGCTGGTATGCGAAAAAAACTCAAACTTGATGCCCTCAAACTTCCTACAAAAGAGGAAATTGAAGCATGGATTAATGCGTAAAAGCCCCAGCCCAAAGGGGAATTTTATTACAAATTTCTAATAAAAAAAAGTTTTTTTATATTTTAATTTATTCCCTTTTTGGGGTTAGGGGATAAATTATTTACCAAACAATGAAATTCTACCTACCAAATATTCTTACCTCTGCCAATATTTTTTGTGGTATTTTTGGCATTATCCAAGTATTAGAAGGGCGGTTACAATGGGCTGTTTGGGCGATATTGGTTGGTATGTTGTTTGATTTTTGTGATGGGTTGGTAGCAAGGTTGCTCAAAGCATATTCTGAATTTGGCAAACAACTTGATTCTTTGGCAGATTTGGTTACGTTTGGTGTATTGCCTGCGGTAATATTATATTCGGTTTTTCCTGAAAAAAATACAATTTTATCATATTTTATCTTGCTTTACGCTGTTTTTTCTGCATTACGTTTGGCAAAATTTAATATTGATATACGACAAACAGATAGTTTCATAGGGTTGCCTACACCTGCCTCTGCATTGGCGGTTGTGGGTTTTGTGGAATACGTAAAAATATATCCCTCTTTGCTAAATTCTTTTATTTTTTTTGGTGTAATATGTGTGTTGTGTGTATTAATGATAGCAGAATTACCGTTATTTGCACTCAAATTCAAAACCTTTGTGTTAAAAGATAACTTAGTAAGGTATATATTTTTGTTAATTTCTGTTATTTTTGTGTTTACATTTCAATATTTGGCACTTTTGCCTATAATTGCTTTGTATGTAGTTTTGTCTGTGGTTGTTTTTTTTATAAATAAAAAAGCCCAATCCCAAAAGGGCGTAAATTCCAAATAAAAATTATATTTTTCTAAAGAATTTATAAAAAATAATTTAATTGCTCCTTTGGGGTTGGGGCATATAATCCATAATTTATAATTCATAATCTTAATCTTGTATAATGAGTGTATTGGTAATGATTGGTCAACTTGTATTGGGTTTGTCTATAATGGTTGGCTTGCATGAAATGGGGCATTTGCTTACTGCAAAACTCTTTGGTATGCGTGTGGAGGTGTATTCTATTGGTTTTTTTCCAAAAATTTTTAGTAGAAAAATTGGCGAAACAGAATACGCTATTGGGGCGATTCCGTTGGGTGGTTTCGTGAAAATATCTGGTATGATTGACGAATCAATGGATACCGAAACCATGAATCAACCACCACAGCCTTATGAATTTCGTTCAAAACCAGCTTGGCAACGTCTTATTGTGATGCTTGGTGGTATTATTGTTAATGTGATTACAGGGATAATGATGTTTATTGGTTTAGTTTATTTTACAGGAGAGAGTTTTTTGCCCGTTTCTGAAATTAAAAATGGCATCGTCGCACATGAATACGCCCAAGAAATTGGCTTGAAAACAGGTGACAAAATCATAAAAGTAAATGGTAAATCTTTTACTAAATTTGAAGATGTACTTAGCCCAAGCGTATTACTTGGCACAAATAGTTATTATACGGTAGAGCGTGAAGGCAAATCTTTAGAAATTGACCTTCCGAATAATCTTGTAGAAAAACTTGCTACAAACCAATTTATAGAACCTCAATTGCCTTTCATAGTAGGTGAAATTGCTCCAAATTCGCCAGCAAGTAAAGCAGGTTTGCAAAAAGGTGATATTTTTGTAAAAATAAATGACGATAATATTACGTATTTCCACCAATTACAAGCATCTCTTAAAAAAAATGCAGGTAAAAAAGTAAATATTGAAGTATTGAGAAATGAAAAAAATGTAACCCTTATCGCAGAAATTTCAGCAGAAAGTAAATTAGGTTTTAACCCAAAAATCAACCTCAGCTACAAAACACAATATTTTGGCATTGGTGAATCAACACTCAAAGGCACAGAACAAGCCTACAATTCGCTTGCATATAATTTACAAGGCATTGGCAAAATGTTTCGTGGCGAAGTTTCCACAAAATCCGTTAGTGGGCCTATAGGCATTGCCAAAGTATTTGGTAGTACGTGGGATTGGGTGCGTTTTTGGCGAATATTGGCGCTGCTTTCTATATGGATTGCGTTTATGAATTTGTTGCCTATTCCTGCGTTAGATGGTGGTCATGTAATGTTTTTGATGTACGAAATCATCAGCGGTAGAAAACCATCAGATAGTTTTTTGACCTACGCCCAAATGTTTGGTATGATTATTTTGCTTGGTTTGATGGTTTTTGTCATTGGTAATGACATTTTTAATTTAATTTTTTAAAAAAAAGCCCCCTAACCACCAAAGGGGGACAAAACAAATTTATATATAATTATATCTTAGTTTTATCTTACAGGAAATCACAAAGTATAACATTGTGATTATTTTTGGCTAAAAATAGTGTTTTTTTAATTAAAAATATAAACTTCAAAAAATAATTATCTATAAATCCCGCTTTGGGGTTAGGGGCTACTATTATGGATAAAGTATTAAGATTTTTAAAAAATGTGTTGGTTGTGGGGTTTATGGCGATATTGGGTTTGTCTTATTACGAATTATCAGGCAAAGATTCGCCCGTTACATTATGCGTATTAGCAGACAAAACACCTATTTATCGCATTGATGTTGCATATTTTTTCTATGTACCCATGCTTTTTATGGTGGTTTTCAATGTGATTTTATCACTTTGGGCAGGCGTTTTCAAAAAATTTCCTTTGGATAAATTGCCTTCTTTTCCTAATAAAAAATATTGGATAAATCAAAAAGAAAATGAACGTGAAAAACACGAGCAACTTCGCAGGATATTTGTGTCATGGGTCTATGGTTTTGGGGTGATAATCAATGCTTTTGTTACGCTTTTGGTGGCAAAACTTTGGTTTGTCAATCGCAGTATTGGAGGCGAATTGTGGGAATATCAAATGCTTTCAGTTACGTTTGTGGTGTTGATTGTTGGTTGGATTGGGTATTTATTTTATCGTCTTTCACTCAAAAGAGAAGATTTCTTTACTGCCAAAGATGGCAAAATAGAAACTGAAGAAGATGCATACGATTTTGGATTGGATAAATAAAAGAATTAGGAATTGAGAATGGGGAATTAGGAATTTTGCAAAAACTTCTCAAATATTTTTTTGTATTTGGGGAGTTTTCTTGCTTTTATATCAATTTCACATTCCCATTAATTTTATACCGCAAGATATACAACATACCCAAATAAAATGGCATCATAGGAATACGATAACGTACCATTGTGCCATAATTGGCACTTGTGATAGCTGAGGCAATGGCAATAATAAGTGCAAAAACCAAACAATAAAACGTAATAGGCTCAGAAAGCAATAAATTGTAAAATTTAATAATGCCTACCTGATATAATATCCTAAATGTAAGAAATAAAAATAAAAATGCCTCCAACGCAGACAATACCATGACAGGATTGCGTGCCTGCCAAGGGTGAGGCTGAAACAATCCCAACCACAAAGCAGCAGGCGAAAGTCGCAATATCCCAAATAATGTACCATCATTTTCACCCAAATTATAAGCACTTCCACCCTCTTTCTCACTCACATATTTAAGCCAATCTGTGGTAGTTTTGGCAGTAGCTGCTACATTTTCCAAACTATAACGATTGTCTGTTACCAAATTTCGTAGACCAAATGCAATCAAAGGAATCGCCATCACAAATACCATAGGCAACGCCAATGCACGCAAAGCAGGAGATTTGATATATGACCTATATTGTAAAAAAATCCACAACATCGCCCCTACTAAAAAACCAGCCAAAATATAAAATTTGATGGACTGCAACACCAAACCAAATACTATAATGCCAAAAATATTATATAAAATTTTTCGCCTTACAATCAACCCAAAATAAAAACAATAAAATAACCAACCCAACGCCCCAATACACAACGTATCTTTGCTAATACCTGAACCCCAAAAATATACTGAAGGAATAAAAAAAACTGCATACGCCAAAGGTCGGTGCAACTGTGGAAACATATTGTAAAAAACCAAATACATACGCCACATACCCGAAAAACTTATCAATCCAAATAATAATGCAGTAGAAGAATAGGTATTGAAAGTAAATATCCCAAAAAAACTTATCAAACGCACTACATGATACGTATTGGCATCTCCCTTAGTAAAAGTATCCATTGTAAGGGTATAACGTGCAATATCTGGGCTATAATCCTGTACTGATGTAGTTATAATCCTAAAACCAATATAAGGCGAGTCCATGAAAGCCTGAAAAATGATTTTCCCTTCATCAAAAAAACGCAATGTATCTCCATATCCATAATAAAACTGATATATCAACCCAAATGCAATAGCCCCAATTGCCTTAGCAGTGAAAGCTGGTACATAATATTGGCGTATTTCAGGGTTTTTGATGCGGTTTTTTTGTGCAAAAATAAACGCATAAATCAATATCAAATAAATAGGCGTAACTAAAAAATCTTGTAATTCCATGAAAAAAAATTATACTAATTAGCCCTCTAACTCCCAAAGGGGAATAAATACGCCAAAATGGTTATGTTAAAATATCAATTTTTGCTAATCCTGGTGGTCTAAGATTTCTTCATGCACAATGTTGGTTTTTTTTTCGCCTTTTTGATAAAAAATTTCTGGGTTAGGCAAAATACATTTTTCCAAAAAAATGTTTGCTTCTGATTTTTCTACTAATTTTTTACCCAGATGTTGGATTTCTTCTGCAGATAAATGTAGATTTTTGTTGGAATTGGGGAAAAACATATATAAAACATCTTCGGATTGCCCATTTTTTTCGAGTGAAAAATCCAAATGTAAGGCTTTTAACGTTGGTACAGAAGCCCCCAAATAATAACTTGTTTGGTATTTGTTTTCTCTACCACCAGTGATACTTACACCTTCCAAAATACCCAATAATGCAAAAGTAGATTTTTTGTTTTTTCTGTTGTAAACATACACCAAATCACCTGTTTTTATATTTGTATTTTCTGCAAATTCTGTATTTGTAGTAACAAAAAGGCTATTTTCTTCCAATTTATCTGGAATTTGTATGATTTCTAAACTAATTTCATACTCAAAAATAAAAAATGACTTACTATCTTCCCATTGATAAAACTTCATTTTTTCAGTGGGATTTATTTGTTCTATGCCACAGTTAATATTTGTGGTGGTATTTGTAGTAACATTTGTAGTTATTTTTTGAGCAAAGACATTATTTTTAGGAAAATTTAAAAAAATATCAATAATGATATACAAAGACAGGTATAAAAATCTATTTTTAGGCATTTTTGGTTTTTATTTAAAGAAGATAATCTTGAATTTTAACGTTTATTAGCACCGCAAAAATACTAAATTTTAATGTGATACACCAAAGAAATGTAAAATCAATCATTGAAAGAGTATTTTGCAATAATATTCTAAACTAATATTTTTATTTTTTATTTTATTTTAAAAAAAATACGTACTTTTAGTTTTATTTTAAAAAAAAATCATTTTTACCTAAAATTTATTTTTAAATCTTATTTTAAACTTTTAACATTTATGGCACTCAAACCCCCAACACAAGCACCTGATTTTACACTTCCCTCTACATCAGGCAGTGATTTTAATTTGTCCAAAGATTTTGCAAACAAACCTTGTATTATTTACTTTTACCCCAAAGATTTCACCTCTGTATGCACTGCGGAAGCCTGTGATTTTAGGGACAATATTGGGTTTTTCAAAAATTTGGGCATTGATGTAATAGGCATTAGCAGGGACACTGTGGAAACACATTTACGATTTAAAGATGAAAATCAGCTTCCTTTTGAACTTTTGGCAGACGTCAAAGGCACAGTAGCAGGCGAATATGGGGCATTAGTGCCTTTGTTGGGCGTTACGAGGCGTATTACATACTTATTGGACAAAAGCCATAAAATTTTTGCTACGTATGAAAATTTTTTCCAAAGTAAAGTGCATATCAAAGAAATGATTGCACAAGTTACTAAAATGGAAGAAGGGAATTAATTTTTCCAGTAAACCAGCCTTGATTTTTTAACTTGATTACTTTTTTGCTTTATAACCTTCAAAAACAAAAAAATGCCAAACCTCATACAACATACACCTAATATTTGGACAATAGAAGGTTTTTTGGATAAAACTGAATGTCAAAACTTGATTACATACAGCGAAAATATTGGCTACCAAGAAGCAGAAGTAAGCCTCGCAACAGGGGCAACTATGCTCAAAAGTGTGCGCAATAATGACCGATTACTTTACAAAAACGAAGAATTGGCACAAAATTATTGGGAAGTTTTAAAGGATTTTTGTCCGAAATTTTTGGAAAATAATATCGCCATTGGGTTAAATGAATTGTTTAGATTCTATAAATATACCGCAAACCAACGATTCAAACGACATATTGATGGAAGATTTACACGCCCACAAACCACACCAAAAGAAGAAAGCAGGATAACTTTTATGATTTATCTCAATGATGAATTTGAAGGCGGAGCAACAATATTTGATGAACTTACCATAAAACCCAAAACAGGCAACGCACTTTGTTTTATCCATGAACAACGACACGAAGGTAGCACCGTAACAGCAGGTACAAAATATGTGCTTAGGTCTGATGTAATGTACTGCGAAAACTAATTGCTGACAACTAATAATAATAATAATAACCAACAACTGAAAAAAACTGACAACTTAAATGCAAGAACTTTACAAAAATAAATACGTGGAAGCATTTTTTGATACTGAAACCAGCACATTTTTATACCGATGGTTGCCTGATACGGTATATTTTGATGATGATATGTACAAACATGAGCTTTATACACTTTATAAATTGGGCATTGAAGTTTTTCAACCAAAAAACGTTATTGCAAACGCACAGCAATCTGAATTTACAATCGCACCTACTGTGCAAACTTGGGTAGTAGAAAATATTATGAAACCTGCCATTTCAAAAGGTTTAAAAAGGATTTTTTTCATCACAAGAGAAGATTTAATCCAACAACTTTCCTACGAACAACTTGCTGACGAAGACCCTTCACTCCCTTATCATATTTACCAATGGGACAATGAAGATGAAGCATTCAAACGCATAAAACGTATTCAAGAAAGCGAATCTTTTTAGAAAAAAATACTCATTGGGCTTATTTAATCAAAAAAAGATGTTGTTCAGAACAAAATAAGTCCATTGTAAATTACCCAAACTGATTTTGCTTTTTTTAAAGATATTTTTTAATTTTGAGGGAAGTTGGTGGGGGTTGAAAAGTTACATAATATTTTAAAAAAACAATAAATGGAATACCAAAAATTTATCGAGAATTTATCAAAAGATAAAACAAATTACAATAATCCTCAACAAGCTATTGATATAGCAAATTCACTCAAATTATTGTCAAGTGATATTTATATTGATAGCCAACGATTTATTTACGAATTGCTACAAAATGCTGATGATGCAAGCAATCAAAGCGGAAAACTTGATATTCAAATAGATTTTGTAGAGGATTATGTGATTGTTTCGCACAAAGGCGAGGGTTTTTCAAAAATAGATATTGAAAGTATATCAAGTGCAGGAGATGGCACAAAAACAGGTGATACAAATAAAACAGGTTTCAAAGGTATTGGTTTTAAGTCTGTTTTTTCACATTCTAATTTTGTGATAATCAAAAGTGGGAATTTTTGTTTCAAATTTGATAAAAATGCTTGGAAAGAGCATTGGAATGATAGTTGGGGTTCAAAAAATGCTTGGCAGTCTGAAAGACGAGCCAAACAAAAAGACGAAGAACTAAAAATGCCTTGGCAAATTATCCCTATTTGGGCAGAATTGCCAACAGAATTGAAAAATTTGCCTGTCTTTCAAAACTTCAATGTTTCTACCATTATCAAATATGACAAGGTAGAAAACTTGCAAAAAGAATTATCTAAACTGTTTTCGGATAGTCAAATTGTACTTTTTTTGCGTAGCAAAGAAGTCAAAATAACTGTAAATAGTAACGAAAAATTTACTATTGAGAAAATACAACAAGGAGAAACTACCAAATTAAAACGAAATGATACAGAACTAAGTGAGTGGCTTATTAAAACGGAAATTTTTGATATCCCCCAAGGTGTGCAAAGAGAAATTAATGCAGATGAAAAATCACCTAAAAAATTAAAAGATGCCACCAAAACAGAAATATCTTTTGCTATTCAATTAGAAAAAGGCAAATTAAAAGCAGTAGATAAGGACAACCGACTTATTTTTACGTATCTACCAACTTCTATCAATTATGATTTTCCGTTTTTAGTAAATGCAGGTTTTTTGACTGACGCAGGAAGGCAACATTTACATCAAGACGTTTTTTGGAACAATTGGATTTTTAAACAAATTCCTTTGCATTTCTTTGCTTGGATTGCAGAACTTGCACACAAAAATAGCAAATACAACAAACAATTTTTAGCAATAATTCCACAAAAATTGATTGGTCACACAAGCCTACAAAATAGTTTTAATGAAGGATTTGTATATGCTACAAATACAATTCCTTTTGTGCCTAATTTGAATGGAGATTTATTGAAAGTAAGTGAAACTATTTTTGATAGTACAAATATTTCAAGCCATATAGACAAACAAATAATTATCAATTATATCAATGCTAAAACTAAAAAAAATCTTTCTGTTTTTTCTTTTGTGCCATATATAGAAAGTATAAAAACATTGTCAAATTTGGGCATGGAAACTATTGAAATTGTCAATTTAGAAGATTTTTTTGCATCTGATATTTTTGAAAATGAACATAAATTAGAAGAAAATTTCAAGTTGATTTCATTTCTTTACGAGCAGGCAGAAAAAAGTAAAAATAAAGATGGTGTAAGTGTTTGGAATGAAAAACTTAAAAATATGTCTTTTATTTTTGATGAAAATAAAAAACTCAAAAGCCCAAAATATGTCTATTTTCCCACTTTAAATTTCTCAGAAGAATTTACTAATGATATACAAATCATTCACCAAACTATCATGAATGAAATAACCCAAAACTCAAAAATTAAAAACTGGTTGGAGTTTTTGGGCGTAAAAGAACCTTCTGATATTAGTTTTATTGAAAAAACTATTATTGCGCAAATTGATACTTTCATAACCAAAAATAACGCAATAAAAGTAGGGAAACTTTTGTTCAAAGCATACAGAAAAGGGCTTTTGCAAGAACACCACTTTGAAAAAATGAATACTTCTATTAAGGTTTTAACTAAGGGAAATTCATTATTATCAACTACAAAAACATTTTTATCTGATTTTTATGAGCCAGATATTAGTATAGAAAATTTTTGTAAAACTGATATTTTTGTTTCTGAGAAATATTATGAAAATAAAGACCTCAAAAGCGAATGGAAAAGTTTTTTTATTAAAATTGGAGTTAGCGAAGATTTTAAAATTTTAACATTCAATTATATAGGAGAAAACTCTTTAAGTGATTTAGGCGTAGATATTTCCTATTTTAGACAAGGCGTACAATCCGCAAAATCTCAAAATAATTATAATGGCTTTCCAATAAATGGCATTAATTCTTTTCAAAAACTTTCACTTTTAGAAGCAACAGATAATTATGGATTTTCAAAGTTATTTTGGGAACGAATATTTAAAAATTTTAAACCACAAAATTTTGATTTATACTCCACTTTAGATATGGGATATTGGAATGGATACTGTAAAATAGAAAACTATAATAAGTGGGTATTTAAAAATTCATATATAATCCCCACCACACAAAGAACTTGCTTGAAAGCATCACAAGTTTTTAGCAACACCATTCCACAAATCACAGAAATAGCAGGCGATTATTTACCAATTTTTGATTATGATGGCATAGTTTCTCCTGATTGGGTAGAATTGCTACAATTCAAAACATTTTTAAAATATACAGACTATTTGGATATTCTTGAAGGAATAACAGATGATAGTTTTTCCAAAGACAAACAAAAGGAAAATCAAAAACGATTAAAATTGGTGTATGAAAAATTGAGTTATTTACTCCCAAGTTTACACGATTCAGAAAGAGAAAAAATTAAAAAATGGGGGAAAAACAACAAACTTTTAGCTAAAAATGGTAAAGATTTTTATTTTCCAAAAGAATTATCAATCGTAACAGTTGAAGGATTTAATGCAGATACTTTGGCGTATGCTAATGAAAGAAATTCAGCGGTATTGGATTTAATGCGTTTATTAGGGGTTTCTGTTATTGACAAGGTTTTACCCATTATGTCAAATAACATAGTAGAGATAGGGAATTTGAAAAATAAACTTTTAGAAATAGCACCATTATTAGTACTAATAGCGGTTGGAAATTCAAAAAATCAAGAAGATTGGGAAAAAGAATTTAGAAAAATAAAAAATAAATTACAACAAATTCAATTTTTCAGAACTTCTGAAATTTATCTTTCTTATGGCAATGAAACGGATAAACAAAGACGAAGTACTTGGGCAGAAAATAATAAATTTTATTATGTGGGAGATTGGAATAGTGCAAGGGTTTTGGACGGACTTATTGAACCTTTGTGTAAGTTTTTACAGTTACTTAATGCGGAAAGGTTTTTGAATGTGTTGTTATTAGAAAATTTTGCAAGTGGATTGTCTTATTTGGAAGAAAAAGGAAGCGATATTTCATTAATTCCTGATGAATTATTAACGCCAAAAGAAATACAAGGTATCCAAATTAACCAAAGTAACACACCTTATAACATTGAAAGCGAAGATTTGGGGAGAATAGGAGAACAATTTGTATATGAAGAACTAAAACGAATTTACACTAAAAAATACGGACAAGCTATTGAAGAAACAAAAACAGGTTTCAAAATTGGAGATAAATTAGAAGTATTTTGGCGTAATATTTCAGAAAATACAACAGCAAACCACGATTTTAAGGTAGTTGAACTTGGAAAGGAAATCTACATAGACAGCAAAGCAACGCCTTATGCTAAAAACGTGGAAAAAGTAGCCTTGTATATTTCAGGCAACGAATTGGCATTAATGGAAACAGCAGAAAAATACTTGATTGCAAGAGTATTTAACGTAACAACAAATCCAGAAATGGAGCTAATAAAGTTGGAAATTAGTGGACTGAGTACATAAAAAGCAAAAACATTATATAACAGAGCTTATCAATAAACAGGCTAAGGTATTGAAATGGAGTTTTTTGAAAAAACCATTATCAGAAAAACACAATACAAAACCTCAATTCCTCCTACCAAAAAAAACAGAAATCATAGCAATAAAAGCCAATACCATAACCATAGACGCACCTGTGGGAGTTTTGGGATATGAAAATGAGATAATTGCTCCAAAAAAACCTGCAATTGCCCCAAAAAAACCCGCAATCAAAAGCATATTTCTAAGGTTGTTTGTCCAATAACGTGCTGAAGCTGCAGGCGTAATAAGCAATGCAGACATCAAAATAACACCTACCGCTTGTATGCCTATTGCTACCGTTGTAATCATCATGAACGAAAACAAAAAACGCATTTTTTGAAGCCTGAAACCTACACTTTGGGCAAAATTCATGTCAAACGTCCAAAGCCTAAGCAACGGATAATACCACCACAAAAGTATCAATAAACACAAACTTACAATACCCAACACCAATACATCTTCCCATACAAGCGAAGCAACACGCCCCAAGAGAAATTTATCCAAACCTGATTGTTCGCCTCTGCCATCTTGTTGGATTTTGGTTAATAAAAAAGTCCCCAAACCAAAAAAAACAGATAATACCACAGATATTGCAGTATCACTTTTGAGTTTGGTGTGTTGCACAATATAATCAATGCTTGCCAATGCCAATGCCCCAGAAATAGTAGCCCCCAACAACAAAATTCCTATGTGTTTGGTGTGCGTAAGCATAAACGCAATGGCAATGCCTGGCAATATTGCATGGGATAATGCATCGCCTACCAAAGATTGTTTGCGTAAATACGCAAAAGTACCCACCATACCTGCAGATATGCTAATGGAAATCACACCCAAAAGCACCCATTGTGCATTAGGATTGCTAAAAAATTCCAATAATAGACGTTGTATGGTCAAAGGTTTAAAAGTTCAAGAAAAGTTTAAAAGGGGCAAAAATTCAAATTATTTGTTTGTTTTTTCCTTTTATAAAAAAAAGGTCTAAAATCAAGATAATTTTGATTATTATTTTTACAAAAGTAAATATTTTTTTTGATTTTTAGGTATTGATTTTTAGATAAGCAAAAAAAACATTTTATTTTTTGAGAAATGAAACATTTTTTTTATGCTTTTGAGGGGTTAGAGGTTTTGTTTTTTAGCTTGATAGTATTACGCTTTGGATGTGGAAACTAAATTTTTAGAAAAATAAATTTTTTGTAACAAAATAATGCTTTTCACAGTATAAAATATATACAAAAAATATTTGGAATATAGAAAAAAAAACACTAACTTTCCTAAAATTTTTAACACAAATCTAAAATTTATAAAAAATATTAAAAAAATAAATATTCCCTTATCCCACAAAATATTATGAAAAATAACAACCTCATTACATTTGCTTTAGCATCTACTTTGTGTGTGAGTGCATGGATAGGCATATCAGCATTTACAGCTAAAAATGAATCACTTTCTTTGGGTGATAAAATGACAAAATACGAAAATATAGGCAACTCCAAAACCGCAAATCTTAATAATTCAATTGTAACCAAAAATACAAGCGAAAATTTTGAAATGACTGAAAAAGGTAAAAAACTTATCAAAGACAAACTTACAATACAACTTCGCAGAGTAGTGTATGGTACAAAAAAAGGACGTGTAAAAGAATTTATGAGCAGATGCCCAAGCGGTGTGCATGACAATATCATGAAACAACCACTTACTGCAGGACAGTTTTTTTATGGCGAAGTAAGACAATATGATGGCTGTGCTGAAAAACTTTTGTGCGAGTTTCGTATGTCAAGCGATGAATCTACACTACAAGTGTGGGACAGTGCGAACAAAACTTTTGCAAGCGTAGAAAAATGGATTCCTGCACAAACACAAGCCAAACTTTCACGTGGTAAAGAACGTGAATTAGCACACCTTTACGAAGAAACCGAAAAAGAACAAGCAGCAGAAGGAAAACATTAAGATTTAAGATTTTAAGAAAAATACAAAATAGCGTTTTAATTTTAAAAAATTAAAATACCAAAAATAAAAAAAGCCAAGCAAATACGTTTGGCTTTTTTGTTTTTTTAGCGTAAAATATAGGCTTTTAGTAAGGTTTTTGTGCGTTTTTTTGTAGTTTTGTCCTTTCAAAATACTTTTTTTATATGTACAAAGCCTTTCGGTATGTGTTTGCGGTGTGGGGATTATTATGTTTTTTCTTGCCTTTTTTATTGATGTTGCCTTTTTTTCACATTTTTGCAAGCAAAGACAAATGGCATAAATATGCTTCTGCACTCAATTATTGGTGGGCAAATATTTTTTTTTGGGGTATGCTTATTCCCTACAAAGTAGAGTATAGATTTCGCCCAAAACTTGATGAATTTTATATTTTTTGCCCCAATCATACTTCTTTGTTGGATATTATTGCGATGGGTTTGGTGCGAATGGGCGATTTTATGTTTATTGGAAAAGAAGAATTGAGCAAAATTCCTTTGTTTGGCAATATGTTTAAAAAACTACATATTCCTGTCAATCGGGCAAATAAAATGGGCGCTTATCGTGCATTATTAGCGTCCAAAGAAGCACTCAACAAACAAAGAAGTTTGATTATTTTTCCAGAAGGTGGTATTTTTGGACAAAATTTTCCCATACTAAATCCTTTCAAAGATGGTGCTTTTCGTTTAGCAATAGAAAAACAAGTGCCTATCGTGCCTGTTACCATACTTTACAATTGGATTATTTTGCGTGATGAAACTTTTTTACCAAATTGGCACAGAGGCAAAATCATTGTGCATGAACCAATTTCTACCATTGGGCTTACCACAGCAGACTTGGATAAGTTAAGACAACAAACCTTTGAAATAATAGAAAATGAGATAAAAAAGGTTCAATAAATCTAAAAAAACCAACATAACCAAAAGAAATAAAACTCCTCAACACCAACAGGATATATATAAATTATAATCCTCATATTTTTATTTCAAAAAATGAAAACAACTACATTCAGAATCAACAACAAACATTTTTTGTTGACCAAAACGGGAACAGGCAGAAGAATCACTATTGGTGATGTGCATGGTTGTGCCAAAACCCTCAAAGCATTGGTTTGGGAAAAAATAAAACCAACTTTAGACGACCAAATCATCTTCTTGGGCGATTACCTACATAGAGGAGACGACAGTGCAGGGGTAATGGATTTTATTTTTGAATTGAGGGAAAAAGGATACGAAATTTTTACGCTGAGTGGCAATCATGAACAAATGGCACTTGAAAAAGACATACAAGCACGCGAAAAATATGAAATTATGTCAGACGAAGAACGCACAACATACACAGAAACATACAAAAATATCCCTCGCTTGCTCAAGAAAGCTAATTTTGCTGATGAAAATCGTATTATTTTCCCAAAATATCGCCAATTCTTAGAAAACTTACCTTGTTGTTACCAAATGGCTGATTTTGTATTTGTTCACGCAGGCATCAATTTCAAAACCGCACGCCCTTTTGAAGACTTTGAGGCAATGCTTTGGCAGCGAGATGACGATAGTGTGCCTGCATGGCTGGATTTTAGGATTATTCACGGACACACAGTTACACGTTTGTCCGAAATAGAAACCCAAGTCCGCAACCGTGAAAAAGTCATTAATATAGACAATGGTTGTTACTATGGCGTAAATCCTGATAATGTGGGCGTACAAATGGGTTTTTATGGTAATTTGTGTGCTTTAGATGTGGATAATTGGGCACTTTATACCCAAAAATGTTTGGATTTGGGAGATGACAGTTTGTAGAAACCTAAAATATTTGGTTAATGTATTTTTTGGGAAAACCTTTGTCTATGATTGGTGTAAATAATTCACAATCAAAGGTTTAAAAATAACTTGCTTTTTCATTTTATTGTTATCACATATTCACCTTAATCAGCATAATCTTGCAAGCACGATATTATCTCATTATTTTCTGCAAAAGTGCCTACTGTAATTCTAAGGCAATTTTCGCAACCTTTTACGTTGGTGCGATTGCGTACTACAATGCCATTTTTTAATAAAAATTGATATGCTTTATTTGCATCTTTTACTTTTACCAAAAGAAAATTTGCATCAGAAGGATAAACTTTTTCTATAACAGGCAAATTTTTTAATTCATTCTCCAAAAAAATACGCTGTTCTAATAATTCTGCTACAAAATTATCTTTTCTCTGCCATTGTTTCAAGGCAAGCAATGCAGTTTCTTGTGTATGTTGGTTGATATTGTAAGGCGGTTTTATTTTATTGAGAAAAGAAATCAATAATTCATCACCAAAAGCCATACCCAAGCGAATATCTGCAAGCCCCCAAGCCTTAGAAAATGTACGCAAAATAACCAAATTTTTATATGTATGGAGTTGCGAAAGCCACATACATTGGTTATCCACAAAATCAATATACGCCTCATCTACCACAACGATTGCAGAAGAATTTTCATTGGTTTTTTGCAAAATATCCAAAATATCTTGTGTTTTTAATACATTTCCTGTAGGATTATTAGGCGAACAAAGGAAAATAATTTTAATATTTTGGGTGGTGTTTTGGTCAATATTTTTTAATATTTCAGGTATATTTAATTGAAAATCACTGTTTAATGCAATTTCCTTAATGCCTACATTATGAATATTTGCACTCACTTCATACATGCCATACGTAGGCGGACAAATCATAATTTGGTCTTTGGCAGGCTCACAAAATAGCCTTATCAATAAGTCAATAGGCTCATCACTACCATTACCAAAAAAAATATTATTGGGCGAAAATACAAATTCATTTGATTTTATTTCATTTTTCAAAATGTAATTAAAGTTTTCACTCAAACATATTTTAACATCTTTTTGTAATGGGTCAGGATAGCGATTATGAAAATACTTGGACACACTTCCCATTGCATTTTCGTTGGCATCTAAAAAAACGTCAGCTTTGATGTCTGCATTTTGTTTAAATTCATCTCTCGCAGATGCATAAGGTTTGAGGTGTAATAAATGGGGACGAATAAGTTTTTGAATATCAAACATGGAGAATTGGGAGTTAGAAATGGGGAATCAGGAATTATTTTCTCCTAAAAAAATCGCTCTGCTATACATTTTTTTGTTTAGGGTAATAAGGTCGTCTTGTATAAAAAAAAGATGATACATAACATCAAAATATATTCATATCAAGCGTTGGCATTAATGCTCATGCTTGATATGGTTGATATGGTATTGCAAAAAATATTTTGAATAACAGTTTTTACATATTACCTAAATAGTTGCCTTTTTTTAAGCATTTCCTGTATTTTGAATGTGTTTTTTTAGAAAAATGTATAGTAGGAAAATAAATTTTAGATTATGGATTATTAAAATAAAGATATTAGAGATTTTTTACAGTTAGATTTGAATATTAACTCCTCATTTCTAATTCCTCATTATTTAATATTTTCCTGTTTTAAAATTAATTTCTCTACGTGTTTCATTGCCAAGTTTATCTACGCCTTTGAGCAAAAGGCGATAAGCACGATTTTTTTCAAACCCTTTGATAATACCTGTGTAAGGTGCTTCAGGACGACCATTGAGGCTATAACGAATTTCCTCATAACCTGCTCCCATATCAGTTGCTGCAAGAAAAACAGATACAAAAGATGGATATGTATTGGTTTCGCTTTCAATAGGAGGTGAGCTAAAAGTAGCAAATACTTCAGGCCCGTTGTTATCTACTATAAAACCCATATCTTTGACATTGCGGTTATTAACATTGTCGTAGCCAAAATAATCTATTTTGTGGAAACCACTTTGCAAAACACTAAAAGGTTGTGTATATTCGCTTTCAATATTATCACCATCAATACTAAACATGATGCGTTGCAAGCCTGATTCAGGGTCTGTTGCAGCAAATTGTATTTTAGTTTTTTGGCTAATAAATGTAGTATCACCTTTTTGGAAACTTGCACCTACATATTTCATATTCAAATCAGGACCTGTCAAATCCACATATACTTGCCCTACATTGTGCAAATACTCATTATAAGTTTCTTCATTGCCCACACCTTTATTCTCTACTTTGTCTATGGCATAGTATTTTATGCTGTGTAATCCTGCTTTACTTGGGAGGTAAAAAGGGTCATTGTATTGTGTGTATTCGCCATTGTCTATGGAATAATAGACGATTTTTACACCCGCTTTATTATCTACCGCAGTAAGTTTGAGTTTGGTACGCCCTGAAAAATACACTTTATCGCCCACAATAAACCTATCTCCCAATATATCTGCTGACATAATAGGCGAGGATTTGTCCAAATAAAAGCTCATTTGGCGTGGTTCTTCTTTGTTATTTACGTTATCTACTGAATAATACGTAATGGTATGTTCTCCATCAGGCAATACATTTATAGGGATAACTGCTCTATTTGGATAAGTACGTTCTTCTTCGTCATCTATTTTGTAAAAAGTACGAGATACACCTGCAACGCTGTCAGTAGGGGTAAGATAAATTTTGGTTGTTGTTGAAATCACCCCATTGCTATTTATACCAATAATATTATGGTATGTGATTGGGTTTGTCAAATCCACCGTAAAATTTGTATTTTGAATTTTTTCTACATTGCCTACATTATCCACTGCATAGTATTTATAATTAAAATCACCTTCTCTTTTGGTAAAATCCAATGCTTCACGATAAAACATGTATGCAGATTCATTCAAAGAATTATAAAGTCCTTGAATACCAGACATTTCGTCTTTTGTGGTCAAAGTAAGGCGTAAATTTTTGCCATAAAATCTTTTGCCACCGCCCAAAAAAGTAGATGCACCTGTAAATGCAACCGAAGATGTAGGTGCAATCCCATCAGCATACACAATAAATTTGTCTTCTACATTGTGCAACGCATCTGCGTGTTTGATAAAATGCTTGCCATGCCCATCAAGATAAATAGGTGTAGGCGTGTTTTTGGTTTTGTCGCTGTCTGTGGGCGATAATGGAATAGGCGTTTGGGTGGGCGAAGTAGCAATATACAAATAAACAGGCAAGGAGGCTTGTTGATAATACCTTCCTAAGCTATCCACATACGTTTTTTTTTCATGTGTAAGCGGTTCTTGGGCATATAAATTGCTGGACGCAAAAAATCCCAAAAACATTAGAGATAAAAAAAATAAAGGCAAAAAACTTTTGAAAAGCATTGTTCAATTGTAAAATAATGAAAGTAATTATTCATTGAATTAAATTTAATGTAATTATTTTTAGATAAATTACATTATTAAATACACAACAAAATATAGTTTTGTAGGTATAATTTGGCAAAGTAACAAAGTTATGGTAAAAAAAGCAAATTCATGTTTGATTTTTTAGCTTTTTTATGGTTTAATTTTTTTTTGTATAAAAAAAGTATTATCGTTAATGTTGTGTTAAGGCGATACATAGATTAAACCTTAAAAAAATATATACGTCTATGTTATTGTAAATACAAAGTGATTGTTTATTTTTGATAAAAAAAATAATTGCTGGATATGGTTTAACAAAAAACTAAAAATAAATAAAACTATGAAAAAGTATCTTTTAAGTTTCGCATTTATCTTGTGTTTGTCTGTAAGTGTGATTTTTGCACAAGACAAAAAATCTGCTGAAGCACGTGCTACCAAACAAACAAATCAACTCACAAAAAAAGTAGCTTTGAATGCTGACCAAAATAAAAAAGTGTATGACATCAACCTTGCGATTGACAAGCAAATAGATGCAGTGCGATTGGAGGAAAAAGGCAAAAAAGGAGGTCATCATGGTAAAATTGCACAACTCCAAAAAGACCGTGAAAGTCAAATAGTTGCGGTGCTTACACCTGAACAAAAAACAAAATATGACGAATGGAAAGCAAAGAAAAAAGAAAAAAAAGAAAATAAAGGCAAAAAATAAAAGACCTTTGATTTGAAATATTTGTAATGAATTGCCTACTCGTCTTATTTTTAATCACAATATAATCTACAACTTCTCAAAAATTTGAAATTTTTGGGAAGTTAATCTAAAACCAAAAGTTATAAATTTAACTTAACAGATACAAATGTTTTTGTTTAAATATTTAAAAAAAATGTTATAACCATTTTTTTTATCTAAATTGTAAATAAATTTTAATTTAAAAAAAAACCAAAAAAAATCCCATGAAAAAATATCTTTTAAGTTTCGCATTTATCTTGTGTGTGTCTATGAGTGTAGTTTTTGCACAAGGAAAATCTGCAGAAGAACGTGCTGAACAACAAACCAAAAACCTCACAAAAATAGTAGGTTTGAATGCTGACCAAGCTAAAAAAATCTATGACATCAATCTCAGTATTGATAAACAAGCAGACGAAGTTCGCAAAGGGGAAAAAGGCAAAAAAGGTGGTTATGGCGGTAAAATCGCAAAACTCAACAAAGACCGTGAAAGCCAAACTGTTGCAGTATTTACGCCTGAACAAAAAGCAAAATATGACCAATGGAAAGAAAAAAGAAAAGAAAGGAGAGAAGAAAAAGGCAAAGGTAAAGGCAAAAAAATAGACAATGATGACAATGACTAAAAATTGTTGATGGAATGTTTTTAGTAAAATCAAAAAACCACTTTCTTGATAAATAGAAAGTGGTTTTTTGATTTGAGCCAACTTGTACGTTATTTTTTTCTAAAAAACTTTGAAATATTTGTTCTCGTTTTGGTATTTTACCAAACGAAGTTTAAAAACTTAAATCTACTTTGTATTTGAACTTTTGTTTTTGATTTATTTAAAAATCCAAAGGAATTTTAATGTGAAAACTTGTAAATATATCGCTTTCGCTTTCTACTTCTACTGTTGCATTAAGGCGTGTAAGGGCATCTTTTACCACATACAAACCCAATCCATTACCTTTTGAAAGGGCGGAACCTCTAAAAAACATATCATATATTTTGGGTAAAAATTCGGGTAAAATACCCACACCATTATCTTTTATATTAATGTAAAGCCAATTCTGGTCATCTTGTTTGTTTTTTTGGATTTGTAACAAAATATCTGGTGTAACATTTTCTTTTCTAAAATGTAGTGCATTTTCAATCAGATTTTGCAAAATCATAATAATAATTTCATCATCAGCATATACTTTTGAATCTTCGTTTATTTCATATATAAAATTTGGTTTTGTTTCTGTAAAAATATCTTTGAGGTTATTTTTGATTTCTTGTAACATTTCCTCAAAATCAATCCATATTTTTCGGGGGTCTTTGCCTCTGAGGTAACTTATTTGGTGCAATTTGTCCAACATTCTATCCATTTTGTGGGTCGTGTAACTTATTTTCTCCAAAAACTCCAAAGATGTACTTTGTGGTTCAGCGAGCATCACACCTATATTTGTAAGCCCTATAATGGTGGCAACAGGGCCTTTAAAATCATGAGAGGCACGATAAATCAATATATCCAATTCTTCGTTGGCTTTGAGCAATGCTTCATTACTTTGATACACTTCTTGTGTGCGTTCTCGCACGATTTCCTCCAAATGTCCATTGATTTGTTGGAGTTGATAGTTTGCTTGCGACACAAGTGTTTGGGCTTTTTCAAGTTCTTTGGTTTGGTAGGCAAGTTTTTCGTATTGTTGGGTAATTTCTTCTTTTTGTTCTTGAAGTGATTTATTTTGGGATTCTATATTATGGTTTTTTTCTTCAATTTCAGCGTTTTGGGATTCTAATTTTTGGGTAGTTTTTTGCCTTTGTCTGATATTTATAATAAGCAAAATTAAGATGACCAGCAACAATGTAACACCTCCGCCAAGTGCATAGAGAAAGTTTTTTTGGTTTTCCATTTGGAGTGTATAACTTCTTTGTGCTTGTGCAAATAGGTGAGGGTCGTCCAATTCTTGCGTTTTCATTTCGCTACGCAAATTTACTGCTTCAAGGAAGTATTTTATGCTTTCTGCTTCATTGCCCAAATGGTCATATATTGTACCAATGAGATAATAGGCTTTGGCAGTTTGCCCTTTGTTGCCTGTGGCTTTGGTTAGTTCTGCATATTTGAGGTAGTGAAAAAGCGTATTTTTGTAATAATCTTCATTTTGGTAATAAAGCCTATAATAATAATCGCCCAATGCTTTGTGTGCTTTGGCTATGAGGGCGTAATTTTTGGTGGTTTGGCTTATTTCAAGTCCTTTTATATAAAGGTCTTTTGCTTCTTTGTCCCTTTTTAGTTCATCTTTAAATAGCACATCTGCCTGTATAAGCAATGCTTCTGCCTGTCCTTCGGGGTATTTGAGGTTGGTAGAAAATTGATAAGTTTGTTGTGCATACCAGTATGCTTTGGATTCTTGTTGGTTTTGGATATGTTCTCTTGCAAGTATATTAGCGGTTTTTACCCATTGTGTATCTTGGCGATTGATGATAAAAAGTTGCCTTTGCAAACTGTCTATTTTAAAACATTGAGCGTGTAATAAATTAACATAGCCTTGCAAAAAAAATATTGCAAAAAAACACATCAATATTTTTAAAAAAATCATTTTTTATAGAAAGAAATGCGTTTTAAATCAGTTTTTAAGTCTTTTTTTATAAAAAATTATAAAAATATTGACCATTTTTAGCTAAATATTCATGTATTATTTTTGCAAAGCTATTGATTTTTTTTATTTTTTGAAAATTATAATACAATCTGAGTAGTCAATTATCAATTTTTAGGTTGTCAGTTATTATAATTTGTTCAAATTTATGCTTTGAGCACAGAAAAATATAAAATAAACGCAAAAAAAATCATTTTTAATGCGTAATTTTGTTATTTATACCGCACCAAAAACATAAAATATTTTCAATCATGCTAAAAATTTTCGCCAAACAAATTATTTTTGTGTGGTTTGTCTTGTGGTTTTTAGGGCTAATTTTTTTTAGTATTTCAAAAAATTTTGCACAGAAAATACCGCAAAAACTTTACCCTAAACCTTCTTTAGACGTATATTCGCCAAAAAAATTTACGCAGACCGCATTGTTACAAGATTTGGAAACATTGCAAAATGTGGTGGAATTTGCACACCCAAGCGTAGATTGGTATGTGCCACGTACAATTTGGTATGCAGGTATTGATAGCCTCAAAAAAAAATTGGATAAAGAAACAGAAATGACTGAAAGGGATTTTTTTGTGCAAATTTCACGTTTATTAGCCAATATTCATTGTGGGCATACGGTTGCATTGCCTTCTGATGAGTATGTAAAACATGGCAAAAGATTGCCCTTAGATTTGGTTTTTTTGGAAGATAAAGCACATATTTTAAAATCACATTATAACAAAATAGATATTCCACTTGGCGCAGAAATATTACGCATAAATGGCGAGCCTTTTACCCAAATTATAGAAAAAATATTGCCAGCATTGCCCCAAGATGCTTTTCATACCCAACACAAATACCAACAACTCCAAGAGGATTTTGCCAATTATTATGACCTTTTTGTGGCACAACCAGATACTTTTTATTTGGATTTATTGACACGCCAAAATCAAAAAGTATCGTGCAAAATTCCTGCGATTGACAGCGTTTTTTTGCGTGAATTTGACAAAGATTATATCAACAATATCATTGAACGCCCTACGCTTGAATTGACGTTTATTCATTTGGACAGCACCAATAAAACGCCCCAAAGTTTGCAAAATATTCCAACGCATTTGCACAAAGATTTTGTAAAAAATAGCATTGCAGTATTGTCTATTAGGTCTTTTTTGCCACAAGAAATGCGTATTTTTAAACAAAAATTTGAAAAATTTATCCGTAAAAGTTTTGCTTTTTTAACCAAAAATCCCCCAAAAGCACTTGCGATTGATATGCGCGAAAATGATGGCGGTGTGCTGTGGTATGTGTCATATTTATTTGGCTTTTTGTACCAAAAACCTTATCAATTTGTTCAAAAAGTGGTTGTTACAGGCAATGGACGTTTTCCCGAAATTCAAAAAAATGTTTACATCAAAAATAAACTACACAAGCCTTTTACGTTTGAACAAGTTTCTGAAAATGAATATACTAAAACAGAATACATTTTAAAAGAAAAATATTTGCAAAGTTTTAGAAATGAAAAACTACTCAAAGCCCAAAAACAATATTACTATTCTGGCAAATTGTATGTATTGACAAGCAATAAAACTTTTTCTGCGGGCAGTCATTTTGCCAATCTTATCAAACAAACCAAGCGAGGGATTTTGGTGGGGGAAGAAACAGGGGGCGGTGCAAAAGGTTGTACTGCGGGTTATTTTTTGTCTTTCAAATTGCCCAATACACTTATTGATGTGCAAGTACCAGCAGAACGTTGGCAAAATGATAATGCAAATGTGCCACAAGAAAATGGTGTTTTGCCTGATTATCGTATTCCTCGCCACATTGACGCTATTTTGCAAAAACAAGATAAAACTATGTCATTTATTATTTGGAAAACAATGGAAAATTAGGGAAATTAAAAATTAGGAATTTTTTGTTGATATAAAAAAAAATCAATTTTACAGTTATTGAGAACTGTGAAATTGATTTTTTTTTGGACTTTTAACTTTACTTTTCAGCTTTTTAGTCTTTTATCACCAATTTTTTGGTTACTTTTTTACCATTTGCATTGAGTTCATAGAAATACAAGCCATTTTTTACGCTGTTTTTCAATTCCCAAGTGATTTCGTGTGTGCCTTTGTCAAAATTAGAGGCATCATATTGCCACATTTCTTTTCCTGTGTTGTTATATACACGAATTGTATGTTGTCCTTTTTGTTGTACATCAAATCGGAAAGTAACTTTTTCAGTAGCAGGATTTGGGAAGGCAATTGCATTCAAACCTTCGTTTTGGTTTAGATTAGTAATATCTTCTCCTACAACCGCCACACTTGTAACGATAGATTTAGAAAAATCACTGCCTTTTACTTCTATAGAAACATTGTAAATACCAGCAGGTAACTGTGTTTTTGTTTTGGTGGTCAATACATCATTGTTCCACTCAAAATTTAGGCGTTCTGCGATAGTTTCTTTTGCAATATTACCATTCAAATCGCTTACACGTGTAATAATGCCTGTTGCTTGTGCTTGGAGGTTGTTTTTGCTAAGTGCGATACTCAAATTCATGCTTTCGCTTGTTTGATATACCAATTTATCTTCGTTCAAATCGCTTGTAAGTGTAGCAGAAACACCATCTTCTGTATAAATAATTGCTACAAAAGGTTTTTCAGAATACAATTCGTGTGTGCCTGCAGTCGCATTGTCTAATGTTAAGATTTTAGCTTTTGAGCCAAAAACACCTTCTGTATTGATATTTACGGTTTGCCAATCGTTGTATTGTGTGTTTGTGTTGCGTTGTGCAAGCGTGATCGGTGTTGCAAAATCAGATTGATATACTTCGATACGCACTTTTTTTGCTTGGCTACTTACTTGAAAATTGGCTACACCTTTGTCAGCACTTACGATTTGTGAAGCAGAAATTGTAGCAGTATTTGGGTTGTATTTTTCAGGTGTAATTTCTTCGTTTGCGTTGCCACGTGCTGCGGTTGCGGTTAATTGTCCTTTGATGCTTGTCCACATTTTATCACCATCAGCAATCTCAAAATGGTTTAAATTTCCTCTTGAATCATTTGTACCAAAAATTACCGAAGCATTTGGTCTTTTGGTGCTGCTATAATTCACTACGCCATCATTGCCACCATTGCTTGAGCCTCCACCGTTCCAGCTCAAATATACACCAGATACCCAAAGCACGCCACTATATCCATACGCCCCAAATGTGCGGAAATCCAATCCGCTGTTGTTTGCATTGGCAGATATTTGACTGCGAAAACTTGCTACCGCACCTGTTTGCAGAGATTGTGTGCCTGCATTATTTTGTCCGATAGGCGTTGTAAGCCAAGATACCCAACCGCTTTGTGCCAAATCCGCCAATGGCGTACCAAAATGTGGCGAGCCAAGTGTGATAATGCGTTGAATTTTTAATTTTCCGCCATACATTACAGCCATAGCATCAGAATCCAATCCGCCTTTGCTGTGTGCAATAACGTTTACTTTTGTTACGCCATATTTAGTGCAAATGCTGGTTATCATGTTTGAAAACATTTGACCATTTACAAAATATGATTTATCAGGATTTACCGACACAAATGCAGTCCGATAGCCATCAGCAAAGGCTTTGTTGTACATTGTGTTGTTTTCCCACCAAGTTTTGGCGTTGCTATTGTAACCATGTATGAATACTAATACAGGTTTTGTGCTTGCATTAGCAGGCACCGCTCCATAATAAATACTTCCTACATCATTTGCCCCACCCAACAAACCGCCTTTATCTGTGCGGATTTTGGTAGGTTCAGGTAATTGAATTGAACGGTTTTGGGCAATGGCATTTGTGTTGAGGTACAAGAATAGCAATGCACCACAAAAAATTTTAGATAAAATCTTCATATTTGAAATAACTTTTTTAGAATAACTTTTATTTTTTAGGTAAAATAATAAAAATAAGGCGTTTTAAGTAAAAAGCCAAATAAAATTACGCAAAAATAAGATTTTTTTAAGAATAACTAATACTTTTTTAAGTTTTTTTTAATTATAATGAAAAAATTTTCTATAATTCTTCTCTTACCTCCATCAATGCAAAACCCAATAAATTTTGTCCTCGCCATTTTTCAGGATTTTTGGCGTTTGCGTGTTCTTTGCCAAGCCCAATGCCCCAAATCGTGTCATAAGGCGAGGCTTCTACAAGAATTGTTTGGTTGGTGGACAACAAAAATTCTTTGAGTGATGGATTTTGTGAAAATTTATATAGATTGCCTTGCTTTACAATTTCGTATTTATGTTCTTTCCAAATTTTATCATCAAAATCAGCTACTTTTCTACCCAATGCTTTGACTGTGTGAGGGTCATTACACGCTAATATTTCTGCCAAAACTTCCGTATCACCAAAAACTCGTGCTTTGCCTGCCATCATATATTGCTCTGCGGAACTGTATTGTGTGCCTTCTGCATCTGTAAATGGCATCACCCACCATTGACTAAGGCAACTTTGTGTAATAGTGCCATCTTTTGAAGGTTGATGTCCCCAAAATAATAAATATTCTACACTATTTTGTTGTAGATGTGTAATAAGCCAATGTCTACTGTATTTCATAAATGATTTTTTGGTTAAGTTTTTTAATGGAATGTCAAAAAATATTTTTTCTTTGTGTAAATATAAACAAAAATATAGTGAATATAGTGTATCAATTAAATGGTGTGTCAATTAATTGGTATGTTGTATTTTTGGTTAAAAATAAGGATTTTGTTTTGTATTTAAAAAATCAACCAAATAAATTCTTACTGCTATACATCTTTTTAGAATTTAAAAAAAAGTGCTTTGAAACGATTTAAACAAAATATTTTTAATAACATTTTTCAAAAAAATGGGTCTGGTCTGTACCATAGTTTATGGAGGTCTGACCCCGATTTTTTTGAAAAATTACAAACTCAAAACAGCGTTAAATATCATATTTGTTTTAATTTTTCAAAGAAACGAATTATTTTTCAGTAAAAAACACTAAAAAAAGCCTTTTTCTGTGTTCTGAATGTATTTTTAAAAATTTGTATAGCAGTAAGAAATAAATTAAAAAAAGGAATTTTTGTAAAAAGTTTCTAATTTTTTTAATAAATTTGCAGAAAGCAATTTTAAATAATTTTATACTAAATGTTAGAAACTAAAAAAATTGCCTACTTTTTGCTTAATATTTTCTACCTTGATATTTGCAAAAATGTTGCAAAAACTTTACAAAAAACGTTGTAATTTTTGAAAGAAAAAAAGCAAAATATTTTTTTTTCAAAAAAATTGATATATTTGAAAAGTTTTTAAGATTATGCTAAGTCATACATAGAAAATTTTTATAAAAAAAAGCAATAATTACAAAAACTAACAACCAATAACTTAAAAATTAATAACTGATAACTTAGGTTAGATTATACCTACACTATACTAAATATCCTGTGCAAAATAAAATAGAACTCATAAAAATAATACCAGGTGTGTATTGGTTGGAAATCGCAGAAGTAAATCTGCGTATGCTATGCGGGTGTCCTGCTGATACAGTAAAACATTTGAAAAAAAGAGGGCTTATTGATAAAGCTAATAAAAATGGAACTGATTACGAAACAGGGCCTAATGCTATACTTTTGTCTGATAAACCGATACAAAATGGTGAGCTTTCAAATTTGGCGGAGTTTCCTTTACTTCAAATGTTGTATTTGCAAGGCATGATTATTCCTAATCATGTAAATAATACAGGCGAAAAACCTATCGTAATAGGCTTAGAAACACAGATTAAAGCACAAATAGAGTATTTTTATAGAGGAAATTATGGACTTATAAGCGAAGAAGAAATAAGAGAAACAGGCACAGATGAACAAACTGCTAAGTTTTTAATGAAAATGAAATTGCGTTTTGCTTTTGGTAAAATCAACAATACTGAAACACTTATAAATGCAATACCACTAATAGCAGAAAATACGATTTCCCCAAAAACAGATTTATACATTACAAGATTAGAAAGTAATATTTTTGAGGTAAAATATAAAGATGAAAGTATGATTGTAAATCTTAATTTGCCAGGAAAAGAAGTATATCCTGCACCTTATACACTCAACTTTCACAAAATAAATAGAGAATATTTTTCCATTATTCACACAGGCGAAGGCGATGCTTGGGACATCAATCGTCCTTGTATGGCGAGTATTATCATGTTTCAGGGCAAAATTTACCTTATAGATGCAGGGCCTGATTTGATTACAAGCCTCAATGCGTTAGGTATAAGCGTAAATGAAGTAGATGGAATTTTTAATACACATGGGCATGATGACCACTTTGCGGGCTTGATGTCATTTGTAAGGTCTGACCATAAAATAAAATATTTTGCCTCACCGCTTGTGCGTGCTTCAGTTGCTAAAAAACTTTGTGGTTTGATGGGGGTGGAAGAAGCAAGTTTTTACCAATTTTTTGATGTCTGCGATTTAAAACTTGATGTATGGAACAATGTAGAAGGGCTTGAAATCATGCCTCTCATGTCGCCTCACCCTGTTGAAACTAATATTTTTTATTTTCGTACTTTTTGGGACAACCGTTATTATACGTATGGACATTTGGCAGATGTGGTATCATTTAGGCGTTTGTATCAAGATATTGTAAAAGATACTGACGAAGATGAGTATAAAATGATGATGCAAAAAGTGAAAGAAAATTATCTTTTGCCTGTGGATTTGAAAAAAATAGACATTGGCGGTGGGATGATTCATGGTGATGCATTAGATTATAAAGGAGATGGAACGCAAAAAATAATGCTTGCACACTTGGCACGTGGGCTTAATGCAGATGAAAAACAAATTGGCTCTTTTGCTTCTTTTGGTAATGTAGATAGTTTGGTGGAAACGAATTATGATTTTTCAAAACATTATGCGTATAGATACTTAAAATTTTATTTTCCAAATTTACCAGACTATGAAATATTTTCGCTCTTAAATTGCCCTATTATTCACCTCAATTCTGGGGCAGATTTATTCAAAAAAGGAGCAAATTATACCTATGTATATTTGATTTTGACAGGACTTGTAGAAATGATTTATCCAGATACAGGTATCGAAAATAGCCTTTCTGCGGGTTCGCTTGTGGGTTTTTATGTAGATAATGAAGACCTCGTAGCCAAAGCAACTTGCAGGGCTTCGTGTCATGTTACTGCGTTGCAAATTCCAATTAACCATTATTTGGATTTTATGACAAGGCAAAATCTTGTAGACCCATTTAATACATTGGAAGAAACGGTTATTTTCTTTGGTAGCACATCTTTATTTAACGAAAATATGTCGTTGCCTGTGTCTATTGAAATGGCACAAAATCACAAAAGATTACATTTCTTGGCAGGTGAGCGTTTTATGATTACGCCTGAAAGTGGGTTGTATTTGGTTAGAAATGGGCAAGTGCAAATTGGCGATTTTATTTTTGAACAAAGTGATTTTTTTGGTACTGAAAATGTATTTGCACCTCAAACATTTTCAAATATTTGTAATTTTAATGAAAATACTGAACTTTGGCACATTCCGCTTGATATTGTAATGAATATTCCAATTGTATATTGGAAATTGTTGGTAAGTGCAGAAAATAGGAAGAAATAAGTTTGTTTTGTTATCAGTCCATTCAATAAAAAAATCTTTGAAAAATATGCAACACACAAAAAAATCAGTAACTGAACATCTACAAACCCTTTTTCATAAATTAAATCAAGTAATGGGAAAGGGAGGAAAAGAAATTGAACCTGTTACACAAGAAATAAATCAATTTATAGAAAGTTTGGACATAGACCTACAAGAACACGCAGATATAGAATTTAAAAATTATTCTGAAAATCTTTTAGCATCTTTGAAAAATAAACTTGAAAAAATAGAACCTAATGAAATCACTAAAAATCTTTCAGAGAAACTCACAGAGCTTGGAGATGTAATTCAACAAATTTGATAAAATAATTTAATCAAAAATAACTTACAAAAAATAAAACAACAAAAATAATAAACATGAGCGTATTAGTAAATGCAAATTCTCGTATCATTGTGCAAGGTTTTACAGGCACAGAAGGAACTTTCCACGCAGGACAAATGATTGAGTATGGTACAAATGTAGTGGGCGGTGTTACACCTGGAAAAGGCGGACAAACACATTTGGATAAACCTGTGTTCAACTCTGTAATAGAAGCAGTGGAAAAAGCACAAGCCAATGTGTCTATTATTTTTGTGCCACCTGCTTTTGCAGCAGACGCTATTATGGAAGCTGCAGATGCTGGTATTGGTACGATTGTATGTATCACCGAAGGCATACCTACAAAAGATATGATTGCAGTAAAAAAATATCTTGAAAATAAAAACAGCGTCCTTGTAGGTCCTAATTGTCCTGGTGTAATGACTGCAGAAGTGTGCAAAGTAGGCATCATGCCTGGTTTTATCTTCAAAAAAGGTACTATCGGAATTGTATCAAAATCTGGTACTTTGACCTACGAAGCAGTTGACCAACTTACTAAAGTAGGCTTGGGACAAACTACTGCTATAGGTATTGGTGGCGACCCAATTATTGGCACTACTACGCAACAAGCTGTAGAAATGCTTATGAATGACCCTGAAACCGAAGGTATTGTGATGATTGGCGAAATAGGTGGTAGTATGGAAGCTGATGCAGCACGTTGGATTAAAGAAAATGGCAACAAAAAACCTGTTGTAGGCTTTATCGCTGGTCAAACTGCTCCAAAAGGTCGCAGAATGGGACACGCTGGGGCTATTGTTGGCGGAAAAGATGATACCGCAGCAGCAAAAATGAAAATCATGGCTGAATGTGGTATTCACGTAGTAGAATCTCCTGCTGACCTTGGTATTACAATGCTCAATGCGTTGAAAAAGTAATTTCTGCTTTTTATAAAGTATAAAAAAAAACCGCTTAATTGAGAGATTAAGCGGTTTTTTTGTTTTTTTGTTAAATTTTTTTTACCCCTTAAAAACAAACGTTTTCTTAGCAAAGAAATTCCACAAAACCGTTATCCCAATCGCCAATATTTTGGCAAAAAATACTTCTAAAAGTAAATAATGCACCCCAAGATATAAAATAGTAGAATTGATACCCAATCCTATTGTAGCCACAACACAAAACGCCAAAAATTCGGTTTTTTGTCCGTATTTTCCTGTTTCAAACACATATTTCCTGCTCAATATATAATTAAATACCACCGCAAAACCATAAGCAATTGTATTGAAAATCAGTAAATTGGTTTTGCCATATTGCGAAGTTAAGAATGTCAAAATAGATATTTCAAGTACCGCAGAAACACCTCCTACCAATGCAAATTTAATAAATTGTAATAATTTTTTTTCTTCTAAAAATTTTATGATTTCTGAAAACATGTCTATTCTTTTGATTTTATATTAGTTTTTTGTTTTTTAAGTTTTTGTTACAAAAAAATTTTGGAATAAACATTTGATTGTTTATTCCAAAAATATAGGAATTAAATATAAATGTGTGTTTTTTCAAGTCATTTTTTTATTTTTTTGAAAAAAATTACAAAACTGGCAACTTGAAAAACTGACAACTTAATTTTATTTTTTGCTCCAAAGTTTGATTTTATCTTCGCTTTCTTTTACATTTTCGCCTGCTTGTGAGCCAAGTTTTATGGCTTCTTGCATTTGGATAATAGCTTCTTTTTTATTGCCTGTAAGTGCCAATAAATGCGCATACGTGTCCATATTGTAATAATTTTTTTGCAATTCAATAGACTTTTTGATGTTGCTGATTGCCTCCTCTGCTTGTTTTTTTTGTGTAGCAGATAATTTTTTTACATCTTTTAGGCTTTCATACGTTGCCCAAGATTTTTCGTTGAGGTCTCGCCAAAGTTCTTCGGTTACAGGATTTTGTTCAGGGTTGCTACCTTTTTCGTTTTGTTTTGCTTCTTGTAGGGCTTTCATTTTTGTTTGTGCTTCGCTGGCTTTTACAGCGTTTCCTGTTTGGGCATAATACACATAGTCCAATCGTAGGTGTATTTCTTCTGCATCAGATTTATCAAAATAGATATCTAATTTTTTATGCAGTTCTTTCAAACCTGCTTCATTTTTGGCTGTAACAATTTTCCCAAAAGGTTCATTGAATGTACTTAGAATTGCATTATTGAATACTGGTTTTCCTACATTTTTCTCAAATTCTGGACGCATTTTGAGTACTTTTTGTAATATTTCATTATCGCTTAATGCTTGCAATACAATAGATGCGTTTTCGGTTTTTGCCCAATCAATTTCTGGAATAGTTTTTACGAATTTTGGTGCCAATGTTTGTACACCTTCTTCATCGCCTGCTTCTTGTGCAGATTTAATAAATTTTTCTAAGGTTTCACGTGTTGGGGTGCCTTTTTCAAGTTGTTTTTTGAGCGTATAATATTGTGTTTCAGGTTTTAGGGAAGTTTCACCCAAAGCGATAAAACCACTGCCATCTCTACCGCCAAGTCCTTTATGTACGAGTTCGCCAGCAGGTGAAAAATACATAAGTGTAGGATAGGCACGTACTTGGTGGGTTTGGGCAAATGTAGGTCCTTCACCTTTTTCCATGTCAAATTTATAACTTACAAAATTTTTATTATAAAAATCACCTACTTCTTTGGTTGTAAATACATTTTTTGCCATTGCTTTGCAAGGTCCGCACCATTCTGCATAAGCATCTACAAAAATATGTTTATTTTCTTTTTTTGCTTTTGCTTGTACTTCTGCCCAATTGCCTTCCTCAAATTTTATTTGTGCAAACGCAGTTGTTGTGCCTAAAAATGCACATGCTACTACAAAAGCAAGTTTTTTTGTGCTGAATTTCATATTTTTTTATGTAAAAAAAGGAAAATTTATTTAAATTTTTTATGAAAAATTTTCATACAAAGATACGTATTTTTTGTATAAAAAGTTTGTAAAAATATCAGTTTAACGTAGAATTAAGATTTTCTAAGCCCCTAACCCAAAGGGGAACAAATACAAAAAATATTTATGCAAAAAGGTTTAAAGGTAAAAAAGTAATAAAAAAAACAATTTTAAAATTATGGCTAAATAATTACAATTTTTTTTAATATATTTGTTCAATGTATTTTTTAAAAAATTGAAAAACAACAACATAAATATTTTACTTTAAGCCTTTAACTACAATTCTAACAGCCAGATTTCTACAAAATAACAAAAAAATGCTAATTCTTCATAAAATTTATTCCTAATTAAATTTATTTATCATTCCCCTATTTTTCATTAAAATTCCCCCTTTGGGGGTTAGGGGCAAAATTCTTAATTAAAAATATGCGTCTTATCAAAGTAGGGGCTGGTATTCTCAATCAAACGCCTTTGGATTGGGAAAAAAATACCCAAAATATCATCAATGCTATCAGAGAGGCACGCAAACAAGATGTTACACTGTTGTGTTTGCCCGAATTGTGTATTACAGGATATGGTTGCGAAGATGCTTTTTATGCACCACATTTGCACCAAACAACCTTAGATATGCTCCTGAAAATCGTCCCTGAAACACAAGGTATGATTGTTTCGGTTGGATTGCCTTTGGTTATCCAAAACAAGATTTTTAATACTGCTTGTCTAATTGTTGATGCCAAAATTATCGGATTTGTGGCAAAAAGGTTTCTTGCAGGTGATGGCATACATTATGAACCTCGTTGGTTTATGCCATGGAAACAAGGTGAAAGAACACACATTACCATTGAAGGCAAAAATTATCCTGTGGGTGATTATTATTTTCAAATCGGGAGCGTAAAAATTGGTTTTGAAATCTGTGAAGATGCGTGGGTTGCCAACCGACCTGGTAGATATTTGTACGAGTCAGGTGTTGAAATTATTTTAAATCCAAGTGCTTCACATTTTGCTTTTGGCAAATTAAATGTACGCAAAAGATTTGTGTTGGAAGGCTCACGTGCTTTTGGTGTGAGTTATATTTATGCCAATTTGTTGGGCAATGAAGCAGGCAGGGCAATATATGATGGTGGTGCGTTGATAGCGTCAAATGGCGAACTTTTGGCGGTAGGCGAGAGGCTTGGTTTTCACGATTATTTGGTTACAACTGCTACAATAGACGTAGAAGTGAATAAAATTTCGCAAATTGTCAATCGTTCTCCTTTCCAAAAAGTAAGCCTTGATGAAAGTTGTCTTGTAGTGGATTTTCATTTCCCAAATATTATTCCTGAACCTCGCCAACTCGCAGAACCTACTTGGGAAACAAGCCCTAATATCAAGGAAGAAGAATTTACACGTGCTATGGTGCTGGGTTTGTTTGATTATATGCGTAAAAGCTATTCACGTGGTTTTGTTATTTCGCTGAGTGGCGGAGCAGATTCGTCTTCGTTGGCGTGTTTGTGTAGGTTATTGATTGAGATGGGCATTGAAAATATTGGAAAAGAATTATTTTTTAAGAAATTAGCGTATTTCAAAGACCTCAAAATAGAAGATGATATTGATACATTGACCAAAAAAATGCTTACTTGTGTATATCAAGGTAGTAACAATAGCGGAAGTGTAACCTTAACCGCAGCAGAAAAATTGGCTAATGAACTTTCAGCACAATTTCATAATCTTTTTATTGGCAATTTGGTGGAGGAATATCAAGGCATTGTGAGCAAAGCCTATGGAAGGGAACTTACGTGGGAAAAAGATGATATTACACTTCAAAATATACAAGCAAGGGTACGTTCCCCAAGTATTTGGATGTTTGCTAATTTGAATAATGCCCTTTTACTATCTACGTCTAATCGTTCAGAGGCTTCGGTGGGTTATGCCACAATGGACGGTGATACTTCGGGCGGTTTGAGTCCGATTGCAGGTATTGACAAAATGTTTTTGCGTCAATGGTTGCGTTGGTTGGAGAAATCAGGCGTAAATGGGCGTACAGTTCCTGCCTTGATATATGTAAATGAACAACAACCTACTGCGGAACTTCGCCCACAAGAAAATAAACAAACTGATGAAGCAGATTTGATGCCTTATGATTTGCTTGATGAAATAGAAGAATTGGCAATCAGGGATAAAAAATCACCTTTGGAATGTTTTTATTTCGTAAAAGCTAAATTTACACAATATTCGCCTGAACAACTAAAAATATGGGTAGATAAATTTTTTAGGCTTTGGTGCAGAAATCAATGGAAACGTGAGCGATATGCCCCATCTTTTCACCTTGACGACAAAAATCTTGACCCTAAAACATGGTGTAGATTTCCTATTCTTTCTGGAGGCTTTAATAAAGAATTGAAAGACCTTCAAAATCTTTGATGAGTGAGTTTCAATGGTGGATAATAATTATACAAAGCCATTTTTTTGAATTTTGTATATTTCTTTAGCTTAATATATAAAAATAGTCTGTACCAAAGTTTATGGAGGTCTGACTATTTTTATACATTAGGAACAAGTGCGAAATAAAGTGCCATTTTTATCATGCTGAAAACTATTGGAAGCAATATCACTGTTTTTGCTGTGACAAGGGAACGAAGCCAAACAGCCAGATTTTTTCAAAATGACAAAGCATAACATTTTTTTGTATAAAAGTATTACTTCGCGAAATGGCACTTTATTTAATTATTATTCCTTATGTTCTAATTTTTATATCAATGTTGAAATATTTTTTTAACTTTGTGCAAATTTTTTAATTGCTTAAATTAACTTACTTTTTCACCTTTTTATGAATAATTTCATTATAAAACCTATTTTTTTGACTTATTTTTTACTTTCACTTTGGCTTTCGTTTTCCCAAAAAACCTTTTCTCAAACCCCTAATAACCTAAATGGCTGGTTTCCTGATAGGGAAGTTACTGCTATGTCAAGCGATAATGATTATATTTATCTTGGGGGCGAATTTACAAGTTTTGTGAAGAAGGGACAGGGTTTGAGGTCTGCGGTGGGCATTATCAATCATGCAGATAAAAAGATAAAACCGCTTTGGAACACACATTGGGCGAGTTTTGGGAGTGTGGTTGATGACGGAAAAGGCGGTTGGTATGCCTCAACTTATTTGGATTTTGATGAAAATAACCCAAATGACAAAGAAAACCATAAAATCATACACATCAATTCGGATTATACCCTTGATAAAAATTGGTCAATAAATATAGATGCAAACAAACTATATAACATGACTGCAATGACACTGCATGGTGAGTATTTATATGTGGGTGGGCATTATTTGATAGCATCTAACCATAACATCATCAGAATATCTACTATCACAGGAGAAATAGACAGGAATTGGGGGAAAAATATAGTAGTTTCCAATGATGGTAGTATGGCAAGGATATATCAAATACAAATTTCAAATAATCACATCATAATCGCAGGGGATTTTGAAAAAGTAAAAGTTGGAGAAGGTCATAATTCCTCTGATTATATTGCAATGGAAGGAATATGTAGGGCATCATTAGAAACAGGTTTGATTGATGCAAATTGGAATCTTAATGCCAATGCCTCGGTTATAAATATGACACTTGACAACGAGGATTTATATCTAACAGGATATTTTTCTGAAATAGGCGGTGCAAATTTTTCACAGTCAAAAGTAGCAAAAATCAATATCAATACAAAATTAGCAGACCCACAATGGAAACCTACTATAAATGGTTGGGTAAATGTAATAAAAATTTTGGATAACAATGTGTATATTGGAGGTTCTTTTAGAAATGTGAATGGGGTAGCTCGTACCCACATTGCCAAACTTTCCAAACAAGGTGTTTTGGATATGAATTGGGATTTAAAAATAGATTACACGCCTGATTTAGCTTCTTATACATATTTGTACTCCATCAATTCTTTTGTCAATACCATGACATTAGTGGGTGATAATTTATATGTAGGAGGAGTTGTTCGTAGTGTAAATGGACAACCTGCGGGCAATGCTTGCAAATTTTCTTTTAGTACTGGTGCAGTAGATAATACTTGGAATGTAAAAACGAATGATAAGGTAACACATATACTACCTTGGAGGGATGGAATATTGTTGGCAGGGTGGTTTAACCAAATTGGTTGTGAGTATCGTCAAGGATTAGCCCGTATCAAAAAAATCAACATGGAACTTGACGAGGTTTGGCAACCAAAGGTGTTTGACCAAAAATACATTAAAACCTTAGCAGTTTCAAATAATGCTTTGTATGTAGGAGGATTTTTTACTATGGTAAATGGGATACCAAGAAAAAATCTTGCCAAAATATCCACTACTGACAGTGGTTCATTAGATGCAAATTGGAGTTACTTTTTATCGGAAAATGCAGACATAGAATATATACTTGCTACTCCCAATGAAGTATATGTAGCTGGAAAATTTACACAAATAGGCGGAAAATCACGTAAAAATATTGCAAAAATTTCTCATGATGGTATGGTAGATGATAATTGGAATACCAATTTAGAATCATCAGAAATTACCCGAATGGCTTTGGTAGGCAATAATTTATATGTGAGTGGCACACTTATACGTGGTATTTATTATAAAGCATTGATGAAAATACAAGCCAATGGCACAGGCAACGCAGATTTTTCTTGGCTACCAGATATTGGCGTTGGATATAATAATAGAGAAAAAATTAACGTCTTGGCTATAAATGGTGAATATTTATATGTGGGGGGGAATATTGAAAATGTCAATGATAATGAAGGATACAACAGCCTTGTAAGGTATAAAATCGCAACAGGAGAATTGGACACAAGTTGGAAACCTGATGCAAAAGGGGTAATAAGAAGCGTGCTTTTTGATGGGGATTTTATGTATGTAATGGGTGCATTTCAAATACCAACATCAACAAGTAATTATCAAGCACAAATCAAAAAATATGACCATACCACAGCCACGCTTTTGGATTGGAAAGTTGATGTAACAGGTGCAGGTAATACAAACCGTTTTTATCTTACCAAAAATGTCAATTCTTTGATATTGACAGGGGAATTTTATGGCATTGATACCTATAATACCCCTTACATAACCTCCCTCAACCTCTACGACACTCCTTCCAACAATGATTATTTTGCCAACAGCATCAAAGCATATCCCAATTCAGCACAAGACATCATCAACATAGCCATAGCAGATACCCAATATAGCAGTTTTAAAATAAAACTTTTGGACATCAACGGAAAAATCATTCAAGACATGGAAGGCGTAAGCCAGCCCGAAGGGTTTAAAATTGATGTGTCAAAATTGCGTGCAGGAATGTATTTGCTCCACATAGAAAGCAAAAACGCCAAAACCATCAAAAGGGTTATAAAATTATAATTTTTTGCGGTTGCCCAAATTAAAAAAAATTGTATGGGTAATTCGCTCCCCTTTTAAAAACAAAGCCATCTCACTAAAATCACCTTTAAACCTAAAATATTTATTTTTAGGTTCAAAGGTATTTTTTTTTTAAATGAATAAAATATCTTGTTGGGCTTTTTTAATTCATTATCTATAATCCAAAATCTATTTCTTACAATACCTATCCAGTGCTTCAAAAGCGGGTTTGTAATTCATTTTTTTTGCTTCTAAAAAATGCTGACAAGCACGTTCTTTTTCTGATAATTGGATTTCGGTAAGGGCTAAAGCGTAATAACCTTGTGCAAAATTTGCGTCATTTTTTACACAAATTGAAAAATCCTCAAATGCTTCTTTGTACTTAGTTTGGGTATAAAAAATATTACCACGATTGAATCTCGCTTCTTTGTCATTAGGATTTAGTGAAAGTGCCTTATCAAAATCTTTTTGGGCTTCTTCATATTTTTTTAATGAAAAATACAAAAATCCGCGATTGGTATAAAGTTCATTTGTATCACTTTTGAGTGTAATTGCTTGCGTATAATCTTTCAATGCCAAATCTGATTTATTCATCGCAAGGTATGTAATTGCACGGTTGTTGTAAGGTTTGTAGGTTTTTGGGGATAATTTTATGGCTTTTTCATAATCTAAAAGTGCATTTGCATAATCTTTCATATTAAAATAAGCCACACCGCGCACATTAAAAGCATCTGCATTTTGTACATCTTTATTGATTGCTTGGTTGAGAAAATGCAAAGCCTCCTCATATTTTTGGTTTTTCATAAGTTCCTTGCCTTTTTTCAAAAAGGCTTCGGAACTATTGCTACAACCAAAAGTCCCCAAACTACAAATGAGAAGTAATAAAAAGCCACCTAACCCCCGAAGGGGGAATAATAAGACCATCAATTTCCAAATTGGGAATGATAAAATATACAAAAAATTAAAAAAAATAAGTTTTTTCATAAGTGATTATTTGGGAAACTTGGATTTGTAATGTTATGCTAAAAACTGTAGCACAGACTTTTAGTCTGTCTGTAGCACAGACTTTTAGTCTGTGTGGTAAATAGTGTTACACAAAAAGGCATTATCATTTGTTAATTCTCTTTTTGAGTAGTTAGTGGGCTAAATAGTTACCTTTTTTTTAAAAAATAATTAGCCCAATATTTTGTTTAATTCCGCCACCAAATTATCTTTTGAGATGGTTTGTTGTTCGCCTGTGGTCATATTGCGAAGTGTTACCACATTTTTTTGCATTTCGTCAGAACCAGCAATCACCACAAACGGAATTTTTTTGTCATCTGCATAACTAAATTGTTTGCCAAGTTTCGCATTATCAGGGTAGATTTCTGTGCGTATATCTGCCCGTCTGCACGCATTTGCAAGTGGCAGGATGTACGCCAAACTATCTTTGTCAAATTGTACAAAAATAACTTGTGTAGTATTGCCTACGGTTTCAGGAAACAAATTTAATTCCTGCAAAACCTCAAAAAGCCTATCCACACCAAACGAAAAACCAACACCTGCCACATTTGGCAAACCAAACGTACCTGTGAGATTGTCATAACGTCCTCCACCGCTTACACTACCCATTTCTACGCCATTTATTTTTACCTCAAAAATCGCCCCTGTATAATACGACAATCCTCTCGCAAGCGTCAAATCCCATTCAATATGTAGATTTTGAACAACTTGTAAAACCTCATTTTTTTCTGTAATATTCTGTAATAAAGCTAAAACTTCTTCCATATCTTGCACACCTTTTTGTCCTTCAGCACTTTCTGCGAAAGCGTTTTTGATAAAGTCTAATTGTGTCAAAAAATCAGTTTTTTGGGTAATAATTGGTTCAAGTTTTTGGATTTGATTTTCCTCAAAACCTTTACTTTGGAGTTCTTGTGCTACTTTTTCCCACCCTATTTTGTCCAATTTATCCATTGACACACACAAATCCACTACTTTCTCTGCACCACCAATATACTCTGCCAAGCCCGCTAATATTTTCCTATGGTTTATTTTAATGGTAAAATCTTTGATGTTTAATTTTTCAAAAACCTCATTTATCATCAACACAATATCTGCCTCACACATCAAGGATTTGGTGCCTACAATATCTGCATCACATTGGTAAAACTCTCTAAAACGACCTCTTGCAGGTCTATCTCCACGCCAAACGGGTTGTATTTGGTAGCGTTTGAAAGGCATAATGATTTTACCGCTATTCATGGCTACAAACCTCGCAAAAGGCACAGTCAGGTCATAACGCAGTGCTTTATCAGAAATTTTGAGCGTAAATTTTTTTGAGCCTTCTGTGAGATTTTCAGGGGTAATTTTTTCTAAATAATCCCCAGAATTGATAATTTTAAAAATAAGTTGGTCGCCTTCATCGCCATATTTGCCTGTGAGTACGTCAAGGCGTTCCAGAGCAGGTGTTTCTAATGGTTGAAAACCGTATTTTTCAAATACAGTTTTGATATTTTGCAATATATAATTTCGTTTTGATACGGTTTCAGGTGCGAAATCTCTTGTTCCTTGTACTAAATTTGGTTTCATATTTTGTTTATACATTTAAAAATTTATGTTGTAATGAGCAAAAATACAAAAAAATCAAGGGTTTTGCAAAAGAATAGGAAATATGAAAATATATTCATTATTTTGTCTAAGTTTTCCCTTGAAAAATAAAAAACAGTTCTTAGAACATTTGTGCGGAAAAGAAAAAACGAACTCCTTTGTTATTCTGTAGGAATCTGGCTGTCCTCTGGGATATTTCTACAGAATAACGAAAAAGCAAAAACTATGTCGCACAAACGTTAGAAGAACCAAAATATTTTTTCATAGATAAAATTTCGGATTTCAATTTCAGTTTAAGATTTTAAAAAATTTAACAAAAAAAGTAAATGGATATTTCAAAAAAAACAAATTTTCTTTTGCCACATATACAACACAAAAAACTGCTTGTAGCAGTAAGTGGAGGCGTGGATTCTATGGTGTTGGTGCATATTTGCCAAACATTACAACTTGATTTTGCAGTGGCTCATTGCAATTTTGGGTTAAGGGGAGAAGATTCCATACAAGACGAAAATTTTGTAAAAAATTATTGCCAACAGCATAATATTTCTTTTTTTGTGAAAAATTTTGATACAAAAAAAATACAAGAAGGGTTTAAATTAAATAACCAAAAAATATCTATTCAAATGCTTGCAAGAATGTTGCGGTATGATTTTTTTAAGGAAATAATGCAATCACATAGTTTTGATTATTTGCTTACTGCACACCATCAAACAGACCAAATAGAAACAATTTTACTCAATTTTCTCAGAGGAACAGGCATAAAAGGCATGAGGGGAATTTTGCCTATTTCAAAAAAAAATAAAATCGCAAGGCTGTTATTTAGTTTTTCAAAACAAGAGATATTACAATACGCTAAATCATACGAACTTAATTGGCGTGAAGACATTTCTAATATTGAAAACAAATACCAACGCAACATTATCAGAAATCAAGTGTTGCCTATATTGCGTCAAATAAACCCAAGTCTTGAACGGAAAAGTGCAGAAAATACTGAGAAAATGCGTGCTGTGTCGCTTGTATGGCACAAATATTTGAAAAAAATTAGAAAAAAAGTTTGTGAAAAAAATACAAACGAAAAATTATTACAAACGCTAAAAATTGATATTCAAAAATTACAAAAATTTCCAAATCCAAATGTAATTTTAGCAGAATTTCTAAAAAAATATGGCTTTGATTATGCCCAAAGTCAAGAAATATGGGAAAATAGAGAAATGCAAACAGGGAAATTTTTTGAAAATACGGAATTTGTCATTAGAAAAGAATTTACATATTTTACGATTTTGCCCAAAAAAATATTTTTGGAAAATGAAAATGCTAACACAAGCATAGAAATTGCAATTTCTGATGAAAAAATCCAAATACAAAACCTTTTAATGCACCTCAAAAAACAACCAATACCTGTAAATTTTGTGCCTGAAACACACAAAAATATTGCAACGATTGACGTTGCAAAGGTGATTTTCCCGCTCAAAATCCGTAATGTACAAGCAGGGGATTATTTTTTTCCATTAAATGGCAGGGGCAAAAAAAAATTAAAGGATTTTATCACAGATTTAAAATTGACTTTTGTAGAAAAAAAGTCAATGCTTGTGCTTTGCTCTGCCAATAATGATATTATTTGGGTAATCAATCAACGCATGGACAATCGTTTCAAAATCACGCCCAAAACGCAAGAAATGATGGTTTTGGAGGTGGTTTAGAAAATCATAATCCCTTCAACGCCTTCCGCAAAGCCCCTAATTTGTGTGATACTTCTTGTACTTCAAGTTCGGTATTGGATTTTGCTACAACGCCAGCCCCAGCTTGATAATACAACACATTTTCCTTACTCAAAAACGACCTTATCATAATGGCATGATTGAGTTCTCCGCCAAAACTCAACCAACCAATTGCACCGCCATAAAAACCTCTATTTTGCGGTTCATATTTATTGATAAGTTGCATAGCTTTGTATTTTGGTGCGCCTGACAGTGTGCCTGCGGGAAAAGTATCACCAAAGAGCGAAAGGGCATTATTTTCATCAGCGAGTTGTGCAGTAACCTTAGAAACCAAGTGAATGAGGTGCGAATAATATTGTACTTCTTTCAATTTGGCTACTTTTATGTGTCTGCCATGTCTGCTGAGGTCGTTGCGTGCCAAATCCACCAGCATAATGTGTTCTGCGGTTTCTTTCTCGTCTTGTGCTAACTTTTCAGCGAGTTGTGCGTCTTGTGTATCATTACCTGTACGCCTGAAAGTACCTGCAATAGGGTGAATTTCTGCAATTTTATTTTTTATTACTAATTGTGCTTCTGGTGATGAGCCAAATATTTTAAAATTACCATAATCAAAATAAAACAAATAAGGCGAAGGATTGATAGACCGCAAAGCCCTATAAAGTTGAAAATCATCACCTTGAAAACCTTGTGAAAATTGTCTTGACAACACCATTTGAAATACGTCACCTTGTCTGCAATGTTGTTTTGCTTTTTCTATCATATTGGCAAAATCTTCGTCCTGCATATTGGCTTTTTCTTCGCCTACCAATGCAAAAGGGTAATTGGGAAAACTTTGGTGCTGGATTTTTTGGATAACTTCATGCAATCTACTTTTTTCAGTTTGTGGGAGATGCTCAAAAACATACATTTCATTGTTAAAATGGTGAATTACCACCACAAATCTATATGCTTTATAACACATATCAGGGATTTTGCGACTGTCATTTTGGTAGGTTTGTGTGTCCAAATCCTCAAAATAACGTACTGCATCGTATGTGGTATAGCCAAAAAGCCCATTAGTGGGAAAAGCAAAAGGCGATTTTTCAATATCAAAAGTTTTTGTAAATTTTTCAAATTCTTCTAAAACCTGTTTTTTGTCCGTAATATTTATTTTCGTAGAACTTTGTCCAAAAAAATCCGTAAAAATGCAATTATCTTCTACTTTAAATGCTGCCAAAGGCTCAAAAGCCAAAAAAGAAAGGCTATTATCTGCACTATGATAATCAGAACTTTCAAGCAAAATAGGGTTTTGGAAATGGTCTCTAATTTTGAGGTATACACTTACAGGTGTGAGCGTGTCTGCTAATAATTTTTGGTGTAAGGTCGTAAGTTTCATGTTTTTTTGGTTTTTTCAGTAGTCAATTTTTTCAGTGGCGGGTTTATAAATTTACTCAAAAATGCAATTTTTTTCTTAAAAATAAAACAAATCGTGTAAATGTTGTCTCCAAACATTTAAAAATAAGATAAAAAGATTTTTTTAAAAAACGCAACTTTTGTATTTTAGCAAAAAAATACTTTATAGCTTATGCAAAATTTATACTATATTTTTATTTATTTGTTTAATTATTTAGCAATTTATTCAATAATATATCTTTTTATTTGTTCAAATAAAGTTTTTGGACAAACAGAAAAAGACACTTCTTCGTTATTTCAGCCAAAAATAGAGGAACTTTTACAAATGGCAAACCAAAAAAACGAAGAACTTTCTACGCAAGTAGCAGGACAAAAAAATTTTTTGGTGCGTGAAGCACCTTCTGCTATTACAATTATCACAGATGAACAACTCACACAATGGGGTGTTACAGATTTTATGGATATTTTCAAATTTGTACCAGGTTTTGAGGTCAATTTTGATATTGGGAATGCTTACGGATTGTCGGTAAGGGGGAATTGGGGCGGTGAAGCAAAAATCTTATATATGATAGATGGCATACAAATGAACGAATTGAACTATGGGAGTGTGAATATAGGCAATCGTTTTTCTATTACTGCTATCAAAAAAATAGAAATTATCAGAGGCCCTGGCTCTGCGTTGTATGGTGGTTTGGCAGGTTTGGCGGTGATAAATATTATTACGAAAACAGGAAAAGAAGAGAATAAAGTACAAGGAAGTATTACATATAGCAATTCACAAGGCGAATCTTTGAAACAAATAACAGAAATAAGCCTTACAAAAAAAATAAATGATGATTTTTCTATTCAAATACATGGGGCATCTCACGAAGGTAAAATTAGTAATAGATTTGTAAATTTTGTGCGTGGAAGTGCGAATTATGCGGACAGTTCTCGTATTTATGACCGTTTTTTGAATATTGGGATGCAATACAAAAATTTTAGGATAAAAGGTATTTATGATGAATACAAAATCAAAAGAACATTGGATATATATGCGTATGACCGTTATAGTGATTTTACAGGCACTTATTTGATGGCAGATTATGAAGGGAAAATCAATGAAAAACTAACAATTAGCCCAGAAGTTTCTTGGAAAACACAAGAGCCTTGGAATATCTATGGAGGCGGACAGGCTTATTATGCCATGATTATCAACCGTTTTCAAAGTATGGTGCGTATGAAATATGCTTTTAATAAAAATCTTGAGTTTTCGGGTGGTATAGAATATTACAATCTTAATTCAAAATTCAAATCTGATACAGTAAAATTTTTTACAGGCAAAAGAAGTTTTGATATTGACAATATAGGACTTTTTACAGAAGTTTCGTACCAATCCAAATATTTTAATGTGGTGGCAGGTGCAAGGTATGACCAACATTCATTTGCAGGAGAGGCATTTGTGCCACGTTTTTCTCTGACAAAAGCCTTTTCAAAATTTCATTATAAAATCATGTATGCAGAAGCCTTTAAAACGCCTATTGTCAGCAATTTACAATTAGCCACAAGCCCAATTAGCCCTGAAAACATAAAATATGGTGAAATAGAATTAGGATATAAATTTAATGATAAAATGAGTTTTGTAGCCAATTTTTTTACCCAAAATATTTCTAATAGTATCGTTTTTTCTTATGCTTCGTCTATAATTGGTGGGTATGCCAATCAAGGCGTGAGCAACTTGTGGGGCTGGGAAGGGCAATTTAATTTTACTTCAAAATATTTTCAAACATTTTTGCAATATTCTTTTTACAGACCAAGAGCAGACAGTGATGTATTCCGAATTCCTAATAATGACCAAGCATCACAAGGTACAACACCGCACAAAATCACACTACATACGCATACACGCATTACAAGTAAGTTTTTTATTACCTTAAATTCTTCGTTTTTTAGCCAAAGACAAATGTATGTGCCTATTGAATTTCAAGGAGATGATGGGCTTAGAACAATCAGTGAAATAAATTTGATTGATGTGGTTTTTTTGTGGAAAAATGTAGCCAAAAAATTGGATATACAATTATATGTCAATGATTTGACCAATGAACAGTTTTCGCATAGTCCAGCCTACAAAGTAGATTTATACCCATTGCCTGCACCTGCACGTACTTTGGGTGCGAGGGTTTTTTGGAAATTTTAAAAAAATGATTATTTTTGGCTAAAAACGCAAAAATGCAACATTTATTTTCTTATTTTTCCATAAAAAACAACCGCAATTTATCCAATATTTTACCTAATCGTTGGATATTTTGTATTTATTTTTTTCTATTTATTACCACGACAAGTTGTAGTAAATTTGCTTTTTATTATCATTCTGACAAAGCCATCCAAAAACAATTTGCAAAAGCAGAAAAAAAAATCTCAAAAAGTAAAAATACATCTTCAAAGGATTTTTATAAGATACCTTACAAAATTCATCACTACAATTTTGAAAATTGGCGTGTCAGATATTTGGAAGCAGGTGCAGACAGTTTGCCTGTATTGTTGATGTTGCATGGCTCGCCAAGTTCTTTGGTGGCATTTCGTACATTTTATACAGATACTACGATTTTAAAACATTTTAAAATTGTGGCGGTAGATAGGCTTGGTTATGGCGATTCAAATTTTGGGCGAAAAGAAACTTCTATTCAAAAACAAATGGAAGCAGTATTGCCCCTTGTCCAACAATTAAAAGCCCAAAACAAAAAAATCCTGCTTTTTGGCTCGTCTTATGGGGGTTCTTTGGCGAGTAGATTGGCAATGGAAACGCCTGAAAGTTTTGAGGCAGTTTATTTCCTGTCGTCTGCATTGGGTAGTGGTTTAGAAACAATTTTTTGGATATCAAGACCTGTGCCTTGGTTTATATTTGGGTGGATTTTTCCAAGAGGTTTTACCTTAGCAAATGCAGAAAAAATGGCACACAAAACAGAATTATCAAAACATGAACACCTTTGGGAAAAAATCAATATTCCTTGTGCCATTATGCACGGAGAAGATGATAATTTGGTGCATTATAGCAATGTGGATTTTGCAAAAAAAATGTTGGTCAATAGCTCCACAATTCGTGTTTTTTCTGTGCCTGATATTGGGCATAGTTTGTATTGGACACAGCCACAAATTGTGAAGGATGGTATTTTGACTTTTTGGCAAGAACTTAAAAAATAAAAAAAAAGTGTAACTATTTAGCCCCCTAAACCCCGAAGGGGGAATTAATAATGATAAAGCGTTTTTGTGTATTTTTTTGTAGCACAGATTTTTAGTCTGTGTGTTCCAAACAACATTTTAAAATATAGGCTAAATAGATACAAAAAAGTTATTAGTTTTTCAGTTTTTAATGTGTGAGAAATTCGTATCAACGCTTATAAGGGTTTAAAACGCTTATAAGCGTTTAAACAATTATAAAACGATTAAGAAACCACCACCAAATAATCTTTTTTTCCTGATTTCAACAACAAAAATTTGTTTTTGATAAGGTTAAAAGTAGATTTTTGTTCGCCCATTTCTGCAGAAATTTTTTCACGATTTATGGTAAGTCCATTATTTTTAATTAATCTGCGGATTTCGCCTTTTGATATTGCCATTACTTGGCTTGCCAAATCCACGATAGAAGGCACATTGTCAAAATCTTGTTTGGTAAATTGTGTTTGAGGCACACCGTCCAATACTTCCAGCAAAGTAGTTTCGTCTGTATTTTCAAAATCATTTTGTGTACTTTTACCAAAAAGTAGGGCAGAGGCTTTTTGTGCATTTTCCAAATCTTCTTTTGAATGAACACGTATTGTAATATCTTCTGCAAGAATTTTTTTCAATACGTTTTGGTTATTTTCGTGTTCTTTTTCAAAATTTTCAATTTCTTCTTGTGTAAATGTGGTAAAAAAACGCAATAATTTAGGCAAATCTGCATCATTTACTTGTAACCAAAATTGATAAAATTTGTAAGGTGAAGTAAGATTTTTATCCAACCAAATATTACCTTTTTCCGATTTACCAAATTTTGTTCCGTCTGCTTTTGTCAATAATGGGCACGTTATTGCAAAAGCACTTCCGCCATCTTTGCGTCTTATGAGCTCTGTGCCTGTGGTAATATTGCCCCATTGGTCAGAGCCACCAATTTGTAGGCGACAGTTTTTTGTTTTGTATAAATGGTAAAAATCAAAACCTTGTAGCAATTGATACGAAAATTCGGTAAATGAAATACCTGTTTCCAAGCGGTTTTTTACGCTGTCTTTTGCCATCATATAATTGATTGGAATATGTTTTCCAACTTCTCTCAAAAAACTTAGAAACGAAAAATCCTTTATCCAATCATAATTATTTACGATTTCTGCGCCTGTTTCTGCATTTTCAAAATTCAAAAATTTTTCTAATTGGGCTTTTACGCCTGCGATATTTTTTTCTAAAATACTTTCTGACAATAGATTTCTTTCTTCTGACTTGCCTGAGGGGTCGCCAATCATGCCTGTAGCACCGCCTACGAGTGCAATAGGTTTGTGTCCGCACCTTTGCAAATGCACCAACAACATTACAGGCACAAGGTTGCCAATATGCAAGGAGGAAGCGGTAGGGTCAAAACCTGCGTAAGCGGTGGTAATATGTTCGTTTAGGTATTGTTCGGTATCAGGTGTTTGGTTGTGTAGCATACCACGCCAAGCTAATTCAGCTACAAAATTTTTTTTCATGTTTGAAAATTGAGAATAAAAATTAAAATTTCAACCTTCAAAATAAACATTTTTTATGCAAAAAACCTAAAAATTTGTAATTTTAAAAATAAATTTGTAATTTTCTACAAAAAAACAAATATTATATTTTATGAAATAAATTTTTATTTTTTTTTTATTCTTAATTTTATCCTTTTTCCTATATGCTACGAATATTATTATCTACTGTGATGTGTTGGATGGTTTGTTTTGGGGTTTTTGCAGAAAATTATACTGGAAAAAATCTATATAACCAACTTTGTGAAGTAAATAAAGAATGGACAAAATATGCAGATATTGCACAAGCACGTGGATATATGCAAATGTCGCCTATTGTGGGTGAGCAAGATTTGTTGGTGTTTCATATACAAGCATTAGAACAAATTTTTTTGGCAAAAAATACTGAAAATTTATCTGTTTTCGCACAAGAAAATAGAAAATCAATGCTCAAAATCCTGAATGAATATTGGCAAAGACGTGATTGTCCGCGTAATCATAATCTTGGATTTAGAAACCCTGTGTTTATTGACGAAGAAAACCGTTATTGTGCAGTAGGTTATCTCATGAGCAAAACAGGCGAAGATAAACTTTGTAAATTGGTACAAAAAACGAATAATTATATTTATATTCGTGCTATAAAAAACGCTACTTTTGATGCTTGGCAACGCAATAGTGGGCTTTCTTTGGACGAATTGGCGTGGATACAACCTGGCTATAATCCAGAAGTTACACTAACTGAATGGAACGAAAAACTCATCAACCGTAAACCTGAAATCATGGTAGGCGAGAAGGCAACCGTTTTTATGGATAGTGTGAGCAATCAGAAAGATTGGGAAGTGTTTAGTAATATTTTTATGCGTAATTTTATGGGGCAACCAAAACAAGAAAGGTGGGAACAAATATCTTCAAAAAATGCGATTGCACGCAATATCAAACCAAATTTTGCGACTTTGCAGGGAAAAGGCGATATGGCAACGTATGGGCTTTATAAAAGGGAATTGTATATCGTTTTGGATTCTATCAATGTAGATTATGAAAGTGAAAACTACAAAGAGACACGTACAGTGAATATTCTAAAATGGGACGCAAAATCAAAATCATGGAAAACAGAATTTACTTTGCCAAATAACAGCCAAATATACACCATGTTTGAACACGAAGGTAAATTATATGCAACTGGCGGTGGATATACTGCATATCACGACAAAAAAACAAACATCTTCAAAAACACTTATCACTCTTATATGCTGGTAAAAAAAGGCAATTCTTGGCAGGAAATCAAACAAGAATACAATGGATATGTGTATGGATTGTATAAAAAAGGCAAAAAAACTTATGTAAAAAGTGTAATTCATAAAGATTTTGAAATGCCAGAAGAAGAAACAAAACCAACAGGAAACTAAGATTAAGCCCAGCCCTAAAAAAGCAATGCTCAAATGTGAAAAACAAAAAAAAGGAAATTATTTACTAATTTCCTTTTTTTTGTTTTTTAATGCCTTACAATGGATTATCTATCAAAAGTAATTCTTTGCCCGAAAGGTTGGAAATCTGCGAAAATACCATTTTCATATACCAAATTCCCATTGATAAATGTGTGTGTGATTTTGCTCTGAAAAGTATGCCCTACAAAAGGCGACCAACCACATTTATACTGTAAATCTTCTGTTTTGACAAAGTTTTTTTCGTTTAAATCCACCATTACCAAATCTGCAAAATAGCCTTCACGCACATAACCACGCTTTTCTATTTGGAAAATATCAGCAGGAGCATGGCACATTTTATCCACGATTTTTTCTAAGGAAATAACATCTTGTTTGTAATAATCTAACATCAATAAAAGGCTGTGTTGCACCAAAGGCACACCTGATGGTGCCTGCCAATAATTTTGTTGTTTTTCGTCCCAAGTGTGCGGGGCGTGGTCGGTGGCTATGATGTCCAATGTATCATCTAAAAGTGCTTTCCAAAGAGCTTTTTTATGGTGTGGGGCTTTGATAGCAGGATTACATTTTATTTGGTTGCCAAATTTTGCATAATCATCACTTGTAAAATGCAAATGATGTACACATACCTCAGAAGTAATTCGTTTTTGGGTTCTTGGTGTGTAATTTTCAAATAAAGGCAATTCATTTTCAGTGCTTATATGCAGGATATGCAGGCGTGTATTGTGTTTTTGGGCAAGATTTTTGGCAAAACTTGACGACAAATAACATGCTTGTTCATTACGCAAAATTGGGTGAATATTTGCGTCAGGGTTTTTATTGGGGTTTAATGCTTGATAATTGGCAATATTTTGGCGGATAGTTTCTTCCTCTTCGCAATGTGTAGCAATCAAAAGCGGACTTTCTGCAAAGATTTTGTCTAAGGTACTTGGATTATCTACCAACATATTGCCTGTGGAAGACCCCATAAAAATTTTCAAACCACATACATTTTTGATGTCAGTTTTCAATGCTTCTTCGAGGTTGTCATTGCTTACACCCATAAAAAACGAATAATTTGCCCACGAAGTTTTGGACGCAATATCGTATTTATCTTGCAAAAGTGTTTGTGTGAGTGCATTTGGGACAGTATTGGGCATTTCCATAAACGTAGTTGTACCACCTGCGATAGCAGATTTACTTTCTGTATGAATATTAGCCTTGTGTGTGAGTCCTGGCTCTCGGAAATGCACTTGGTCATCAATCACACCTGCAAAAATATGCTTTCCGTGTGCATCAATGATTTTGTGGGCTTGGATATGGGCAAGATTTTTATCAATTTTTTCAATAAAATTGCCTTCAATCAAAATGTCGGTTTCAGTAATTTTATTTTCATTTACAAGTTTGGCATTGAGAATAAGGGTTTTTTGCATAGGTTTTTGTTTTTAGTTATTTTTTAAATCATTTTTTTTAAAAAAAATAAAATTATTTTTATTTCAAATTTCCCACAAATTCCTTTACAATTCCCCCCAAATTACCATCATTTGCGTATTGAATTGCTTTGATGAAGGCACTTCCTATGATTGCACCATTGGCGTATTGGTGTATGAGCGTTACATCTTTTTTGTTGCTTATTCCAAAACCTACCAAAAAAGGGTTTTTGAGTTGCATATTTTTCAAACGCTCAAAATATTGTATGTGTTGTATTTCAAAACCATTTGAATTTCCTGTGGTGCTTGATTGGGACACTGCGTACAGAAACGCATTTGTAAGGTTGTCCATTTCCCTAATTCTTGTTTCGCTACTTTGGGGCGTTATCAGAAAAACATTGGACAAATTGTGTTTTTCAAAAGTGTCTTTGTATTGTGTTGTGTATTCCAACAAAGGCATATCGGGCAAAATTACACCATCAATACCAACTGTTTCACACGCCACACAAAAACGTTCGACGCCATATTGAAAAATAGGGTTTAGATAACCCATAAGCAATATTGGTACTTGTGTATGTTGTCGTAAATGTTGCAGTTGTTCAAACAAAATGTTTAATGTCATGCCATTTTGTAGGGCAATTTGGTTGCTTTTTTGTATGGTTTCGCCATCAGCTATTGGGTCAGAAAACGGAATACCAATCTCCAAAATATCCGCTCCGCTTTCAGCTAAGGCTTGTATAATAGTGTTTGTATGGTGCAATGCAGGAAAACCCGCAGTAAAATATATGTTGAGAAGGTTTTGTTTTTTTTGAGAAAAAAGGCTTGTAAGTCTATTTTGCATGGTGTAATATGATTTATGCTTGGTGTTTGTTCTGATTTTTTTTATTTCTAAAACAAAATTAAAGCAAAAAGTTTAGAATTGGTTAAGCAAAATAAAAAAAAGCCATTTCTATTGAAAGAAATGATATTTTATGACTAAAAAAAAAAAAATAGCACCTATTTATTCAATTAAAATACAATAGGTTGAAATCATAGTAATTATTTACACAACTGAATGTACATAACCTGAGGTGTAATCTGGGCAACTTTCTACCATTCCACATTTAACATCACACGCATACAAGACATTTTGACAATAACCACACTCCAAGGCAAACTACCCATGAGCATATCCCATGTTTTTTGCTCTACCCTAAGCGTCCAATTCCCAAAACTATCAATCAAACGCCCTTCTCTAAGCAAAAAAGACGTTCTAAAGTTGTCAATCGTACTATCTGCCATAGATTTCCAATTTTGCAAAACCCCTTTTAAAAGGCTTTCGCAGGTGTCCAATTCCTTTTCTGTAAGTGCAACATCTGGTATAAGTGCATCTTTAAAAGACATACCAACCATAATTTTGTTCAGCAATAGATTTCCCTCCTCCAAATTTTCATATTTTTTGCTTGCCATAAATTCCAATGCCAAAACTGCCTTTGTTTGTGTCTCTGGACTTACAAATTTCCCTTTTTGAAACCATTCAAGCATACCAAAAAGTCGCACCAAATATGGATGCAATATTACCAAACCTGCATTATGCACATAAAGCGGTTCGTCTTTGCGTTGTTCTTGTTTTTTTTCTGCTTTTTGGGTAATTTCCGCTATTTTTTCCAATATTTTTTTAGTATTTTCCTTTGGACTTTCTACTTTATTGCCACGCCCTTGATAGGTTTTTTCGTTGATTTGTTGGGTAATATTTTGAAATTCAGTATAAAAATTTGCAGTTTCTTCTAACAGTATTTTGTATAAAGTGGGCAAAAGATTTTTAATTGTATTTTTGAGGGATTTTCCAATATTTTGCCATTGGAAAACCAATATTTCAGGAAAATTTTTATAAAATTCTTGCAAAAATTCTTTTAAGTCTAATAAAATTCCTTTTTCATTTATAATTTTCTGGGAAAAATCATTGTATTTTTCAAAATAAAACAGATTTTCCACCCAAATATGTGCCTGTGATTGTGCATTTTGGAGCGTAATGCCTGAAAATATTGGTGTATTATTGGTATATTTTTCTAATAGCTTTTGGATTTCTTTTTTTGGTGAAAAAGATGTTTTGTAGCGTTCAAAGATGTTTTTTATAAGGGTTGAAAGTTTGTTTTTAGTATATAATTTTGCAATTTCAGGATTAGTTTTAAAAAAAATTGCTGTTTTTTTAGTTTCTAAATAAATTCCTTCCAATACAGATAAATAATTCTTATAAAAACCCTGTATTTTTTGTGAAAAATCAGCCAAAAAGGTAATAATTTGTGTTTGATTTAGGGATTTTGTTAAAGATATTTTTGTTTCTTCTAAGATTGTTAATTCTTCTAAAAATTCCTTAGAAAATTGCAACAAAAATTCCTTTTCTATGCCTATTTCTTGGAAATTTTGAACAATATTTTGCGTTATTTCTTGATTTTTTTGTTTAAAAAAATCAAAAGAAATGTTTTTATTCGCATAATTTTGGTAAATTATTTGAATGTGTCTTTTAATCTTCTTGTAAATATTTTGGTTTGATGTTGTTGGAAAAAACAAAGAAGCGTCAAAATGTACTATTTTGGTTTGTAAATCGGATAGATTTTGAAGCCAACTAAGTTGATTTTCCATGATTAGTTTAAGATTTTTGCCCAAAACAACCAAAAAATCTTTTGCAATATCCAAAGAAAACCACAGGGGATTTATTTTGTCTTGTGCTTTAAAAATATTTGGAAAAACATTTTCTAAGGTTTCCCAATGCGTTTTGATGTTTTTTTCATCATTTTGCCCCAAAACCGAAATAAATTGCGTAATCCAAGCTAATTTTTGTTGCCAATTTGTGCGTATCTTTTGTGTTTGTGAAATATCATTGTCTAAGGTTTGTGTAAATAGATTTTTTTCTTTTTCAAAATAAACTTCAAAATCTTGCTGAAAATTTTTGACAAGTTGTTGTAAAATAGATTTTTTTAATGGAAAAATAGTATTTTCATCTTCTTGTAATGCGTGTTCTTCTGTGTTGTCATTAGAATTATTGTTATTTTGCAAAGAAATACTTTTAAATTCAGCTAATGCTTGTTCGTTTTTTGCCTTAACGACTTCTTTTCGGAGTTGTTTTTTGGATAATGTTTTTGTCTTTCCTAATTCTGCCACATCATACCCCAAAAATGATAACATACGCATTTTAAGTTGTTCATTTTTGATATTTTTATACACCTGCATAGGCACAGAAGGGTGATATGCAAGCCCAAATTCCGTGATGATAGCCCTAAAAATCTGTGTTTGTGTATTCAACAAGGCAACCCAAAGCAATTCCATATCTGAAAATTTGTTTTGTGTTGGTTTTTCCCATATTTCAGTCCATAAAATACTACCTGTTTCCAAAAAATATCGCAAACTTTGTATAGAATATGCAATATTTTGGCGTATTTGCTTTGATGCAACCTGCCAATCAGGAAACGACACAAACACCTCTTGTAGATATTCAGATGTTACTTGATAGGTTTTTATCCACTTTTCCGCCAAATATTGCGCAAAATCTGGTATTTGATAGGGTTTTTCTTTGTTTTTGTGCAAATACAAGTATTCTAATAGGTTTTCATATAAAATACCTTTCCAAACAGTTATATTATTAGAAATTCCTTTAAAATTTTGTGCGGTTATCTTAGAAATTTGTGTAATCCAAGCATCAAATAATTGTTTTTTATTGTCAAGTAGTAAAAAAAACAAGTTTTCTTTTTCTTTTTGGGTAGAAAAAGTATTTTTTGCTTGTAAAATGCTTTTTGTGGCTTGCCATTTTTGGGTTATTTTATCAAAAAACGCAGTATTACTTTGAATATTTACAATATTTTGAGTATTTTTCGTTATTTTTTTCGGAAAAATATCTGGCAACTTAAATACTGCAAATTTTCTTTGGATTTTTTGCCATTCTTGGGTTAAAATATAAATTTCTTCATTTTCTTTCTCAAAAAAAGAAGGTTTTAATGGGATTTTTATCCAAAATGTATAAAAAAAATTGTGTTCTTTTTGCACAAAAAAATCATTCAAATCGCTTATTTCTATGCTTTTGTTGTTTTTTTCTTGGGTTTCTTTGTATATTTTTTGTAGTATTTCTTTTTGGTTAAAAATATCATCTAAAAATGCTTGAAAAAACTGTATTTCAAAGGTTTTTTCGTTTAAAAACGTATCTTTTTTTATAAAATCAAAGAGTTTTTTAACCAATTTTTCAAGGGTTTTATACAAACCCACACCCAAAAGCAATCGTACAAAGGATTTTGCGAGGTTGTGGTCATATACTGTGAGCAATTTTTCTACATTGATGATATTTTCTGCCCAAAATATGGTATTTTCCATAATTTCGGTGGAATTCGCCATTTTAAAGAGTTTTGTTTTAAGCTCTTTTTGCGTCAAAACCTCATGCCATTCCAATTTTTGCGTATTGTATTGTCCTATAATATTGCTTCTTTGCCAAAAGCCTGCAAAATTTTGTTCTTCTGTGCGAAATTTTGCTTGTATGCTTTTCAAAATTTTAAGTATAATTTCAAACATATCAGGCATACCATATCTATTTTCCCAAAAATAATCTGAAATTACACGCCAAGTATGACGTTTTAGGGCATACAAATTGGTATTAAACCAGGCAGTTTTTGCAAATAATTCACGTAGAAAAAGCACCAAATCAGGGGCAAAAGCTGGATAAACTTCTGCCACAAGTTGCATCAAATCTTTTTCTTTAAAGGTATTTTCTGTTTGGGTTTTGAGGGAAGTTTCTATAAATTGAGAAAGTATTTGATTTTTCTCAAAATTTTCATTTTTTTCATTGCTTTTTCTCCATTTTTTTTCGTTTGGCGTATTTTTCAAAGCACTTTGAACGATAAAGTCCTCTGTATTTTTATGAATTTTTGGCGGGTTTTTGTGCCTTTCAAGTCTGTTTTGGAGGGATAAAATAGCAGGAAAATAAACTGTTTTCTTTGAAAATGCCTGCCAAATAGAAAACAAAAATTGGTGTAATTTTTCTTTTGTAAAAGTAACATGTTGTGCCAATGCAAATGCCCAAAATTCAGACAAAAGGTATTTTTCAAATACTTTTTTAGGGGCAAAAAGTCCAGCAATTTGTGTTAAATCTTGTGTAAGCGTACTAAAATGTTGGTACAAAAACGTATTTTTTTGTCCTAATGCTACTTTTGCAAAAATTTGCATAGAAATTTGTCCCAAAATGCGGTTTTTTGCGGTTTCATTATTTTTTATTTTTTGTAAAAATACTTTTAATCCTTGCTCGTCTTGGTCTGCTACATAATCAAATAACCGTACAAACAAAGTTTTTTGGCTATTGCCTATACTTATAGATAGATTTTGGTCTTCTGGTGTCATCCACCAACGTTTTTCACCTTCTGAGATATAAATTTGTAAGGCTTCCCAAGCCACTTGTTTATTAAATTCTTGGGTGTTTGGTGTAGTTTCTTGGTAAATTTCGGGCAAAAGTTGTGCATCAAAACGTATTTTAGCGAGGTTTTTGCGGAGTGTTTGCTTTAATTTGTAAGGGAAATCACGATAAAGGTTATGCAAATCTATTTCACCCAAATCTAATTCCAATTTTTCAATATGCCAAACTTTGCCTTGTACCTCAAATTCATCTAATACTTCTTCCATTACCTCCAATGCTTTTGCCATCACAAGGTTGCGTAATTCAGTTTCAGTATCAAAGAAATTTGGTAATTGTTTTTGAAAATGAAAATCAAAAAGCGGGTATAAAATGGCGTGTGGCATCGGAAAATAGCCTCCAGCCCAAAAGAAGCAAATGAATTAAAATTAGAGGGCAAAAAATTGATTACTGAAAAAACTAATTACCAAATTACATCTTTTTTTTATTTTTTGCAATGAAATTAAAAAATCAATCAAAAAACTTTATGTTTTTAATTGGATTTTTAAATTATTTCTAAGATTTTTGGAGAATATTTAGCCCCAGCCCCAAAGGGAGTAAATCCTAAGGGGAAACAAATACAAAAAGTATTTTTACTAAATCTTTCAGTTCTATTTTCTCGCCCTTTATTAAAAAATAATTTTGTTAAAAATCACATCAAAAACCTCTTTTTGGATTTATTCTCTTTTTACATTTATCCACCCTTTGGGGGTTGGGGGGCTTTTAGTGGCTTGTTTGTTGAGCTTCTTCTTTGGAAGTTGTGCCAATAGAATGGCACCAACAGGAGGCGAAAAAGATACTTTGTCGCCTTTTGTGGTAAATAGTTTTCCAAAAAATTTGTCAAAACAATTTACGGGCAATATTATTATTTTGGAATTTAATGAATGGATAAAAGAAAAAGAATTGAGTAAAAATCTGCTGATTACACCTCCTTTGAAAGATTATACTTATACCTTCAAAAAAAATAGGCTTACAATCAACCTCAAAGAGCCTTTGAAAGCAAATACAACGTATAACATCAATTTTAGACAAGGCATTACTGATATTACAGAGGGCAATACTGCATTTCAAGATACGACCAAACTCAGTCCGCCTCGTTTGGCGTTTAGTACAGGTGATATATTGGATTCTGCCAAAATTTCAGGGAAAATAAAATTTCTTTTTTCTAATAAACCTGCCAAAGATGCCATTATTGGGCTTTATCCTGCCAATGATACACTTAATCCCCAAAAACACCCACCATATTATTATGCGTTGGCTGATGAAAATGGGGCTTTCAATATTCAAAATGTAAAGGCAGATAAATATCGTCTGTATGCTTGGGACGATAAAAATACAAGCCAAACCTACCAAGAACCTGAACAAATTGGTTTTTTGCCTGATGTATTGGATTTGACTGATGTAAAAGGTAATACATTGAAAAAAGACAGCATTAGATTTTCATTGGCAAAAGAAGACCACACAAAACCAGAAATTAGCAAGCAATTTAATATCTTGAAAGGTTATTCTGTGGAATATAATGAGGGATTGACCAAAGTAGGTTTTGTGCAAAAACCAGATTTTGCGTATAATCTTAATCCTGATAAAAAAACGATACAGTTTTTTAACAAAAACAACCTCAAAGATACCATTGTAACCTATCTCGCAGTAAAAGACAGCGTAGGAAATGCTAAAATTGATACTGTAAAATTTGCATTTGATACGCCAAAAGAAAAAGAAAAAAATGAACGCAAAGACAGCAAAAAAAAGGGTAATAATAAATCAAAAGTATCTAAATATACTTGGACACCAAAAGTAGAATCGCCTACAAATGGCATAGAACGTGAGGCAGAGTTTGTATTAAATTTTGATAAACCTGTGGAGTATTTTGATAGCACACGTATTTATGTGTATTTGGACAAAGATACGATACGCAAATATTATTTTTCGGAAGTGGGTGTTTGGAATGAATTTAAAGACCAATATAAAGTAAAAATTACCAAAGGTCGTCTTACAAATTTTAAGGAGAGTATTCGCATTGTGGCGGACAGTGTGGCTTTTGTAAGCGTGGAGAAAGACACAAGCCAAAAATTTACGCAAACTATTTCACGAAAAAATCCTGCGAATTATGCAAGTATAAGCGGAAAAGTAAATACAAAAGAAAAATCATATATTATTCAACTTCTTGACGGAGGTGGGAAAGTCATCAAAGAAGTACAAAATGTGAAAAAATTTGAGTTTGATTTTCTAAATGCAGGCACATATCAAATGCGTGTGGTTATAGACGACAACCAAAATGGAAAATGGGACGGAAGTGATGTAAAAAACTTCAAACCTGCTGAAAAAATAATTTTTCTTGACTTACAAAATGGTGGAAAACTCAAAGAACGTTGGGAAATGAGTTATGATGCAGAATTTTAGCCCCCTAACCCAAAGGGGGAATTAGCCTTTAACTAAAAAACTGACAACTGAATCAACTGACAACTTAATTTAATCTTCCATAATTTGGATACTTTCTTCCAAAATCTCCCAAGTATGGTCAGACAATAGCAATGCTTTTGCCATAAACTCAAATTTACCTTTTACACTTCTGCCCCATTCGTTTGGCTCTACCATAGAAAGGAAGTATTTGCCATTTTCACGCAAATACACACAATAATTGTGTCCAATCACAGGTTCAAAAGGCATTTCTGCATCATAAATGTATTTTGAAATTTCTACACGCCTTTGCAATTTTTTGGCTTGTGATGCCAATGTTTGCATTTGGTCGTATAGTTGTTGCATTTGGCGGTCAGTTTGTTGTGCCATAGCATCAAGCGCTTTGCCTTTGATAGCACCTTGTTCGGTTGGTTTGATGACTGCACCGCCTACGGTGTGCGCATAAGGCAATAGAGAAGGATTTTGGGCAATTTTTTTGCCATCAATCGGATTAATAAAATCCTCTGTGTGAATTATTTCCTCGTCTTTATTTTTATTAAGGTCGTCTTGCATAAAAAAATGATTTTTTAATATTTTTTAATTTACTTTTTTCAAACACATTACAAAGTTAAATTGTTTTGAGAAATTTTTTCGCTTTTTTGTGTAATAATTATCAAGTTTTCCAAACTTACCAAGTTTCTTATATTATTGTACCATTAAAAAAAAGGTAAAAATAAAAAAATAACAAATAGACAAAGGAAAAAAATAAATTTTAACAAATATTATGCTGTCCATTTTTTATAAAAAAAATACAATTTCTTGTTTTTTTACAAAAAATTAATTCCAACTTATTTTTTACTCAAAATAAAAAAAATGTATTATTCTAATATTATAAAAATTCCAATTAATTTTCAGATTTATAAAAAAGTGTAAAATATTTTGCAACACAATCGTTTGCGGTTTCGTTTCCGTAAAAATAATTGTATAAAACATTTGGAAATATGATTTTTCTTATTTTAATTTGAACTATAAAAAGAAACAGAAAAAAGAAATTTTATAAAAAATCTTAGTTTTAGCATAAAATTTTGAATTGCTTTTGGGATTAAAATTTCATAAAAATTGTATTTTTTTTAGTTTTCTGGGTTATCACCTCAATTTTAATTTTTATCTATTCTTTTTTTTATCACACTTTTAATCTATTTATTTATTTTGTTAATAATACATACAATTATATGAGAAAAATTTTACTTATCATGCTGGCTTGTTTTCTTTGGATATCAAGCATAGCCCCTACTCAAGTAGAAGCACAAAACCGCAAAAGAATGTTGTTGCAAGCGTTTTGGTGGGATTATTGGAATAGTAATTATCAAAATGGTTGGGCGAATTATTTGACTGACCTCGCACCACGTCTTAAAGCAATGGGTATAGATGCTATTTGGATTCCACCTATTACCAAAGACAATAATAAAAATGTGGGTTATTCTGTGTTTGACCATTATGATTTGGGCGACAAATTTCAAAAAGGTTCGCTTGGTACAAGAATGGGTGATAAAGACGAACTTATCCGTATGATTGCAGTAATGCACGCAAACGGTATAGAAGTAATCCAAGATGTGGTACTCAACCATGTAGATAATGCTGGGAGTGCAACAGGACAAGGCGGACAAGATGCTTACGCCAATGCAAATTTTAATGATGGTACAACATCATCTTACAAAAATTTTCGTTATGTATCTTATGCAACGCCTGCCAATGATGAAAGTGCAACAAACTACCTCAACCGTAGTGGTCGTTGGTCAAAAAGCTGGCCTAATTTTTATCCAAACCAATTTAATGGCTGTTGCTCAAATCCTATAAATAGCGTACTTTTTGGACCTGATATTTCTTACGAAAGTAATGCGTATGGACAAAGTTCTTGCACAGGTTGTTTTAATCCTCCACAAGCAAGCAATTATATGAGAGATAATGCGCGTAATTGGTTGGTTTGGTGCAAAAAACAAACAGGCGTAGATGGTTTTCGTTTTGATGCAGTAAAACATTTTCCTGCTTATGTAACCGAAGATGTGCTATATAACACAACTACTAACGCAGGTTGGGCAAATGGTGGCTCGGATATGTTTGCAGTAGGCGAATGGGTAGGCGGTGCTGGTGAATTGGATAGTTGGGCAAGTGCAGTACAAAATCGTGCTGGTACATTTGATTTTTCTTTGAGAAATGGCTTAAATAATATTATTACAGGAAATGGTAATTTTGACATGGGTTCTTTGCCAGGCTATCAACAATCAAATCGTATGCGTACTGTGCCATTTGTTAATAACCATGATACTTTCCGCCCTACTTTTGATGCCAATGGTAACTATAATGGTTGGAACACAGGCAGTGAACTTGCACCACACATTGACCCTTTTAATAATCGCCTTTCTTCTGCGTATGCTGTAATGTGCGCAATGGATGGCAATCCACAAATTTTCTTTGAAGATTTATTCAATCTTAGTAACAGCAATCGTTTTACACACAATCCAACTAATACAACGCAACTTCCTGCAAGAGGTGACATAGAAAATATTATTTGGTGTCATCAAGCCCTCAAATTTAAACAAGGTGCTTACAAAGTACGTTGGCAAGCTCAAGACCTTCTTATCATTGAAAGAAGTGGTAAAGCAGTAATTTGTGCGAGTGATGCTTGGTCTAACTGGCAAGACCCACAAGGAGTACAAACTGACTTTCCTGATGGTACTGTGCTTAAAGATTATTCAGGCGCAGCTGGCACTGCAACACGTACGGTATATGGCGGTGGAAAAGTAAATCTTAGTGTTCCCCCTTGCAATGGCACTGCTCCGCGTAAAGGATATTCTATCTGGGCACCAACTACTGCGAATACTACCATCGGAAATGCAGCAATAGCAAATAGCCAAGAATGGGAACTTGCTGATGATTTGGGTGATAGCCATGCAAATTCTTTGCGTCAAGGCGGACAATTACCAGGCAACTCAACCGCTTGGAGAACCGCAGGCAAAATTTTCTCTAAAAACGCACAAATAACCATCAACCTTTACCCAACTGATGCAACACGCAACCTCACTGTAGCGATTTTCAATTCAACTGGCACACAAGTAGCAAGTACATCAGGCGTAGGAAATCTCACATTGAACTATACGCCTACCGCAACAGGTGCGTGGTATGTGGTAAAAGCAAGACACACATCTGCAATTGCATACGCTGGACAAAAAGCATTTGTAAAAGCAACTTATCAAGCACCTACCAATGTAATAACTGCTAATTTTCCTGCGTCAAGTGCAGTTACAAAATCTGTATCAAGCATCAACACACAAGAAGCAAGTGCTGAAATCAAATCAGAAGAAACTACTTTGAAAGAAAATAATGCTTTCCAAGTATATCCAAACCCAAGTATGGACGGTGAAGTAAACCTCACAATTCCAGTGAAAGATGCTAAATCTGTAAATGTAAATATATTGGACGTAACAGGCAAATCAGTATTTGAACAAGAAGTAAATGTAGAAAATAACACTGCAAAACTTAGAGGTTTGCCAAGTGGTATGCTCCTAATCCGTGCAAATGCAAATGGTAAATCTTGGACACAAAAACTTGTAGTAAAATAAGAAAGTTCAAAAGTTTAAGGTTCAAAGTTTTATTGCTTAAAAAAGCTGCTTATTCCCGCTTTGGGTGTTAGGGGGCTAAAAATAAAAATTCTGTAAATATCTCAAAAAACTTCATTTCTTTGGAATGAAGTTTTTTTTTGTTTTTATAGGAAATAAAATATACTGCTTGTTCATAAAAAACGTTTGTTCATAAAAAATGAACACGATATTTTTGTGAACAAAATTTTATATATGTTTTTTATGAAAGAGATAGAAATACAAAAAGATATTTTTTTTGAGGTTGAGAGTGATTTTTTTGAGGTTGAATTTTTTGAAAATGACAGCATAAAAATTCAAATAAAACGAAAAAACATATCAAAAATACTACGATATTTTGATGCAAAAAAGCTAAATACTGAAAACTTTGATTTTTATATGTATCAAAATCAAGCTAAAATCAAAGATATTATTTGGGTAAAAAATGATATTTCTAAAAAATTAGCCCAAAAACTTAGGGAAAATAATATTTCGTATTTGGATAGTGTAGGAAATTGTTATATTGCTGCTGAAAACTTTTTTTTGTTTGTAAATACGCAAAAAAAACAAAATAAAAAAGAACAAAATAAAGAAGAAAAAAAAAATTTTTGGACATATACAAATGCCAAATTGGTTTTTGCATTGTTGTTAGAACCCGCATTGTTGGAAGACAATTATCGCAACCTTTCCAAAATCTTAAATATATCGCTTGGAGCGTTGAGTGAAGGGATTAAGGTATTGGAACAAGATAACTTCGTTGTTTCAGAAAGTAAAAGTAAAAAAATATTAGTCAATAAAAAACGTCTTTTAGATGAATTTTTATTGCATTTTCAGGAATGTATTACCCCAAAAAATAATCAAAATATATATAGAAATTTGTATAAAGAAACTCTCAGTGATAATTCTTTTAAAAATAAAATGGAATTTGATAATAAAATGTTACTTTTCAATAAAGAAATATCTGCTATTTTATCAGGCGAATATTTTGCAGAAGAGTTGACAAACTATATAATTCCCCAAAAATATACATATTATATTTCAAAGGAAAATGTGAAATCAATTATAAAACATTTTCGTTTGCTGCCTGACAAAGAAGGCGATTTTATCCTAAAAAATAAATTTTGGACATCTGAATTGGAAAAAATATTTAGGCAAAATCCTATTTTTATGCCCTTATTAACCTACATGGATTTGATAGAAAGCCAAGAAAGTCGCAACCTTGAAACCGCCAAAATAATTTATGAAAAACATCTATCAAGCCATTTTGAATGGTAATAATACGAATAATACTGCAGAAATTTTGCAAGAAATTTTTAAAATATTGGACGAAATAAGCAAGAAAAATGGATTTCAGTATTTTTTGCTTGGGGCTTCTGCACGCAATTATTGGATACAAGGCATTACTCAAAAACCACGTACAACCAAAGATATTGACCTTGCTTTGCAATTAAAAAACAACCAAGAATTTGAAAATATTACACAAGAGCTTATAAAACATCAGTTTCAAAAAACAGATAATAAATTTAGGTTTTTGTATAAAAAAATCCCTGTGGATATAATCCCTTTTGGAGAAATAGAAACAGATAAGCAATATGATGCAAACAAAGAAATTACTTCTGCTTTTGGATTGGAAGAAGCCTATAAACTTTCAGAAAAAGTACAAGAAAGTGGCATTATCATAAACATAATTACCCTTGAAGACTTTTTTTTGTTAAAATTATTGGCTTGGAATGATAGACCTGAACACAGACACAAAGACGCAGAAGATATGTGTTTTATTTTATCAAATTTTAGGAAAATAAATGAAAATGTTATTTATGAGCCTGAATATTCCGATTTATTGGATTATTTAGAACCTGAAAATGAATATTCTGTGATGCTTTTAGCAAAAAAATTAAAAAAAATCTTAGAATTTGATAGTTTTAAGCAAAAAATCATAGAAATATTAGAAAAACAAACCCAAAGCGGACAAATAAGTCAGTTATCAACTGCAATGAAAAACACAAAAATAGATTATGAAACAATTTTAAACCTTTTAAAACTTTTATTAGAAAAAATAAGATAAGTGTTCATAAAAAACACTTGTTTAACCGTGTTTGGTGTCCTGTCAAATACCAAGTCTACTAAAATTACCAGAGAACCAAATAAATTTAATTGAAATATATTGTTTTTTACCATTTTGAATTTTAACACTCTTTTTATATTTTGGCTTTTTTAAACTGCAAAGGAAAACTTATATCATTGGAAACCCCTATTGTGATGGGTATTTTAAATATTACACCTGATTCTTTTTATGAAAGTAGCAGGGTTTCATTGGAAAATATTTTACAAAAAGCAACCCAAATGCACACCGAAGGTGCTACTATCTTGGATATTGGTGGATATTCTACACGCCCAAACGCTCCCGAAGTGTTATTGGACGAAGAACTTGCGCGCACTTTGCCTGCTATTGAAATAATCCAAAAACATTTGCCTGATGTACTTATTTCCATAGATACATTTAGGGGCGAAGTTGCCAAGCAAGCAGTTTTGGCAGGGGCATCTATCATCAATGATGTAAGCGGTGGCAATTTGGACGAAACAATGTTTGAAACCTTAGCGTATTTTAATGCAAACGGAATACATCTGCCTTATGTGCTTATGCACAGCAAGGGCAATCCACAAACTATGGCACAAATGACTGATTATACGCATTTTGAAGGAGATATTTTGCAATATTTTGACCAAAAAATCAACGCACTCAAAGCCATTGGGCAACACGATATTATACTGGATTTGGGTTTTGGTTTTGCAAAAACTTTGGAACAAAACTATCAATTATTGAAAAATTTGCAAATTTTTCAGATATTTGAACGTCCTTTGCTTGTAGGTGTATCTCGTAAGTCCATGATTTACAAATTTTTGAATACAACACCTGAAAATTCGCTTATTGGTACTACCGTTTTGCATACATTTGCACTGCAAAAAGGAGCAAAAATTCTTAGGACACATGATGTAAAAGAAACAATGGATACCATAAAAGTTCAAAAGGCTTTAAAAGGTTAAGGTTAAGAAGGTCAAAAGGTTAAATGTAGCGGAATGTAACACAGACTTTTAGTCTGTCATTGCTAAACAACAGACTAAAAGTCTGTTCTACATTCATTAGAAAAATACAAATCAACCACACTAAAAAATGTTTTTATACAATATTGGTACATGGGAATTCAACTGGATAAACAGCTTAGATATTTTGCTGGTAGGTTTGTTGTTGTATCAACTGTACAAAATCATCAAAAATACACTTGCATTTAGGATAATATTAGGCGGTTTGTTTGTATTTGGTTTGTGGTGGTTGGCACATTTTTTAGGATTAAAATTTTTGAGTGAGATTTTGGGGCAATTTTTGGGTATGGGGAGTTTGGGGGCGTTAATTTTATACCAACAAGAAATTAGAAAGTTTTTAGGTTTTATAGGGAAAGGCAGTTTTTTGAAGAATGAATTTATTACAGAATGGGTTTATGGAAGTTTTAGGGAAAAGGTAAAAATAGATGTGCAGGAATTTGTAGAAGCATGCGAAGAAATGGCAAGCACACTCACAGGGGCATTGATTGTATTTACAAAAGACCAAGATTTGGCTTCATACTACAATACTGCAGGCGTAGTGATTGATGCAATAGCCCATAAAAGGCTTATTCTAAGCATTTTTACAAAAAACACGCCTACACATGATGGGGCTATGATTGTGGGTAAAGATGGACGCATAAAAGCAGTGCAATGTATATTGCCTGTAACGGATAATCCTAATATTCCGCAATCATTTGGGCTAAGGCACCGCTCCGCAATAGGCATAAGTGAACAAACTGATGCAGTTGTGCTATTGGTTTCGGAGCAAACAGGCAAAATATCTGTTGCTAAACAAGGACAAATGCACTACGGTCTCACACCACGCGAAGCACGCAAAATCGTACTCCAATACCTCAATGTGCAGGAAGAAACAAAAGACGAGGAATTGGGCGAAATAGAGGGTTGAAAAAACGTTGTTGTGGATTGTTTTTATACGCTGGTAATTTTCCTAAAAATATATTCAAAACGCAGGAGAAAGGTTTTTTTTATGATTTTTATTAGAAAATAATGTATCTAAATCATTTTAAAAGTTTTTTTTTTCGTCCCTTGTTGATGTTTAAAAATGCTTGTGCAACCACGAAAATAGCACAAAATTTTTTACCCTTTCAGCGAAATCTTGTGTGTCATTGTTGATAACGAAAAATGTATTTCTCTTTTGAAAGTTATTTTTTACTTTTGTACTTACATTTTTCTAAAAACTAACAACAGTGAAAAAGCAACAAAATTTCCCTAATTTTGTACCCACATGAAAATCCTACTCATAGACAACGCAGATTCTTTTACGTACAATTTGGTACAAATTTTTGAGGAATTGGGGGCAAAAGTAAAGGTAAAAGCCAACACACACATCACACACAAAGACCTCTCACAGTACAAACACCTTGTCATCAGTCCAGGTGCAGGTGTGCCAAGTGAAGCAGGCGATATTTTGCAAATCATTCGTGAAAGTAGCCCTACACACCACATATTAGGCGTTTGTTTGGGACATCAAGCCATTGCTGAGGCTTTTGGTGGACAATTATACAATTTGCCTCATGTACAACACGGACAAAAAGCAGAGATTTTTTTTACAAAAAATGACTTCTTAAATCAACATATTCCCCAAAAAACAGATGTAGGTTTGTATCATTCGTGGGCAGTGCTTGCACAATCCTTAGAAAATACACCTTTGGAAGCATTTGCATATACTTCGCACCTCCAAAACCATCTTCAAGAGCCTATTATCCAAGCCTTGCGACACACGCAATACGCTGTGAGAGGTATACAATTTCACCCAGAATCTATCATTACAGCGTTTGGATATACATTATTAGAAAATTGGATAAAAGAAAAATAAAGTTTTTCAGCAACAAATTTTTTCAGTTAAAATTAAAAAAAACTGGAATAACTAAATACTGATTATTGACAACTTATTATTTTATTCTACTGATTTATCCGTTTCTTTCTCTACAGGTTCGTCATTTTCGGTTTTAGAATTTTCCGTTTTTTCAGGTGTTTTTTCTATTTTTTTTTCTTTTTTCTTTGTAGAATCAACTGTTTCAGCTTTTTTGTCTGTTTTGGCATCATTTCCACAAGCAAATACAAAAGTAACAACTAACAAAAGTGTGATGTTTTTGGTAATATTTTTCATGATATGGCTTATTATTAAATTTTTAGGGTTAAATTTTATTTAGAAAAAGCAAAAATAGCTTAAAAATCAATCATTACTAAATTGATTTTCAGAAATTTAATTATTTCTTAATATGAATATTCAAAAAATGTAGAACATTTGTAAGACCTTTGCAGTTAAATTTTTCAATTTGGTATAAAATTTTTTAATACAGATTCTTATGAAAAAAATATATCTTTTGTCTTTAATTTGTTTATGGTTTATTTTTTTTGGAAATAAAGTTTTTGGGCAAGTTAATATTTTTCCTGTGGAAACTATGGGAACGGTAGCAAGTAATACCGCCATATCTGCACATACAGGTTGGGTAAATAATGCTACTTTGGCTTTTGGAGCAGGTGTTTCCCCTGCTGATGTAAGAAATACAGGCAATTCCACAGGATATTCAGGAGCAAGCGGTGGAGCAAATGTATTTTTTACGAATACAGCAGCACCACGTACTTTTATTATAAGTGGTATCAATACATCAAGTTATTCAAGTATCACTTTGTCTTTTGGTGTGTTTAAAAGTACCACTAATTTGATAACGTCTTCTATTTTTGCGGTAGAAGTAAGCACCGATGGTACATCTTATAGCCCACTTTCTTATACAGATTTACCTTCAGGTGGAGGAACTGCGATATGGTTTTTGCGTACTGCCACAGGTACTATCCCAAGCACAAGCAATCTACGTATAAGATTTAGCAATACAACCACCGCCAATCAAATACGCCTTGATGATGTGCAGTTACAAGGTATTTTGGTAGCAAGCAACACTATTTCCGCCCCATCTACACCTTCCACCATTAATTTAGCCAACTGCACTGCTACCCAAGACATAAATGTAAATGTAACTTCCACAGGCACATTTACCGCAGGCAATCAATATACCGCCCAATTATCTGATGCTTCAGGGAGTTTTGTAAGTCCTATTGCTGCAACTACTATTAGTGACAATACCAATACACCGCCAACGATTACGCTTACAGTGCCAGCAGGAACAGTTACAGGTATAGGTTACAAAGTACGTGTAATATCCAATAATCCATCTACAATAGGCGGAGAAAGTGGTGCATTTACCATAAATCAAGGTGGAACTTGCGTGAGCAATGCAAGTGATTATTTCAGAAGCAAACAAACAGGAAATTGGAATTTGACCAGCACTTGGGAAAGTTCTGCGGATAATATTAGCTGGATAAATGCAACACTTGTGCCTGATAATAATGCCAATACAATTTTAATACGCAATAGTCATGTTGTTACCATCAATACAAATACAAATATTGACCAAACTATTATACAAAGTGGGGGTACATTGATACACGCTTCAAATGCTATCAATATACAAGATGGTGCTGGTGATGACCTAACCATAGAAGGAGGTGGAATATTTGAAAGCCAAAGCACCTTAGCAAGTTTTGCAGGGAGTGCAACGCTTAGGGTAAAAGCAAATGGGAAAATTAGTTCCACAACAGGCAATCAAGGTCTTAGATATGTAGCAAGTCCCCTTTCAAGCCCAGCAGATGTTACTGCAAACGTAATTTGGGAAAGTAATGCTATTTATGAACACGCACAAAATAATGTCTTTTCTTCCAGCGGAATTACATTTTTTCCAAATGTAACCGTAGAGATTCCTGTTTTTAGGATTTCACAAAATGTAGGTGCAGTAGGCGCAGGCACAAATACAACTTTTAATGGGATTTTTGAGGCAAATGGAAATATTACTTGGCAAAATACAGGCGTAAAAACTTTCAGAAATGGTATTCGTGGCACAGGCACCATTACCCAAAATGCAAGTGCTGGAAAATTTGCCATCACAGGCACAACCGCAGAACTAAGTGGGGTTATATTGGTTTTGGACGCTGTGAATGGGCTTACCTTAGAAAATAATGGAGTTGTAAATGTAAATAATAATCTTACACTTAACTCTGGAAAAATCGTTTTCACAAACGCAGATTTAAACCTTAACAATAGAAATCTTACCATAAATGGCGGTACACTTCAAGAAAATTTGCCTAACAATTATACCATTGTGGATAATACTGCAACTACTGAAGCAATAAAAGGCGGTGCAGTTATCTATAATGCAACTGTAACAGGTGTTGCGACCAATTTTTTTAATGCTGGGCTTTCGCTTAATCATGGTGGAACAGGCGATTATGCGATTTCGGTGAGTCGTAGGCATTATTCGGGCGGTTTTGGGCAAGGCATCAAACGCATTTACCAAATCACAGGCACACCATCAGGTACATCAGCCATGACTATTCGCTACGCAGAAAGTGAGTTGGGTACAGTTGCAGAGCCACTTTCTATTTCTCGCTGGCAACCTGCTACAGGTTGGCAAAGTTATACGCCTGATGTAGTGGATTTTGTGAATAATATTGTAACTTATAATAATGTTACTGCTTTTTCAGATTGGACTTTGAGTAGCCAAACAAATGCGTTGCCTATTCAATTAGTATCTTTTTTTGGTGAAAAAATCCAAAAAAATACCGCAAAAATTTCTTGGAAAACTGCCACAGAAACCAATAATGCGTATTTTGTGTTAGAAAAATCAGAAAATCAAACAGAAAATACAGGCAAAAATGTAGAAAATAATTTCATAAAAATTGCCCAAATAGATGCCCAAGGCAATACTACAACACTCAAAAATTATAGTTTTGTAGATGACTTTTTTTCAACGTCTGCATACTATCGCCTTTCGCAAGTAGATGAAAATGGTACAAAAACACAAGTAGGTTTATTTTTCTTGAAAAATGAAGAAAAAATTTCTATTGAAATTTACCCAAATCCAATCCAAGAAAATATTTATTTGAAAGGTGAAAATAACCAAATTTATACCTTGAATATCCAAAATTCAGAAGGAAAAAATGTTTTTTCTGCAAAAGGTAATTTAGAATTTTTACAAAAAGAAATTCAAAATAATATACAAACTTTACAAAAAGGAATGTATTTATTTGTTTTCCAAAATGAAAATAAAAAAGTTATAAAAAAAGTTATAAAGTAATTTTCTTTTGAACTTCTTTTTTTTAAAATATTTTTTAAAAAAATATTTACACAATTTACACAGATTTTACGAAAGTAGGTCTGTGTTTTTTTATTTTTTTAGAAAAATATTCTTTTGAGTTTTTTAAAAATTAAAATATATTTGCTAAAATCTCTAATTCATAATTCATAATGTACAAATGTCGTATTTAGATGAAATCCCGCTTGATGTATTAAACTTACCAATACTATATCAAACCCGCAAAATAGAATTTTATTTTGATGAGCAAGCGAGTTTATTGATTAGTTTAGCAAAAAATTTTTCGCCTGATAATGAGTATCGCAAAAATATGGAAGCATGTTTGCAGAATGTCATGGATAAAAACATTAAAAAAATTTTGTTTGAATCTTCCAAATTTAAAGGCACAAGTCCAGCAAACCAAGAATGGGTATCTACTTATCTGATTCCAAATTTTGTAAATGCACAAGTTGAGCGTGTGGCAATGGTCATGTCCAAAGAAATTTTTGGACAATTTGCCCTCAATAATATGATAGAAATGGGCAAAAACTACGCACAATTACACATTCGTATTTTTGGAGATTTTCAAGAAGCATACGATTGGGTAAAAGACACGCCTAATCTTAGTCATTGAGGGCAAAATAACCAGATTTAATAAAAAATTTGGTTTTTCAAAAAAATGTCTTTATCATTGAACTTACAAAAAAGATTGGCAATTGAAGGCAATTTTTGCTTACAAATGCTTTTATTTTTATCTTTATTTTTAACTCATTTTTTGTAAAAATTATGACCTTTCCCACATCTTCTTCAAAAATTGCAGAAAATTCTTTTGGCTATGTATTAGATACTGATGTATTTCTCAAAGGATATTTTGATAAGCCTGACCGCAAAATAGGCATTGTAAAAACCACACCAGAAGCATCTCTGGATTATTTTGTAAAAAGATTTACGCTTTTAACAGAAAAAGTAAAAGAACTCGTACAAGCCATAGAAGAAGCCACAAACAAGGGCTCTTTTCTGATGAAACTTATTCACATCAAGGAAAGTCTTGATACATATAATGGTTTGGGTGATTTTCCTGCTATGCACACGCATTTGGATACGTTGATTGATGAACTCAATGGAGGTGTATCTGTTAATCGTGTAAAAAATCTTGAAATCAAACAAGCCTTGCTTGATGAGGCAAAAGCCCTGCTTGATGTACAACATGAAGCAGACCCTGTTACAATTCTTACCTATTCTGCCCAAATGAAAGAAATTAAGCAGAAATGGATAAAAACTGGTGCAGTTGTATTGGAATATCAACAAAAATTGGAAAATACTTTTGATGAATATTATCAAACATTTTTTGAAAATCGTAAGTACGTCATCAAAGAAAAATCCAAACAATCCAAAGAACGCATCAATTATTACCGTAGTATTATTCATCATGCAGAAAATCTGCGTAATTCTGACGAATTTGATGAAGTATTTTTGGAATTTAGGGAGTTGCAACAAGCATGGAAAACAGGTGGAAAAATTCCACACAAAAAAGCTACTGAACTTTGGGATAAATTTAAACAAATCAATGATTTCTTTTTTACAAGATACAAAAATTTTAAACTCCTAAAAGCAGAACACCCTGATTTGTCTTCTCAAGAAATCAAGGAAAAATATCAATTTGCTTATTTAGAAGAAGCTGAAAATCTTGTTAGCTTTGATATAGATGATAATGAAAAAACTGAAAGAGCAAAAGAATTACTTGTAGAATGGAAAAAACTTGGAAATGTGTTTCGCCATTTGGAAAATGAAACAGGTGAAAAGTTTAGAACTGCTTGTGATAAAATTTTTGAATTTAGTTACCTCATGCGTGTTGTAAGGCGTAAATATCCTGATATTGAACAAAAACCGCAAGAAGACCAACTACGCATCAAAACAAGTTTTATGCGTGAACTTATCCGTAGAGATGAAAGTGAAATCCTTATTGGAGAAGCAAATTATACCAAAACACAAGCATCAGAAACGGTGCCTACAAGGGAAACAAGACAACTTGCTATCAACCTTCACATACAAAAAAGGAAAGTTGTTATCAAAAAATCTATTCTTAAAACTATGGAGGACACCCTCAAAAGTTTAAAACCTGCAAGGAAATACTAAAGCAGGTTGTCAGTTATTAGTTTTTAAATTGTCAGTTTTTGTAAATTTATTCAAATTTATAAAAACTGACAATTTGTATTATTTAAAATATTTTATATCTTAGGGCGTTTTTTAGTGAAAATTTTAGAAAAATCAATCAATTTGATTTTTTTTATTTTTATGGTAAAAAAAAACTAAAAATCACATCTAAAAATACAAAAATTCGTACTTTATGATAATTGTTGTGATTGTTGTGTGAATAATTCAAAAAAAATAACTCCTTTTTTAATTTCCAGTATGATAACGTTCTTAAAAAAATACCAAAAATATTACGTTTTATATTCGTTTATAACGTGTTTTTTATGTATTGGAATTGTGCCTGTGTATAGTCAAATATATGCCCAAAATGAAGATTTGGGTCAAATAAAAGTTGGAAAGTTTGTTTTTATATTACCCCAAAATATCCAAAAAGCAGTACAAACATATATTAAACTGCTTGAAGAAAATAAAACACTTTTGCAAACACGCATTGCACTTGCACAAGAGTTTTTGCCATTGATAGAAACTATTTTGAAAAAAAATAATCTTCCCACAGATTATAAATATTTGGCATTGATAGATAATGGCGAAGGTAATTTTTGGAATTTTGCCCAAAATCGTAATTGGAAATTGCAGAAAGATGCATTTGTAGATGAAAATTTTAATATTGTAAGTCTTACAGAAAGATTTGTGGATTTTTGTAAAAAAATAGCCCCAACCCCACACCTTGAATGGGTCAGTTTGATAGCATTTGTATCGCCAAATGAAGATTGGCAGACATACTTGGACACACATTTTAAGGATTTAATAAAATCTGCAAAACCTGAAAATACCACGATTGAATTGCCTAATGAAGTGCCTGAAATTTTATTAAAATTTTTTGCACATAAAGTAGTATTTGCCCCAAGAATTACAGCTGATAATTACCATAATACAGAATGGGTCGTAGAAAAAACAAAAGATAAAAATCTGTCGCAACTCGCCAATTATTATGGTGTAGAACTAAAACGCTTGAAAAAAGCAAATAATTGGCTCAAAACAGATAAAATTCCTGCAGATAAATTGTATCCTGTGCTTATTCCTGTGTTTATTCCTTCGCCAACCAATAACGTAGAAACCGAAAAAACAAGGGGCATGCATGATGATTATGAAGTGAATTATGTATATCCAGATGATTATGATATGCACGTGGTAAAGCAAGGTGAAGGCGTTTTTGCGATTGCACGTTTGCATAAAATATCTGCAAAAGATGTGATGGAATGGAATAATCTTACATCAAACAGTACATTGAAGGTAGGGCAAAAACTAAAAATTTCTAAAACAACACATACCGAAGATAAGCAAATAAATAAAGCAAATACTGACGTAAAATCCATCATACATTTGGTTCAGGAAAAAGAAACTTTTTATAGCATTTCCACTTTATATAAGGTTACAATTGGACAAATAAAATCATGGAATCCTATCACATCAGAAAAAGGATTGAAAATTGGACAAGAATTGACCATTTATACAAATAACGGAAAAGTAACAACGCCAAAAAACAAGAAAGAACCTTCTTCTCAATATGTTTCAGCACCAAAGACAAAACGTTATAAAGGCATTAAAGATGTGCCAGATTACATTACTATTTTGGGAGAACGATTAAAATTGGACAAAGACGCAAAAGCAGAAATCCAAAAAAGAGTAAGTATCCTTATGAAAAATCCAAATTATTATTTGGATTTGTATGACCGAAAAGTAGCATACGAAAACCTTATACAAGAATCTTTAAAAAATGAAGGTATGCACCCAGATTTTATGTATTTGGCTATTCAAGAAAGTGCGTTGAATGGTAAAGCTGTATCGTCTTCGCAAGCAGTAGGGTATTGGCAGATGAAAGTTGATATTTCAAAGGAAATGAAACTTATCATGGATAGTGAAGTAGATGAACGTATGCACATCATCAACTCTACGATTGCTGCCTCAAAATATTTTAAAAGAAATCGTCTTGCGTATGGTGGTAGCTGGTTTAAAGCAATTTTAGGCTATCAAATGGGATTTAATGGTGCAAAAAGGTTTTTTGAAAAAAATGAATTTCTTAAAAATAATACAGTTACTAAAAATACGCCTGTGTATATTCAAAAATTTATTGCCCATAAAATTGCTTTTTTGGAAGTATTGGACAGTGAACATGTACAAAAATTAACGTCTATTATGGTGTCTCCTGGTACTGATATTGATGAAATTGCACAAGAACAACGTATCAATATAAGTGAATTGCACCAACATAATCCTTGGCTTAAAGGCAGAGATAGAACGCCAAAAAACCGTAGTAGTGTAGTTATCGTACCTGAAAAATAATAAGTAATCTAAGTTATCAGTTTTTTAAGTTGTCAGTTTCTTTAATGGCGTGGACTTCCCAGCATTGTATAGCAACATGAATTTAAACTTTTGGAAAGTTGAAATACTTTTAAGTTCCATATTTGGGGGTTAGGGTGCTACTTTTTTTCGGGCTATATATAATACTTCTGTAGAAGGAAGGGCATATTTTTTAATATTTTCAGGCAATATTTCTTTTACGAAATTATTTTCTTCCACTTCAAAACCCACCGAAGCAATGCGTTGCGGATAATCTTTCCCATACATGCGTACGTGGTCTTCTTGTCCATAAGCCTTAAAACGGTCTTGTGGGCTTGTAATGCTATCATCTTGAAAAGTTTTTTCTAAATCAAGGTCAAAAAAAGGTATTTGTAAAATAGCCCAACCTTTTGGCGAAAGCACGCGTTGTATTTCGCTCAATGCCTTATAATCATCAGGAATATGCTCTAATACATGATTGCAAAGCACTACATCAAAACTATTATCCGCAAAAGGCATTTTTTGAATATCCATTTTTACCATAGCTAAAGGCGATTCCAAATCTGCGGTTGTGTATGTAAGGTTTTGAAGTTTGGAAAAAGGTTTTATAAAACAGTTTTCAGGTGCAATGTGCAAAACTCTAAGTTTTTGAGAAAAGAAGTTGGTTTTTTCTTTCAAATAAAGCCAAATCAATCTATGACGCTCTAATGTTTGACAATTTGGACACAAAGCGTTTTCACGTGCAGATGCACCACGCCCATAAGGAAGGAATTTTTTAAATTCTTTATCACACACAGGACATTGTACTCCTTTTCCAGCATAAAAAAAACCTAACACACGCAAAGCAATAGGACTCAATACTTGTAAGTATTTGCGTGGAATATACCGAATAACAAAACTTATAATTTTTTTCATGCAATTTTTTTGTACAATTATTCTGTGCAATTATTTTATTTTTTTTTCTTCCAACTTACTTCCACATCACCAAATTGTTTGGTGATAGTTTCTTCTGTAATTTGTGTTTTATTGTTAAATAATTTATCAAAAAATGGTATTTTTGATGATGCTTTTTGGTATATTTTTTTAATGTACTGGTACACATTCCAAGCCAAATATCCAAAAATAGCGAGCCAAAAAAGGGTTTTTAAAAGCATTTTTTTGAAGGGTTTAAAGGTTTCCTAATTTTATGATGCTAAAAACTAAAATTAAGCAATTGTAACACAGACTAAAAGTCGTGCCACGCATTAAAAATATAGCACTATCTGTAATTTTTTATAACTTTTGAACCTTATCAAAAACCCACAAAACGTTTGATATTTTGTGGGTTTTTTATGGATTTTTAAATAACAAAAACAAAATTTTAAAACTGATGATTAAAACTTATTTTGTTTTATTTTTTGCCTGTTGTTCTTGTGCTTTCTTTTGAGCATCTTCCATCATTTGTGCAAAAGCAGATTTCTTTTTGGCAGTTTTAGGTAGGTTTTTATAATCTTCAAAACTTTTTCGGATTTTGTCTTCATCAACCATTGTATATTTAATGGCTTGTTGTTGTCCCAAACTGATAAGATTTTGTACCAAATAAAAGAAACTCAAACCCGCAGGATAGCCATTCATTACCACTAAAAACACCACTGGCAAGATATATTGCATATACATCATCATACCTTGTTGTTGTGTAGCTTGTGATTGGGCAGTATAATATGTGAGTAATAGGGTAGAAAGTGTCATCAATATCGCAAAAATACTAATATGACTGCCAAAACCTGGTATATGAAATGGTAATTTAATGATATTGTCAAACGTAGAAAGGTCATGCGCCCATAAAAAAGCCTCATGTCTGAACTCTATGGCATTTGGAAAAAACATAAACATTGCAAACAAAATAGGCATCTGCAACAACAAAGGCAAACAACCACTCAACGCTGCGAATGGGCTTGAACCAAGTTCGCTATAAAGCCTACTTTGTTCTTGTTGTACTTTTTGTTGTTCCTCCATCGTCAAATCTGTACGATTGAGGTTGTTTTTTATTTTAAAATCTTCTAATTCAGGCTTGATAATCGTATTCAATACGTTCATTTTTGCCATAGAAATATACGACCTATATGTCAAGGGCAGTAAAATAGTTTTTATTAAAAGCACTGTTAGAATAATAACCAAACCAAAATTACCCAAAAAAGAAGAACAAAACTTAAAAATTGGAATAATCATGTATTCTGTAAATACACTTACAAAACTCCAACCCATATAAATATTGTACTGAAAACCTGGTGTTTTGGTGTTGGTAAGGGCATCATAATCATTAGGCCCAAAATATAGTTTAAAGTCTGCTTTTCCATTGTAAAAATCTTGTACCGCGAGTGTAATATCAGCTTCTGCGGTTTTTACAACTTTTTTGTTTCCTGCATCTGTTGTTTTGCGAATATTTGCCTGTGAAATATTATTATTATTGGCAATAAATGCAGTTGCAAAGAATTTTTGTTTAAAACTTACCCAACCAACTTCGCCTACAACAACACCTTCTTGTAACTGGTCAGAAGGCCAAGAAAGATAATTGTAGCCATCTTTTTTGGTATAATAATTTACAGTTGCATAATAACGATTTTGCTCCAAATCTTCATCAACTGAAGGCATATCGTTAATCCAAATAAGGTGAGCTTGTTGTGCAGAAGGGATTTCTTTTTCAAGTCCTACAAATTCAATTTTGTATTTTAGCGTGAAACCTGTAGCACCTAAAATATATGATTGTCTGATATATTGTTTTTCTGATAATTTTGCTTCCAATATTACCTCTGATTCGCCTTTTTGGGTAGCGGTGTAAGGCAGTTGATAGATATCAAGCTCACGTTTTTCTGCGGTTTTTACCACCAAACTCATAGTATTGTTATCTTTTGTAACAAGTTGAATAGGTTTTTTGGTAAAAAAATCTTCGTAATTTTTAAGTGTTGCGAGGCTGATTTTTCCGCCTTGCGTTTGGATTTGCAGGCTTACATCTTTATTTTGGAGGGTAATATTTTTGCTTGGTGCATTGGCAATGCTTGCAAAAGTCCCTAATATTTGAACACGTTTTGCACTGTCATCAGGCAAAATCTGGGCTTGTTGGAGTATGTTTTTGCGTTGTTGTACAACTGCTTTTTCTGCTTTTTTTTCGTCTTTTTTTTGTTCAGGTGCTTGTGCAACAGGCGAGAAAAATTGGAAATAAAGGGTGAGCAACAAAAAAATGAGCAACAATCCCGTAAGTTGATTTCTTTCCATTGGTTTTGGTAAAATGGATTTTTTAGTTTTTAAGGTGCAAATATACAGAGAAAAAACGGAAAAGACAAAATGCCTGAAAAGGAATTACTGTAAGCTGTTTAAGGTTTGGAAAAAGGGCTAAGAGAAAATTTTTTGTGTTGGTAACAAAAAAAAATCGCTATATTTTTGGGATAAAACAGTTTTTTAGTTATTTTTGCGTATTTTGAGTGCTTTTGTGGTGGTTGATATTCGTGTGTAACACACAGCAGTTGCCTTTTGGGCAGGAAATTAGAGGCTTTCGGAAAAATATAGTCCAAAACAGAAGTTTTGAATTAAACAAAATTTTTTTATTTTATGGTAACACTTGGGCGAAATTGGGGGAATTGGGTGGTGTGTGGGATTTTATTTTTTACTTCTTGTATGAATATTGATTTATCAATACGAAAAGGGAAAGATCTACAACTTCCACCATTTGATTTTGAAAAAATTAATGGTATTTATTCAAATACACCAGTTGATACAAGCGGTTTTGAGCAGACTCTTTATTCTAATTTTACCATTGGAAGAAGAGATACACTAAGCCATAAAAATATTGGTAATATTAAAATAACATCAATCAACGCCAATAAAATCATTTTGGAGTTAATTGAAAATGAAAAAACGATAAAAACAAAAGTTTTAAAAGGGAAATATAAAAAAGGGTATTTTAGAGTAAGAAGGCAATATATGGCTGAGGGCATACTCGGTCCCATAGTTTGGGCATTTGGAGAACATAAAAACTATATTGGTATTTCTAAAAGTAATAATTTAGTTATTTTACGCTCTGGTGGGAGTGGCGCAATGCTTTTAATAGCATTTCCTATATTTGTAGCTGGGGGGGATTGGCGAAATAATGAATATATAAGGATAAAGTAATAACATTGCAATTTTACAAATTCCCCCACTCGTCCAAGTATTCCAAAAAATAAACCAAAAATTTAGTTCAATGGATTTGTTTATTTGCATTTTGAATAACAGGGCTTACGCAAAAAAATGTTTTTATATTCAAAGTGCCTCAGAACGCTTTAAAACGTAGTTAAATTATTTAGGTTTTACCGAAATGGAATATTTCTTCAAATTGCTACTTCATTTTAAGCGTTTTTAAGCCTACTTTTACATATTTTGAAAAAAGTGCGTAAGTCCTGTAACATATTTTTCTGGATTTTGCACACAAATAACGCTAACACCATACATAAAAATACACAAATAAAAATGTAAAACGGTAGCATTTATGCCACTGAAACAAGCCCAATGATAAAGTATTTTTTCAGCACAAAAAAACGTTTTCTTTTTCGGAAAACGTTTTTTTATTTTAATGTTACCAAAAAAGAAATAAATGATTTATTCCAGCACAATTTTCTCAATCTCAGAAATTGCATTTCCGCCATTTTCTACTGCTTCAAGGATTTCAAAAACTCGGTCAGACCAACCTGCAATCAACACAACATCATTTTTTTGGAAATTAATAGGCATTTTGCCATATCCTACCAAGTCAAAAATATAAAGTTTTGCATTTGGGGCTATTTTTTTGTAATTTTCCCAAGAAACATAAAACTCGTTATTTTGGTTAGTGCTGTCCCACATTTGACAATCTGTAAAAAACATTACCTTATCCATTACCACTTTTCTATTTATCAAATCGTTCAATACTTTGTAGCCATTTGTGCTGTATCCTACTTCGCCCTCACGACTACGAAGTGTCATTACATTGGACAATACTTGGTTTTTTGGCAAAGATACTATTTTCCAAGTATCACCAAAAAATCCAGAAACTACCGTCTCACATTTAGATTGCAACAACATCGCCAACGCAAGTCCAATATCAAAGTTTTGCACTTTGCTTTTTGGTGAAATAGGCGAATACATAGAGCCTGACACATCACACGCAAGCAATACTTTGGTGTTCATGTCAAAACCTTTTATATTTACAACGCTTGCAGTGATGGCATTTTCCAATGTTTGCAATATTTTTGCAGTAAAAGGGCTTTGTGTTTGCTCTATTTCGCGATACGCAGACAAAAATCTAAATGGAAATTGTTTTGATTTGGCAACTTCTTCTGGGTTTGCGAGCCTTTCGCACACAATTTTTACGTCTTGTGCAGGCACATTGTTTTCCAAAATATTACGCAAATTACGCAAGAGTGCCATGTAGCCCAATTTTCCACTTTGGATAAGTTCACTCCATTTTGCACCAAAGGCATTTTTTTTATCTAATTCGGTTTCAAATTTTGTTTGTCCTAATACCGAAAGTTCTACTTCCCATGTGTAAGGCACTTCCAACTCATCTTTTGCAATTTTATTAAAAATTGCTTGTTGGGTTTCATTTTTTGCTTTTGGGTGTGTAAGGAACAAGGCATCACGCAATTTTATATCTTTGTCTCTGTTATATTTTGCAAATTGGTATTCATCAAATTTATTAAAAGCGTTTCCAATGCCTTTTTGCAACTGTTTGGAGATGTTATTTAATTTTTTTTGTCCTTGTTTTTCATTTGCTAATACATAATATGCCAATATTTCTGTAATTTCGTCAGCCCTTTCAATCACATTGCACGCCAAATTTGCCACAAGATTGTCGCCTTGATGGATTTTTGCCAATTCAACCGCAAGCACCAAAGGCATAGCCCTGAGATACATTTTTTTGCGTGTGTAAATGGCTAATTTGGCTACAAATTCAGGTTTGTTTTTAGCAATGAGGACACGAATGCGTGCAATACGTTCTCCTTTTTTTTCATAAAATTGGTCTGAAAGCGAACTTGTAACCACTGCAGTATAAAGTTCCAACTCCGCAGACAAAGAGAAAGCAGTTGCTCCTTCGTGATTTTGGTTTTTGGAAGTGGTTTTTGTATTAAACATAATTTTGATTAAAAAAATAAAAAAAAAATGATACAGGTAAAAAGGCGAAAAGAAAAAGCGTTCTCATCTTTTTTTTGCAAAAAAGACAGCGGACTCGCAGAGTGGTTTATTCCTTTACGAAAAAAACCTATCCATATCTCATAGAGATACAAAAATGCTTCATTAGTCGGTCACCCGAACATCACTACCTTAGGCTCGTTATAGTTACGAAGGAATTCTTTTCTACGACACTGTATCATATTTTTCAAAAATAGGCAACATTCAAAAAAAGTCTTAATTTGGAGTGAAGTATCTCTTTTCTACGACACTATTTTTGGTTATTCGGGCGGGAATCGAACCCACATAATTTATTTAGAAAATAAATGTCTATCCATTAGACCACCAAATAAGAAATAATTAAAGATTTAAAAGGTCAAATTTTAAGGTGTAAAAGTTTAATAAGCAAAGATACATGATATAGTACGCAACGTATTTGTGTAGTAAAAAAATTAAATAAAAAAAATAGGTAAAAGGCAAAAAAACTCTTTTTTATGGCGTTCTACCAATGAACTACAATTATACAAAACTGCATAATTGGTTGGAATTGAACCAACTACCTCCAGCGTACAAAGCGAAGTATGTTTTTTTTACGACACTATTTTTGGTGTGAAAAACAGGAATCGAACCTGTATAATCTGATTTTCAGTCAGACACCTTGACCAACTTGGTAATTTTCACAAAAATAAAAAAATAGGTAAAAGGCGAAAAAACTCTTTTTTACAGCGTTCCCCCCACTGAACTACAACTACATAATAAAACTATATAATTGGTTGGACTCGAACCAACGACCTCTGGCGTGACAGGCGAAGTATGTTTTTTCTACGACACTATTTTCTTGGTTGTTTAGGAAAGAATCGAACTTTCATATCTTGCTTCGTAAACAAGTGTATTATCCATTATACGACCAAACAAAAAAAGTTTAACAGGTTTAAAATTTCAATAAGCAAAGATACATAATATAGTACGCAAAGTATTTGCGTAGTAAAAAATTAAATTAAAAAAAATAGGTAAAAGGCAAAAAAACTCTTTTTATTGCGTGTCTACTAAGTTTCACCAATGCAAGAATTTTTATGTTCCTACATACAGGATTTGCACCTGTACGGGCAAAGCCCACAAGCTCTTAAGGCGAAGTATGTTTTTTCTACGACACTATTTTTTTGGTCGTTTGGGAAAGACTCGAACTTTCATATCTTGCTTCGTAAACAAGTGTATTGTCCATTATACGACCAAACAAAAAAGGTTTAAAGTTTAAAAGGTTAAAGAGCATGTTTAAAAATATTTGGAAATAAAAAAATAGGTAAAAAGGCGAAAAAACTCTTTTTATTGTGTGTCTGCTAAATTTCCACCACTGCAAGAATTTTTATGTTCTTACACACAGGATTCGCACCTGCACGGGCAAAGCCCACAAAGCTTTCAAGGCGAAGTATGTTTTTTCTACGACACTATTTTTTGGTTGTTTGGGGTGGAATCAAACCACCATGATTTGCTTAGAAGGCAAACGCCCTATTCATTAGACGACCAAACAAAAATAATTGCCCCTAACCCCAAAGGGGGAATTGATAAAAAAACACACAAATATTTGACTATTTGTTCCCTTTGGGGCTGGGGGCTGTATTTTTTTGTGCGAAAGGTAGGAATTGAACCTACATAATCTGATTTTCAGTCAGATACCTTGACCAACTTGGTAACTTCCGCAATTTTTTTATTTTTAACAAAGAACGTGTTTTTATATGTGTGATTTTTTATGGTTTCAAAACCAAAAAGCATGGCAGTAGCTTGCTTGGAAAATTGTACTTTTCCAAGATTGTCGTTTTTTATCTTTTTCTAAAAAAATAAAAAAACTGAAATAAAATTTGATTTTTTAATAAAAAGAAAAGGCAATAACCAATATAAGATACAAAATTTAAGGAAAAATATAAACAGTTTAAATCATCATTTGGACTGCAATAAAATTACCAATAAATTTATAATTAGAAAAAGGCAACAAAAAATCCCAAACTTCTGCTAATTATTTAATCAGAGGTTTGGGATTTTGATGTTTTGCATCTATATTTTTAGTAAATTCACTTATTTGTACTAAAACTATTGTTCCATAAGCCTCTAAATTGGTCAAAATCTTTTCGTGATTCAAAATTACTTCTGAATCTTTCGCAAGTTTTGGCAAAATTTAATGTAGATATCGTTAGGGACAACATGAGTGAAAATTTATTTATTTGTTTCGTTATTGATGATGCAAAGGTATAAAGTCTTTTTGAGATTTCCAAATATTTTTTAAAATAAATTGTATTTTTTTAAGATTTAGGTTTTTAAGATTTTTTATAAGCGAAAAGAAGAATCAAATTCTTCTATAAATATTTTCCAATTTGAGATAAAAGATATTATGAGGTTTGTATCGTATTTTTCCATTTTAGGAAAATTGTTAAGCTCAAAGGTTTTAAACCACTAATCAAGTGTTTGAGAGTAGAAATTTTACGTTTTTTATCTAATCTATAAAATCACTTAGAAACATTTTTACGTTATACAAAGTTCCTAAAAGTTAAAACTTCAGGGAAGTTATACCAAAAATCATTCAGCTTTTTATTTTTAATTTTCCTAAAAACAAATCAAAGCGGAATACTTTTAACTTTCTTGAGTGTAATTTGTTCTTGATAATGATTGATAATAAACTTTATCTCGTCAAAACTACGTGTTTTTGTAATCATTTCTAAAACAGGGTTATTTTTTTTGATGCCTTCTAAGGTAAAAAGCCAATAAATATTCATGAGTGGATTAATGAATAATTGACTAAATGTGGTACGATTGGTAGCATGGTAATCGCCAAAACGCCCTTCTATGGCACTTTTTATAGAATTGCATACAATACTTGGCGCGCTACCAGCCAAATTATTAGCATAATTGACAAGCGACAGAAACTCAAGCCCTTCTTTGTGTGTATTATTCACTGAAAAACAACCCAAATAATCGTTTGTTTCGCTCAATTTGGCAATATTTTCTAATACTGCATAATGCGAAACACCATGAAAATGGTCTATGCCAAAGCCTAAACATGCCAAATATTTGTGTGGAATGTCTATTTGTGCCACCGCTTCCATCGAACAAAAATCTTCGGAAGGCGTGCCAAGTCCTCTCTCATCACCAAACATCAGGCTATCTGTACCGCCATCGACGAGTACAATCGCATCAAGTTGAAGCAGATTTGTGAGGTATTTATAAATGTTTTGGATTTGCACAACGCCCATTTTTTGAAAGGCATACACAGGAATATCTTCTTGGTATTTGTGTTTTAGCCATTCTGAAAGGTATTTTTCAGGAAAATAATCCAATGTTATTTTTTTTATGGGCGTTGCATCTACCTTGAAACAATGCGAAAATACTTCTTCTGCAAAACTTTTGTGCAAAAAACTAAATGAAAGGTTTGCCAAATGCACGTTTTTGCCTTGTGCTTTGAGGGCAATATACAACGGAATTGCACTATACACATCAAAACCGCCTCCTGCTCCTGCAAGTAGGATATTTTGAGCATTTTGAAGTTGTGCAAGCAATGGATTTTGTAAAAGGGAGTGCATAAAATATGTGGATAAAATTTGTTGATTTGCTATATATGACATATTGGCTAAAAAAGTAATATTTTTTATTACGATTTTTGTATATTTGTAAATTATTTAGGTAATTTTTTGAGTTTTTTCTAAAAAAATATGCGAAATCTTGACAACATTATACAATCATTAGCCAAAAATGGCAAAGTTGATGCGTTTTTGGTCGCCCAAAAAGGTGAATTATTAGCAGAACATTATTTTAATGGTTATGAAACTGATACACCACACGAAATCCAATCTGTTACCAAAAGCCTACAAAGTTTGTTGGTAGGCATTATGATTGAGAAAAAGTTTTTGGGAGATGAATTTTTAGAAATTTATCCTTTTTTCAGAAATTACCATCACCTTGATTGGCACAATGGCAAGCAAAATATTCGTATTGAGCATCTCCTCAATATGTGTGCAGGTTTGGAATGGAATGAAGGGAAATTGCCATATCATGATGAAACAATAGACGCAAGTTTGCAAATGGAACATCATGATTGGCTGGAATATGCCTTAGCAAAGGACATGGAAAATCCGAAAAATGATAGTTTTTTGTACAGCAGTGCAAACCCAATTTTGCTGTCATATATCATCAAACAAGCAACGCCTTTTCATAATGCAGATTTTGCAGAAAGATTTTTGTTTTCGCCCTTAGATATTACCTATTACGATTATCAATGCCTTCATTTGCCCGATGGTATGATTACCGCAGATGCGTATTTGTTGCCTTTGGATATGCTCAAAATAGGGCAAATGGTATTGCAAAATGGTGTTTGGGGTAGCACACAAGTAATTTCGCAAGAATGGTTAGAAAAAATCCAAATTCCACATTGGCAATTTGTAGAAAAAACACCAAATGTAGCAGGTTCGGGTTATAAATATGGTTGGTGGCATACAGATTTTTATGATATAAACAATAAAAAAGTACATTGTTTTTTTGCGTGGGGCATTGGCGGGCAATATATATTTATTGTGCCTACATTGCAAATTGTGGCGATATTTACAGGAAACAATTATGAAGAAAGAATACCACAATTACCATTTGAAGTCATGCAAAAAATTATAGGAAAATAAACTAATTTAAGTTGTTAGTTTTGATAAATTTATATTATTGGGAAAATAATTTTTGCGGTTTTTGGTAGTTTTAATTTTTGCATTTTTTTTATTTACAAAAAAAACACTAAATTTGCGGTTTAAATTTTAAAAAATATCTTTTTCTAAGTTGTCAGTTTTTAAGTTGTCAGTAAAAAACCTGCCTTAAATATTTCACTTATGTAAATTATTTATTCTAAATTATTTATTCTAAATTTATTCTAATATTATGTCAAACCGCATTTCAGAGCATACAGTTGAACAAAAACTAAGCGCATTGCTAAAACTTCAAATTGTTGATAGTAAATTGGACGAAATTCTAAAAGTGAGAGGCGACCTGCCCAACGAAGTGCAAGATTTGGAAGACGAAATAGAAGGATACAATACACGTCTCCAAAAATTTAGAGGTGAATTGCAAAACTTCCAAAATGATATTGATGAAAAAAAAGCACGCAAAAAAGAAGCAGAAAGGCTTATTTTAAAATATAAAGAACAACAAAATGACGTGAAAAATAACCGTGAATTTGAAGCTCTAAGCAAAGAAATAGAATCCGAAGAACTTGAAATGGAACTATGTGACAAACGCATCAGAGAAGCACAAGAAAAAATGACAAAGAAAAATGAGGACATCAAAAAAGTAGATGATAATCTTAATAACCGCAAAAAAGACCTTGACCTCAAACGCAGTGAACTTGAAAATATCATGCAAGAAAGTGAAGGTGATGAACTCAAACTAAATAAAGACCGTGATAAACAAGTAAAACATGTGGAAGAACGTTTGTTACGTTCTTATGAAAAAATTCGTAAAAATGCACTCAACGGTCTTGCTGTTGTAATGGTAAAACGCGAGGCTTGCGGTGGTTGTTTTAATATTGTGCCTCCTCAACGCCAAACGGAAATATTTGACAAAAAGAAAATTATTGTGTGTGAGCATTGTGGGCGTATATTCGCAGGTGTAGAGGAAACGGTTATTGTAGTAGAAGAAAAAGTAAAACCTACAAGGGCAAAAAAAGCGACAACTAAAAAAGACGAACCAGAAGAAACAAACTAATTTTTGAGTTTAGTTATTTTTTCTAAAAATACAAAAAAAACGTTGATACAAGTAAGTATCAACGTTTTTTTATTTTTCTTTAGATTTTAATTTTTTGGGCTTAGGGTTTTTTATTTGAGCTTTTTGTTTTTTAGATTTTTTAATTTTGGGTTTTTTATTTTCACTATCAGGGTTATTTTTTCCTTGTTGTGTATTTTCACCTCTTTTTCTGCGTGCTGGTTTTTTGTCAAATTTATTGTCCCATTTTTGAACGCCAACACCTTTTTTTTCTGGTTTTTCTTGGTTTTTCATTTGTTTTTTTCGTTGTTTTTCATCTTTTTTTTGTTGTTTGCGTGCTTCTTCCCAAGAAGATTGGGCGAAGATTTGGCTTGTGTAGGACACACACACCGAAAAAAACAACATTAACAACATCACACGTACTACGGTATATTTTTTAATTATTTTTTTTAACGGTTTTTTATACATAATTTTTATTTTTTATTTTTTAGGTTTTGTATAAGTACGTATTTTTTTATGGAAAGTTTAAAAAAATGTATTTGTTTAGGTTAATTTTAAAATATTCGTTTTAGGCTAATTTTCCAAAAGTTTTAAACTTTTGGGAAGTTCAACTATGATTGTAATCAAAAATTAAAATTGCTTTTTTCTTTAAAAATTGTTTTTTTTTGCCTTTTTTCTTTAAAAAATGTTATAAAAAAGTGTTTTTTACGTAATTTTTAGATAAAAGGGAATTTTCAAAATAACTTTCCCTTATCTTTGCAAAAAGGAAAATTTTTGGTAGTTTGCATTTTTTATTAAAAAAAAAATCTTACTACTTGATTTTTCAAAAAAATACTGGGTTTTATTTCCACAAAAACAATTCTTTACTATCTTTCAAATATTTTTTAAAAATCGTATGAAAAAATTATATATCTTTTTCGTATGTATTTCATTTTCTTTTGTCTTACATACTTCATTTCTTTTTGCCCAAATTGGCACAGAAACCAAAAAATTTGAGAACGGAAAGGTAATCAATGTACCTGCAAGTAAGCAAGATACATTAGGCAAAAAATCAGAATTTAAACACAACACTATAGAAGGCACTACAAAAAAGGATTCTACCCAAAAACTTATACAAACTAATTCCCCAAAACAAGAACAAGAAGGCAAAGCTGATGCTGGACAATTTAGGTTTTATAAACCTATGCACATGCTTTCTCGCGATACATTGGGCAAAGGTGTAGGAGAATTGCAACTCGTCAAAATATCGGAAGAACTTAAAATTGATTGTGTTTGGGTAAAATCTGCTGAATATTATACGGTTTGGGATTCCAAGAACATCAACCCTTATAATTGGGACGCAAAACGATTGTATGACCGACTAAAAGATACCGTAAAACTCAAACTTTACAATAGAGAAGTAGGTGAACTGTGGGCTATGCCTTTGGAAACTACCTTGCAAACTTCTGCTTTTGGGCCTCGTTGGGGTGCTTTTCACCCAGGTATTGATTTGAATTTGCAAACAGGTACGCCTATTTATTCTGTGTTTGATGGTATTGTAAGGATTTCTACTTTTGGCAATAATGGTTATGGTAATTATGTGGTTGTTCGCCACAAAAACGGTCTTGAAACACTCTACGCACATCTTAGCGTAAGAAAAATAGAAGTAGGACAAGAAATAAAAGCTGGGCAACTTTTAGGGCTTGGTGGGAGTACAGGTTGGAGTACAGGTCCGCATTTGCATTTTGAGGTAAGGTATGCAGGGTATTATTTTAACCCAAATAGTATGTATAATTTTGGTAAAAAAGAAGAACAATTATTATTGGAAACACTCAACCTCAACCCTTCGCATTTTGCACATCACAACGTAAATATTCGCCAAACTATCACACACCAAGTAAAACCAGGCGAAACGCTTTCAAGCATAAGCGCCAAATATGGCGTATCAGTGTATATCATGGCAAAGAAAAATCAAATTGCTATCAATACACCACTTAAAATTGGGCAAACCTTAATCGTCAATTAAATAAAAACACGTTCTACTAATATTTTACAAAAGACTTGTTTAGCTGGTATAATTGACACCACTTTACATTTTTATTGGTGTATTTTTATAGAACCCTTTCCAAATTATAAGCCCAAAAGCTATTTTTTAAACAATAAAAAACCTACAAAATTTCAATAATTTTGTAGGTTTTTTGTGTTTTTGAGGTCAAAGCTCAAAATTATGAGGTCAAAGGTCAAAATTATAAGGTCAAAGGTCAAAATATAGAGCTTTGAGCTGTTTTAGAGGGGCTTTGAGGTTATTTTGAGGTGTTTTAGGTGTTTTTGCTTTGATTTTTTCAAAACGTTTTTTTAAATCTTCAAAAACAATCTTAGCATTAGGAACATTATTTTTGCTTGCTTGTTTTACTGAATTGTAGTATATCAAAGCATTGGAAAATGCCTCACTGCCCGATATAAGTATGCTATCATTTAGGTTGCTTGTGAGTTGTTCGCATGTGCGATACAAAGACGTAAGGTCGTTTACTGCTTTGTAATCTACCTCAAGATTGGCTATATTCATAAAATTTGGCACAAATTCAGGGCTACTTTTTACATATTCCGTTATTTTTTCTACAAAAGGCGTAGTTTTGTCCCCCATTTTAGGGAGTGCAGTTCTTTGTTCGGGTGTCAAAGATACAAGATATTTTTCCAAAATACCTTTTGCAACATTCAAGGCATCAGTGGCTTTTTTTAGTTCTTCGGTAGGAATTGTAATAGATACAATATTGTCGTTTGCCATAAAAAAGGAGAATTTAAAAGGTTAAAATAATGAGTTAAAAGGTTATAATATACATATCCAAAACGAAAATGTGGGTGTTTATTGTAAAAAAAACTTTTTTTTTGTAGCTTTGTAAAGATTTATATATAAATTCCCCACCCAAAAAACCTCTATTCCACTATCAAATGTCTATCATTGCCCAAATACTCAAAGATTCTAACTACAAACTTACGCAGTTTGACCAAAATATCATTGATAACCTTGAAAATCGCATCAATACCACACAAGATAAAAAAGGAAAAAACATCTACAAAGTAAAATGCCTTGTTAGGAATAAAGAAATCGTACTCACACCCGAAGAAATCGTAAGGCAATTGTTTTTGGTGCTACTAACCGAAAAATATAAATACCCTTTGGATAGAATTATTGTAGAATATCCTGTGCAATTTGGCTCTGATAACTCAAAACGTGCAGATATTGTGGTGCTGGCAAAAGATAAAGATATTGCTTATATCGTGATTGAACTCAAAAAACCAAAGCAAAAAGAAGGCAAAGAACAGCTAAAAAGCTATTGCAACGCTACAGCTTCGCCAATGGGCGTATGGACAAATGGCGATGAAATAGAGTATTATCAACGAAAATATCCTAATATTTTTGAAGAAATAGATAATATTCCTACCTATAACCAAACGTTAAAAGATATTTTTGATGAAAAAATAACCATTCTTGAACTCCTATTGAATGATAAATTGGAGAAAAAAACACTCAAAAGAACCATTGAAGAGTTTGAAGATGAAGTATTGGCTAATGCTGGCGTTGATGTATTTGAAGAAGCCTTTAAAATGATTTTTTCTAAACTTTTTGATGAATGGCAAAGCGGAAAAGATAAAGATAAAATTGCTAATTTCTTTGAACAAAACCCTGAAGTATCTTTGCAGGATATAAAAGAATACAAAAAAAAATTTGGAAATCCACAAGTACAACCTAATAAAGATGACAAGGAAAAAATCATAGAAAAGTTTTTTGCGAATGTGCATAAAAATTTTAGAACATTGGATTTTAGAAACTTAGGCGTAGAAACCGAAACCAAAACCCAAATTGAAAAACTTTTTGACGAAGCAAAAACAAAATGGAAGGGAATTTTTCAAAAAGATGACAGAATCAAACTTACTGACGCACATTTGCAAACTTGTGTGTCTTACCTCCAAGATGTAAAACTTTTTAACTCTAACCTCGAAGTAGTAGATGAAGCATTTGAATACCTTATCAATAAAGACGCTAAGAGCGACAAAGGACAATACTTTACGCCCCGCTATGTGATAGATATGTGTGTAAAAATGCTTAATCCAAAAGTAGAAGAGTATATAATAGACACCGCTGCAGGTAGCTGTGGTTTTCCTGTGCATACTATTTTTCATGTGTGGCAACAATTAGCACCCAACAAAAATCACCTTTTTACTACAGGTGAAAAAACCGACGAACAAAAAAATTATGTCAGAGAAAAAGTTTTTGCTATTGATTTTGACGAAAAAGCAGTAAGAGTTGGCAGAACGCTAAACCTTATAGCTGGTGATGGTGAAACCAATGTGCTACAAATGAATAGCCTCGATTATGAACGATGGGAAGCAGACTCCAACGAACGAAAAGAATGGCGCAAAACTTATGGAAAGGGTTTTGAAAATCTGGAAAATCTACAAACAAACCCTAAAAATGGGTTTAAACTAATGAACTTTGATGTAATAATGGCTAATCCTCCTTTCGCAGGGGATATAAAAGACCCAAGAGTAAAAAATAAGTATAAACTTGCTATAAAATATGAAACAAAAAAAACAACCACCACAAATGGCGAAATCACATTGCTAACAAGAGAAAAAGGATGGCAGGAAAAAATAAGTCGTGATATATTATTTGTAGAACGTAATATTGATATGCTCAAAGCTGGCGGTAGAATGGCAATCGTACTCCCACAAGGTAGGTTTAACAACAGTTCCGACAAACAAATTAGAGAATACATAGCCCAAGAATGTAGAATACTCGCAGTAGTAGGGCTTCATGGCAATACTTTCAAACCGCACACAGGCACCAAAACAAGCGTGCTTTTCGTCCAAAAATGGAATAATGACAAAAACACGCCCAACTACTGCCCACAAATAGCAGATTATCCTATATTCTTTGCTACCCAACAACTAAGCGGTAAAGACAATAGCGGTGAAAAACTATACCATACCAACGAAAAAGGACATTTTGTAACCGACCTATTTAATCACCCTGTCGGTTATCACGACCTATTTAGCACACCTCTAAGCAATGGTACAAGCACCCCAGACGGAATAGCTGAAGCATTTATTGAATTTGCAAAAAAAGAAAAATTAAGTTTTTTTTAAATAGCCCTTTCAACCAAACCAAATATAATGGTTTGTTGGAAGGGCTGGAAGTGAGCGTGTTGATGTTGAGTGAGGTGTTGAGGGATAACAAATATCTAAGACTTGATGATGAATATTTTAGTAATAATTTTTTGAGAATGGATATTTTAATTCAATCTAAAAAATATAGCACTTTAAACAATATTTCATATCAAATTACAGATTTTGGTGCATATTCTCAAACTAATATTATTTCTTTTAAAGAAGAAGGAATATTATTTTTACGTAATCAAGAAGTTAAAGACAACTTTATAGACTTAAATAATGCGGTTTTTATAGATATTGAAGTTTATAATAAATTAACTTTACATTTATTAGAAGGTGATGTAGTTATTCCAAGAGTTGGTACATTAGGAAAAGCAGCATTGATTGAAAAAAAACATTTACCTTGTTCTGCAAATCAAAATCTTGCTATAATAAGGACAAATCAAATTAACCATTATTATTTAACTACATTTTTAAATTCTAAATATGGGACAAACCAAGTATTTAGAACTTCTACTGGTAATGTTCAACAATGGCTTAATTTAGAGAATATTGGTAATTTAAAAATCCCCATTCTCTCTTCCTCTTTCCAAAGTGAAATAGAAACGCTTGTACGCCTTGCACACGCCAAATTAGAGGAAAGCAAAACCCTCTACACGCAAGCAGAAACGCTGTTGTTGGAGAGTTTAAACCTTCAAGGTCTTAAAGACCTTGAAGGTTTGAACAACGCAAAAACAAACCACAACGTAAAATCCTTCAAAGATTCTTTCCTTACTTCGGGCAGGCTCGATGCAGAATATTATCAGCCTAAATATGAAATATTGGAGGAGAAAATAAAATCGCAGGGATATTATACGATAATAGAGGTTTTTAACTTGCTTAGTAATCCTTCCCCCTCATTTTACACAGAAACAGGGACAAAAATCATTAAAACAAAAAATGTTAGAATTCCAACGCTTGAAATAGATAACATTACAGATTGTACAAACGAAAAAAAGATATTAGTTCAAAAAAACGATTTAATATTTGCTTCAATGGGTGTAGGCTCTTTGGGTAGGGTAAGTTTTATTGAAAATGATATCGAAAATTATGCAACTGATGGAACACTCAAAATATTTAGAACAAAACAGGAATTTAAAAATCAAAATTTAGAAATTCCAACATTATTGTATCTGACATCAAAAGCGGGACAAGAACTAATTTACAAATATGTAATAGGCTCTACTGGTATTATTTCCATTAGCAAGGAAAATATTGAAAATTTAATTATTCCTAAATTTTCAGATGAAATAAGTTTAACACTTACAAAAAAAGTTTTAGAATCACAATCGCTAAGAACCGAGAGCGAAAACCTGTTACATTTGGCAAAAGAGGCGGTAGAGTGTGCGATAGAAAAGGGGGAGGGTGAGGCGTTGGCGATGCTTAATCATTTAAACCAAAAATAAAAACAATAAAACAATTACTATTTTATTATGCTTGACCTACAACATTTGGACACCCACACCCACCACATCAAAAAGGTGTTGAAAGAACTTGGGATTAAACCTCTCAAAAAACATATTATAAGCATTGCCCGAGCCTTTCAAAAAGATGGGCTGCAATGCCACGAAGACGAAAGAGAAGAAGAAGACCGCATTTATGCAGACAATATAGCCAAAGCAGTAAGCAAAGCTATAGACGAAAAAGAAAAAGCACGCCTCAAAATGCTACAAATGTTCAAAGACCAGCTTATTACGATTACCATTGACCCCATGATATACCCTGAAGGAGAGGAATTGGTAACAGATGATGAAATGATGTCGTTTGATTTGATGGTAGAAGAATTTAGAGATTATGTTTTTGATGATAATTTACTTTCAACACTATTTGTAAAATTTTTGAAAAATAAAGGCAAAATAAAGGATTTGCGCGGTATGGAATATTGGCATGCACGATTTGAAACAATACATTATGCTAAAAAAGATAACAACCCAACAGAAGAATAAACAATTGAATGAATAGGGCAATAAAAACCCGCAAGCCTTACCAAGTTGTCCAAACTTAGCAAGGCTTGCGGGTTTAATTACTCTTTTATTCTCCTAAATACCGCAATCACAAACCCAAGTGTCAATACAAGGCTACCAATCCAAAGAATATTAATCATAGGTTTTTCCATAGCCTTCATAATAACATAATCCCTTTGTGTGGTGCTTACACCAAATACGAATTTGCTTTTGTCTTGTGTTGTGCCTAATGAAGCAGTAGAATCTGGTATTATTTTTTGCAAAGTGATACGCATACCAAGCTCATTTGATATATCAGGCACGCTACCAAGTTGGCTATCTTCTTTCACCAAAAGGGCTGGATAAAGTGTATAATCATGGTCTTTGCCCAATACTTTTACTTGTGTTTTTAAGCCTGCAACCTTTATATTTTTGTTGTTATTTGTGGCGTCTTTCACGAGGTCGTCATCAGGCGAAAGTGGGAATTTATTTTCCAAAATAGCGATATAATCATTTGGCAATACCAACGTATCACCCATTTTGGCACTTACTTCTTGCACTGCGCTCCATTCTTTTTCCTTAGTAGGGTCAGGTACAGATGATACGTGTGTGTAAAGGTCTTTGTCCCATTCTTTATAAATATCAGGCGAAGCCAATAACCCGCCCATTTGTGGGTTGATTTGTCCTCGTGGATACAGCGAAAATATTTTACCATCTTGTGTGCGGTAATCTATTTTATAATAGGTATTTTCTGCAAAAATTTGAATTGTATCATTTTTTTTGAAATATGTTTTACCTTCATGTAAGATATTTTGTTTTGCAATGGCTTTATTTACATCATTTTCCACAGGCAAAAGTTGGTCTTTTTTGATAAAATGCGGAAAACCTCTTGCTTCCATATAGTCGCCTCTGTATGTGAGTTGATATTTGCCCATTGGCGTAGATTGGTTGAGCCAAAGGAGTACATTATTTTCATTGTCATCTGTTTTCCATTCTTTGCTGTATAACTTTCCAGTTACATTTTTAGACACTGTACGAGAATATCCAGAAGAAAATAATATCCCAATCAACATCATAGCCACACCAATATGCGAAACTGCTCCCCCTGATATGCGTAAATTCTTTTTTTGGAACAAAGAAATTAAAATAATACTATTGGATATAATGCTATAACTACCCGCCATAAGCAACACAATAAAAATCCAGTTGTTCATACCCACAAAAGTCATAGCAGAAGCGCCTACAAGCAATGTAGCACTCAACGGAAACATAAAAACTTCATACCATTTTTCTGACATTTCGCCCCTTTTCCACCAAAAAAACTGCCCTGTGCCTGATAATAATGTTACAAATACACCACCCCAAAGCTGAAACTTGGTATAATGCCCTATTTGGTCTGCGGGCAATGCAATATTAGATACATAACCAAATAATTCTGCAATTTTATTGAAAACAGGAATAGAAGTTGTAAAAATCACCTGCACGCCTGACATCACAAGCGTTAAAGCACCCATAAAAATCCAAAATTCCCTATTATATACTGATAATTCCCTGTCAGAAGTAGGGATTTTGCCCCAACGATACACCACCAAACCCACCGAAAGCCCCAAAAATACCAACCAATAGGATAATAATTGCCCTGAAAGCCCCAAATCTGTAAAACTATGCACCGAAGCATCACCCAAAATGCCACTTCTGGTCAAAAAAGTAGCATACAAAATGAACATAAAGCTCACAATAACCAAAATAATCGCAGATTTTAACGCAGTTTGGTTATTTTTATGGGCAATCATCACGTGAATACTTGCCACCAAAAACAACCAAGGCACATATACCGCATTTTCCACAGGGTCCCAATTCCAATAACCCCCAAAATTTAATGTTTCGTAAGCCCAATAAGCCCCCATAAGAATACCCAAACCCAACACACAAGCAGAAAACAATGCCCAAGGCAGGGCATATTTTACCCATTTTTCATAATCACCTTGCCAAAGTCCAGCCATACAATACGCAAAAGGCACTAATGTAGTTGCAAAACCCAAAAATAAAGTTGGTGGGTGAATAACCATCCAATAATTTTGCAAAAGTGCATTCAAACCACTGCCATCAGCAGGTATAAAATTAGGATTTTGGGCAAAAATAGGCAAATCAGGCATAGCATCACGCATCAAAATAAAAGGGTCACTCCCAATTTTTAAACCAAAAAAATCTATCCCCAATATCATAGACACCAAAAATGCTTGCACTGCCATAAATATTACCATTGTAGGCGTTTCCCAATGTTTGCTGTTATACATCACAAACAAACCAATGCAAGCGTGCCAAAAAATCCAAAGCAAAAAACTGCCTTCTTGTCCTTCCCAAAAACATGAAATCATGTAATACACAGGCAAACTATTGGACGAATGGTCCCAAGCATAATGATATTGGTAACGGTGGTTGTAAATAATATCAAATAAAGATAATATAACCGCCAACACCGCCACAAAATGTACCCAAAAACTCCAACGTGCCAACCTAAGCCATGATGCAGGTACTGCCATAGCATCTTGTGGTAATTTGTGGGTAACTTGGAAAAAACTTGTGGCTTGGTAATACGAATATGCACACAATACCGCAGACATCAACGCTATTATTACTGACAAATGCCCAAAATTACCAATAGAACTTATAAATAAATACATGTATTTTTGTGATATTTAGTTTTCAGAATATTAAAATTTTATTTTTACTAAAATTTTTTGAGGTTACAAAATTAAGGCAACTTAACCCAATAAACAAAAGGTTTTTCAAAAGCATTTTTTAAATAAAAAAAAATCTTAAAAAAAATTAAAACTTTGTTGCTTTTTTTGTTACTTTTTTTAATAAAATATACTTATTAAAATAAAAGTTTTGAAAAAATAAAATTTCCCATAAAAAATATATGCTAAAAAATCTATTTTTCTATCTGCACCAAGTTTTTGAAAGTATTACATTTGCATTGCAAGCACTCAGGGCTAACTTATTGCGTACTACTTTGTCGCTTTTAGGCGTTACAATAGGTATTTTTGCAATTATTGCGGTTTATACGATTGTAGATTCTTTGGAACGCACTATCAGAGAAGATATGTCATTCATAGGTGATGATGTGATGTATGTGCAAAAATTCCCTTGGAAATTTGGTGGCTCAGAAGAATATCCTTGGTGGAAATATTTTAATCGCCCTACAAATTCAGTCAATGATTTTCGGTTTTTAGAAAAAAATGTCCAAAATGCAAAAGCTGTTGCCATCATTGCGAGTAAAAGAGGGCTTACTGCCAAATCGGATTACAACAGTATGGAAGGAACGGTTTTTATGGGCGTATCACACCAATACAATAAAATTACAGACTTTGTAGTGGAGTATGGTAGATATTTTACGCCACAAGAAATAGAAACTGCAAAAGATGTAATTATATTAGGGGCAAATGTTTCCAATAATTTATTTGGCAAAGTTCCCCCTATCAACCAAACAATCCGCATCAAAGGCAAAAGTTTTTTGGTAATAGGTGTTATGCGAAAAGAAGGGTCAAATATTTTTGGCGAATCTTTTTTAGATGAGCGTATGCTTGTCCCTTATACATCTTTTAGCAAAATGTATGTGATAGGTCGCAAAGGCATTGACCCAATGTTAGCCATAAAAGGGAACAAAGAAGATGTAGGATTGGTAGAATTGGAGGGCGAACTCAAAGGTCTATTACGTGCGCAAAGAGGCTTGACACCATACCAAGAAGATAATTTTTCACTCAACCGCACCGAATTATTTGCACAAGCTATCACAAGTCTTTTTGGGGTAATAGGGCTTGCAGGTGGTATAATTGGTAGTTTTTCTATTTTGGTGGGTGGATTTGGTATTGCTAATATTATGTTTGTATCTGTGAAAGAACGCACAAGTTTGATTGGTATTCAAAAAGCACTTGGGGCAAGAAATTATTTTATTTTGTACCAATTTCTATTTGAAGCCATGTTTTTGAGTTTAATAGGTGGTTTATTTGGATTGGGTTTGGTGTATTTGATGACATTTGTACCTTTGGGTAGTTTGACCATTACACTTACATTCAAAAATGCTTTTACAGGCGTGTTTATTTCGTCTATTGTAGGTATTATCTCAGGTGTGATACCTGCTTATACTGCTTCACGCCTTGACCCTGTGGAGGCAATGAGGGCTAAGTAATATCTTAATGCAAGTTATTGTTTTTTTAGTAAATTTATTGTACCAGTTTAGGTATAATAAATTTCCTTATCTATAAATTGTAATGGATTTTAACCCATTTTACAAAAAAAAAAAAATATATTGATTTTTAGATGGTTAAATAGATACAAAAAAAAATACCACTTCAAAAAAGTGGTATTTTTTTTATTTTTTTTGATGTGTTTATAATTCTTAGACAATTAGCCTCTTTTGAATAGTAAAAATGTATTTTTATTTTACATTTGCTACAATTTTTAAAATAAAAACCTTAAATTCTAATGCCAAGTACCGTATTATCATCTCTGTTTTTAGCAACTCCTTTATGTGTTTCAAGGGTTTGCACAAGAATTTTCCGTTGTGTATTGAGGTCTTTTTGGTGTATTTCTATGAATAAATCTTCAAGGCGTTGGCTACTAAATTTCTCTCTTTTTTCATTTGGGGCATCAGCATATCCGTCAGAAGTGAGGTATAACATGGTGTTTTTTTCTAAGAGAAATTCATGTTTTTCAAAATTTTTACTCTCTTTTGAGATTCCACCTATATATTTTCTACTGCCTTGTATGCGTTGTAGTTGTCCATTTTGAATAAAATAAAAAGGTCTTTTTGCTCCTGCGAATTGCACTTGTGTTTGTCCTGTGTCATTTTTTTCCATGATACAGAGGCACATATCCATACCGTCTTTGTTGATACCTGTGTCTTGTTGGAGTCGGTGATATACGCCTATGTGCATTTCTTCGAGGATTTGGTCAGGCGAAAAAATATTTTTTTGGTTTATAATTTCGTCCAATAAATTCATACCCACCAAACTCATAAATGCACCTGGCACGCCATGTCCAGTACAATCTGCCACAATCACAAATATCTTGTTTTGTTTTTGTGTTATCCAATAAAAATCACCAGATACAATATCTTTTGGCTCATAAATAAGGAAATAATCGCCTAAATATTGTTGCATAGTGCTTGCAGTAGGGAGCATAGAAGTCTGAATTGTTTTGGCAGAATAAATACTTTGCTCTGTTTCCCTGCTATGTTTTTCTATTTCTTGGTTTTTGGTATTGATAAGTTGTAGGTTGTGTGCGAGTTCATTTTTGGTAATTTCAAGTTGTTCAATAATTTTTTTGCGTCTTCTATTAAAAATAAAGAAAAATAACGCCAAAAGTGCCAAAAATATGACAATGATAGCAGATATGATGGTGGTTTGTTGTTGTTGGATTTGGGATTTCTCACGTTCTTGTTTGAGGCGTAGATTTTCTTGTTCTTTTTCGGTTTTATATTTTTCAGTTTGGAGGGCGATAAGTTTTGCTTTTTGTTGTTCTTGCGAGAGGTTAGAATTAAGTTCGTCAAGTTCTTTTTTAAATTTTTTCTTTTCTTCTGGTGTCATATCCACTTCTACTTGTACGGTTTCGGTGCGTATTCTTTGGGATAGTGCTTTGTATGCTTCAAGTTCTTTTTGGGCTTTAATATAATCATCACGCAGTTTGCGTTCTTCTTCGGTATTGACTTTTGGCACTTTTATTTCTATTCTGTTTACTTTATCATTTTTCGCAAGCATATTTGCACCGCCACGATTATAGGCACGTGTTACGATTTCTTTTTCATACGTAAAACCTTTTGCAGAGAGCTGATTTTCGTTGATTTCATACGTCCAACGGTCTTCTGGTTTCAGAAAATTAAGGTCGCTTCCTTTTTGGAGAAAGCCATCTTTTTCTGTAACAGCGATAACGGTACGGTTTTGTAGTTCTTGGAATATACTACTCAAATATATTTTGGTGGTATTGTTGATATACAAAAGGTTGATGGTTCTGATATCTTTTGCTTCATTTACAGGTTTGACAACAATGCGGTAGCCTTTGATGGTTTGCCCACCAAGTCCTACATTTACATTTTTGAGGGTATTTTCATCACCTGCGACACCTATTACGATTTCATTGTTTTTGATAATACCAGCAGGGAAGTGGATATTTTGCAAAAATCTTGACAAAAAAACAGATTTGTAACTTATGTCTGTTTGGGCAAATACATTGATATTGGCACAAAAAAACAGAAAAAAGAGTAACGTTTTTTTCATAAAATTTTTATAAATCGCAATAAGTTTTGGCTTTTTTGATGCAAATGTAAGGAAAAAAATATGTTTTTTAAAGACTACTTACTTCTGCATCTTAAATGTCTGCGATTTTCCGCTTTTTGTGGTACATTTTATTACTTTGTTATTTTTTTCATAGGTAATAGTAACTGCATTACTTTGTTTTGGAAATTTTACCTCCCAAATATTCTTGTAAGCACTGCCTTCTACCGTTTCAAGAGGTATAAGTTTTGCCCCTTTTTTGCCTGACATGTACCCAAAAACGCCAATACCAAGCTCATAAAGCATATCACCTGAATTGTCGTCAGCCAAAAAAACATATTCTTGTGCAAACATTTTTTCATTTCCTTTGGCATCTTTGAGTGAAAGCCCTTTTTCCAAACCTGCCTTTATGGTAAATGTTTCATTGCCAAGTGTAACTTCTGTGGTTGGATAAGCATGTTTTTGGATTTTGAAAGCGGTTTTTTTTACTTTTTGGCTTTCATACGCATATTTTCCAGCATCATAACTGATAACATAAATATATTCTAAGGCTTCGCCTTTGTTGTTGCGGTAAGTGAGTTTGGTATCGTTTTGGGCAAAAATAGGCGAAAAACTGCTTGCCAAATATAAAAAACAAACCAAAGACCAAAAAGCGGTTATTTGTGTGAATTTTTTCATAATTTTTCAAATAAAAGGATTATAGATTATTATAAAATTTTACCAAAAGTACATATTTTTTTTGATTTTACGCATAATACATAGGCATTTACGCCTATTCTATACATAAAAAATAAAAATGTAAAGTGGTGGAATTTATGCCACCGAAACAAGCCCATAGGGAAGTATTTTTATTTATTCACTGTAACACTCATGCGTTTTACTTGTAAATTCTTGTCCAAACCTTGATTTTTGTTTAGCCATTCTTGAAACTTTGGTAAATCAATTACTTTAAAATTATCTTTTTCGGTAAGCAATGGTTTTGCAAAGGGTTTTGTAGAAAAAATCACATACACAAGGTTTGATACAGGCGAGCCATCTTCTTGCGTTTGCATTTCATACTCATCTACTAAGGGGTAATCGGGGAAATAATCTCTGTGTTTGGGCGAAAAAAGCAAATATTCTTTGTCAGCTTCCACAGGTACTACACTTTCGTAAGTATCTTGCATTTGTGTATAAGGCAACAATCTATGTACAAGTCCATCTTCCAACATAAACACACTCAAAAAGCCTTTTGTAGCGGTTTTGAAGTATAAATACATACTTTCTTCATGCTTAAATTGTCCTGTATTGCATTTTTGCGGTTCTTGGCAATTATATGTAAAAGTTTCAAAACTTACCTTAGATTCTTGTATTTTGCGTGCTTTTCCACGCACTTCACATTCAAGCCAAATTTCTTGTTTATCTCCTTTATCCCTGATGCTAAACTTTGTTTTTGGATAACCTGCATCATCACTTATCCATTCACCTTTTACGAGCGTATTTGATACTTCATTGAGTTTGGAAGTTGTCATTACGCTTGCACCAGTTACGCTTTTGGTTTGTGTATTAATGCCCTGAATGATAGCATACCCAAATTCATCACCCATAGCTTGTATTTTGCAGGCTTGTATTGCTTTTTCTTTCATGCTATTTTGGGTATAATCGCCCTCCATTAATATCTCTACTTTGGACGATACACGCACTATTTTATCTTTTTCCTTTTTTTCTTTTTTCTCTTTCTTGTCTTGTGCGTAGCTATTTTTACTTAAAAAAAAACCAAAACAGATTAAAAAAAAGGTAAAAAAAAGGGCTGAAAAGTGAAAAGAATATGTTTTTTTTAAGTTTTTTGTTTTCATATTTTATCGTGTGAAACAGATTTTAAGGCTATGTTATTGTATTTTATTGGTAGTTAAAAATAAACCCACAAATTTTATACAAAAAAATGTGGGAATTTTATTTTTATGGAATTAACGGAAAAAACTGATTACGGAAAAACCTGACTGCTAAAAAAATTATTTTTTCTCCTCATCACTTGGGCGTTTTCTTTGGTTGATATTCAATATATCATCAAGTTGTTTGCCCAATTCATCAGATTCTTTTTCAAGTTCTTTTTTAATGATTTTTTGTGCTACTTTCATTGCTTCTTCTTGGTTGTAGAATATTTTTACTTCTACTTGCACATTTGATTTTGAGCCTGCTATTGGGCGACCTTTTTTGTCCATTTGGTCAGACACATCACGGTAAATTTTATACCCTGTAATTACCTGATTGAGTTCTGCTTGTATGAGTGTTTTGCTATTAGAGACTGTTTTGTCCAATGTATTAGCAGTTTTTTGGTCAATTTGGTCATTAGCACGTTTGCTTTCTATAAGTTCAGATACTTTTGCACCCAAAGCACCTGCGAGTTCGTTGCGTGCTGCGGTCATTGCAGCTTGGTCACCAGCAGCTTTTGTACCAGAAGTAGCGTTGCCTGTTGCCATGATGTACATAGGCGTTCCGTTAGGATTTTGTGCAAGTTCATATTCCCATGCTCTTTCAAATGCTTTTCCCATTGGGATACTTCCAGGAGGTACGTCCCAACCTTGTTTTTCACGTTTTTTTGCTTCTTTGTTGGCTATTTTAATTGCTTTGAGGTCTTTGTTGCGTACTTCTTTTTTTTGTGCGAATGAATGGGTACTTACCAATAAACATAAGATTAGACCCATTAAAATTGATATTTTTTTCATTTGGATAAGAAATGTGTTTTGAGAGTTGTTAAAATTATTTGTTTGTCTAAATATACCAATTAAGAGATAAGTTGTTACAAGATTTTTTTTTTTTGTAAAAAAAATATTTTTTTGATTTATTTTTTGTGTTTGTTCCCCCCTTTGGGAGTTAGGGGCTATTTTACTCCTCATTTATTTGTGGGCTTAACTGCAATCTGTCATTTTCCAATATTGTGTCAATGCCTACAATTTGAAGATGATGCGATAATTTTTGCAAAGAAAAATGCGAAAAAATACTTTTTAAATATGGAAAAATATGAAAATCAAAAATATACGACAATATATATTCTGCTGGAAATGCTGTTTTTTCGTTGTTGTGTGTTTGATTATTTATTTGAAAATCCATTAAAAAACCTTCAAAAAAATATCTTCCTAAACAATAAATTTCACTGTTTTCCCTGCTAATAAATGTATTGAGTGCAAAAGCAAATTTTCGTAATACAGCGTTTTCAATAAAATCATTGTCCAAATCACATTGCACCAACGCATAATCATACAAAAAAGCCTTTTGCACAAAATCCTGCGAAGAAACGGTCAAAGCACACAACACATAAAAATTGGGTGGAATTGGCAGTTTTTCACCAGAAGGACACACAAAAAACTGTTCATTGTCTGCTCCAAAATGTTTTTTGGGTGAAAATGCCCACAGAAAATCTTGCCAAAATGTCTTTTCCAAGGCAAGTTCTACATTGTCCAACAATAACACAAAAGCAGGCGGTTTTTGAGGTTGGTAATTGCTATAAATTTCTTTTTTTTGGGTGTGTAATGCGTCAATTATCTGTTCGAAATAATAGTAATGTTCTGTTTTTTGTGTTTTGGGTAATGAAAATGCGTTGTTTTGTGTTTTTTCGTAGCTCAAATTTTCCAAAAAATCAAGCCCAACATAATGTACAAATCCTTGTGTAAGATTGGTTGCTTGTTGATTTTTGGCGTACAATTCATATAAAAGTTGGTTATTTTCAATGCCCAATAATACAATTTTTTCAATATTTTGCTGGGTATTTGATAGCGGTTTTTTAGTTTTTTTTTTTATATTAGTGTCTGTATTTGATAAAACATTAGGCAAAAAAATTTCTACTTCTTCGGTATCCAAACGCATATTTTTGCTTAAAAAATCTTGTAATTCAAGCAAAAACGTATTATTTGGGTTTATTTTTTTGGGCACAAAAAAATCTTGATAACTTTGATATGCTTTTTGTAGGAGTGGTTTTAGGGTTTTTTCTATAAAAAAATTTTGCAAATAATCTGGATAATGGTGTAGAATTTCAATTTTTTCATTTTTTTGGTAGGTATATAATTGGTTTCTAAGTGAATTGGTAGAAATGTTTTGCAATGTATCATTTAATGTATTATTCAGCGTGGTTTTTTCTGTATTTCCTGCCAAAAGCCAAAGTGCATATTGCATCAAAAAATGCGTTTTACCTGTTCCTTTGCACCCATACACAAGGCATTGCTTGGGCATTTGTGCAAAAAATGCGGTTGGAAGCATTTTTTTACCCGCTATTTCAATTTTTCCTCCAACTTTTCCACCTTGACTTTTTTCGTAATGAGAAGGCATTTCTTGTAAAGTATTGTCCATACAAAAGTTTTTTTTGACTGTTTTTTTTAAATATACTTACAAATCACTCAGTTATGTTTTATATTTTTTTTCAAAAAAATAACTATTTCGCTTATCGTTTTCGCTATTAAAAATATAAATTGATGTAAATTTATAAAAAATGGATAACTTAAAAACTGGTAACTGACAACTTGGACTACAAATATAAATAAAAATCAGCCAAAAGTGTGCTAAATGATTGCGTGTATTTATATTTTCCTGTTTTTAAGTCTATATTTTTTTCATAAATACAAAAAGATTTTGGTGGATTTTCGGTGTTTTCTTGTGCGATTTCTTTTTGTTTAATTTGCTCTTGGCTTTCAAGCAAATTGAATGAAAATCCTGCAATTTCTCTAAAAACTTTTTGGATTTCTTTTGGGTAAATTTCTGGGGTTTCAAATTGGAAAATTTGTATTTTTTCGTACAAAAAAAGTTTATATTTTTTAGCAATTTCTGTGAAAGTTTGCATTTCCAAAGGCGGGAGAATTACCCAAAAAACACCATTATTTGTAAGTAATCTTGTGGTATGCAATGCCAAATCCTCAAAATCAAGCGTTTGTGTATGTTTGGCGTGTTGTTTTAAAAGATTTTGGGTTGGAATATGATTTTTAAAAAAAGGTGGATTGCTCAAAATAAAATCGTATTTGGTTTGTGGTATTTCATTGGCAAAAAACCTTTCTGAAAAATCTTGTAAACTTTCCCAAAAAACTTGTAGGTTATCTTTAAAATCACGTTTAAAAATTTCTTTAAAAATACTTTTTTCAATATTTTCTTTTGCTTGCAAATACGCTATTTCTGCAATATCAATCGCATGAATTTCTGTTTGGATTTCTGTATTATTTTTTAGGTGGTTTTCGTGTGTTTTTTGGGCAGACATCAACGCCAAAAGTCCTGTTCCTGTGCCAATATCAAGGATTTTGGTTGCATTTTCACAAGGCAAAAACGCACCAAAAATACACGCTTCGGTGCTTACTTTTAGCCCAATATTTTCCTGGAAAATAGTAAATTTTTTAAATTTGAAGTAATTATTTTTTGCCATTTTTAAAATTAAAGTTTTTTTTTATTTTTCCCAGCAATTATTATTTTTTTTTACAAAAAAAAACAATAAATTTGTTACAAACTAAATTCTAAAAATATGGAAACACAACTTCAAATTAATTTTCCGCTTGAGCTTGCATTCAATTTACGTATGCAAGACGAGGAATTTAAACATGAGATAAAAACTTTAGCACTTATAAAATTGTTTGAGTTGGGTAAAATTTCATCTGGGAAATGTGCTTCTATTTTAGGAATTTCACGTATTGCTTTTTTTGAGGCATTGGCAAAGTATAATGTTGATATGTATAATGATGTAAGCGAAGAAACTTTAAAACAAGATAGGAAAAATGCCTAATATAATTATTTCTAATACTACGCCTATTATTACATTATTGGGCATAGGGAAATTAGACCTTTTAAAAGATATGTACCAAAAGGTTGTAATTCCTCAAGCGGTTTATTTGGAGATTGAAGCAGGCAAAGATAAATCGTTTTACATGGATTTAAAGCAAATATCATGGATTGAAATAAAACATGTCCAAAATCAAGCATTAGTACAACATATACAAATCATACTTGACAAAGGTGAGGCAGAAACAATAGCTTTGGCAGAAGAGTTGAAAGCAGATATTATCTTATTGGATGAACGATTGGCAAGGAATTATGCTATGATGCGCAACCTTATAATTGTTGGAACATTTGGTGTCCTACTAAAAGCAAAGGATTTAGGTATAATTGGAGAAGTAAAATCTTTGTTAGAAAAAGCCCAAAATAATGGAATAAGGATAAGTCAAAAAATAGTAGAAATTGTTTTAAGAGAAGCCAACGAATTATAAAATTTTTTGAATTTATCCTTTGTCATAGTGAATGGCAAAAATACTTTCCACATTTTTCTTTTTTTTTACAAAAAAAACAATAAATTTGTTACAAACTAAATTCTAAAAAAGATACAAATAATCTTTATGACCACAAATAACGAAAATATAGAAAATAACACAGAAATAGAAGCAAAAACCCAAGAAAATACTGAAAACACAACCCAAGAAAACAACGAAAACATAACTGAAGAAAACATAAACGAAGAAAATACTGAAAATATAATTGAAATCATTGAGCCAATAGCAAAAAAAATATATCCTGTAAGTGAAATTTTGCAAGAAGTAGCACAAATTAGTACAACCCTCATCATTGGCAAAAAATCAGAAAACCCAGAAGAAAGAATACCAGCAGAGCCTTTTTATGGTTATTTTTTCATTAATTTGTCCAAACAAGTTACAACAAAATTACCTACGCTGGCAGTTGGTTGCCAAAAAAATGATGTTGTGTTATATATTAACCCAAATTTTTGGAAAGAAGAACTTAATTCGTTCAAATTCAAATTGGGGGCAATCAAACACGAAATTCTACATTTGGTTTTTGACCATATCACTACTTCGCTCAAATGGTCAAATAAACGTATGTTCAATATTGCTGCGGATTTGGTGGTCAATCAATTTATTCCACGCAATCAACTTATTGAAGGTGTAGTATTATTGGAAAAATTCCCTGAATTAAATTTATTGCCTTTTGAATCTTCGCATTATTATTATAACCGCCTTTTGGAATTGTACAATGAATGTTCAATGTGTAAAAATGGTGAAAAAGATGATAATGTTTCTTGGCAAAATTTAAAAAATTTTTTGGGTGATGACAGCCAATCACAAACACAACATGTGTATTGGGAAGAAATCCAAAAACTATCAGACGCAGAGAAAAAAGCCCTTTCTAATCAACAAAAGAAAAAAATTCGTGGAATTATTGCCAAATCTAACATTCCTGGCAATTTTCCAAATGATTTTAGGGAAGATATTGATAATTTTGATGTTACACAAAAGCCAAAACTACATTGGAAAGCAATTTTGAAGGTTTTTGCTTCACATAGCAATCGTACTTATTTACGCAATACTTTGAAACGTCCTTCTAAGCGTTATGGTACTTCACCTGGTATAAAAATTACGCCAAAACAAAAAATTTTGGTGGCAATAGATACTTCGGGCAGTATTGACCAAGAACAACTTACTAAGTTTTTTGAGCAAGTATATCATATTTGGCGACAAGGTGTAGAAGTGCATGTGGTTGAATGTGATACAGATATTGGCAGAACTTACACGTACAGAGGTAAATTATTGCCTAATATGACTGGTGGTGGTGGTACGGATTTTAATGCACCTATTAAATACGCCAATGAACGCTACAAACCTGACGCAATTATTTATTTTACTGATGGTTATGGTGATGTACCTTTGGAAAAACCTAAGGCTAAAATGATGTGGATTATTACGCCAGATGGCTCTGAGGTAGATTATATGACCGAATATCCTGGTAGAGTGATTAAGATGTAAGGGGAGTTTAAGGTTTAAAAGGTCAAAGTTCAAACAGTTGTCAATGTCGCAAGACTTGACAATTTGTTATTGGAAAATATTTTATTTCTTTGGTTTTTAATAAAAAACGATATTTTATATTTATAGATAAAAATCCATAAACCAAATAAAATAAGGTAAATTTGTAAAAAAACAAGTGGAAATATGCTCAAGTTAAAATTCACTTGTACTCAATTTATAATTTATCAAAAAAAAATACTTTTTTCTTGTCTTTTGTTTGCATTTTTCATAACTTGGATTATTCAAATTTGAAAAATTATGGCAAAAGATATAAATACCCTAAAAAATAGCAAAGAAATCACCGAAAATAAACTTGAAATAACACCAAAAACGGATTTTATTCCTGAAATAGAGCTTACACCTGCGCAAATAGAAGCAGAAAATCAAAGCATTCTAAGGGCTTATCGTAAGTTTAGGAAATTGGCACAACCATTTATTACAGAGAAAGAAGAGGCAAAGTTGGTCAGAAGTGCTTTCAAATTTGCGGTAGAGGCACACAAAGGCGTAAGACGTAAATCTGGTGAGCCTTATATTTTTCACCCGATTGCAGTGGCACAAATCGTGGTGGAAGAAATCGGACTTGGGGCTACTGCCATCGCAGCTGCATTTTTGCATGATGTGGTAGAAGATACTGACATTACAAATGCAGAGATTGAAAGAAAATTTGGCAAAACCGTTGCTTTGCTTGTGGAAGGATTGACCAAAATACAACTTTCAAAAGACCAAGCCCTCGAAAAGGTAAATTGGGGAATTTCGCAACAAGTGGAGAATTTTCGCAAGATGATTCTTACGCTCTCTGATGATGTGCGTGTAATCCTTGTTAAACTCGCTGACCGCCTGCATAATATGCGTACTTTGGAAGGTATGCAACCCCACAAACAGCTCAAAATAGCTTCAGAAACAATTTTTATTTATGCCCCACTTGCCCATAGATTGGGTTTGTATAGCATTAAAACAGAATTGGAAGATCTTCATCTTAAATTTTCGCAACCAAAAGTTTATCGCGAGATTGCCCATAAATTGGAGGATAACAAAGCCCAACGTAATAAATATATCAAAGAATTTATTACCCCAATAGAAGAAAAACTGAAAGAACAAGGCTTTAAAGCAAAGGTTTTTGGAAGGTCAAAGTCTATTTATTCAATTTGGAACAAAATACAATCGCAAGGCATTCCTTTTGAGGAAATTTATGACCTTTTTGCTATCCGTATTGTATTGGATTGTGCTTTTGAGAAAGAAAAAGCAGAATGTTGGCATGTGTTTTCTATCGTTACAGATTTTTATCGCCCAAATACCAAACGTATGCGTGATTGGATAACAAATCCGCGTAGCAATGGCTATGAATCTTTGCATATTACAGTAATGGGACCTGAAGGCAAATGGGTAGAAGTGCAAATACGCACCGAAAGAATGGACGAAATAGCAGAAAAGGGCTACGCAGCACATTGGAAGTATAAAACACATGGCAAACACGCAGGCAGAACAGAAGAATCACATATAGATAGTTGGTTACGCACCATTAGGGAACTCAGAGAACAAAGTGATAGCCTTACTGCAATGGAATTTGTGAGTGCGTTTAGGGCTAATTTTTTGCAAGAAGAAATTTATGTTTATACACCAAAAGGCGAAATTATTAAACTTCCACATGGGGCTACTGCACTGGATTTTGCGTTTCATGTACATTCGCAAGTGGGGCTTTCGTGTCTTGGAGCAAAAATTCATAAAGGCGAAAAAGAGAAAAAAGTGCTTGTGCCTATCAATTATGAATTAAAAAGTGGCGACCAAGTAGAAATTATTACGTCCAAAACCGCCAAACCTAATGCAGATTGGCTCAAATTTGTAACCACAACCAAAGCAAAAGGACGTATAAAAGATTATATTCGTGATGAAAAAAAGGAATTTGTAACCAAAGGAAAAGAAATTGTCCAGAAAAAATTTGAGCAATTTGGGTTTGAATATTCTGATACAAACCAAAATCAACTGCGTGAATTTTTGAATTATAAATTTCTTGGTGATGTGTATTTTGATATTGGCAAAAATATTATTTCAACAAAACAACTAAATAAATTTGAAAAATATAAAAAACAACACGAAACGCAATTAGCCCAAAGTAACCAACTTCGTACCCAAAACCCCTCTGAAAACTACAAAAAAGATAAAAATGCCCTCGAACTTGTCAAAGATACAATTATTATAGGACAAGATTTTCATGGTATTGATTATTCCCTCGCAAAATGCTGTACGCCTATTCCTGGAGGTGATGTATTTGGCTATGTAACCATCAATGAAGGCGTAAAAATTCATAGAACAAATTGCCCAAATGCAGTAGAAATGCTTTCAAATCATGGTTATAGGGTCATAAAAGCAATTTGGCAATCGCAAAAAAATACCATGTTTGCGGTTACACTCAAACTTGAAGGCACTGACCGTATGGGTATTATTCGCGATGTAACAATGGCACTCACAACGGATATGGGTGTGAATATTACTGCGTTTAATATTGGTTTGAGAGAATCTGGGATTTTTGAGGGGGAAATTGGTTTGTATGTCAGAGACCAAGAACATTTTGATAATTTATTGGAAAAAATGCTTCAAATAGATGGTATTGTAACCGCTAAAAGACTTGATGGAGAAGAATAAAAAAAGGGTAAAAATATTTTTGAAATTTGTAATAATCTTAAAATTTTAGTGTATATTTATATATATTTACAAAATTATATATTTTTATAAAAAGTAAATATCAATATTAATTTTGGACTCTATTTTACATATTTTACAACATATTTTATCTATAATTTTATGAAAAATTTTTTTCGTTTTCTATCTTTGTCATTTGTGATGACGCTTGTTTTTTGTTTTACAAATACCCAAAATGCCTCTGCACAACAAGGAAAAACTAAATGGACGTATGTAATGAAACAAAATAATGTTACATACAAGGTGCATTTCCAACAAGAAAGAGGTACTGTTACCGTTCAAATGTATGCCTCCTCATCTAACAAATGGAATTTTGGTACTATTTTGAGTACAAACCAAGATAATAATAAACTTACCTATTACAAAGTAAAAGATACTGTGAATAACAATATCTATGAGATGTGGTCAAGTGCTGATGGTAGCTTAAAAGTAACATCAGGAAGTAGCAAATGGATGTATTATCTTGAAAAATAATTTTTTGGAAAAATAAAATTAAAAAACGCACACATTTACAAAAATAAATGTGTGCGTTTTTTTGTGGTGTTAGGAAAACGCTATATTTATATTTGATTTTTTTCAAGACATTTTTTGATTTTTTCCAAATTTCGTTTAAAAATATTAGCAATGGTATAAGAAGCAAAATGTATTTTTATGGTTGAAACAAAATCAAGATTAGAGTTTTTATGGAATACGGTAAAAGTTAAATGTGTGGTGCTGTCATTCAAACGTTTGTATCGTTGTTCCGTCAAAATACCTTCTACCATTATCGGAAATCCTTTTGCATTGTATATGGTTAATCGCCTTTTTATATTGGGAATTACTTCCGCAATATCTTCGTCCCAAACGATTCCTTGTTCATTTTTTTCTTTGAAACACCTCCGAGTGCTTCCCACTTCACCATCAGAAACTTTGTCTATATTCAATGTAGTGATATGGTCAACATAAACTGACCATTTTGATGCGTTTTTTGAGTTACCCAAATATGCAAATACTTTTTCTACAGGTTGCGAAATTTCTATAGATAATGCGATACACTTGTAGCCCGTTTCTTGGTTATTTTTGTATGGGCTAAAACTTATCAAAAACACAATAAAAATGGTAATAAAAAAAATAATTCCTAAAATAATTTTTAAAGCTAATTTTAGCATATTGTAATTTTGAAAGTAAATGTTCTTTTCTCCCTTTTTGGTGTTTAAAAAATGCTTGCACAACCGCAAAAATAGCAATAAAAATTAAAATGAAAAACAACAGTTTTTATCATTCCCTAAGTTTGTATGCATTTTTGTCACCAACAAGTCTGCGAAAGTCTTGCGTGTAGTTGTTGGTGACGAAAAAGTATTTTTCTTTTGGAAGTTATTTTTTAATTTTGTAATTACATTTTTCTAAAAACCAACAACGGACAAAAACGGGGATGGGTTGACACAAAAAAGTTAGAAAGAAAAATTGGAATTTTCGATGAGCTTTAAAACAAATTAAATCATATTAAAAATTATGTTGCTAAATAATAAATATTTTTTCACTAAAGTTCTTATTTTTTTTGCTATATTCTTATTACCTATTTCCTGTTGTAGCGAAGTAGTGAAAAAAGAATCTCAAAAAGAAATAAAAAAAACGATTGTTAGAATAATTACAGATACAACAAAGCCCAAAAATAAAGAGGGGCTACCAAGTTTAAAAGAATTAAAACAAGAATATTTAGGCAAAAATTTTGTGTCTAACAAAAAGAAATTCAAAAAATTGTTGCAAAAAGCAGAAAAATATTTAGAAACTAAATTTGATGAGCATATTTTTTTTTGTTATTTACAAGAAGAATTCTCTTTTTCAGAAGATTCTTTAGACAAACACTTGTCTAAATTATCAAAACAGGAATTAAATGATACTCTTTATTATTTAATGGGGTCTTCTCCCCACATGATGGGAATGGTAAATAGTGATGATTTTGAAATTCTTTATAGAAAATCAATTGGTTTTGGAATACAAAAAAATATTTATAAGGCATTCAATCTCTATAGTGAATTAGTTTTCAGGACTACTGATATGTTTTCAGAGGAGAAAGATAGAAAAAAAAGAGCCAAACAATATTTACTTTATGCTCTTGCAAATGGTAACGCTGAAGCGGTTATTGTTTTTTTAGACTATTGGGATTTGATAAGCAATTATAAAATAGACGAAGATTTTGCAATTAGATGGTTAGAATACGCAGCGTATCTTGATGATAGATTTGCATGTGGGAGATTATCTGTCTATTATAAAGGAGAAGAAAAAATTTTTAATACACAAGAAAAAATTTTAAAAGATGATAAAAAACATTTTTTCTATAACCAAAAATTTGAGAGTATGGACTCAGTAAATGTATATATAAAAAAGTATGAACAAGAAAAAGACTCAACAAAAAAATTTAATTTGATACTAAAAGCATATCTTTTTGAAGTAAGAAACCCTCATAAAATGAGAGTTTTTCATCGTGTTATAAAAATAAATGAAATTATAGAAAAATTCCATCTGCAAGAGTTTAAAAAATACCTAAAAGACAATCGTTTTTTATTTGAAAGTGAGGAACCTTGGTCAAACTTTAAAAGAAAATAACCTACCCACTCGTCCAAGTCTTCCACAAAAAAAACAAAAAAACTCGTTTTTGTCCCTTGTTGGTATTTAAAAAATGCTTGCACAACTGCAAGAATAGCACAAAACCCAACATAAAAAACCAATATTTTTATCATTACGTAAGTTTTTGTGCATTTTTGTCACCAACAAGTCAGCGGAAGTCTTGCGTGTAGTTGTTGGTGACGAAAAATGTATTTTTCTTTTGGAAGTTATTTTTTACTTTTGTGCTTACATTTTTCTAAACACCAAGAACGGAAAAAAAATTTTGAATTGTCATAGGAATCAACGGAAAAAACGCACACATTTACAAAAATAAATGTGTGCGTTTTTTGTATATTTTTGGTTTACAATTCAAGGTTTTGACACTATTTTTTATTTTTTATCCACCAATCGTGGAAAGATTCTTTGGGCAATGTAGGCATTTCACGTCTTTTGCCCCAACTGTTATAAAATATTTGGCGAAAACCCCAGTTTTTCCACCTTGAACCCCATCTATCTACTCTGGCGCGTTTATTCATGGTGTTTTCCCAAAGTTGAAAGGTTACTTTTTCTGTAAAACCTTGAAAACCTTTCTCCACACTTTCTTGGCGATTTTTGAGCAAGAGAAGCGGTAAATCAATTTTCACAGGGCAAACGGTGCCACATGCACCACACAAAGAACTCGCATAACTAAGATGTTTGTAGTCTTTCATACCCAATAAATGCGGACTAATCACCGAGCCAATAGGTCCACTATATGTTGTGTGATAACTATGCCCACCAATATTTTTGTACACAGGACACACATTGAGGCACGCACCACAACGAATACAAGCAAGTGCTTGGCGTTTTTGTTCATCAGCCAATAATTTGGTGCGACCATTGTCCAACAAAATCACATACATTTGTTCAGTACCATCACTTTCAAAACTTTGTTTTGCACCTGTATAAACGGTGTTATAAATGGTCATGCGTTGTCCTGTGCCACTTGTAGCCAATAAAGACCAAAAAAGGTCTAAATCTTCAAGCGAAGGAATGATTTTTTCAATGCCAGCAATTGCGATATGGATTTTTGGAAACGTAGCAGAAAGGCGTGCATTGCCTTCATTTTCGGTAATAGCGATACCACCTACATCAGCAATCAGAAAATTTGCACCTGTGATACCAACTTCTGCAGAAGTATATTTTTCACGTAGGTTATTTCTGCAAGTCATGGCAAGTTCTTGCGGATTATCAGTGTAGTGCATATTAAGTTTTTCCTCAAAAATCTTTCCTACATCACCTCTGCTAAGGTGCATAGCAGGCGTAACGATATGATAAGGTTTTTGTCCTGCGAGTTGTACGATATATTCACCCAAATCTGTTTCTACATTTTCAATCTGTTTTTCTTCCAAAAATTCATTTAAGCCAATTTCTTCGGTGGTCATAGATTTGGACTTTACGACTGTTTTTGTATTGGCATTGCGTAAAATTTCCCAAATAAAATTTTGTGCTTCTTCTTTTGTTTCTGCCCAAAGCACTTTTCCACCTCTTTTTTCAAAATTTTCTTCAAATTCAATTAAATATTTATCCAAATGTTCTAAGGTTTGTGTTTTGATATAAGATGCACGACTTCTTGCGAGTTCGTGGTCTTGAAAACTATGCAGACCTCTTGCAACGGACAGGTTGTATTTATCTATATTGTGGTTAATTGTTTGCCTATGACGCATATCAAAGGCTTTTTTTCCCACATCTTTTTGAAAATTTTGAAGTTCAGACATATATATTTTTTGACCTTTGATTTGATGAAAATAACCTTACAACTTTGAGCCTTTAAACTCCTTGAACTTTAAACCCTTTGGGGTTAGGGGCTTATTTCCCATAAAATTTCCCTACTGTTTCCAAGAAAAACACTTGTCCACGCCAAAAGTTTAGGATTTTGAGGAGATTTTTTGCCCTTTCGGTTTCTTTGCCAAAGTAGGCATATCCTTGCGAAACGTTTGGATTTTTGCCTGATAATTTGCGTTCTACGCCAAGTGATTCTTGGAAACCAAAATATACATTTTCAAATGTAAAATTATTATTGTAACTACTTTTCTTGTTTGTGCCTGTGCGGTAGATAAAAGGTTCGCCTTCCACGCCTTCATGCCAATCTCTAAGTTCAAAATCATTATTTGCTTTTTTGACGATTGTATCTACGATGCTGATGTGTTGTGGTGCATAACTTTCATATCCACCACGATTTTTGCGATAATATTGTATAGAAAAATCGCCTCTTTGTGTTAAATCCAAGTCAATAGGCAAAAAACCAAGCGTTTCGTATTGCACCAATATTTGATTTACATGGATATATTTTGCTTTGAGTTGGTATAAATTCCCTTTTTTCTTTTTTTGTTCTTTGGCAAGCGTTTTTGGTTTAAGTGTAATTTGTTCTTGTAACAAAGTATCAAAAGGCGAAAAATTTAGCCTTCCCATTACTTGACACCAACCATTTACACAAGTATTTTCTTCTGAATTTTCTTCGGTTGATTCTCCTGCGTAATCGTGGTACATATTGAGTCCTTCCAATTTTTTGGCAATTTCTTTGATGTCATTTCCATAATTTGGTGGGCGTAGCGAATTAAGGTCTTGTAGGGCTTGTTCGTAGTGCCATTTTGCTTGAAACAACAAATATTTATGGTATTGCAACATTTGCACACTCATCCATTTTACTGCATTTGGCGAGGTGTTTGGGAGTGTTTTTTGAATGATTTTTTTTGTTTTGAGGGGTGTCTGTGCAATAACCTTTGCATTTGGGGCTATTTGTGCAATATGCGACTGTTGTGCAGGTAATATGTGTGTGGTAAAAGAGAAAATAATTCCCCAAAATGTACGAAGTAAAATCATAAAAATAAATCGCAAAAGTAAGTCGTAAATTGTTAGCAAAGTAGAAAGATTGTAAAGTAATATAATTTTAGGATATTTTTTCCAACATAAAAAATTTGTAAAACCTGTTGCGATGGAAAAATGTTATTGTAATTTTAGATATCTTATTGTGTAAACATAACCAAAAATTTTAATCACATAAAAACATTCTGCAAAAATATAAAAACCTTAGTTCTTTTATGTGATTTTTTATAAATCTTTATAAAGAAAATTTAATGCCTAAAAAATAAATTTAGTTACTTTTTTCAAACTTTTACGTATATATTTGCGTACATCAACGAAAACATATACAAGAAAGTTTTATGAAAACAAATTTTTTGACATTTACCCTAATGTGCTTTGTATGCGGGTATTCATACGCACAAAATACATTCAAAGTTATTACCGCAAGTGGCGGGAATATTAATTTTAAAAATGAAAAAACGAATACCCTCAAAATTGGAGAAGGTATCAATGCGAATGACCAAATAACGGTAGGTGGTTATGTGGCGTTATCATATCAAAAAGGTGGTACTGTGCAAATTAGCAAAGTAGGCACATATAAAGTAAGCGAATTGGAAGCAAATCTATTAAAATCAAAACAATCAGCTACCCAAAAATACGCAAGCCTTGTGATAGGTGAAATCGTAAAAAATGGTGATGTGGATACACACAAAAATCCCTACAAATATCAAAAAGTAACAGGTTCGGTAGAAAGAGCAATAAGCAGTGGCAAAAAAATATCTACTTTTGTAACCAAAAGATTTAAAGATAAATATAATATTGCCCTCAATAAAGAAGAATTAGAAGCAACTTGTAATATTAAATTGATTGCAACTTCAAACGCTGAAATCAAATCTTTTGAGCAAACAACTGAAACATTTTTAGTGGATTTCAATGATGAAAAACTAAAAACACAACCTATCGTAACCATAGAAATAGAAGCAAAAGGTAAAAATTCAGCACGACAAATCATCATCAAAAAACCAAAAGCACAAGATGTAAAAAAAGTTAAAGCAGAATTGGACGAATTGAAAAATAATAATAAAAATGCTGAATTTTCATCTGCTGAATTAAAATTGCAAGAAGCAGTTATTTGGGAAAATCAGGGTTTTGAATTGGAGGCAATGGAAGCATACAAAGAAGCCAAAAACCTCAATGAAGAAGATGAAATCTTTACAATAGCTTACAACCAATTTTTGATGAGAAAAGGCTTTAAATCAGAAGAATAAACAAAGAAAACTTAGATAAAAAATGCTTACAAATATTTTTGTAAGCATTTTTTTTGAAAAACGGATTACTAAAAAACTGACAACTTTTTTTATGATTTCAATTATTACCGCTACTTATAACCGCTCCCACACGATTTTGAGGGCAATATTTTCTGTTTTGCAACAAGATATTACAGATTGGGAACTCATTATGATAGATGATGGGAGCAAAGACGACACGGAAAAAGTAATAAAAGATTTTTTGGAAAAAAATCAATATTTAAAAAATAAAATTTTCTATTTTTACCAAGAAAACACAGGACAGGCTTACGCTTTGAATGCAGGTATTGCAAAAGCAAAAGGTGAATTTATTACGTTTTTGGATAGTGATGACGAATATTTGCCCCAACATTTGGCGTTGCGTTTGGCATATTTTGCCCAAAATCCGCATACAGACCTTATACATGGCGGTTTGGATATTATAGGCAATGCGTTTGTGCCTGATAAATACGACACAAGCAAGCAAATTCACATAGAAGACTGTGTAGCAGGCGGAACGATTTTTGCCAAAAATCACATATTACAAAAACTATTATTTCAAAAAATGCCTTATTCCTCAGATTCTGATTGCGTAGATAGAGCGATTTTGGCGGGTTTTGTGGTGGATAAAGTCAAATATCCAACGTATCGCTATTATCGTGATAGTGCTGATGGAATATGCAATAATTTGAATGGGTAAGGATTTTTTGTATTAAAAAAAAACTCATTTCTTACTCTTTTGCAAAGCCCATAAAAATAAACACAGCCAAATAAACACAAATACCCCCATAAATGGCACAACCCAAAGCGTATCGTATCCAAGCGAAGTAATCACACCTGCGGAAGTAAAAAATAAAATGATATATGTCAAACAACCAAAACAACCCACATTTCGCACAAGTTTATTGTTAAAACCCGATTTTTCACCTTGAATTTCCATTGATATTTGTATATTTAAAAATAAAAAATAAATGCCTTTAATCCTTTTGTAAAAAATCACGTCAAAAAACTACATAAAAAAACAAAAATACATTTTTTTCTGTATCTATTTAGACAAAAGTTAAAAATTACTTTTTTTGCTATTTTTGCCTCCAAATTTTTAAACCAGATTTTAATAAAGTATCATTTTTTCTATTAATTCCCTTTGGGGTAGAGGGCTAAATACCTCTAAATTCCTAACAAAAATCAGCTATGCAAAGGCGTAATTTTATACAAAAATCTTTTTTGGCAACAGTCGGAACAATGTGGGTGCCAACATTTTTAAAAGCATTTGAAAACCCAAATGATACAACACAAAATCCATTTTTTAAGCCAAATTTTAATGAAAAAATTTGCATCATCATACAGTTTTCTGGTGGAAATGATGGACTGAATACCTTAGTCCCTTTCAAAAATGATGCGTATTACAAAAATCGCCCTCTAATACAAATTGTTCCAAATGAAGTGCTGAAAATCAATGATGAATTGGGTTTTAATCCTGCCTTGCCTGTGATGAAAACGCTCCACGAAAACGGTGAATTGGCAATACTCAACAATGTAGGCTACCCTGAGCCTGACCGTTCTCATTTTAGGTCAATGGATATTTGGCTCACTGCCAGCAAATCTTCGCAATACCTCCAAACGGGTTGGATTGGGCGTTATTTGGATAATATGTGCCAAAATGACGATTGCAAACTCGCCTACGAAGCCATAGAAGTAGACGACTCGCTTGGGCTTGCACTCAAAGGCGACAAAGTGAAAGGGCTTGCAGTAAAAGATGCCCAAAAACTCTATCAAATCGCCAAAAATCAACAACTCCAACAAGCAACCAACACACACGCAAACGAACACAACCACGACCTTGCTTCGTATTTATACAAAACCCTCGCAGAAACGCAATCTTCTGCCCAATATCTCCACGAAAAAACCACTAAAAAACCAAGCCAAACCTATAATTATCCAAATACAGATTTGGGCAAACAACTCAAAACTATAGCAGATTTTGTGAAAGCAGGCGTAAGTACCAATGTTTATTATGCTTCACATGGTAGTTTTGACACACACGTCAATCAAAAAGCTCAACAAGCACGCCTTTTGACTGTGTATAATGACGCAATAGATGCCTTAGTAAAAGACCTCAAAGCAAATAATCTTTGGAAAAATGTTGTATTGATGACTTTTTCAGAGTTTGGGCGTAGGGTTGCCCAAAATGGAAGTCAAGGCACTGACCATGGCACTGCAAGCAATGTGTATCTCATGGGTGGAAGCCTTAAAAAAGCAGGCGTTTTGAATGAATTGCCCAATTTGACAGATTTGGACGAAGGCGATTTGAAATTTACAATGGATTTTAGAAGAATTTATGCTACTATTTTAGACAAACATTTGGATACTGACCACAAAAAAATCCTGAATGAAAAATTTGATGTGTTGAATTTTTTGTAAGGGTTTTTGTTAAAATTTCCTAAAATAAAAGCAAAATGCAAACAAATTTTATGCAAAAAAGTTTTGCTATAAGGATTAAAAAATCATTTAATAGTTAAATATGCGTAAAATTCTTGTATTTATTTTGTTTCTTTTCCATACAAATACTTATGCACAGGTAAGTTTGTATGGAAATTTTAGTTTTGCCAAACCCATATTCAGCACAGCCCGCAACACCAATAACAAGGCGTTGGTTTTGCCTTTCTTGTTTGGTGTTTCGTATCAAATTCCTGATAAAAAATGGCATTTTGGTGGTGAATTTGGGGTTTTTGGTTTAGGGCGTTTGAGCCAAAATATTGGTTTTGCCAATGCAACTACGGGCAGTGATGCTATATTTTGGCGTTTGAATATGCAGTATGATTTTTTGGAAAAAGCCAAAAAATTAATTCCTTATGCAAATATGGGCGTAGGCATAGCGTATTTTAGTACGCAACTCAATGTAGAAAATCCTTTGAACACAGACGAAGATTTATTCGTAAAATACATTTTAGACGATAAATCTTACATGATAAATCATGGCGTAGGTGTGCGTTGGCATTTGGTAGATTTTAGTGAAGAAGGCAGACATTCTTTTTGGCTTGATTTTAGGCTTTCACATACATTTGTTCCTAATATTTCTTACATCAATCCTCTCGCAGAAATAAGCAATTCCTACACAGGCACAGGCATGCTCAAAGAAATCACTGTTACCAATCCACAAACCAATCTTTCGCGTAATGTAGTTGTAGGCAGACAATACAAGTCCGATTGGCAATATTGGGCAACATCCTTGGGGGTAATTTTTCAGTTTTAAGGGCGTGAAATTGTAGAATTTTTGTAGGAATTTAAAGGCATTTTTAACTTTCCAAAAGTTTTAAAATTTTTTGGAAAGTTTAGATTATTACAATCAAAATATTGAAAACAAGCTAAATATACGTATTTATTCTATGATTTTTAACTCTTTTTTATTTTTTAATTCAAAAATATCTGTGATTTTGGTCATACTGATATCTAAAAAACGTAATTTTGATAGACTTGCTATAAAAGGCGGTAATTTCTCTAAAAAAGGGCAAATGGATATATCCAATAACTCCAATTTTTCCAATTCTTTTATTTCTTGTGGTAAATCTTTGAGCGGATTATTGCTGGTGATAAGGTATTTTAGGTTTTTTAAATTTTTGACGCTTTGAGGGATTTCGTAGCTGTTTGTGCCTGATATATTGAGTAATAGGAGATTGGGTAGGTAAAAAATTTCTGTGGGTAATCTTTCTAAATCCTCATTGCTGAGGTCTAATGCTTGAGTTTGTGAAGTAATTTGTGAAATGTCATCTTCATAGACCAATTTTTCACCTGTATCAGTTATTAAAAACCTCTGTTTTTTTTGGTTTTCTGCTAATATAAAACCAAATTCAAAATAATTTTCATCTAAAATATTTGCCCATTTCCCATATTTTTTTAACTCATTCCCTGACTTATCCACCAAAAAAAATTCCCCTTTTTTATACATCATTGCTCTTGTAGCGGTATCCAATAAATGTTTATTTTTGTTACCAAGTTCATCAAATGTAATAAAATCAAAATCCAAACTATCTTTAAATAGGTTGTTTTTTTCAAAAAAATCTAATTTAACTTCTATTTTGGCTATCAATTCATTATTTTCCACAAAATTGGGACAATCTTCTTTGGCGGATAAAGAGGCTTCAATAGCAAATACATATTTTTTTTCTAAAAAATAATTTTTGGCGGTATAATACGCAATTATTGCCCCATCTTGTTCACAACCTTGTATATTTTGAGCAAAATTATTTGTATGAAAAAATAAAAAAATAATACAAAAAACAAATGAATAATAATATTTCATAAACAATACTTGTAGTGTTTGTGTGTTTGGTTCTTTTTAACACTTGTGCGGAAACCTCGAAATACATCAGTTTGGCGTTTTTGTAAAAGCCTTAAAATCCGTTTTAATCCGTAAAATCCGCGTTATCCGCGTGCTTTATATAATAGCTTTCCGTACAAAATTTCTAAGAACTGTGTGTTTTTATAAATATGCTTGGAATTGATAAATTTATGGTGCAAAGATAATTTTTTTGGATATATTCGCAGTTATAAAATTCACTTTTCTGTAAAGAAATAATCCATGAAAAAATATACATTCTGCGTATTTATTTGCTTGTTTTTTGTTTTTTTTGTAAAAAATAACACTCTTTTTGCACAAATTCAAGACAATTTTGAAGATGGTGATTTTACCCAAAATCCAATTTGGACAGGTGAAACCACCAATTTTATTGTAGATGCAGGTGAATTGCGTTTGCAAGCCCCAAATGTAGCCACAACTACATATCTAAGCACTACAAATAGTTTTTTGGATAAAACAGAATGGGTTTTTACGCTTGATTTAAAATTTAATCCTACTGCTACCAATTTTACACGCATTTATTTGGCAAGTAATCAAAGCAATTTGAAAACAAATTTGCAGGGATATTTTATACAATTTGGGCAAACAAATGCGGATTTTTTACAGTTTTTTCGCCAAAATAACGCTGTTACAACCAATATTTTCACCAGTACAAACACTAATTTTACAGGGAATGTACTCGCAAAAGTGAGTGTCGTAAGGCTTACAGGTGGTATTTGGCAGTTTTTTATAGACAAAGGTCTTACAGGGATATACACATATGAGGGACAAGTTACGGATAATACTTATACTTCTACCAATTTTTTTGGGTTTTTTTGTCAATTCAACACGCTTACCAACAGAGATAAATTTTATTTTGATGACGTAAGCGTTTCCCAAGACAACACACCACCAAGTATTTCAAGCGTGCAAGCCATTGATAATCAATCTGTTAGGGTTGATTTTTCGGAAACAGTAGATAATATTTCTGCGATGCTTGTGGTCAATTATGCAGTTGTTGGTTTGGGAAATCCTATCAGCGTGCAAGCGGGTGCAAATGCAAGCCAAGTGATTTTGCAATATCCTGCAAATAGTTTTGCAAGTAGCCAAAACCAAACCTTGAATGTGCAAAATGTGCAAGATATTGTTGGAAATATCATGCCTTTGCAAAGTGTAAATTTTGTGTATTATCTTACATTTATTCCACAATATAAAGAGCTTGTTTTTACGGAAATCATGGTAGATACAAGGGGAAATGGTACGCCCTTGAATCCATTGCCAGATGCGGAATATGTGGAAATATACAACCCTACAAATAAAATATTTAACCTAAAAAATATACAATTTTCTGATGAAAGTACAACCAAAATTTTACCTGAAATTTTATTGTTTCCAAATGAATATGCGATTATTTGCGACATTACACAAGTCCCAAATTTTCAAAGTTTTGGTAAAGTAATTGGCGTATCAAGTTTTCCGGTTTTGACCAATGCAGGCGAAAGGATTGCCCTAAAAAATGCTAATAATGTACTTATTACATTCGTGGAATATTCGGATAATTGGTATCAAAATGCTACAAAAGCAGACGGTGGTTGGAGTTTGGAAAAATTAGACGTAAAAAATATTTGTAAAGAAGAAGGAAATTGGATTGCCTCAAATGCAACACGAGGAGGCACACCTGCACAAGCAAATAGTGTTTCGCAAACTTTGACCGACCTTACAGCACCACGATTACGCAGGGCTGAAGCATTTGACAATACAAGCATTTTATTGACTTTTGATGAAAATATTGAAAAACAAAATCTTGGAAATGTACAATTTACTATTTCGCCAAACCTCAATATTCAAAGCCTAAATTTTGTAACAGAATTTAACCTTTCTCAAATAAAAATCCTTTTAAATGATAATATACTCCCTAATCAAAAATATACAATTACGGTACAAAACATACGTGATTGTAGCCAAAATTTGATACAGGGCAACAACACCGCAGATTTTGGACTTGCGGTAATAGGAGAGAAGGGTGATATTGTTTTGAACGAAATTTTGTTTAATCCACCTACAAGTGGAAGCGATTTTGTAGAGATTTTTAATACTTCTGACAAATATATTAACCTGAAAAATTGGCGTATTGCAAATTTTGAAAATGGAATTTTGGCAAACCAAAAACAATTAAGTGCTCTGGATTTGAGTATTTCGCCAAAAGGTTATGCGGTTTTTACGCCAAATACGATATTTTTAGAAAGTCAATATCCTTTGGGCAAAAAGGAATTTTATTATCCTTTGGATTTGCCATCTTATAATGATGATGTTGGAATTGTGGTTTTGATAAGTCCAAATGCAGAAATCGCAGAGCAATTTTCGTACAGCGAAAAATACCATTTTCCGCTTTTAGACAAAGTGGAAGGTGTTTCTTTGGAACGCATTGCCCAAAATTTGCCTGCTGATGACCGCAATAGTTGGCAATCTGGTGCGTCTGTTGTGGGATATGCTACGCCTGCGTACCGCAATTCGCAAAACACAAATACAGTGCAAGAAAATGGTTTGGTGGCAAATCCACAAGTTTTTACGCCTGATAGTGATGGCAATGCAGATTTTACGTTGTTGGAATTGTTGCCTGAAATTCAAAGTGGTGTGTTGCAATATTTGGCAATTTATGACCGCACAGGCAGGGAAATCAAGTGTTTGGCTACCAATTTTACGCTTGGCACACAAACCGCAAATTTTGTGTGGGACGGAACAAATAACCAACAAGCACGCGTAGACAGTGGCAATTATCTCGCAATCGCAAAGATTTTTGGGCTAAATGGCACAGAAAAAGTGTATAAAACGGTGCTCGTGCTGGCGAATAGGTTTTGAGGTATTTTTTGGTGAAATATTAAAAAAATGGTAAATTTGTAAAAAAAAATTAACAATAAAAAAATGCAAGACGAATTACAGGAATTTATAAAAAATAGGTTTGGTATAACAACAGCGTTGTTTTTACAAGCGTTAAAAAGTAGTCCGAGTGCTAACGGATACATTACAGGTGCAATTAGCGAACTTTTGCTAAAAAATTACTTAGAAAATATAGGTTATGAAGTTTTGCGTATCAAAGAAAAACCCGCAGGAGGAAACAACGCCAAGAATAATGAAGCAAGAGGAGATTTTTATATACGTAAAAAAGGCGGAACAAAAAACGAATGGCTTGTAAGAATTAGCGAAATCATGCAAATAAACCAGACTGCACCTTTGGTAAAAGGTTTTAATATTATAGCGGTGGATTTGTTTTTGAGAACAGGCAGACATGAATTTGCTTTTATGAATAGTGAAAAATACCTGAATATTTATACCAAAATTATATGATTGATATTTTGGTAAAAGATGAAAAAAACAGCACCCATTTTTACGCCTCCTTGGTACAATGGTATTGAAAAATTGATACAAGAAACCAATCCCACACCAAGGGAAATTGATGAAAGCCAATTGAATACATGCGATGCTTCAGATATTTTTTGGGGATAATTTAGAGGTCGGTTACATAGATGTGTAGTATATTTGCAAGTAAATGAATAAAATATAAACAAAAAAATATATGATATCAGTTGATGAAAGTTTAGCAAAGTTTAAAGAGTTTAAACAAGAATTTGAAATTCTAAAAATTACGAGTATTACAGAAACAGATACAAGGTCTAAAATTTTGGATAGGTTACTAATTGATATTTTGGGATGGAAAGAACAAAATATTGATAGGGAGGGCTATGTAAAAGATATAGGATACTATGATTATCAAATAAAGTGTTTAAGCAAAGACTTTACTTTTGTAGTAGAAGCAAAAAAAACATTTGTTGAATTTTCGTTGCCTACAAGAAACAAACAAGTAGCAATAGAAACACTTATTACTAATTACAACAATAAAGAAATTATAGACCAAATACGTTCTTACATTAAAGATAGAGATTTAGAATATGGTATTATTTCAAATGGGCATCAGTTTATAATTGGTAAATTTTATGGAAGTAATTTTAAAAAAAATAAATGTCTTATTTTTAATGGTTTTGATGATATAGAAGATAGATTTATAGAATTTTATAATGCCCTTTCTTATAAATGTATAACTGCAAATAATGGTTTTTTTATTCAAGAAGAAAGAAATTTTGAACCTAAAACTATTTTTTCTTCAATCACTGAAAAGCACCAAGAAGTTGTAATTAGGAATACTTTACGCCCTGAATTACAACAAATTGTAGACAAAGTATTTGACGAAATTCATAAATATGAAGATTTAAATGATAAAGAAATAATTTTAGAATGTTTTGTAAAAAATGAAGAAACAAAAGCAAATCAAAATGCCATAGAACGTCTTTTTGCAGACCATACACCAAAATTAAATGAAGTAGTTTCTCCAAAAACAGACAGTGCATTTTCTCAAATAGAGAACAATATCATAAAATATCCTAAAACTTTAAAAAATACTCCTCCCAAACCTATTATTTTAATAGGTACAAAAGGGGCAGGAAAAACTACTTTTATAAACTATTTTTTTAAAATTTATCTAAATGATACTTTAAAAGGGAAAAATCCCTTTATTTATTTAGATTTTAAAAAATATCTTGATTTAGATTTTGTGCAAGGAGTTCATAAAATATATAAAGATTTATTAGATGAATTATTAGAAACATTTGAATTTCTAACTGAGCCTAAAACTTTAGAGCGTGTTTATTTAAGAGAAATAAAGAATTTAAAGAAAATTTGGGAATTACAATCCGATAATTACGACAAACAATTTTCAGATTTTTTGACAAGAAAAATTGATGATACTGAAAATCATTTTGTAAAACTATCTGAATATCTAATAAATGAAAGACAAACAAGACTTTGTATCATAATTGACAATGCAGACCAACTTGACGAAAAATATCAAAAGGAAGCATATTTATTAGCGCAAAATTTTAATTTGAAAGCATTGTGTGCTACTATTATTTCACTTAGGGAAGGCTATTATTATAAATACAGAAACGATCTTCCTTTTAATGCTTTTGGAGCAGACAAAACTTTTCATATTACTGCCCCCCCTTACAAGGAAATTTTACAAAAAAGAATCAATTACACATTAAATAAATTAGTCAATTTAGAATCAAAACAAGGCAATGTATCTGATAAAATATTTAGCATATCTCCTGATAAAATAAAAACTTTTTTTCAAAATTTAGATAAAACTTTGTTTGGTAATAATTCTGAGATGTTGAAATATCTTGAACAAACTTCTCAAAATAATATAAGAGAAGGCTTGAGAAATTTTAGATATTTTTTAGAGTCAGCACATACACAATTAGAAGACTATGTATTAAGAACAGCAATACCAGAAAATTCTAAATATGCACCAATACCTATTTATGAGTTTATTAAATCGCTTGGTTTGGATAATAAATTATATTACAATCATCAAATAAGTAGAATATATAATATTTTTTATCCAGAAGCAGGAAATAAAAGTCATTTTACAAAATTTAGGATATTAAAATATTTATTTGAACAAACTAAAAAAGGTGGTTATAATGAAAAATTTGTTCAATTATCTAATGTTTTAGATTTTTTTGAAAAATTTGGATATGATAAAGAAGCATTAAAAAAGGAAATGAATAAACTCTTATCATACAGATTGATAGAAACTCAAAATTTTATAACTGATATTGAAAAAAGCAATATTTTTATTGATGAAAAATCTGATTTGTGTATTTCCTATTCAGGTCATTATTATATTACAGAGTTAATTTGTAGATTTCATTATCTTGATTTAATTTTACAAGATACCCCAATATACAATAAAGAATACTTTGAAGATATAAAATTGAATTTCCCTTATTATTATAATAATGTAAAAAGGAATTTATCAAAAAGAAAAAAAGTGGTGGAAATTTTTATAGAATATTTGCAATTTCAAGAAAAAAGTGAATTGAGTAATTCTTTAAATTTGCTGCAAGAAGAACAAGTTATATTTAAAGAGAGCATTGTCTCATATATGCTTTCTGAAGGTTTACAACAAGATATTTATAATTTAGATAATGCAATAAATAAATAAAACAAACAACTTTCACAAAAATATGTAGTGTATTTTCACACAAGTGTAAAATGTAATTCAATGCAACCCCCTAACATTTTCGAAACCCAACCCGAAACTTCCCTACTCAAAAAGTTTTCTGAAATCCACAACAGCATTTATGCCAATGATGGACTTTCAGCACAACAAGCATTAGACGAAATGCTTAAAGTGTTGTTTATAAAAGTTTTTGCAGAAAAAGAAAATACACAAGATTTTTTTGTGAGTAATGATGAATTTACAGAAATTAAGAGTGGTAAAAAAAATAAAGCCTTTTTGGTTCGTATCGAGAGCCTATTTCAAAAAACAATAGAAAGTTTTGCAGATATTTTTGAGGCAAACGAAAAGATAAAATTAAGCCTTGCAAGTTTGGCTTTTGCGGTTAATAAATTACAAAATATAGATTTTTCTGATACCACAGATGCTAAAGGTTTGGCTTTTCAAAAATTTTTAGCAAATACCGAAAAAGCAGACAGAGGGCAATTTTTTACGCCTGAACCTGTAATCAATTTTTGTGTTCAATTTCTGCAACCAAAACCACACGAAAAAATCATAGACCCAACTTGTGGGAGTGGGGGATTTCTGTTTTCTGCGTATCAATATTTATTAGATAATTTTCAGGTTTCCAAACAAGAGATTATTCCTAATTTATTTGGTATTGACATTAATAAAACGATTGTCAAAATTGCTAAAATGAAATTGTTGTTAGAATGTAATACTCATTTGAATATTATTGCTCAAAATTCCTTAGAAGATTTAGACGAATTGGCTTTATCTTTTGGACAAACTATTGAAAATCAAATGGATATAGTTTTAGCAAATCCGCCTTTTGGTACATTAGGAAAAATTACGAATGAAAAATTATTACGAAAATATGAATTAGGTTATAAATGGCAGGGCGAAAATACTAACTATTTTAAAACTAAGACTTTACATACAGGGCAAATTCCCGAAATTTTGTTTATTGAACGCTGTTTGCAACTTTTGAAAGAAGGTGGTAGAATGGCGATTGTATTGCCTAATGGAATGTTTGAAAATCCATCTTTGGAATATTTGCGTTTTTTTATCAAGCAAAAAGCAAGGGTTTTGGCAGTAGTCAATTTGCCACAAGAAACTTTTATACCCTTTGGAACAGGTGTAAAAACGTCTATTTTATTTTTACAAAAAGAAACTAAGCCCTCTCCCTTTGGGGAGGGTTTGGGTGGGGCTAAAAAAGTGTTTTTTGGCAGAATTACTAAATTAGGCTATCAAGGCAATAAAAATGGCAATCCAATTTATCAAAAAGATGAATTTGGGAATTTACGCAAAGACAAAAATAAGGAACTAATTTTAGAAGAAGATTTTAGCAAAATCATTCAAGATTATAAGACCTTTCAAGAAACAAATGAAATAGAAACCCAAAACGCTTTTTGTTTTCCTGTATCTGAAATCAATGGGAGATTTGATTTTGATTATTATGCACCTGAAAATCGTAAGTTGTTAAACAAGCTTAAAAGCCTAAATGCTGTAAAACTTTCAGACCTTTGCGAGATAGTGAAAATAAAAAGTAAAAAACTTTCGCAACTTAACGAAACGGTTGATTACATAGAACTTTCAGACATCAACGCACATAGTTACGAAATTATCAATGCAAATACGTATTTAGTGCATGAATTGCCAAGTAGGGCAAGTTATGAAGTCCAAGAAAATGATATTTTGACAGCAGTAGCGGGCAATTCAATAGGCACAATCAAACATGCAACCGCGTTAGTAACAACGGATTATGAAGGAAATATTTGTACCAATGGTTTTAGGGTTTTGCGAAATTGTAAAGTTGATTTGTATTATTTGTTGTATTATTTGCGAACAGAAATGTTTTTAAAACAAGTTTTTATGTACCGAACAGGCGCAGCAATTCCTAATATTTCGGATTATGACTTAGGTAGAATTTTGGTTTATTTACCAAAAGAAGCAGTATTGCGAGAAATTAGCGAAAAAGTACGTTATTCTTTTGAACTTCGTAAGCAAGCAAAAGAAACCGTTGAAAAAATATTGGTGGAATTTTAGAAAAAATAATTTGTTCTAACAACTATTTCCTACACATTCGGACTCAAAAACAACCCCAAAAGTACCACAACACACACATAAAAAACAATTTCTTTGATGGAAGTTGGGTTTTCTGTGGTGTTGTTTTCTGTTTCTCCTATTTTAAAAAATAAATAATAAGGTAATTTGAAATAATAACCCAATGCTACAACTGTATTCAAAATAGCACCTATAAACACCAAAAGCCATAATGTATCACCTGTTTGTGCTAACTGCCAAAGCCCAGAAAAAATAAAGAATTTCCCCCAAAAAACCGCAGTAGGAGGCAAACCTGCCAACGCCAACATGAGTATACATATTGCTATTGCACGCACAGGATAGCGTTTTCCTAAGCCAGTATATACATCTAAATCGTAATTTTTGGCATTATTTGGTTTCAATATTTCAAGCCCAATCCACACGCCTACATTCGCAATACTATATACCAACACATAAAAAAATAAAATAGCAGATACCGAAATTGCACCTTTTTGGGGCAAAAAAAGCAACGGAAACAACAAAAAACCAGCGTGTGCAATACTCGAAAAAGCAAACATTCGCCTTGCATTTTTTTCATTCATTGCCATAAAATTGCCAAAACTCAACGTAATAATGCTTATCAAAGCTAATAATTGCAATAATGACGCCTTTTGTGAAATGATGCTGATTGCATCTAAAAAATGCAAAAATGCAAAAATACCTGCGATTTTTGGAATATTAGAAATAAATGCAACCAAAGAAATGTGTGCAGTTTCGTAGATTTCTACTGTCCAAAAATGCACAGGAATTGCAGATATTTTGAGCAAAAACCCAATACTTACAAGAAATATTGCTAAAAATGCAGTTTCATTGGCAGGTAGGTTTTTTAAAGCAACAAAATCCAACCCTCCTGTAAGTCCATACACCCAAGAAATGCCATACAACATCACCGCAGTAGCAAAAGCCCCAAAAAGCAAATATGTAAGGCTGTTTTCAGCAGTTTTTTGGGCGATTTTCTCATAATTATCTTGGATTTCACGGTTATTTTGATTTTTATTTTGAATAAAAATATAACCACTCAAAAAATATGCACCAATGCCCATCAATTCAAAACCCAAATACAACACCAAAAAATGCGTTGTGCTGATTGCGACTTGTCCGCCCAACAAAATACCAATCCAACCCACCAAATACTCAATATAAGGTGGAATAAATGCGTGGTTTGAAGAAAAATCAGGAGAATTATTTGGGGTGAGATTATTTAAATCCCCATTTTCCTTTGGAGAGGGGTTAGGAGTGAGGTTTTTTAAAGATTTTTTTTGAAATAAAAAAGTCAAGGCAAAAACTGTAAGCACACTCATCAAAATTTGCAAGCCTACAACAATTGAATTGCTCTTTAAGATGCCATTTTGCCAAATTTGTTCCTTTTTTTCAAAAAAAATAAATACCCAAGTTGCAATATTTATTCCTAAAAAGAAAATAACAATGCTTGCGAGTAGGTTAATATTTTGGCTCAATTTTTTGGAAAAACCCACGCCCAACAACACCAAAATTGCCAAAAAAAGCACGCCAAAGGGCAAGATTAACATATAACCTTGCCCAAAGTTTTTTGCCCAAAGGCTTATTTCTGCTAAAAAATTGACCGAAAACATGGCAATTTAATTAAATTTAGGTTTCAAGAACCAAGTGCGGTCATTGATAGTTATTCCAAAATGAATTTGCATATAGCGTTCGAGTACAAGTCCATTGCTATTTGCGCCATTTTGCCCTAAAACCACCGCAATATTCAACATAGAAAGGCTGTTAGATTTAATCAAAGGAATAGACACACCCATTCGCAAGGCATAATCTTGCAACACTACACCACGCAAACTAAGTGGTGATTGTTGGTAGGAAAAACCACCACGATAAACCGTTCTACGCCAAAACCCTTTTTTTACAGACGTAAAATCAGGAATAAAATGTCCTCCTACGCTTGCAGTCCAAGTAACACCAAGCGTATCTTTGCGTTCAAAATTGCGGTAATTAGACCAATTTTGGTAAGAAATATCTGCATTGATGCTCCATTTGTAGGCTTTTTCCAAATTTACACCCAATTTTATTTGGGAAGGTAAATTTACTTTTCCACGTTCATTGCGTTGTAACGTATCTGCAGAAATCAATGTTTCGTCACGCCTGCGGTCAACTGTTATAAGCCTTTTTGCGTTTAAATCAGACCCAATACTGTATGCAAGTCCCACATTAAAAAACTTTTCTTTGGCGATTTTGTAGGTATAATGCACCGCAGGCGTAAAAGTAAAATCGTCAAAACGTGTGCGTTTGTAATATGCTACCTTGTAATCATCTATTACATTTGTACCTACACGCACTTTTGAGATAGATTCCTCAATAATAGACCCAAAAACATAATTGACACGCAAACCTACCGAAAAACGGTGTTTCAACGTATCAGGTCTTGCCCCTTTGCCAAAGTCATAACCCGTAGAAAAATGTACGGTATTCAAACCACCTGACCCTCTATAATTGACATCAGCCAAAAATTGTGAGTTTTCCACAGGTTGTCTAAACGCATAATTGTAATTGACAGAACTGTAAGGGCTTAACCCTACAGATGCCCCCATTTTGTTGGAAAGGGGAAATGCCACCAATAAATATCCCAAACTTCCTGCGAAATCTCTTTGTGTTACATCACCTTGTCGGATTTCTTTCAAATTGCCTATTACGCCAGCTTCAAAGACCGTATTTTTGGTTTTTGATAAGCGAGAAAGTGTGGCAGGATTGAGTGGATTAATAGCAAAAATAGGGACATTGCCCACGCCTGCGCCCATGCCTTGTTGATGGGCAAAAGTAGCAAAACGCAAATCTCCCACACCTACTTGTGAGTAGGGGGAGTTACCAAGATTTTGAGCGAACAAATGGTTAGGAATGATAGATGTTATGATTCCTACGAGAAAGAAGATTTTATGAGTTTTTTGCCACATTATACTTTAAGATTCTATGCAAACCCCATAAGGCGAGATTTGGGCGTGCAAATATCTGAAAATTAATTTTATTAAGCAAAGTTTCCATTAAAAAATCTGTATCACCACCACATAATATTACACAAAAGGTGTCTTTTGTCGCAGGATTCTGGGTAATATAGGCTTCTTGATAGCCTTTTATTTCAAAAATAATGCCTTGTACTACGCCATTGTGAATCGCCTGAGTGGTATTTTTGCCTATAAGCGTAAGTGGTTTTTCGTTTTTTGTGACTTTGGGCAATTTTGCAGTAAATTCGTGCAATGCTTTTAACCGCATTTCCAAGCCCAATGTGATATTTCCACCCTGAAAATCGCCTTTTTCGTCCAAAAAATCATACGTGATGCATGTCCCTGCATCTATAATCAAGCAATTTTTTTGTGGAAATAAATCCCAAGCACCTACTGCGGTTGCAAGCCTGTCCATGCCAAGCGTTTTGGGTGTATCATACAAATTACCAATAGGCAGAGGCAAATCAGGCGAAAGAAAAAACAAATTTTTGCCAAAAACAGTCTGTAAATATTCCTCAAAAATCACCGAAAATGTACGCACAGAGGCAACCAACACATACAAAGGTTTTTGTTGTGCTAATATCTCTAAGGTTTGTTCTTCTGTGAGTTGGTGGTGTGTTGCTACACATTCGTCTTGTTCAAAAAAAGCAATTTTTATCCAAGTATTGCCTGCGTCTATGGTGCAAAAAGTCATATTTTTTAAGGTTTTTTGGAAATATTCAGCTCCCTAAACCCCAAAGGGAACAAGTACAAAAAATATTTTAATTTTAATGTTTTTTTGATATTTAAAGGTAAAAAAAAGTAATTTTGCAAAAAATAAAACCCAAATATTGTAAATAATAGCTAATTTTTTTATACAAATTTATGTGAATTTATACATTTTTGTCGTATTTTTGTAAAAAATAACCCTAAAAAATGCTGACTTTCAAACTCAACATCAAACAAAATTCTCTGCAAAAAGAAGAAAAAACAATAATCAAAAATTATTGCGAAAATTATTCTTTTTTATTCAGAAAATTATTTGTGAATTTTCAGATTTTGAAAGAAAATAAAGAAGTATATTTGGATTTTAAAGATAAATGCCAAAGAAAATATAATTTGGATAGTTGGTTTTTTGAAAGTTGTAAAAATGAGGTTGAAACCAAAATCGCACAAGAAAGCACACAAACCGAAAAAAGAGAAAACAAAATAAAAAGTATTGAAAATGAGTTAGAAAATACCATTTTTAACACAAAAAAAGAAAAAAGACGAAAATTTAATCTGCAAAATTCACTAAAATATTTACAAAAAAGAAAAACCAAAAAAATTACTTTTGGTGGAAAATACCTTTTACAAAAAATTAGTTTTTTGGCAA
>JANPJR010000175.1:0-14775 GCA_031425615.1 Cytophagales bacterium
TTCTAAAAATTACCAATTATGTGCTAAAAATACTTAATTTTATATTTTGTGAGAAAAACAACTATTAAAAAATTAAATTCTGTTTTTTATTAAGTTAGAAGAATTAAATTTTTAAACATACTCTATAGGTATTTATGCCTATTCTATACATTAAAAAAACCGCAAATAAAAATGTAAAGTGGTGGCATTTATACCACCTAACATTATTTTACCCATTCAAAAGCCCTATTTTCAGACCAATAAAAACCATTTTTTTCTTTTTTTGAAAAACCACAATGTCCTCCTGTTTTTGGTGTTTCAAGGTAAACAAAAGGATTTTTGGCTAATTTTTCTTTTGGGAAACACGCAGGTGCTAAAAACGGGTCATTCAACGCATTGATAATCAATGTGGGAACGTGAATATTATCCAGAAAATAAAGACTACTACATTTTTCATAATAATCTTCTGCATCTACGAATCCATGCAAAGGAGCAGTATAATAGTTATCAAAATCTTTCAACGACACAATTTTGTCCAAGTGTGCAGTTGTGATATGTTGGGGCATTATTTTAGATTTTTCTGAAATTTTGGCTTTCAATTCTCGCCTAAAAAGTTGTGCATAAATCCAATTTGAACGCAAACTAAGTTTTTTGGAGCATGAAGAAAGGTGTAAAGGAGCAGAAAAAACACACACTTTTTTGATAATGTTAGGCACATTTTTACCTTGTTCACCCAAATATTTCAAAATCATATTTGCCCCAAGACTAAACCCAATCAATGTGATTTCTTCATATTGTTGCATAGAAATCACATAATCCAACACACATTTTAGGTCTTCGGTAGCTCCACTATGATAAAAACGTGGCAAGCGGTTCATATTTCCGCCACAGCTTCTATGATTCCATGCCAAAGCGTCCCAATTTTCGGTTACAAATCGCTTTGCCATACCGCGCATATAGCCCCTATCTGTACTGCCTTCCAAACCATGTGAGATGATGGCGATTTTTTTTGGTAAATCTTTTTTTTGTAAAGTATTTTCAGTATTTTTTGCCCAATCCAAATCCAAAAAATCGCCATCAGGTGTATCTATTTGCACACGTTTATATTGTAAATCTTTTACTTTGTGAAATAAAGAGGGAACTATGGTTTCCAAATGTGGGTGAAATAACCAAAAAGGGCGATTGTAATTGGATTGGAGAAGCATTAAAAAAGGATTATGGATTAGAGATTATGGTGTTTTTTTTAAAACCAACCTTTTGTGCTGGTAGATTTTTTGACTTTGCGGGCAATGTCATTAGGCAATCTTGGAAAAAATTTGATATCTGTGCGTTTTTCTATTTCTTCCATTGATACCACATATTTTTGTAAAAGTTCTGTGCCACGTTCATTTTTAAACATAAAACAAATTACTTCTGGATTTTTTTTGTTTTCCATATCCAATATTACTTTATAATAATATTTTGGAACGCTGATTTTTACTTTTTTACCTATTTTTTTAAGTCCTTTTTCCAATACGCCACCTGATACGATATAAAGTTCTTTGCGTTTTCTTGCCCAATCCCTCACTCTTTCCTCTAATGACTTCCAAATACCACGATTCAATTCTGGTGCTTGCGGACTCATATTACTCATGTAAAATGATTGAGTTTCTGCCTCTTGCGAAAATTTAAAATCCGCTGCAGGTGCAAGGTGTCCTCTGTCATAGCCCGAACTTGTATAATCGTTTGGCGTAGGCGATTCTGCCCCAAGTTTTGGGTCAGGTCTGAAGTTATCCCTTGAAGAAGTACCTTCTGTTTCTTTGCCTTCCAATTTGTATGCCACCCAATCCGCTTGTCCATGCTCAGGACGATAATGTAAGGTGTAAAAATCATGTTTGATGACATATTTATCTTTTTTGTCGTATTCAGGCAACGCAAAACTTTCATCAATTTTTAGGTTATTATTGTTGTCAGTATTTTTGTTATCAATATTATTGCTTTTGTCATCATTTTTAGTGGAAGATGTGCCTTGGATTAGTTCTTGGATTTTGTCCCTAAAATAATAAATTGGCGCACCAATAAGACCCAAAATAAGCAACCAAGAGAATAATGTTTTCATAATTTTTTATAAGAAAAAAGTAAGGAACTAATCAAAAAATGCAGTTTTATTTTTTGTAAAGGTACAGTTTTTTAGGAAATTTAAAAAATGGATTTTGTATTATATTTTATTCCAAGTTCTCAGATAAGAATTTTTCATAAAGGTTAGTCCCTTTGGGGGTTAGTGGCTAAATACTCAAAACAATTCCATTTGTCCTTTGTCTATTTTTTTTGGTAAAATAAGATTTTCGTTAATATTTTTTGAAAGATTTTTTTGCAATAAAATCATTTTTTGCACAAAATACAGCGCCAAATCTGGTGCAAAATCATTGTTGGGTTCGTGTGCAAAAAAATACAATTTTGAGATGTTTTTTTGTGTAATTTCTGTTTCGATTTCTGGATTTTTACCCAATAAATTTGACAATACAACGAACCATTTATCAACCCTTTCAAAATCCGAATCGTGCAAATCATTGCCCACAAAACGCAACATTAATGTAGGCGTACTCAACGCAAAATGTACAGCATCACGCCTGCCTGCAGTGTCAGTAATTACCGTTCCTATGTCATAATCCACTAATTTTTGGGTTATTTTTGCTAAATTATCGCCTAAAAACCAATCTTCATGGCGAAATTCCACAGAAAACTCAAAATCTCTCATCTCACCTTTTCGCATATTTTCACAAAAATCAAGCAATAAATGGCTGTCTTTTGGCGAAAAATAAGGCGGTAATTGCAAAAAACTTGTACCAAGATTTTGACCAAAAAACTGCATGGTTTCCCAAAAATAATGTGTAAAATCTTTCAATTTTGCATCATTTTTAAATAATAATTTATGCGAAATTTCTTGTGGGAATTTTGGGCAAAACTGAAAATTTTTAGGTACTTTTTCACACCAATTTTTTATAGTTTGTGTGCTTGGAATTTGATAATGTGTGCTATTGAGTTCTATTGTATTAAATAATTGGGCATAATAACCCAAAAAATCTTTTTCTTTGGCATGTGCAGGATACCACACACTTACCCAATTTTTGTTTGCCCACACAGGACAACCTACAAATATTTTAGGTTTTCTTGATAACTCTTTTGTATTTTCATTTTTGAAAAATAAATTTTCTTGTTTGATTTCAGGCATTTCAAATGTGATTTGCGCAAGTTGTGCGATGTCTATTTTGCCAAATTCCATATATTTTTTGTCTTAAATTTTTTAATAAAAATACGAAAAAAAATTAAAAATTAAAATTCTTTGTTGAAAAAAATACAAAAAACTGATAACTGACAACTTGCATTTAACTTACAACTTACATTAAATTTAGTTAATTTTTAAAAAAATTGAATATGCTGTTAATTATTTTTTTAATTTTGCAGGAGCAAGTTCCTCTTTTGTATTTTTTTGATGTGTTTTTGTGATTTCTCTTGAACATGGCAAATATGCCACCTTAACCAATCTTATGCGATTTCCATTTTTGCAATTATTTTGTTTTTTGTTGTTGCTTGGCTTATGTACAAACTGTTTGCACCCACGTTCTTCTGCGCGTCTTATTCCAAAAGATGTAACATTTGCTTCACGTGTGCAAGTTTTGCGTACTACTTTTCAAGTAAAAGAGTGGCGTAATCTATTGCGTGATGAATTTGAGTTGGATTTAGATGCAGATACCATTTCTACACCATTATTTTTGGGTAGTGCTAAGGCGTACCTTTTTGGTGATTTATTTAAAAAAAATCAAAATTATATTGGGGCTTCTATTGCTATTATTAACCGTCCAAACTTAGAAAAATTTATAAAAAAATCTAATCCTGGCATTGTATTCAAAGAATATAAAGGTTTTAGGTATTTTTTACAAAATAAAAATGTAACTGCATGGTCAAAAAGGGCGCTTCTTTTGCTCAATGCGCGTCAAGCAGATACACATATCCAATCAGAATTATTATTAAAAAGAATTATTGATTTGCCTGAATCTGAAAAATTATTTTATACAAACCCTAATTTTAAAAAAATCCTCAAAAATGACCAAGATGTTGCTTTTTGGCTCAATGTTGAAAAATTGTCAGATATAAAAGAAATCAAAACTTTTGCAAAAAATCTCCCCCTCAAAAATAATTATTGGCATTTTATTGCCAATTTTGATGAAGGTGTGGTACACGCAAGCACCGAATTTTTTACAAGCCCCCAAATGTACCAAGCCTATCAAACAATGCTTTCGGGCAAAGTGAGTACGCAACTTGTGGCAGATTTGCCTATTGCTTCTCCTGCAGTGTTGATGGCTATGGGATTGAAAACGGAAGGCATGAAACAGTTTATCAAAGACATAGAATGGACAGAAAAAGCAGATAATCTTACACACGCTATTACCCTTTCCTTAGACCAATTTTTGGATATGTTCACAGGCGAAATGGTGGTTGCTATGAAAAATGCACACCCACTTATTCCCGAAAAAAAAGATAGTTTGCACCATATAACACCTTCTGATTTGGTACTTGGTTTAAATATTCGCAATACACAGACGTATGATTCGTTGATGTATATGCTTGAAACTTCGTCATTGTTGGAAAAAAAACAAAATTACGACCTGTTTTTTAGTGAAGTATATATTATGCGTCATGCCAATTCGGTATATATTACAAAAGATTCTACCATAAAAAACGATTTTTTACAAAATATAAAATTTAAAAACAAAGATATTTTAAAACAATCTTCGGATAAATGGCTTTTGTTGCACGCTGACGAAAATCTTGCACACAATTCTATAGAAGGCAAAGGACTTGCCCAAGACATTTTAAAAGCAGTTTTGAAAAATAAAAAAGTTCAAATGGAATCTGCAACGCTGGAACTTGAAAGTCTCAAAAAAGATAAAAAAGACATGACAGGCAATTCTATTGTACTTTTTAAGGATAAAAATGAAAATTCACTTGTTGCATTATTAGAGATTTTTAAGGAAATTGTGTATCAAACTAAAATGCGACTTGACCCCAATTTTTTTGAAGATAAATAAAATCAGTTATCAGTTTTTAAGTTGTTAGTTTTTGAGTTAAAAAAAACATGATTTTAAAACTCGTTTTAATCCGTAAAACCTGCGTTATCTGTGTGCTTCTTACGAGAATATTTCACACAAACTTTTACACAACTTGAATTAAAATATAGGTTTTGAATATTGGATTATGATTGAAAATTACTTAAAAGAAATCTTAAAAATAAAACATGATAGTACGCAATCTTTTCCACCTTTGCCTTCACAAATTGCGGAATTACAAGCACAATTAGGTTTTACAGAAGAAGATAAAATACGCTTAGAAACTGTTTTTCAAGATTTTTTGGCAAGGGGAAAAGGTTTTGGAAAATATGCCCAATGGCAAAAATCTATCACAGAACTTACACAAGCTACCAATCTGAAACCTTGGGACAAAGAAGCTGTTTTTTTGTTGGCTGATGCACATTGTCATGCGTTTTTGCAAAGAGGTAATATACAAGACAAAAAACAAGCAATTTATTACGCCAATACTTCCCTAAAACTTGACCCAAATAATGAACTTGCTATACAAATTATTGATAAAGTAGAGCGAAAAAAAGTGTCTTTTGGACAAAGTTTAATGCAGAATGTAAAAATTATGCCTTTTTTATGGATAGGATTAAGTTTTTTAGCTGTTTATTGGTTATTTTTTTTGGAAAATAAACCCAAAGAAATACAAAGAAATGCAGATAAATTGTCTGAAGTGCGTATGATTGATAAAACAATTTACAAAAAAAATAATGTGCCTGTGTCTTGGACAAATGGCGGAATACAAGGCAAATGGATTTTGGAAAAATCTGCTTCACAACCTACAAACAATGGGAATGGACACGAATACCAACTAACAGGCACTTGGCAAAGCCTTGAAACACATAATTTGACACAAATAAAAGCAGAAATTAGTCTTTTTGATGATGAAAATAAATTACTAAAACAAGAAAATTGGCAAGTTTTGAATGATTCACTTTCCGAAATGTGGAAAAATGATGCACTTTGCATTACACACACTTGGAAAAACCTTAAAAAAGCAGTCAAAAAGGTAAAAATCCAACTGCTTGAATGGGAATATGAACCAGAAAATACCCAAAATACTACCCAAAATATTGAAATCGCTAATACTTTTATTGAGTTTATATTAGAGTGTAAAGAAAGGCATCAACTTATTCGCCCAAATGCAGAAAGTTTTAGCCATGAAATCGTTTTTTCTATTAAAAATAACAGCAAAATACCTATGCAAAGCCTAAAACTTAAAATACAATGGCTTTACAAAAATAATTCGCTTGCCCACGAACAAACTTTTGTTGCCCAAAACCCTTATTTTCCTACTTGGCAAGTAAACGAAATACGCTCATACAAACAGCATTTTGTTGTGCCTATTCACCTTTCAGATTATAAAGGATATAAAATAGAAGTGGAAGAAGTGGAGTAAAAGTTCAAAGGTTTAAAGTTTAAGTATAAAATTTATGTTTTTTTAAATTTTATTGGTATTTTTACAAAAAAATAATCTTTTATTTCGTTTTATCTGTAATTTTATTGCATTTATTCAATATTGAAATACAAAAAAGATAAAAAAAACAAACCAAAAACAAATGCAACCAAAAAAAAACCCAAAAATTGATATACACGAATATTCACGTTTTTTCTTTTTGTTGAGCCTTGCGATTGTGTTGCTCACAACTAATATTGCTATGGAATGGCGTAGTCCAATGACGGGTTTTGAAATAGACCTAATGGAAGAAGAACATATTATTTCTATATTGGAAGAAACCGCCATAAAAGTATCTTTGGACGAAGAATAAGCTAAGGTTTTTACACAAACTTCCCAAAAGCTTTTGGCTTTCGGGAAGTTTTAATAAATAATTACCGCTTTTTTGTATTTACCCCCTTTGGTTTTAGGGGGCTAATTTTTAGTCTACAATTACAATATTAAAAGCTGGATTTGTATCAATATCAGTGCTTCCGCCTGCATTTGTGATGTCACCTGCACTTACATTTGTACCGCTTTTATTCAATTCATGGCGTAAAATCACACGCAAAGTCCCTGCATTGCTATTGGCAGTACCTGCAGTTGTAACCAAATTGTCCAATCCAATTGGTTTGCCATTCACATCAGCATCATTACACACAAAACTCGTAAAAGCTGTACCTGTGCGTGTAAAGAAAAATTGGTGTTCTGTATCTTTTTCTTCAATTTCTTCGGTCATATCTTTTACAGGGTTTTTTGTAGCATCAAGAAGTTCAACTTGCATATTGTAGCTTGTATTTTTTTTGAGCGTAATCGTTTGAACTTGTGTAGCAGAAGGCAATTTGCTAATATCGTTCCAAGAAAAAGAGACCGCACTACCTCCACTTACAGGCGTAAAAGTAAGTTTTACAGTTGTTACCAATTCGTTTTCTACAACAGGCGTAGGGTCGCTTTTTTTCTTACACGCAGTAAAAGAAATGCCAAAAGAAATTAACAATAAAAAGAAATAAACGAGTGAAAAATTGTTCTTTTTCATAAAAATTTAGAATAAATTTTTTTTTGGTTAATAAAAAAATATAATTGTTTAAAAAAATGCGAATTTTGGTTATTTACTCCTTTGGGCTGGGCTTTTAAAAATTTACTTGCAATCTTAATGTGATATTTCTGCCAATATCATCAGCATAATACCTAAAACGATTCATATAATCACGGTACGCCACATTTGCTAAGTTTTCGCCTTTGATACCAATGCTTATAGATTGTTTTTCGTTTTTTCCAAAAGGAAATTCTGCACTCACATCTGCAAACATCAAAAAATAAGCAGGAGGTGGTGCCACAAAATCAAATATTTCATTATTAAGCTGTTGATTTGTTTCTTGTGTAAGTGTTTGGACAGATATAACTTTTGGGCTTCTGTTTTGGGTAAATATATATGAAAGCCCAACTTGAAAGTTTAGGTTTTTGAGATTTTTTTTACCAAAAAAATTACTTTCAGGCACTTCATAATTCGCAGATAATTCAGCCCTATTTGCAGGAATAAAAATCAAATATTTCCCACCAATTTCGCCTTTATTTTCTGCCCAAAGTAAGCTTGCTTTTCCTTGCAAATACAGATTTTTGAGGTTGTTTTTTGCTACATTTTTCAAAAAATCATACCTAAAAGCCAAATCCAAACCATAAAATAAAGCATCAGTTTGGGAATAACCCAACACAGGAAAAGTACCACGAATAGTCGTACGCACTTTGGTAGGTTTTGAAAAAATATAATCGTAAATGTATTGCCAATGAATATCAATTTGTGTAGAAAAAATGGTGTTTTTTAGGTGGTTTTTTTGGTACGAAAAAATAAATTTATAGGCTTTTTCGCTTATGAGGGCTTGATTTCCTTCTTCTATCACACCTGAACCTTGGTGCAAACCTTCACTAAACAATTCTGCTACATTAGGCGGTCGCCAAGCAGTAGAAATATTTGCCCTAAAATGCGAAATTTTGGGTAAATGATACAAAAAACCGAGCGTAAGGGCGGTATTTTGAAAAGAAAATGAAGGACTTTGCAATTTATTTTGTAGGTCAAACCTTTTCACATCTAAAAAACGCCTTTCATGTCTTATGCCTAACTCCAATTCATAGTATTTTTTGACTAATCTTTGTATAAAAAAAGCCCCAAAGCCTTGATTTTCGTATTGTGGCACAAGTGGACGAATGCCTGTACTTGCGTTATAAGTATTAAATTGGCTTATAAAATTTATACCTACATTAGTTTGCCAAATATTCATGTAATTTTTTTCCCAAAAAATATCAAAAGTATGTGTTTGTAAATATAAATCAAGCGTAGGAATATCAGAGCTTACTTGTACCCTTACATCAAATTCCTTTCTATCATTATTTTGGAAGGCATATTGCAAGGAAAATTCGCCAAAATTCGCAGTTTTATATTTACTGTTAATTTTGAGTAAATTGTGTGTAATGTATTGGCGTGGATTTCTGATATTATAACTAAAATCTCCAGTCATTTGCGGTATTTGTCGGTCAATTGCCTCAGCCAAATCAGATAAATTACCCAAATGCGAGGCACGCATAATGCCCAAATTGGTTTGAAACCTACTGTAAAATGCTTCTACCTCAAAATTATCTTTATAAAAACCAATATTTGAAGAAAAATTGAGTTCTTGCATAGCGGTATTGGACAAAATATAGTTAGCACTTTGAGCATCACCCAATTTTTTGTATGTGCCTTGCACCCTTCCTGCCCAATTTTTGTGAAATTTACTTTCTATGTAGCCCGAAGCCACACCGCCACGCCCATTTGTCATGCCTATTAAGTTCATTTGCCCACCAAAAAGACGATTTTTGGGCAACAGTGGCGGTTCCACCAATACCACGCCACCCATCGCATCAGCCCCATAACGTACTGCATTTGCTCCTTTGACCACTGTAAGGCGTGTGGCGAGCATAGCGTCAATTTCAGGAGCGTGTTCAGCCCCCCAATTTTGCCCTTCTTGTCTGATGCCATTGTTCAAAATCAGCACTCTATTGCTGTGTAAGCCATGAATAACAGGTTTTGAGATGGTATTTCCTGTTTGAAGGCTATTTACGCCAGCGATTTCTTTGAGTGCTTCGCCTAAACTTTTGCCTTGTGTGCGTTGTAAGTTGCGGTTTTGAAGCGTGGAGAGTGCTTGTGTAGAGGTTTCTGAAGGGTTTATTTTTTCGCCCACGATTTCGGTGTGAGACAAATGTGTAGTATCAAGTTTTTCCTCTGTTTGTGAAAAACCTTTTTTTGCATTGCCCAATAAAAAAGCAAAGCAAAGTCCCAAGAATAATATACCTTTATGCAACATAGTTGCAAAAGTAGGTGTTAAATTTTATATTTGCAACAATGTTGCAAATATAATTAAAAAAATTATTAAAAATCTACTTGCTACTATACATCTTTTTAGAATTTAAAAAAAAGTGCTTTAAAACGATTTAAACAAATATTTTTAATTCCATTTTTCGAAAAATTAGGTCTGTACCGTAGTTTATGGAGGTCTGACTCCGATTTTTTGAAAAATTACAAACTCAAAACAGCGTTAAAAATCATATCTGTTTTAATTTTTCAAAGAAACGAATTATTTTTCAGTAAAAACTATTTAAAAAAAGCCTTTTTTCTGCCTTCTGAATGTGTTTTTTAAAATTTGTATAGTAGTAAGAAAAATCTAATACTGCCAAACCATCAATTTACCAACATTTTTGCATTATATTTTTATACGCAGGCAACCTTTTGCCCATTTTTTACGATATTGTTTTTGAAAACATTTTTTTTAACAATACTAAAAAACAAAATATTATGCAAAGAACATTTACACATTTCATAAAATTTCATCCTTTTTTCTATATTTCTTTTTTGCTTTGGGTTGTACCTTTTGTGTGCGTTGCCCAAACAGATTTTTATGACAAATCTTGGAAAAAAATGGATTCTTTGCAAAAATTAGCCTTGCCAGAATCCATGTATAAACTCGCAGATACAATTTTCCAACAAGCAAAAAAAGAAAAAAATACGCCACAGCAGGTAAAAAGCGTTTTTTATAAAATCATTTTCCAAAAACAAAAACCTAATAAAAGTGCTGTTGTAACCGCTATTCAGTCACTTGATACAGAAATCCAACAAGTAAGTTTAGAAGCAAAACCTATTTTGTATGCAATGGGGGCTAAAATGCTAAAAGCATACTATCAAGGAGAAATTTATAATTTTACATCAAAAATACCTTCCAATGTCAAAGAAAATGACATAGAAACTTGGACAGAAGCAAAAATTACCCAAAAAATTATATATTATACAAAGAAATCTTTGGAAAATATTGATTTTTTGCGAAGTACTGGTTTTGAAAAATATGAATCATTGTTTGAACAAAATACTGTTTTTGAAAAATATGAATCATTGTTTGAACAAATTGAAAAAAATAGACATCAAAGTTCAACAAAATATAATTACCAAAAAATAAATTTTACATTATTTGATTTTTTGGCGTTTGAAAACATACACACACTCAGTTTTTCTAAATCAAGTCGCCTTTCACATGCTCAAAATTTTGCTATTGACCACGATGATTATTTTTCTGAAAATGAAAATTTTGTGAAAATCAATCCCATACTATCTCCAAAAGATACACTATCAAATAACTTTGAGGTTTTCAAAATTTTTCAAACCCTTGTTATTTCTCATTCACAAGATAAAGATAAAACGTTATTTTGGGAAATAGAACTGGAACGCTTGAAATGGGTGTGTGAACAATATAGTCTGGAAAATAGTAAAGAAATATATGAAAAAGCATTAGAAAATTTTGCTAAAAGAGTCAAAAATACGGATTTTGAAAGTGAGATTCTATACAAAAGAATTGATTTTTTGGTAAATAATAAAAACGAAGTTTTTGAAAAATATACTAATGAAGATATAGAAAAAATACAAAAATTATGTGAAGAGCTCATCAAAAAACATGATGTTGCAAATGCAACCGCCAGACAAATACAAAATGTTAAGTTATGCAAAAACGTTTTAACCACTAAAGTTTTTAATAAAATACTCCATGTAGAAATGGATAATACTATAATGCCATCACAATATTCCCCTATGCAAATTACCTACAAAAACATAGAGAAATTATATGGCAAAATTTTTATTTTGCCCAAAAACCTCAATATAAAGGGATATTTTAATACAAAAGATGATGATGGAAATAGACTTTATCTCAAAAAAATGTATAACGAAGAAAAACCTTTTAGAACTTGGATTACAGATTTAAAAAACGATAATATACACCAACAAACCACACAAGAAAAATTGGAAGGTTTACCCACAGGCAATTACCTTGTGTTGATATGTGATAAATCTATTGCTACCATTGACAAACAAAAAGATGAAAATGAAAATAATTGTTTTTTTATGTACCAACATATAGAGGTAACGCCTTTTCATGTGGCTACCCGTATTTTACCTAATCAAAATATAGAAATATGGATTGCCAACAGACAAACAGGACAACCTACTGAAAATGCTGAAGTTGATGTTTTGGTGGCTGATTGCAATAAGGAAAATACAATGATAATATCTTTAAAAACCAATAAAGATGGTATTGTCATTTTTCCGAGAAATATTAGTTCAAAATATCCACTATGTTCTTTTATGTTAAAAATAACCCAAAATGAGCATATATTTTATACTTCATATAAAAATCCTATCATCAGGGAAATTAATTTTTTAGGATTGCGAACTGAAACGGAAAGCAATCAAGAAAAACAAATATTGGGAGATATATTTATGGATAGGGAAATATACCGCCCTATGCAAAAAATGTATTTTAAAATGCTTTTATTTGAAAGTAATCAAAAACAACACCAAGTTTTATCAAATACTACTGTATCTTTTTACTTAAAAAACTCACACACACACACAGTTATAAATTCGCTCAAATTCCTTAAAACAAATGAATTTGGAAGCGTTAGTGGGGAATTTACTTTGCCTGATAATCAAACAACAGGGAGATTTTATATACAAGCCAATATTTTGAATGATACAATTTTTGTTGTAACCCAAGAAAAAAATATTTCAGAAATATCTAATATTTTTGAAGTTGAATTAGAAGATATTTTAGCACAAAATACAACGCTAAATACAAAAACCAAATTGGTAAAAGGACAAAAAATAAGAATATCATATCCCAATAAAAAACAAAGTTTTCCTCCGCATGTAATAAAAGAGATTTTAGTAGAGGAATATAAACGCCCAACATTTGAGATAAAATTAGAAACACCTATAGACCTTTACAAATTGGGGGATACAATTAGAATTAAAGGGAATGCAAGGGCTTTTTTTGGGGCAACTATGGATTTTGTAAATATGAAATATAACATAAAAAATAAAACCCTCAAAAAAAATGTGAATTTTGGAGAAATTGTAACAGATAAAAATGGGGATTTTATCCTTGTGTTCCATGCTTTTATTGATAAAAAACACCAAAAACAACCTAATTTGTATTATGAATATGAAATAGAAACGCATATCACAGACAAAAATGGAGAAACACAATCAAAGGAACTAAAACTATTTGTCAGCATGAAATCGCTTGTATTGAATGTGAAGGTAGCAAACGATATTTTTTCAAACCAGAAAATAAATATGTTTCTTTCTGCAAAAAATACAAGCGGGCAAGGACAAAAAGTAAAAACAACATTAAAAATTTTTAAATTAAAAATTAAAAATCAAATACTACGCCCTCAAAATGATGCGAGAGATATTACAAAACCAATTTATACCAAAGAAGAATGGGAAAAAGACCTCCCAAATGATGCATATAATCATTTGCACCGCAAACAAAATATAACAATAGACAGCCTTTTTTTGGAAAAAATTATTTCTTTTGAAGGAGATTATTCCATGCCTGAAAATAACTTCAAAGATATAAAAGCGGGTATGTATAAAGTGGTGTTGGAGGTAGAAAATGACCAAAAAAATACGGAAAAACAAGTTTATGAAACTTTTTTTGCGTATCACCATATTGAAAGCAAAAAATGTGCTTTTCCAATCCTATTTTTTGCAGAAAATATAAATACCAAAACAGAAAAAGGCGATAAAGTCAATATTTTATTAGGTACTACCGAAAAAGATATTTTTGTGCGTTACCTTGTTTTAGCAAGAGGAAAAGTACAAGAAAACAATATTATAAAACTTTCAGAAGAACAAAAAAATATTTCATTTGATTTGTCAAAAGAAGAAAACGAACACCAAATTATTTTCTATTTGGTAAGGCATAACGTTTTTTTCTCAAAAAAAATAATAATCAAAGTGGAAGACCCTGAACGCCAAATAGACATTACTTGGGAAACCTTTAGGGACAAACTTGAACCAGGGGAAAAAGACCAATGGCGTATAAGGCTAAAAGGTAAAAAAGGCGAAAAAATTGCCTCTGAAATGGTTGCTACGTTGTATGATGCGTCATTAGACCAATTTAAAAAAAATAATTTTAGTTTTGATATACCTCATCAATATTCGATTTATGGGTATGAATGGAAAAATACCACTTCACAAAATGAGGAATTCGAAACTTTATCAAACCCCCAAAAAGAAATATTTAATGTGGATTATTTTTTTAAGCCTTCATTAATTATATTATTGTGGCAATTATTTCCTCGATATTATGATGATTATTATTATCTTTTTATGTCAGAAGATAATTTTGATAATGAAAGTAGTGAGGTTCTTATTACTGGATATGCCCCTACCAATAGAGGACATCATATTTCTGGCTCAATAGCAGGAATAACAGGTAATTATATAGAAAATTTACCTTTGCAGTCATTTGATAGGGCAATGCAAGGAAAAATAGAAGGTGTGGCTTTTAGGAATTTCATACCTTTCTCAGACGCAACAAATTTATCAGAAATAAATACTGGAATACCACGATATAGCACAGATTTTAGTTTTTTAAAAAAATCAGAAAATGTTGATCTTTCAGGCATCAAAGCCCGCACAAATTTCTCTGAAACTGCGTTTTTCTTGCCCCATTTGATGACAGATGCAAATGGCGATATTCTCATCAATTTTACCATTCCAGAAACTTTGACTCGTTGGAGAATGTTGGGTTTTGCTCACACAAAAGATTTGAAATTTGCACTTACAGAAAAAAGTCTTGTAACCCAAAAAACATTGATGGTAACCCCAAATATGCCAAGATTTTTGAGAGAAAATGACAAAATCACCCTCTCAACCAAAAT
>JANPJR010000176.1:0-29786 GCA_031425615.1 Cytophagales bacterium
CTGAAAAAAACACAAGCAACCTTCCATCAACGGAAAAGACATATCAAAAAAAATATTCTTAGTTGGTGTTATAAGGCTTGCTTGTGGGAATGACGTGAAAAGTTAGTTATTTTTTTGAACATTTTTTCACCTCTGTTTTTTAATGCAAACCTAAAGGATTCCTATGGTGTTTAAAAAATGCTTGCGCGACTGCAAGAATAGCACAAAACCCAACATAAAAAACCAATTTTTTTAGCATTACGTAAGTTTGTGTGCATTTTTGTCACCAACAAGTCAGCGAAAGTCTTGCGTGTGGTTGTTGGTGACGAAAAATGTATTTTTCTTTTGGAAGTTATTTTTTACTTTTGTAATTACATTTTTCTAAACACAAACAACGGGCAAATACAATTCGTAAAGATTTGTTAGCACCAAAAAAATAGTTACTCAACAATGAAAAAAATATTATTTGTGATTATAATTATAGTTTTTTTTGTAGTGCAAACAATAGCACAAAATAAAACTATAAAACAAAATAAAACTAGACAAGAAACTACTTATTATCCTGATGGTAAAGTAAATACTATAGAGGACTTTCTTGCGGATAGTTGTACTTTGGTAATAAATAGTTATGAAAGAATAAAAGTAGATACTTGTCGTTATGGGTATTTTAAAGAATATCATCCAAATGGTATTTTAAAAACACTTGGACAATACGATTGCAAATTACCTAATGTTAATACACTATTGCCTTTTAATTTTGACCGTTCTTTTGAATGTGAACATGAAGAGTATGAAAATGATTGTTTTAAAACAGGTATTTGGTACAGATTTGATACTTTGGGTGGTTTGATTTCAAATACACGCTATAATTGTGGTTGGGAAGGCATTACTGTGCAATATAATCTAAAACAGGATACGTTGGTTGCTAAAGGCGATTCTACAATATTTAAAATAAAAGAGTATAGATATGGAGCAGGAAAATCATATCTCATCAAAAGGACAATAAATAATCATTGTTTATTACTTGATTTTTTCAAGGTAAGTTATTGGCATTATTGGTATGTGTCAGATAAGAGGTATGATTTTTTGATGGAAGAAAAAACCTCTATTTCTAAAAAACTTGAAAATGACAATATGATGGTTTTTAAATATTATGATAGGGATTTTGGTAAACAAGTTAATAATAAAGGTGATATTTATGTAAATCTTTCTACATTAAAAAATGGAAGGTATTATATCTATAATAATCATTTTTATGGTTGGGATATATACGAAATAATACTTCAAGATAATTGAATACCTATTCAGCGAAAGTCTTGCGTGTGGTTGTTGGTGACGAAAAATGTATTTTGCTTTTTGGAAGTTATTTTTTTACTTTTGTGCTTACATTTTTCTAAAAACCAACAACGGACAAAAAAAATAATCACAAGAATATGAAATTAAAACTCCTTAGCCTACTAATATTTTTTGGATTGACAAAAATTATTTTTGCTCAAAAAAATATTGACTTCGTTTCAACAGAGGCAGACAGTAGTATAAAAAACATAGTACATGAAAATGAAATTTATACTTCATGGAAAAAGGCATTGGAAAACCCTGAAAAAGTAATTGTATTAAAATTGTCATCTGAAGAAGGAAATGACTTAAAAAAAATAGAAACCATGACTAATTTAAAAGTTTTGCATGGTGATTTTGAAAAATTTAAAATCTTTAAAAGAAATAGAAAAACTATCAAATTTAGTGTATTTATATATTGGTTATAATAAACTAAGTTCTTTTGAAGGTATAGAAAGTTTATCAAATTTAAAATATTTGGAAATTTCAAATAGTAAATTGAGGTCGTTAAAGGGGATAGAAAGTTTATTAAATTTAGAATATTTGGAAATTTCAAATAGTAAATTGAGGTCGTTAAAGGGGATAGAAAATTTATCAAATTTAGAATATTTGAGAATTTCAGATGGTAAATTGAGGTCGTTAAAGGGGATAGAAAATTTATCAAATTTGAAATACTTGGATATTGATAAAAATAAAGTTAAATCATTGAAAAGTATAAAAAAACTATCAAATTTAACTTATTTAAGGGCTGTTGATAATAAATTAAAATCCTTGGAAGGTGTAGAAAATTTACTCAATTTAGCCAACGTGAGTATTGAAAGTTCAACAAAGAGTATTGAGGAATTTTCTAAACTCAAAAATATTACACATTTATTTTTGAAAGGCAAGAAAATAAAAAATATTCAGGTTTTGAGATCGTTGAAAAACATTGAAGGTTTGCACCTAAATTTGAATCATAAAATTGATATGGCACCTATATCTGATTTAACAAAAATAAAATATTTAGGTTTAACAAGTAATGAAAATTCCAATGGGCATAAAAGAATTTTAAAATTCGCTCATTCATTACAAAAATTAATAAATCTTGAGGAATTAATATTGATGGATATAAATACAGATTTAACAACATTTGAAGAAATAAGCCATTTAAAAAAAATCCGTTATATAGATATTTATAACAGCAAAAGTTTTAGAAGTATCAAAGGCGTTGAAAACTTCAAAGATATTGAATATCTTAGTTTTTCTCACACGTCTTGTCAATCATTAGAAGGGTTACAAGCCTGTTCAAAATTAAAGAATTTGACTTTTCATAGTTGTAAAAATATTTCTGATTTAACACCAATAAAAAACCTAAAAATGCTTGAAATATTACAGTTTTTTTCTTGTAATGTGTCAAGTATAGAACCATTAAGACATATTACCAGTTTACACGTTGCATATTTACGAGGAAATCCTATCAAAGATTACTCCCCAATAGACCATTTATATGAAAAACAAAAAACGACTAATTTACTTTTAATTGTGAGATAGTTTTTTGTCCCCATTTTGTCCAAGTGTTCCACTTTAAAAAAAGGTAGTAGTTTGGTGCAAGTTTGACTTGTGCCTACTATTCTGAAAGTCAGGGCTTTCGGAAAAAAAAGTCCAAGACTGAATTCTTGAACTAAACGATTTTTTCCGTTTTTGGTAGAAGACTGGACGAAATGGGGGTTTGAGAAACAATCAACTTAGTTTTTTCTTGCTTAATATTTTTAACTTGATAAATTTGTATTAAAAACCTCAAATGTTTCTGCAAAATTTAGCCTCACATTTTTGTCATCTGATACTTCTAAGCCTGTGGCATGACCTTCAAAAATTGTTATGTTGAAATTTATAAAATAGAATTTTATAAAGTTAAAAACATCTTTTTGCCCTTTTATTGTAGTTCCATTTATTTCAAATCCGTCTTTATTGATACCATATTCAATAAACTCAATTTTTTGCCCTAATAATTGACCAAGCATTTCATTTTTATTTGTGTTATAAACACGCCAACAATCTGGTTCATCAGGGAAATTATTTTCTTTTAACTTGTTACCAAGTGTTGAATTATCATAAAGATTTATTCTTATATGATTACCATCAAAATCACCTTCAATTTCTAAAAATCTATCAAAATTTGAGAAAGTTATAAAGAAAATCCAAGGTAAATAAATATCTTCGTCTCTGTCTTTATTGAAATCAACTTGAAATATTTTATCCACAATCTTTCCATTGAGTTGTGCTAACCAATTACCCAAATTTTTATTTAGTTGAAAACTCATTTTATATTGTATTAAAATAACTTATTTCCTACAAAAATAAAAAAAACATTTAAAAAACGCAAAAATACCTTAAAACATTAAACTAAAACTAAATGAATCATGAAACTACTTTTCACAAAAAATAAAAACCCGTTTAAAAAAAAGCAAAAATAACTCAAAATATAAAATTTTTAAGCTGTTTTTTTCATTTTTAAAAATCTTGCTTTTTCTGTATCTTTGCAAAAAAATATAAAATTTACAAAAAAAATATGACAACACTTATCACAGATATTGACATTATTACCCCAAATACAGAAACGCCATTAGATACGCCACGCATTACGCCTGATAGCAACACAGGAAAAACCCGAAAAATATACATAGAAAGTTATGGTTGCCAGATGAATTTTGCAGATTCAGAAATTGTAGCCTCTATTATGCTTGATAATGGTTTTGATACCACAACCACCGCAGAAGATGCAGATTTGGTATTGCTTAATACGTGTGCTATCAGGGACAATGCAGAGCAAAAAATTCGTCATAGATTGCAACACCTTACCGCCCTCAAAAAGAAAAAACCTAATATCAAAATAGGTGTTTTAGGTTGTATGGCTGAACGCCTAAAAACCAAACTTTTGGAAGAAGAAAAAGTAATAGATATTATAGCAGGCCCTGATGCCTATCGTGATTTGCCTGCACTTGTAGGCGAAGCAGAAGATGGCGAAAAAGGCGTAAATGTATTCCTTTCAAGAGACGAAACCTATGCAGATATTGCTCCTGTAAGGCTCAATTCTAACGGTGTGAGTGCCTTTATTTCTATTATGAGAGGTTGCGACAATATGTGTTCTTTTTGCGTAGTGCCTTTTACACGCGGGCGTGAGCGTAGCAGAGACCCACATTCTATCGTGGCAGAAGCGCAAGATATGTTTGATAAAGGGTATAGAGAAGTTACACTTTTGGGGCAAAATGTAGATTCGTATTTGTGGAGTTCTAATCCTGATGTAATTTCTATTTTGGCAGAAAAAAAAGCAGTCAAAAAAGGTGTAGATTTGACAGGGATTGAAGTAGTAGATTTTGCACAATTATTAGAAAAGGTTGCCCTCATTCACCCCGATTTGCGTGTAAGGTTTTCTACTTCGCACCCAAAAGATATGACTGATGATGTACTTTATACGATGGCAAAATACGAAAATATTTGCAATTATATTCATTTGCCTGCTCAAAGTGGCAATACACGCATATTATCACTCATGAATAGAGGTTATTCAAGAGAATGGTATTTACAAAGAATAGCCAAAATCAGAGAAGTATTGGGCGAAGATTGTGGTATTTCTATGGATTTGATTGCAGGTTTTTGTAGTGAAACTGACCAAGAACACCAAGATACGCTTTCACTTATGGAAGCGGTGCATTACGATTTTGGGTATATGTTTTATTATTCTGAACGCCCAAATACAACCGCACACAAAAATCTACAAGATGATGTTTCCTTAGAAGTGAAGAAAAAACGTTTGCAAGAAATTATTAACCTACAACAAGCACATTCTCTACTCCGCAACCAAAAAGATGTCGGAAAAACGTTTAAAGTGCTTGTAGAAGGTGTAAGCAAACGCTCTGAGGATTATCTTATGGGTAGAAATTCCCAAAATAAAGTGGTTATTTTTCCAAAAGGAAACCTCCAAAAAGGACAATATGCACACGTGAAAATTAATTCTTGTAGTGCTGCAACGTTGTTGGGGGAAGTTGTCCCTAACCATCAAAGAGAATAAACAGCCTTAAACTAAAAAAACCGTTAATTTCTAATACTGAAAAAATAGTCCTTAACATAAAAGGACAATAAACAGTCTTAAATTTTTCAAATTTTCAAACTTTTAACCTTTAAGTCTTGCCTTGTAGTAATTTGCATTTGTTCCCCTTTGGGGGTTAGGGGCTTGGTTTGCAAACTTTTTTATGCAATGGTTCAAACGTCATTATAACACAAAAGAAGAAGAAAAATTAGTTTTTTTGAATAATGTAAATCTTTTTCAATCATTGAATAAAGAAGAAAAAAGCTATTTTTTGCCTTTTTTACACACCCGAAATTACACTCCAAATGAAGCTGTTTTTTTTAGGGGTGATGCAAGTCAAGCATTGTATTTGATTGTGGAGGGTGAAGTAGAAATCAATGTGGATATTCGCCAAAATTTTGAACATATTATACAACTTTCTAAGTATAATTCTTTTGGTGACAATGCCCTCCTACACCATCAAACACGTATTTTTAATGCAGTTGCACAAGAAAAAGGTGCAGTTTTGTATGTGTTGCCACAAGCAAATATTCACGAAATTTTTACAAAACATCCCCTTGTCAAAGCCAAAGTTTTAGAAAATTTAGCAGAATTACAAGATGCTTATTTTAGAAATATTTGTGATACATACAGAGAAGGAAATGGATTTTTTGAACTTAGAGAATTGTTTTTAAAAATGAATTTGGGTTTTTAAAAAAAAATACACAAAAAACTATGCAAAAAAATATAGCAAACGTAAATAAAGAAATTATCAAAAAAAGCATCATGAAAGGCACACTACATTAAGTTTTTTAACTTAAAAAAGTGTATTTCATGAAAAAAAATAAAATTTTCAAAAAAATGTTTGGTATTGATGAATTTGGATTTACCTACTTCCCACCAAAAATTTCTAACATAAAAATTGCCCGTTTTGTAGACGATATGGGTTGCCCATATTGCTTTCCACATGGATATGAAACTATAAATGCAACAATTAGAAAAAATACGCATAATTGGAAAAATCACCGTAAAACAAAATGGCGTATAAAAAAATAAACAATTAAAAACCTAATAATCTAATCAGAATCATATTTTGGTTGGGTTATTTTTTTTATTTGACTTGATACAGAACACACTTAAAGTTTTTATAAAATAAGAAACTAAAAATATTATTTTGTTTTAAAAAAATACTAAAAAAATAATTTAAAATTAAAAAAATCATACTAAAAACTCATTTTGAGTTCCCAAAGCAAAGTTTATATATGTAAATTACAAAAAAATGTTAATTTGTGTGTCAATTTATATGTTATAAATACAGAATAAAATTTCATAAAAAAAAATGCTTCAATTTTTTGTTATATTTTATCTTGGAAAATCTTTGATTTTTTAAGAAATTATACAAACGTTTATTATTTTTTACCAGAAAAATTGTACTTTTCTAAGAAAAATAAGATTTTTTTGATTTTTTTTACTTTTTTTCTAAAAAAATTTGGAAATCTCAATGAAATAGGGCTATATTTGCACACCAATTTAAAACAAAAAGATATAATAAAATCTTGCCTGGGTGGCGGAATTGGTAGACGCGTTGGTCTCAAACACCAATGAGGTTACACTCGTATCGGTTCGACTCCGATCCCAGGTACAATATTATTTTTTAGTTAAAGTGTTTCTTCAATCAAAGAAACACTTTACAAAAAGTAAAAAAATACGCCTCAACTTACAGATTCATTTAAGGGAAATGTTATCTGTGTTATTGAATGTTGCAGAGTCAGCATTTTACCTAAAAAAACGCAAATTTCTAACTTATCACTTGTTGTTTTAGTATTTATATCATCCATTGATAAATACTGTTTATAATATCAAATACAACAATATTCAAACACAAAAGTTACGAAATATCATATAATTCAAAAATAACAATTTTTGCGTTTTTCATATTCCAATAAACCCTTGAAATCATCTCTTATTTAATTTTTTCGGTTACACGCCAAAAAAACACATTTTCAATTTTTGATAATCGTCTTTTTGACTTTTGAAAAAACTTGAATATGCCATAACTTTTGTGTAAGAGAAATTTTTAGCTCAAATATTGAACTATTTAATTTAAAAAATATAAATTTATTTATAAAATTATTAAAAAATAGCCATAAATTAGTTAAAAAATGCTCAAAAATATTTTCAATCTGAAAATAATCCTCCCGAAAAGGACAAAATGGTTTTACTAATACCCTATATTTATGATTTATTTACTCATTTTAAAAGCATTATTCTTTGTAGAAATGCAGTATGATTATAGCAAACTGCTTCACTTGATAGCTGAAAAAGAAAGTAGATTTCAATGCCAAATTGTTGACCCATACAACGTAACTTATGGGAAATACCAAATCATGCCCAGCCTTGCACAAAAAATGGGCTATCAATTCCCACTTTCTTGTGAAAAACAAGATGAACTCATGCACAAACTTATCAAAATGTATGAAGAATTGATTGACATCAAAAAATATGAGTTCAAATACCACAAAGGTATTCTATTGCACAAAACCAATATCATCGTGGCTATGCACTTCGCACCACATGGCACTATTCGTTTTTTGGAAACAGGCGTAGATTTTAGCAATGGGATTCTTTCGGTAAGCGGTCTTTTGAAACGTTATGAAAAAGATACATTTTATGAACTGAAATAACTTAACTTGTCAGTTAATTAGCTACCAGTTTTTAAGTAATAATATATAAAAAACGCAAATTCAGCTATTTGAATTTGCGTTTTTTTGGTTTTCATTAAAAAAATAGATTTTTTTGTAAAAAAACTTGCAAAATATTAAACTACGCAAATGTTATGCGTAGATTTATTTTTACTTTGCATCATAAAAAATTAAAACTTTTCAAAAAAATAAATATGAAACGAAGCAAAAAACTCGACAATACAGATTATAAAAAAATTGGTTTTTACCATATTGACCTTATCAAAATGATAGGACAAATCACAAAACCATTGGTTACACAAAAAAAAATGAGCAAAAATAATGTTGTAATATTGCTTACCGACCTTTTGGATAATCCAGAACAATATTATGAAAATGAAATTTTTGGAGAATTGGCAAAAAAAGTTACCCAATTACAACCCAATAACGCCCTTGTAAGACAAGAACAAAAGGGTTTTGAACTCAAAACTGAAACACCAACATACCCAATTTTTGGCAAAGAATACATTGAACCAAGTGCATTGGGGCAAATGAATATCGCTATGCGTTTGCCTATCAGCGTGGCAGGGGCATTGATGCCTGATGCACACCATGGTTATGGACTCCCTATTGGTGGCGTGCTTGCAACAGAAGGCGATAAAGTCATTCCGTATGCGGTAGGCGTAGATATCGCATGTAGAATGTGCATGTCTATTTTTCCTGTGAATGCTACCGTTTTATCCACCAAAACCCAAGAATTGAAAAACCATTTATTAAAAAATTCAGTTTTTGGTACAGGACAGGGTTTTGAAAAACCTTTGGAAGATGAACTTTTTGACCGTGATGTCTGGCAATCTTTCAAATTTATTAGAGATTTGAAATTAACTGCTATGCGACAAGTGGGGTCGTCTGGTACAGGAAACCACTTTGTAGAATGGGGTTATGTGGATATTTTGCAATTTGATGCAGAACTTAATTTGCCTGAGGGTAAATATTTGGCGTTGCTTTCACATTCAGGTTCTCGTGGATTAGGGGCAAATATTGCAGGTGAATATTCAAAAATTGCCATGTCAAAAACTAAATTACCTGATGAAGCAAAACATCTTGCTTGGTTGGATTTGAACACGCAAGAAGGGCAAGAATATTGGGTTGGTATGCACTTGGCTGGTGATTATGCCTCTGCCAATCATCACCATATACACAAACGTATGGCGTTGGCATTGGGTATGCAACCTGTAAAAATGATAGAAAATCATCATAATTTTGCTTGGAAACAAACCCTAAAAGATGGTCGTGAAGTCATCACACACCGCAAAGGTGCAACGCCTGCGGGAAAAGGTGAATGGGGGATTATTCCTGCCTCTATGACTTCTGCGGGTTGTTTGGTAAAGGGAAAAGGCGAAGAATCAAGTCTTTATTCTGCTTCGCATGGTGCAGGAAGGCAAATGTCACGTACACAAGCCTTCAAAAATATTACAGATTCAGACCTCAAACGTATGTTGGCGGAGTATGGCGTTACGCTTATTGGTGCTGACCTTGATGAAGCACCTATGGCATACAAAGATATTGACCAAGTAATGCACGCACAAACTGATTTGGTTGATGTTGTGGCACGTTTTTATCCAAAAATCGTGAGAATGGCAGACAAAGAACCAAAAAAACCATGGACAAAAAAGAAACCAAGTGCAGGATTGGATTTTACGGAATCGTGAGAAAAATGAAAGATTATAGATTAAAAATTATTTTAAAACTCCTCTAGTCATAACTTTGTAGAAAAAAGTTGTAACAAAATAATATTTTGTAATACAAATAAAAAGAGCGAAATAAAACAACCTTTTTGTCTGTTGTTAGTGTTTAGGAAAATGTAAGCACAAAAATAAAAAATGACTTCCAAAAGCAAAATACATTTTTCGTCACCAACAACCACACACAAGGCTTTCGCTGACTTGTTGGTGACAAAAATGCACACAAACTTACGTAATGATAAAAAAAATTGGTTTTTTATGTTGGTTTTTGTGCTATTTTTGCAGTTGTGCAAGCATTTTTTAAACATTAGCAAGGGTAAAAAGTCAAACTCCAACGAGTCAAAACCCTATAAACGTAAAACCAGACCCAAAACCTGGAGAGTAATACCAAATTCAAATGTATTTTTCCAATAAAAAAGATGAAATTAATCTATTGTGTGCTGTTATTATTTTTGACTTCTTGTGGTATCGTTTACGGACCACAATCATCATTTAATGTTGAAGATTCAAAAAAAGTAGGTGTTTTTATTGCTGAATACAAGCCTGAAAATCAAATCATAAAAATCAATGATACTATTACTTTGGACATCAGAGAAATCTGACTTGAATACACTTGGGGGTATAGCATGGATGGAAAAGCTGAATTCTATAAAATTGAAAATCTAACAAATTTATACATTCATCTAAATAAAAAATCCAAGGGAATTGATTTAGATGCAACTGCAGATATTCCCGAATATTACAGAGGTGGTTGTTCTTCTGGTGGTTGTTGTATAACCTTTGAAAAATTATCTACCCCTCCAAAAAAAATAAAATTAAATGTTTTAAAAAGAGGTAAACGTGTTTCAGATCCCAGTGTTCACCTAAAAAGTTTCTTTATTTATTTAAAATAATAATTTTGTTCTTTCTTCCGTTGTCGGTGTTTAGAAAAATGTAAGCACAAAAGTAAAAAATAACTTCCAAAAGCAAAATACATTTTTCGTCACCAACAACTACACGCAAGACTTTCGCTGACTTGTTGGTGACAAAAATGCACACAAACTTACGTAATGGTAAAAAAATTGGTTTTTCATGTTGGGTTTTGTGCTATTCTTGCGGTTGTGCAAGCATTTTTTAAACATTAACAAGGGTAAAAAATTTATAATTATTTTTAAAATTCTTAAAAATTTATCAAAAAAAAATTTGGAATTGTCATAGGAATCAACGAAGGAAAAAGAGAACTTGCGATTAAAAAATGATGAGGCTTATATCAATTTTAAGAACTATGGTAAAAAAAATAGCTATTATTTTTTTGTTTGCTTTATCAGTAAATTGTGAACAAAAACAAAAAAATGTAAAAACAAAAGGTGATGTTAATTTGATATCTGAAAATAAGATAATCAGTGAAGACATTAAAAAGTACAATGAAATTTATGGACAATTTTATGATAGGTGGGATCGTAAAATAACACGTGTTTCTTATGGTTTAAATGAAAAAAAAGAAATAGTAAGTTTGACTGTATCAGGCAATATACAACTTGATAGTTTAACTTTATTTAAAAATTTAGAAAGTCTTTGGATAAAAAGAAATGATTCTTTATCTCATGCGAATTTTGATTTTGAATATTTGACTAAATTAAAAAGGCTTTTGATTATCAATTGTAATTTATCACAAAAAGTAATTATTAAAAATCATCGAAATTTGAAAAGTATAACAATACATTTTGATGAATGGCAAAAGAAAAATAAAATAGAAGATATAATTTTTTCAAACCCTACGACGACTATAGAAGATTTATCTATAGAAGCTAAATTGGGTAAAATTCCACCAAGTATAAAAAAAATGGATGGGCTCAAAGACTTATGGTTAAATAACAATCAAATAAATTATGTGAATTTTGATAATTTACCCAAAAATTTAAAAATTATAAGATTAGGAAATAATCCTATCGACAAAGAAAAGTTAAAAATTGAGCAAAAAAAAAGAAATATCAAAGTTTATTTAGATTAATAGTCCCCATTTCGTCCCAGTCTTCCATTTTAAAAAATGGCCCCATTTGCTCATAGTGTTATGTTTTGTTCGTAGCTTTTAGCTACGACCTACAAAATTGTAAGTGTTTCACTTGCAAAATGCAAAGCATTTTAATTCGTTGTTAGTGTTTAGAAAAATGTAAGTACAAAAGTAAAAAATAACTTTCTCATAAAGCGGTTATGAAAATTTCCATTAATTTTATATTTGTTGTTTTGTGTAATTTTTTTTGTGGTGTTTTTAAATTAAATGCACAAAATGTACCAAGCAAACTTTTAAAACAGGATATTGCTCATTATCCAAATGGCAATATACATACACTTAAAAATTTTGTATTGGGGGGCTGTTATTTATACATAAGCGATTTAGGCACGACAATGCTTGTAGATACTTGTTATTATGGAACATTTAAAGAATATTATCCAAATGGTAACATAAAAACACTTGGGCAATATGATTGCAAGTTTTGGGATAAAAATTATCAAAGATATAAAGATACAACTTATTCTGTGAGTGATGAATGTTTTAAGAATAGTATTTGGTATGAGTTTGATAGTTTAGGCAACTTCAAAAAAAGCATCTTATATAACAAAGGTGGGGAAATATACTACAAATTTCCTTTTAAAAGGGATACTTTTTTTGTTAAAAAAGACTCCTCAATACTAAAGATGAAAAATTATGATAAAGTAAATTCATATTTAATAAAACGTTCAAAAAAAAATAATAAGTTATTGTTGGAGTTTCCTGAATTATCAGACCATAATTATTGGAGTGTACGATAAATCTGCTGAGATAATAATACAAAAAAATCAATATGGCGAAAGTTATGATTATGTTGTTAAAAATTATGGCAATCGTATCATGGGTATAAAAAATGATGATACTCCCAAAAATCAAAGGCGTTTAGATTTTTCTAATTTGGAAAATGGCACTTATTATGTTTATTATCAAAAGTATGTAAGAGAACTTTATGAAGTGGAAATTGTGTTGACAGGCGTAGATGATTGAGCTTTTTGCATGAAACTATTTATACCCCATTTCGTCCCAGTCTTCCATTTTAAAAAATGGCCCCATTTGCTCATAGTGTTATGTTTTGTTCGTAGCTTTTAGCTACGACCTACAAAATTGTAAGTGTTTCACTTGCAAAATGCAAACCATTTTTATTCATAGCTTTTGGGTTGGTGGAAAAGTGTTCCAGTCCAAAAGGGAGATGTCATATTTGCGACTTGTGATGCGTTTTTTGAGCGAAATACACAAAACAAAACACCAACACAGGCATAAAATTTATTACCTCTCAAATCTGATTATTTTGATGATGGTAGATTTGATATTGGTAGGAAAAAAATCTAATTATGAACCAAAAACAATTAAAGAAAAATTATGAAATATTTTTGTCATTTGTTCCTACTCTTTATATATTCTTGTGTGCCTTATGGTGGGCAAGTTTCTTCAGACATAGAAGATTCAAAAAAAATGAATGTGTTCAAAGCTGAGTATATTTCTAAAAATAAAATAGTGAAAATAAATGACACTATTTTACTTGACATAAAAGAAATTTGGCTTGAATATAATTGGGGATACAGTTCTGATGGGTCAGGTGTATTTTATAAAAATAATAATTTTCAATTAATTATTATTTTGAATAAAAAAAGTGGATATGATAAACTTGATTTTTTTACTATATTCAATAATGAGGAAATTTATCTTAGGGAGTGTGGCAATTATTGTTTAATGTGTAATTTTAAGGATTTGCCAAAAAAAGAAATTATTTGGAAAATTGAAAAAAAAAGGAAAAGCATTCAAGAAAAACATGATATTATCAACAGTTTTATTTTTACACAAAGGAATTTTTGAATCCCCATTTCTTCCCAGTCTTCCTAAAAACACACACGGTTTAGTCCAAGACTGAAATCTTGGGCTAAACGATTTTTTCGTTTTTGGGAGAAGGCTTGGACGAAATGGGATTTTTGGTTGATTATTTTACACTACAAGGGTAAAGGTTTTTTTGTAAAAAAACATAGATATTTGCTTGTATTTTAGGAAAATTAAAATTAAATATTTAAACTTACAAGCAAGTTTAAAGGGGATATTTTTTATTATATTTCTTTATTGGTTTAAATGTTATGGCACGCTTGCTACAACTTTATCAGTTGTTATAAAATGAATGAAATTCTTTTAGCATTAGCCCTTAGCACACAAAAAGGGCAAAATATTGATGATAATCTCGTAGAGGTATTCGCTATATTACAACAGCATTTGCCTATCAAATGCCATGAGCTTTGGGTAAAAAATAATTTTTTGAAAAATAAAAAAAATAGCGTAAAAAACGTTTACACGCTTGTAAATGTTTCGGTAGATTATATCAAAAAAGGTACAAGTATTGTTTTTTCAGACAATATAACCTCCTATTTCAAAAATGAAAATAGTTATTTGGCTATCACAAAAGAAAATGTGGATTTTAGCCAATGTTTTTTCCATGTAGATGCTCCTGCATTGATAATATTTACAATGGGAAAACATCTTTTTTTGAAAATTTTTTTAACCCAAACTTTACAATCAACAGAAAAGCATTTTTTGAATGTGATTAATCCCATTATCCAAAATTGGGGAAATATTTTACAAAATTTCATAAAATTAGACCATATCAAAAAAAAATATAAACGTTTAAAATCTAAAAATTTACAACACACACAAGGATCAAAACCAACGCAAAAATCAAACTTTTCAATAAAAATAAATGACGAAAACACAGAAAAACCATTGGCAACAAATGAAAACACAGGAATTGAGAATATAAAAATTGAAAATACAGAAATTGAAAATACAGAAATTGAAAACCAAAAAACTACCACCGCGACAATTCAAAATCGTATTTTTACAGAAAAAGAATATTTATTATTGCAAACGTGGTTACACCAGTTTCATGATGCTATCTGCATAACAGATAAAACAGGCAAAATTATTTTTGTCAATCAAGAAGCATCTTCGCATTTTGGTTATACAATTTCTACACTTTTGAATAGCAACGTAAGAGATGTAAATACAAGTTTTAAATCTCAAACAGAATGGGATAAATTTGTTCAACATTTACAAAAAAAACAGTTATTGGTATCTGAAACTGCACACATAACGCCAAAAGGACGTATTTTTCCTGTGGAAATATCTGCACAATATATTTATTTGAGGTATGAAAATACAGGAAACATAAATACAGAAAATATAAATCAGTATCTTGTTTTTATTGCAAAAGATATTTCTGACAGGCAAGATGCCCAAAATATTATTTTGAAAAAACAAATACAATTAAATTCGTTTATCAATACCGTTCCTACTTCGGTGGTGATGTTTGACAAAAATTTTAATTATGTGCTTGGTACTTCGCAATGGTTGCATGAAAATAATTTGAAAGAATATAATATTTTAGGAAAATCTTATCAAGAAATTTGCGTTAATTATCCTGCACACTGGATTGAAATTTTAAAAAAATGTTTATCAGAAGGCATCACAGAACGCAGAAAAGAAGAAAAAATTATTATTGGAAAACCAAACCAAGATGACCCAGAAACAAAATGGGTAAAATGGGAATTTAAGCCTTGGTACAATAATAATACAGAAATACAAGGCGTTATCATGCTCATAGAAGACATTAACCAACGAAAATATGAAGCAGATATGCTCAAATATGCCAAGCAAAAGGCAGAAGAAGCAAGCCAAGCAAAACACCTTTTTCTGGCAAATGTAAGCCATGAAATACGCACACCACTTCACGTAATGGGTGGTATGATGCAACTGCTCCGAAAAACAGAGATTGACCCACAACAAACACAATATTTGGATATTATAAAATCTGCTATGGACAATCTATTGGTAATTGTAAATGATATTTTAGATATGTCTAAAATTGAAGCAGGCAAAATTACCTTAGAAAAAATTGGTTTTGATTTGAGAACACTCATACAACAGCTTTGTCTGTTGCTCAAACACAGAGCAGAGGAAAAAGGTATAGGACTTTTTTATGAAATTGACAGAAGAATTGCACCAATCTTAGTAGGCGACCCTGTACGAATAAACCAAGTATTGTTGAATTTTGTAAATAATGCTATAAAATTTACCAATAAAGGAAGTGTTGAGATAGAATGTATGTTGATGGCAACAACAGAAAATAGCCAAAAAATAGTTTTTCGTATTATTGACACAGGAAAAGGCATTACAGAACACAAGTTACAAGAGATTTTTGAAAAATTTACACAAGAAGATGAAACCATACACCGTGAATTTGGTGGCACAGGCTTAGGGCTTTCCATTGCCAAACAGCTTACTGAACTTATGGGGGGCAAAATACAAGTGCAAAGTAAAAGAAGTATTGGCACTACTTTTTGGTTTGAACTTGATTTGCCTATTGGCTCGGAAAATGAAATCCCTAAAAAACAAAAAATTGATACTTCACTAAACCAACTTCTAAACATGAAAATCTTACTCGCAGAAGACCACGACATTAACCGTTTTCTCGCTACCACCATTCTCCAAAACTGGGGAATTATTGTTGATATTGCAGAAAATGGACGTGAAGCAGTGGATAAAGTTACACACAATCATTATGACGCAATACTCATGGATATTCAAATGCCTATCATGGGCGGATTGGAAGCCACACGCATTATCAGGCATCAACTCAAAAGTGATGTCCCTATTATTGCCCTTACTGCACACGCTTTCAAAGGCGAAAGAGAGCGATACATCTCCGCAGGCATGAATGACTATGTGTCAAAGCCTTTTGAAGCTGATGAACTTTATACTGCGTTGCTTCATTTTAGAAAGCCTACTGTAAAAGCAGAAGCCCCTACAAATACACGTTTTGAACAACTTACCGCAAATACAAATGTATCACCTATAAACAATAATTTTAATTTGAAACAACCTTACACAAAAAATCAAACATCAGAAAATCAAAGCATTTTACAAACAGCGCAACAAGATTATAAATACGATTTGAGTATATTGAGTCGTACACTTGACAATAATGAAGAAATGATAAAAAAAATGGTGGATATGTTTATACAAAAAACCCCTGCTATCATACAAGAACTTCAACAATCACTCCAACAACATGACCGCAACCAAGTAAAAACGATAGCACACAAACTAAAATCTTCGTTTAAACTTATGGGTATGTCTTCATTGGCGGATATTGCGTTATTTTTGGAACAAAGTGCTTTGGCAACTGACCTCGCTACTCTTGATGATAATGTAAAACGTCTCACACATATTTTTGAGGTCGTTTCAAAGAATATTGAAAAAAATGGTTAATCCTCGCCTATATTGATGTCTTTTTATTGATGATAATATCTTTTAAACTATTGATAGACAATTATTTAAATATATAATATCTTTGATTGTATGGCATAAAAACACAAAAGAATACAAAATATGAAATAAGAAAAATTAAAGGATTTTCAGTTTTTTATCTTAATTTTGCAGAAAATTAAAAAACTCCCTAATCCCCAAAAGGGAAATTTCAACAAATTAAATATTTTGTATTGTCTTTGTTTCTTTTGGTTTTGGGCATAAACTAAGTTAAAAAATTTTAGCAAAAATATAAAAATAGTGCGTATTATTATCCCTATGGCGGGCAGAGGCACACGCTTACGCCCCCACACATTAGCCACTCCAAAACCTCTTTTGCCTGTAGCAGGCAAACAAATGGTGCACAGAATTGTGGAAGACATTGTAAAAGTATGTCAAAAAGATGTTTCTGAAATTGCCTTTATTATTGGTTCTGATTTTGGACAAGTGGTTGAAACTCAACTACTTGCGATTGCTTCACAAGTTGGTGCAAAAGGTATTATTTGTTATCAAGACCAAAAACTCGGTACTGCACATGCAATTTATTGTGCTAAACAGTGTCTTATTGGCGAAGTTGTAATAGCATTTGCAGATACGCTTTTCAAAGCAGATTTTACACTCAACCGCAATGACGAAGCAACTATCTGGACACAAAGAGTACATAATCCTGAACTTTTTGGCGTAGTAACCCAAGATAAAGATGGTTTTATTAATGCTTTTGTAGAAAAACCACAGACCTTTATCACAGATTTGGCAATGATTGGGATTTATTATTTCAAAGATGGTGCAAATCTTTGCAAAGAAATAGAATACTTATTGGACAATAATCTGGACGAAAAAGGTGAATTTCAACTCACATCTGCCTTAGAAAACATGAAAAATAAAGGCATGAAAATTCGCCCAGAAGTTGTAACTGAATGGCTTGATTGTGGCAATAAAGAGGCTTTGGTGCATACGAATACACGTTATTTGGATTATATCAAAGATGAGAAAGATTTGATTCACATTTCCGCCCAAATCATTAATTCTGTCATTATTCCACCTGTATTTATTGGCGAAAATGTCCAAATTATCAATTCTATCATTGGCTCACATGTTTCTATTGGCAAAAATACCATTATAGAAAATTCTGTTATAAAAAATAGCCTTATTCAAGAAGATAGTGTCCTCCAAAATACAAATGCAGAACATTCTTTGGTAGGAAGTTTTGTAAAATACCAAAAAAAACCTAATAATTTGAATTTAGGCGATTTTTCACAAATTATTTTTTAACTGAAATATAAAATATAAACAACAAAAAAGCCTTTTACAATAATTGTAAAAGGCTTTTTTGTATTTATTAATTGATTTATTATAAAATATTAAGGCATTGTTCTTTGATTTTTTCAAGTTCTTCTTTCATCACTACGACCCATTGCTGCATGAGTGCGTCATTCGCTTTTGAGCCAAGCGTATTAATTTCACGCCCTATTTCTTGACTGATAAAATTCAGTTTTTTACCGTTTGCATCATTGCTTTCCAAAGTTTCCAAAAAATAATGTAAATGTTGTGCAAGGCGTATTTTTTCTTCTGAAATATCCCATTTTTCCAAATAAAATATCATTTCTTGCTCAAAACGATTTTTATCGTAATATTCATGCCTTGTGATTTCGCCTAAACGTTCTTCCAAACGTTGTCGTATTTGTATGCGTCTTTGTGGGTCTTGTGTTTCTACTTTTTGGAGGAGTGTTTGAATGGTTTTTATGGCGTTTTCAAACATTTTTTGGAGTTCTGCTCCTTCAATTTGTCTAAAGTTTTTGCATTTTTCTAAGGCAATTTCAAATGTTTTTTGGCACATTTCCCAAAGTTTTTGGTTTTGGGTTTCTATATGGTTGTTGTCGTCTTGTGATTTGGTGTTTGCAGTAATACTTTGCGTAGCATCAGGCATTGACAATGCCCACACGAGCAAACCTGTGTCATCTGTTTGGGTTTCTTGAGCTATTTTTTTGGCTTGTGTAATATAGGTTTTCACGATTTCAGGGCAAATTTCTACGCTGGTTTGTGCTTGTGCGTTGTTGATAATTTCTAATTGAACAAAGATTTTCCCACGTTCTAAGTGTTCTTTTATGGCATTTCTTACCCATATTTCTTTTTCGGAAGGTAATTGTCGTGGCATTTTTACACCCAAATCCAACGCTTTGCTGTTGAGGCTTTTGATTTCTGCGGTAATCGTGTAATTTTCGTGTGTGGTTTGGGCATCGCCAAATCCTGTCATGGAAAAAAGCATTTTTTTGTAGAGTGGAATTAGTTTAAAAATAAGAAAGTGATGCAAAAAATAAAAAAAAGGTTTGATTTACAGATAAAAAACAAAAAAACTACGACATTTATTTATAAACTCTTTCAAAAACTTCTCTTTTGTCATCAGATGAACTAAAATGCCAATCATAAATTCCTGAAAATACAGTATTTTTATACAATAGTTTATCACCTTTTACCAAATAAGTATTGTGTATAAATAAAGTTTTTTCCAATGGTAATATTTCATTTGAAAATGATTTTGAGATAGAAAAACCTTTTTCTTCTGTGTTTTTTGCTGTGATTTCTACATAATTTTGGTTATTTTCTACATTTATTTTTAATTGTTTTTTGCCAAAATTAATAATACAGATTACACGTTTTTTGTCATATTCTTGATGAACATGAAAAACTACTTTTCCCTGTTCATCTGACAATAAAGAGAATTTTCTCCTATTTTTCTTTGGAGACCAGTTTTTAAAGGAAAGAAAGCAATTTATTTCCACGTTAGACAAAGGTTTTCCATTTTTATCTTTTAATACCAATACTATAAAATCTTTAGCCTTATATTTATTTTCATTTTGAATTTCTTGATTACTTTTATATGTAAGTACAATTTTATCGTTATTTTTTTCCCAAGTTCCAGTTACTTCCTCATCATAAAAAATCCGACAAGATAGTCCCTCATAACCATAAACAAACTCTTTATTTGGCATTAAAATAATGCTTCTTATTGAGTTCTTATTATCAATTTTATTATTATTATATATCAATGTATCATTTTGCCCAAAACACACATTGGAAACAAGGAGAAAAACGTAAAAAATGATTCTTTTGAGCATAAATTAAAAAAAAATAATGATTATAGATGAATTTTTACCAAATAATAAAAATTGAAATCTTTACTTTTTACCAACCTCGCCTAAAAAAATCCGTTTGGCTTACATTACTCAAAAAATCATAAACTGCTTGGGAAACTTGTATGCGTGTTGGCAGCGCATATTCTTTGGCAGAAAAATTGTGTAATTTGTCCAACAGCATAATGTCATCAGAAATATACCTAATATAATTTTGATAACAATGTAACAATCCTATGTTTTTGCAATCATAGATAGCCACAGGCAATGCCACCATACAATTATCTGCAATATGTAATAATCGTAAATTTTTCCAATTTTGAATTGTATTTGGCAAAGTTTTAAGTTGGTTGGTATAACATTGAAAATTTTCCAATTTGTGCCAAACACCTATATCATCAGGCAAAGTCTCAAATAAGTTTCTACCAATGTTTAGTTTTTTTAGATTTAAACAAGAAAATATTTTTTCAGGCAAAACAGACAATTTATTTTCCTTAAAATCTATATTTTCTACATACAAGAGATATTTTTCAGGTAGTTTTTCAAAAACAGACAATTTAAACACATATTTATTAAATTCTTCTACTACCAAATCAGGCAATTCATCAATATTATCCAAAAGTTGGAGGGCTAATTCAAAATCAGTTTCTACGCCTGTTTGTATGTATTTAATAATTTTTTCTTGTTCAGTATATTCCATAACACAGATATAAAAGAAATGTAGAAATCACAATAAAAAATAAACTTAATCAAATTTAGCTTAAAAATTTATATTTTCTCAAACACCACAACCGCCCAATCGTTTTGGATAATGTGTTTTTGATAATTTAATTCATGTTTTTTGGCTTCTTCTACAAGCGTTTCTACGTCTTTTTCATAAAAACCACTTATCAATAAAAAACCATTTTGGATAAGGTGTTTTGCATAATGTTGTAATTCTTCTAATAAGACATTTCTTTGAATATTCGCCAAAATAATATCATATTTATCCAATAATTGCACATTTGTAATGATGCCTTGTTGTATGCTGATATTTTTACAATCATTGAGGAGAATATTTTCTTGTGTATTAGTTACAGACCATTCGTCAATATCGTATGCATCTACTTTTTTCGCCCCCAATTTCTCTGCCATGATTGCCAAAACGCCTGTTCCTGTGCCTGCGTCCAACACATTTTTTTGTTGGTGATTGATGTCCCATTGCGTTTGAATCATGAGTGAAGTAGTATCATGGTGTCCTGTACCAAAAGACATTTTGGGTGTAATCCAAATTTCGTAAGGATATTTTTGTTCTATTTGGTGAAAATGTGCTTTTATAATACATTTATTACCAATGATAACAGGTGCATAATCCGCTTCCCATTGTGCGTTCCAATTTTGGTCTGCAAGTGGTGCGTGTGTATAAGAAAATTGAAAAATTCCCTCATATTTTGTCCTCAATTCTAAAAGGTCTGTAACATCTTTTGTTAAAAAATTATCTTTTAAAATATAGGCTTTAAGTAGGTTTTCTTCTTCCAAAAAAGAATCATAACCGAGTTGTGTAAGTTCTGCGATAAGTATTTCTTGGAAATCATTTTCAATGTTGATGGTAACTTCTTGATAAGTCATAAAAATAAGTAAGTTTAAAAAATAATAAAAATAAAAAATTGGTAAAAAAACATGTATAATCTCTAATAAATTAAGATAAAAATTAGCCTTTACATTTCTTCAAAGTATGCACAAATCAACCCAAAAATCTCCATAAATTTATCAAAAGGAAGTGTATCAAAAGTATCATAAATATCATGGTAATATAATTTTCCGCCCATTGTATAAAGAAAAAAAGCTGGAATACCTTTCTCCGAGAAAAAATAATGGTCAGAATTCATTGCTTTTCCACGTGCTTTTACCTGTGAAACCGCTTTTTTTTTGTTGTTGAGTGCCACCATTTTATCAAAAAAATCTTTAAAAACCGTACCATTTACCAACATAAATCCCTCACTTCCTGTTGCCAAAAGGTCTAAATTTAATAATAATTTTATGTTTTTTAAAGGGAAAATAGGATTTTGTACATAAAAATTAGAGCCAATAATTCCTGCTTCTTCTGCACCAAAAAATATATAAACTACATTATGTTTAGGGGGATTTTTTTGGAAATATTCTGCTAACAATAATACCATGCTTACCCCACTTGCATTGTCGCTTGCACCAGGAAAATATACTTGTCCCATGCCTCCCAAATGGTCATAATGTGCGGAAACCACCAAAAAACTGTCTTTTATGCTTGTTCCTTCTGTATATCCCAACACATTTTGGCAAGGATAATTTTCTAAAAACTTGTTTTTCACTTCATATTTTACCTCGTATTTTGCATGATTTATTTCATTTTCTAAACTATTTTTCGGATTATTTTCATTATTTTGGGTGTTTATATCTGGTAATTTTTCATTAAAACACGCCTCAAAATCTGACTTTTTCACCTCAAAAACGCTTTCTTTTTCAGGGTAAAGTGAAACAGATGCAATAGGCTTTTTGTCAAATAATACAATTTTTATGTTTGATTTTTCTAATATTTCTAATAAATTTTTAGGTAAATCTTTTATTTTTTTTTCATATTTTGCATGAAAAACAGGGATAAAATTTACTTTTTTTTGCAAAAAAACAGTAGAAAAAATAGGATATTTTTTTAGAAAAATTGGGTTATTTTTGTTTTCAGTTTCCCAAAAAAGGCTATCCAAATAACAAATTTTGCCTTTACCTTTGGCAGTTTTGGTGTTGCTTCTTACAATAAATTCATGTCCAACACGCAATTTTTTTTTGTTTATTTGGAGGTAAATAGGTGAAGGAAATGTATTGACAGGCATTGTAAAACGCTGAAAATAATCATTGTTGAAGGATTTTACACCCAATTTTTTTAGTTCTTCTACCAAATATTCAGAGGCTTTTTGTTGTCCATTTTTTACATAACCACGCCCATAAAATTGATTTGAACTCAAAATTTTTACATGGTTTTTTGCTGTTTGGAGTTCTTGTGCGTTTAAAAAATTAGGATTTAAAATTGAAATTAAAACCGTATTCAAAATAATATTGAGCATTAAAAATACGGTTAAATACATATTTCTCCCCAGAAAAATAGGAAAAAAAATAGCCAATTTTAACAAAAATTTGCAATCAAGTTTTAAGATTTTATGGTCTTGATTCTCTTTTTGCTGCGGTTTATGGTATTTTCTATGTATGTTCTTTGCCATTTTATTGATTTTATTATTGTGGCACATTCGTTACAAACATTTAAAAAATATTTGTAACGAAAATACAACAAATTTTCAAATTTTATATTTTAGATTTTTATATTTCAATTTTTTGTAATTCAGATTTTACAGTCTTTCTACTTTCTTTACAATTTTCCCTTGGTCGCTTTCTATTTTAAGGAGATAAAGCGAAGAAGCAAAAGCTGAAATATCAATTTTGTAGCGATTATCCCAAAGTTTATCAATCGTTTTCTCAAAAATCAATTTACCTGCTTCATCATAAAGCATGATTTTGACATTGGTAAAAATCAAATTATTGGTTTTGAAATTTATAAAATCCCTTGTAGGAATAGGATAAATTTGTAAGCCTGTAATCGTTGCATTTCCGCCTACGATTGCCCCTGTTGGTGGTGTATTGTTACCTGAATTTCCGCCTGTATTGCCACCGCCATTTGTGGTATTTGCAAGCGTGGTAAATTTCCAATTTGTAGTTCCTGTAAAACCTGCGAAAGCATTATTAGCCAAATCTTTGAATGCAGTAGCTGGGATTTCTACATAATATTGCGTACTAAAATCCCAAAGGATTGCACTATTGCGGGCAATGGTAACAGTTGCATTATTTACATTTACTGCGGAAGTTGTTACATCATACGTTTCTACAATGCTATTATCCAATACTTTTTTAACCAAAATATTGCCTGTTACTTTTGCAATATTTTCATTAAAAGTAATGACCAAATCTGCATTGCGGGCTACGTTGGTTGCATTGTTGGCAGGCAAAAGCGTGGTAATCATTGGTGCTTGTGTATCTGCTTGTGTGGTAAATTTCCATGTAGTATTTCCTGCAAAACCTGCATAATTATTACCAGCAAGGTCTTTCAAAGCACCATTTGCCACTTCCACATAATATTGTGTAGTGTAATCAAGGTTATTTGACAAGGTAATTGTAGCGGTTGCATTGGTAATACTTGCATTTGCGGAATTGATATCTATGGTTGCAAAAGTGGTATTATCAGATACTTTTTTCACAACGATATTTCCTGTACCTTTTTGTATGTCTTCGTTTAGCGTAATGACTAAGTTTGTATTTACTGCGACATTTGTAGCATTATTCACAGGGAGAAGGCTTACAAGGAGTGGAGCGGTATTGTCAGGTGCAACAATTTGAAAATCATCAATCGCAATACCTGCTGCATTGTCAGATTCATCAGATTTAAACACAAAACGAAAAGCAACACTTGCATTACCCATAAGCGAACTCACATTAAAAGATTTTGTTTGAAAAGCACCTGCAGTAGAACCAGAAAAAAATGCTGTACCTGTGGCAAATCCGCCTGAATTTGCTTTTGTGGCATTGTACCAATTTGCAGAAGTGCTTGTGCCAAGTTGTGTCCACGTATTACCTTTATTGGTGGAATATTCTACAATAAAACCATCATAGGCACTTTCAGTTTCAAATTTTGTTTTAAAACTTAATGTATAGTTGCCTGTTCCACTAAAATTAAATTCTGGTGTCCAAAGTTTAAGGTCTGCCATATCGGGATAATTGGTTTGTGTTAGACCTGTAACCCATGCGTTGCTACCGCTTGTAGTGCCATTTTTTCCTGTAACCGTAGAATTTCCTCTTTGAAAACCAAAACTCGTTGCGAGACCTTCATTTGCAAATTCTAAATCAGTTTCCATATCACCGCCATTATTTGAAGTATAAGGGAGATTTTTTGCTGGTAGGATTTGGATATAATCCGTTTTGGTTTTATTGTATGTATTATTGCTATTTAAGGTTAAAGAAATGGTTTTTTTGCCAACTGCGTTATATTGTACGTTGTGTGTGCCTTGTGTATTTGCAGTTGCAGGAGTAGCATTTGCACCAAAATTCCATGCCCAACTTGTGGCAAGTGTAGAATTGTCTGTAAAAGTAATATTACTATTGAGATAACTGAGTGTTTTATTTGCAGAAAAATCTGGTGATGGATTACCATTCAACGCAAAAGCATTGGTTGTAAATATGCCACGTCCATGTGTTGCTACACCTACCATTTTGTCAGACGAACGGTATTGCAACATATCACAACGTACATACGCAAGGTTTTGGCTACTTGGCTCCCAACCTGGATTAGCAGCAGTAATATCGCTTGTACTCCATACGCCAAGCGTAGTAGCGAGCATTACTTGTTTGTAATCATTAGGATTAAATATTGCCCAACGAATAGGCATATCTGGCAGACCATACACAACTTCGTCTTTGCTTGTCCAAGAAGTACCACCATTATTAGAATAATAAACAGACTTCACACCAAAATTTGAAATTGCAACTAAAAGTTCGTTATCAGTTGCACCAATATCTATACTTTGCACATTACCGCCATTAATACCTGTGCCTATTTCGGTTACGGTTGGTGTAGCGGTATTTGCATTATCCATACGATATACACGACCACCAGTTGTACCAATAAAAATCCTATTAGCAGTATAAGCATCTGCTCTTATGGCAGATACACGCCCACCATTGATAGAAACAGTTACAATATTTTCGGTCAAAGGTGTAGGAATTGTTACATAACGGTATTGGTTTGTAGCACCCGCATAGTATAAGATATTACTTGTATTGTCATAATCACCAGGATTGATAAAAGCTCCCGAATTTCCACTGCCAAAACTTTGGGCAAAACTTGCACCGCTATTAGTAGAAAGGTAATAACTATTATACACATACGAAGTAATTTGATATACTGCATCATCTTGGTCAATAAATACATACGCACCATCACCACCTGTGGCAGAATTGGCAGGATTTACGCCTGTTGAGCCACTTTCTGCAAACCTACGTGAGCCATTATCTTGCGCCCCTGCAAGCATAAATGTTGAATTATTTTGGTTTTTGAGGGCAATGCTATAAAATTGGGTTACATTGTAATCTTTATTTCTATCCGCAAACGAAGGTGCTACAACACTGCTATTGAATACATTGGTAGAATAAGAAACGCCTCCATCACTTCCGAAGATACATTCGTTTGGAAAACCAGGACGCATAGCAGATGTATGTTGGTCTGCATGCACATAAGGTTTGCACCCGCCTGTCCAATATGATACGCTTGTCCAAGAAGTGCCACCATCAATAGAACGGTGAATATCCACACCACCCGCAAGTACCACATTTTCATCTGTTGGGGAAACGGTAAGAATCAAATCATACCATGCTTGTCCCCTTGTAAAATGATTGGTGCTTACTGTACAATTTTGGTTAAGATACAATGGAATTGTAATATCTGTCCAAGTTACGCCTTTGTCCATTGATTTTTTGAACCAACCCACATCATTACTGCCTGTTCCTCCTGCAGCTACTGCATATAGTACGTTAGCATTAGAAGGAGCAGGGGCAATTTCTACGCGATTTCCAGTTGCAACGGTTTGCGTTGTCCAACTGCCTGCGAGCCCTGTATCGGAATAGGCAATATTCCCATTGAATCCCCCAACATAAATGCGATTGTCCGCTCCTATTTCAATATCTGAGGGTGTAAAACCTGCAGGTGTAACATTTGTAAAAGTAGTCCCACCATCAGTAGAACGAAAAACTCCTGTAACACCTGAACCTTGTATACTTACACTTACCATATATAATTCACTTACTGCTCCTACTTTTCTTACTTGCAAATCCACTACATAAGTGTAAGAGGTTGTATTTGCGAGTTGATTCCAAGTAGTTCCACCATCAGTTGTTTTCCATACGCCTTGTCCTCTTATCGTAGTGCCTCTTGTATCGCCTGTTCCTACATAAAACGTTTGCGTATTATTCAAATCATAACAAATAACGCCTATTCCTAATGTATTCCAAAAATCATTGATTTTTGTCCAACTGCTTGTACTACTTGTGATGTCGTTGTTGTACCAAAGTCCGCCTGCTGCACCACCTGCCCATACTTTTTTAGCAGTAGCATCATTTGGGTCAAACATCATAGCGTTTGTTCTTCCGCCTACATTGTTGGGACCTCGTTCTGTCCAATTTACACTTGGAATCCCTGCTTTATTGCGAAAATAATCTTTAACCCTACGTTTTGCCACATCAAGTCTTTCATCAGGCACATAGCCAAGTGCAGGGTCAAGTGTAATAAGAAATTCATGCTCACGTGCCAAATCAGGTCTATCAGGTTTTGGTTTTCCCAATCCTTTTTTGCGTTGCCATTTTTTGCCTACAAATTCAGTAGGGCGAGGTTCTGGTGTGCGTGTGAAATAGGCGTGATTGTGCAAAAAAGCCTCAAATTTTAGTTTTTTGTCCTCAATTGTATCTTTAAGTATTTCAAACCTATCCGTAAGATGATGAGATTCAATATTTTCACTATTTTGTTGAAGTAAGACTTTGTTAGCATTTTGGGTAATTTGATGCGTGGTATGCGTTTCAGGCAATAAGAAAATAGCCTGCCATGCACCCATACAAAAAACACCTATTGCACACATACGTAAAAGTGTATTCATAGAAATTGGGGATTTTTTATTTTTTTGAGATTTTTTTTAAAAATTTTTATCAAGTCCAAAATTAAACACAATAAAATTGAAATCAAAAGTATTTTTTAAATCAAAAAGTTTGTATTTATTGAAAATTCATGTTTTGATGTAATTTTTAATATCTTTTTTTAAAAAAAATGGTACTCAGACAATTTTAGTGGAGTGGTTAATAAATTGCAAAAATTGTTAAAAAAGGTGTGAATTTGCATTATGAATACAAATGATTTATATTTGACCTTATTGGATTTGGCGGGTGTCAAAATCACGGAAGTTGTTTTATCAAAAAACAAGATAAACATTCATTGTGAAACAGAAACAAAATCTTGGAAATGTCCAATTTGTAAGGAAGAAACTTCCTGTATACATCAATCCACATCTCGGGTTTTGCGTGATTTAAATATGGGTTCTCGTGAGGTTTATTTACACCTTACCACTCGCCAATTTTATTGTTCAAATTGTCATCATTATTTTCATGAGGAATTGCCATTTGCCTCTCCAAATGAAAGGCATACCTATCGCCAGTCAGACTTTATGTTTTTGGTCACCCAGCAACAATCATATGCAAGGTCAGCGGTTATTTTGAATATGCATCCAAAAACGGTGGAACGTACCATTTTATCCAAATGCGAAAAAATGATAAATATCAGCGAAAATTATGCAAAGGTAAAACGCTTGGGTATAGACGAACAAAGTCATAAAAAAGGCAAAAAAGATTACATTTGTGTATTGACAGATTTGGATAATGGTACGATTGTGGATATGTTAGTTGACCGCAAAAAAGAAACTTTGGTAAAACATTTTCAGTCTTTGGGCAAATAATTTTGTGCTCAAATCACAGATATAAGTTGTGATAATTGACAAACTTACATCAATGTTGCCAAAGAATGTTTTCCAAATGCCAACATTATTTTGGATAGATTTCATTTTACAAAACAATTAAATGAAAGTTTGAATGATTATTTAGAAGAAGTAAAACCCACATTAAAACCTGTTTTGAACAATAACAAAGATTTTTCAAAACTAAAAAAAATCGTAAATGTTCAATATCACAAACTTTCAGATGAAAAATTTGACCTACTAAAAAACGCATTTGAAAAAGATGACAAACTCAAAGAACTTTATTTTAACAGAGAAAAATTTCATCACATCCTTGACAATAATATTGAGCAAGAAATCGCATTACAACAAATAAATGATTGGATAAAAAACACACAAGAAAAACAATTTTCTTATTCTGATAATTTTATTCAATCTTTGAATAGTACAAAAGTATACATTGCTAATTATGTCAAAAATAGGCTTCCAAATGCAGTTACAGAAGGGCTTAATAATATTATCAGAGTTGTTAGGAGATTCTCTTTTGGTATGCCCAGTTTTAAAAATCTTAGGCTCAGAAGTTTGGCTTTTTTTTATAGTCCACTAAAATTGTCGGAGTACCAAATGCTTTCACAACTGCAAAAATAGCACAAAAACCAACATGAAAAACCAATTTTTTTATCATTATGTAAGTTTATGTGCATTTTTGTTACCAAAAAGTCAGCGAACAAGCCTTGCGTGTGGTTGTTGGTGACGAAAAATGTATTTTTCTTTTGGAAGTTATTTTTACTTTTGTAATTACATTTTTATAAACACCGACCTTTAGATTTGCATCAAAAAACAGAGGTGAAAAAATGTTCAAAAAAATAACTAACTTTTCACGTCATTCCCACAAGCAAGCCTTATAACACCAACTAAGAATATTTTTTTTGATATGTCTTTTCCGTTGATGGAAGGTTGCTTGTGTTTTTTTCAG
>JANPJR010000177.1:0-1854 GCA_031425615.1 Cytophagales bacterium
CAACGGTTTGTCGGATAGTAGTGCAATTTTCAACATTGTTCCAGACAGTTATAGTGGACTTAATACTTCTCCAAATGGAACTAGTAATGATAACAGCGATACAGATGTGGATGGTAATAACTTATGTGCAATTTCCAATAGTGTCCCTTCGGGCATTACATTTCCTCCGGTAGTTTCAGGAAACAATGACGATAATAGAAACAGCAGCATTTGTGCAATTCTGGGAATTGTATCAAATGGTGTTACAGATACGCAGGTGGTGCAAGGAAATAGTAGTAATAATATGAGTACAACTTCCACTCGTGACCTTTCAGATGGTAAAGATAGTATGGAAGTTCGAGGTAATGATGCATGTAAATGGAGCAGTAATATTAGTAATACTTCAGGGGTGGTATCAAATTGCGTGAAACATTTGTTCAGGGAACGACTGGTACTAGCATTTCTGTCACAACAGGCGTCCCAGGTATCGGAGGTGTATCTTCAGCACAAAGAGTTGGTGGAAGTGTGATCGAAGAATCATCTTCTGATTTGGGTACAAATGGAGGGAGCAGCATCTCTTCAACCAAAGTATTTGCAACAACTTATACGACGGTGATGTATTTCTTTTTCCACCCGAAAGCAGATGTAATTGAGTTTAATATGGAAAAAACATTTAGTGGTATTGTAAAAGGCTTTTCAGCGGTAGATCCAACGATATTTTTCAAATCATGGAATTGCAACAATGAGCATCAAATCGGGTCGGAAGCAACAATTCCAAAATCTGAGAACGAAATGAGAGAGTTTGTAGAAGATCACGTTTTTATGGTCGAGTCCATCTGGGTATCGACTGTTGCATTTTCTTTTTTTCGTAAAGATGAAACCTTTACTGCATTTATCCGGAACACCGGTCTTTTCATTGAACGTATGGAGACTTACAATGCACATGGACTCGTCAAATTGAATTTTTCAACAAAAAAGTTCCTCATGATACCCGCATCCCATTTTTTGTAGCTGCATTACACCAAATGGTAAAGTTTCGAAAACCTTTTCAGATAATTTCCCAGCCATTGTATGAAAGTCCTGGTTTGGTTTTGAAATGCTTTGTATTATTTATGATAGCAGATCTTCGTCATGTAAACAAACTCATAGAAGACTTGAAAACGTTTCGACATTCTGAGATCGAATTTCACCCATGGTCGGCGATCAAAGATAGCAAACAAAGAAATACAAAAGTTGGTATTATAAACAACATGAATACTTTTGCCGCCGGGCATATAAGTATTCTTATTAGAGGTTTAAAAGAAAATAGTTTAATGCGGGTATTCTTTACAAAACCCGAAGGCGACGATGATCAAGATTTACCGGAAACATTTGTGGAAGCATGCACGATGGATGATGACTTATTCACGGAGAAAGAACAAGACCTTAATTACAGCCTAAAACAGCTTTGATGTGTTGAATTTATGTATTGTGACTTTCTTGATTCAGAAAAGAATCCAATTTATGTTCACATCAATGGATCTTGCGACGGCCTAATGGAAGTTGTATTTAAAAATGAGAATTGGGATCACGCACAACGAGTGGAGAAAATTTTTCATGTCATCGTGATTCCGTTTATGACTCAAGGATCAATCAAGAACGCATTTATGAATGGAGCTCAATATGCTAATCGTCCAACTGACAGCGTATTCTGGAATCCTCCGATCCTTACTACCAATACAAATCCGGCATCCACAATGAATGAAGTATTTCATCCGCCATTAAGCAAGAAATTACGCCATGTTGAGTTTTCCTACACAACCAACTCTGAAGTTAAGTATCGTTCTTCTGATTTAGCGGGAACACGTAAAGTTGATATACCCAGCACCATACAAC
>JANPJR010000178.1:0-78054 GCA_031425615.1 Cytophagales bacterium
TTTTTTGATAATTATAAAATTATGTAGAAAAAATAGGAAGCAAAAACTATGTCTAAAAAGCAAAAAAATTAAAATTTATAATTATTTTTAAAATTCTTAAAAATTTATCAAAAAAAATTTGGAATTGTCATAGGAATCAAGGTAATAAAAGAGGTTAAAGTTTTTTTTGGTAAATATAAAACTAAAATTAAAGAACAATTAAAAAAATAAAAATGTTAAATCCCCAACGCACCGCAGAATTTTTTAATAAAATTTCAAAAGGTTTTTTTCCTGAATATTTAGGCATTGAAATTTTGAGTATGTCTGATGACAATATTTCAGCACGCTTTTTGGTCAAAAAAGAATTTTTAGCCCCAAATGGCTATCTCCACGCAGGTAGCGTGGTAACATTGGCAGATACCTTAGCAGGATTTGCGTGTGTGGCACATTTGCCCGAAAATGCCAAAAGTTTTACAACGATTGAACTCAAAACCAATTTTTTAGGTACTGCACGTGAAGGTGAGGTAATTGCTACCGCTACGCCTGAACACATAGGCAAAAGTACACATGTATGGGACGTAATCATAACACACAAAGATACAGGCAAAAAAATGGCAATGTTTCGCTGTACGCAAATGATTTTGTATTAGGTTAGCTGTCAGTTTTTTCAGTTGTCGTTTTTTTCAGTAGTTAGTTTTAGGGGCTTGAAAACTCCAGTATTTTCACAATAAACGCATTAAAAATTTTATTTTAAAATAATTAAAAATTAAAAATTTTATTTTAAAAAAATAAAAAATAACGTATTTTTATTCATAATTTATAATCCATAATTCATAATCCATAATCCATAACCTATAATTCTTAATTACCAATTCTTAATTTTAAATTCTTTTACGTATATTTGCAGCTTATTAAAAGCTGTTGCTAAAAAAATGCCTTTTTTTGTATAAAAAAAGGTTTTTTTTCTTTTTTATTTACAAAACAAATGAGTATTGTAGCTATTGTAGGTCGCCCAAATGTGGGAAAATCTACACTTTTTAACCGCCTCACTGAAAGTCGTGATGCCATTATGGATAGCCAAAGTGGTGTAACGCGTGACCGAAATTACGGACAAGTGGAATGGGGCAAAAAAAAATTTACATTGATTGATACAGGCGGATATGTAGAAGGGTCTGAAGATTTGTATGAACACGCTATCCGCAGACAAGTAAAATTGGCATTGGAAGAGGCAGACATTATACTCTTTATGGTAGATGCTATTGCTGGTATTACGGTGCTTGATGAAGAATTTGCAAATGTGGTAAGAACTTTCAAAAAACCTATTTTGTTGGCTTCAAATAAAATTGATATACCTGCAAAAGACCATTTGAGTGCAGAATTTTATGCACTTGGTTTGGGAGAAGTATATTCTATTGCTGCGACCAATGGTTTGGGTACAGGTGATTTACTTGATGCACTTGGGGAATATATGCCTGATGCAGTGGAAGAAGAACCTTCGCTTATTCCACGTATTGCTATTTTGGGTAGACCAAATGTAGGCAAATCTTCTTTTATCAATGTGCTTATTGGTAAAGAACGTAGCATCGTAACTGACCAAGCAGGTACTACACGTGATGCAATTCATACAACATACAAAGCATACGGAAAAGAATTGATATTGGTTGATACCGCAGGTATTCGCAAAAAAAGCAAAGTACATGAAGATATTGAATTTTATTCGGTAATGCGTAGTTTGAGGGCATTGGAAAATTCTGATATTTGTGTAATTATCATTGATGCTACACGTGGATTGGAGGCACAAGATGTAAATCTAATCACATTGTCAGAAAGAAATGGGAAAGGTATTGTAATTATTGTCAATAAATGGGATTTGGTAGAAAAAGACTACAAAACGCACCAAGAATTTACAAAAGTTATCTACGAAAAAATTCCTACTTTTATGTATATTCCGTTGATTTTTACGTCTATGACTGAAAAACAAAGGATTTTTCAAGCATTGGAACTTATATTAGAAGTACACGCAAACCGTAGTAAAAAAATCCCTACGTCAAAACTCAACGACACAATGCTCAAAGCTATAGAGGAGTATAAACCGCCTATGCTCAAAGGCAAAGAAATACGCATAAAATACGTGACGCAAGTAAATGAAGCAATACGCCCTACATTTTTGTTTTTTTGTAACCTTCCACAATACGTTTCGCATACATACAAACGCTATTTAGAAAATAAACTTAGAGAGGCTTTTGACTTTAAAGGTGTGCCTATTCAGTTGTTTTTCAGGAAAAAAAATAAAGACTAATTTTAGTTGTTCGTTTTTTCAGTATTTGGTTGTTAGCAATCAGTTGTAAGTAGTTAATTTTTGAGTTGAAACTTATTTTAAATTTTTTTGGTTTAGAGGTTATTGAATTTTCTAAATTTTAGTATTTATTTTACAAAAATAAGAAAAAAATTAAAACATTAAAACACACAAATTTTTAAATCTCATGGTTAAAATTTCCGAATTGCTTTATATAACTGATGCTACCAACAAAGGAGGCAGAAAAGGGCATGTTACGACTTCAAACGGTGCTTTGGATATGGACGTACATTCGCCTGTGCCTGGTAGCAAATACACAAACCCAGAACAATTATTCGCAGCAGGTTACGCTTCATGTTTCAATGGTGCAATTAATTTTATTGCAGGCACACAAAAACTTGACGCAAGTGGCTCAGAAGTTACTGCAAATGTTAGTTTTGGTAAAACTGCGGAAGGTGGTTTTGCATTAGCGGTTAGTTTGGACGTAAAATTGCCAAATTTGGACAAAGAAACTGCCCAAAAACTTATAGAAACTGCTCACCAAGTATGCCCTTATTCAGTGGCAACACGTGGCAATATTGAAGTTGCAATAAAATTGGTTTAAAAAAAATGCACATGTTTCATATAAAAATCCCCATAAAACGATTATTTTATGGGGATTTTTATGTGATAATTTTTATAGAGGTGCTTGCTTGTGGCGAAATAATTTCTATTCTTAATTTCCCATTCTTAATTTTTAAAATATCTATCAACGACATCTGTAAAAATATCCAATGGAATACGGTGGGCGAGGGTAGGTATTTTTTCCAAGAAATAACGACTTTCAGGTTCATTTTTTTGTAAAAAATCCAATGTGTTTGTTGGTAAAACTACATCATCAAGTTCTCCTAATACAATATGATAAGGCGTTTTTAATGTGCCAAAATCCACTATATCAGGAGCATGGATGTCATGTCGTTGTTTATATTGGGGCAATTTTGCCAATGCAGGGTTAAATAAAAGTGCCTTACATTTCCAGTGTTTTGCGAGCCAATATCCCATCAATCCACCAGCTGAACTCCCGACAATGCAATCAATCTTGGTATCATGTCCAAGTGCCAATAAATCATGGAAAACGTTTTCGTTGTCCAAATAATTTAATTGTGGCGTGAGCAATTTTGTAGCATATTTTTCCAAAACCTGCATTTTTTCAGGGGAATATACGCCCATCAAACCATGTATATAAATAATGTTCATTTTTTTGTATTTATTGTTTTGTATTTATTCTGTGGGTTTATTTTTGATTTATTTATTATTCCCTATTTTTTTATTATTTTTGCAAAAAACAAAACCAAAAGTAAAGATTTTTCTTCAAAAATTTTTATTTTTTCAATCAAAACATTTTAATTAAATTATAATAAAAGTTTTGTTTTTTTGGACTAAAAGACAAATACAAATGACAAATACAGATGAATATCTGAGGTGGTTAGCCCAAAAATCACGTAATATTGTGCTAACCACACACCACAACCCTGATGCTGATGCGATAGGTTCAAGTCTTGCATTATCCCGATATTTACAAAAAAAAGGGCATCAAACACTTATTATTTTGCCCAATGAATTGCCCAATTATCTGCAATGGATTGCCCAACCGCAAGAATTTTTGGCACAAACACCACACAACACCGCAATTTGTGAAAAAGCAATCACAGACGCAGAACTTATTTTTTGTGTGGACTTTTCCACGTATTCACGCCTACAAGGCATAGAGCAATATGTAAAAAATGCAACTGCAAAGATTTTTTTGCTTGACCACCACCTTTCGCCTAATATGCGATTTGATTTTAGCCATTGGAATCCAAACGCTCCTGCGAGTGCGGAACTTGTGTATGAACTTATAGAAAATGTAGGTGACTTACATCTCTTGGACACTACAATAGCAGAGGGAATTTATGCTGGATTGCTCACAGATACTTCCTCATTTAAGCACGCATCTACGCCCAAAACGCATGAGATTGTGGCAAAATTTATCACATTGGGGCTTAATACTGCCCAAATACACCAACATATTTACGAAACCAATTCTTTGGCAAAATTGCAATTTACAGGTTTTGCATTGCAACATAAATTACATACGTTGCCAAACCAAAAAATTGCGTATTTTGATATTAGCCAACAAGATATTGAGAAGTTTGGTATTACTTGGGGTGATACAGAAGGTTTGGTGGATTATGCCCTATCGCTTGAAGGCATTGATATTGGTGTGATTTTAATTGAAAAAGAAGACCATACTAAGTTTTCGTTTAGGTCTGCCAATCATGTGGCAATTGATGGCGTAGCAAGACAATATTTTAATGGGGGCGGACACGCCCACGCTGCTGGCGGTAAATTGTTTATGCCTTTGAGAGATGCTGTTGCCTATTTTTTAGAAAAAACATCTGTTTTTGAAACAGAAAAAGTTGTCAGTTAATTTGGTAATTAGTTTTTTTCAGTTGCCAGTTAGTTTAGTTATTAGTTTTTTTTTTCAGTATTTAATTTTTATTTTTTTAATTTCTGGTCTTTTGTTTTTTATTTTTTTAATTTATTTTTGTAAGGTATTTTTTTTTTATAATCAGTTTTTTAGTTTTTACTGGCAACTGAAAAAACGCGTTACTGATAACTACCAAATGCTTATTTTCTTTATAATTTTTGCGTGTTTGAGCTTGTTTTCTGCCCTAATGATATTGGTTGTTGAGCGTGTAATTCATGCTGCATTTTGGTTGTTAATGAGTTTCTTGGGTATTGCAGGCGTTTATGTGTTGGCAGGGGCTGATTTTTTGGCTGTTTCTCAAATTGTGGTGTATATTGGTGGCGTGTTGATTTTGTTGCTTTTTGGCATCATGCTCACTACCCAAAACCAAGCAATAGAAACCGAAAATATTGAAAATCAACAAGTTAATAATTTTTCAAAAAATACGGTCAAAGATTTTTTTAGAATGATTTTTAATAATTTTTTTATTTTTATTAATAATTTATTTTTTAAAATAGAAAATCTCCTTTGTTTTGGGTTATTTATTTGGTTAAGTTTTTATATTTTGAAAGAAGAAAAATGGAAAATCACGCCCCAAATTTCTACGCAAACTACTATTTACCAAATAGGTGTAAGGCTTCTCACAGAACATTTTTTGGCTTTTGAACTTGTAGGTGTGCTTTTGTTGGTGGTTTTGGTGGGAATTTTGGTTTTTACAAATAGCTCCACAGCCCCCAAAGGGAGAGCAAACCCGAAAGAAAGTGTCAATACAGATAAGGCGTAAATTTTACCAATTTTTTAACATTAAAATAAAATAAAAAATCACGCAAAAAATGCTAATTTTGCTTTTGAATGGGTTTATATTATCAATAATTAAAAAAAACTGAAAAATTACACAGCTAAAAATATTAAAATATGGGGCTTGTATATGCAAATATCACATTGGTAAATGCTTTTGATTTATTTTTGTGTGATGAAAAAAAAATAAATGTTTCAGAAATACGCCAAACGGAAGTAAATATGCTCATAGACAGTGGTGCGTATATGATGGCGGTAAATGAAACAATTAAAAATTTGTTGGGTTTGAGAAAAATTACAACACGAAAATTGGAACTTGCCAATGGTGAAATAGCAGAATTTGAAATTGTGGGGACGATAGAAGTGCGTTTTGAAAATCGTATTGCTACTTGTAATGCTGTATTACTCAAAGGAGATGCAGAAATGTTGCTTGGGGCTATTCCAATGGAAGAAATGGACGTGATTATTCATCCATTGAAAAATAGACTTATGGTAAATCCAGAACACCCAAATATGGCACAATTAAAAATGAAATAGTTTAGTTTTTGGTAGTTGGTTTTTTTTCAATTAATTTAATAAAAAAATAGTCTTAAACTTTAAACCTTTTGCCCCTTAAATTTTTGACCCCTTTGAACTTTTAAACTTCTTTATGATATATCAATTTACCTTCCTGCTCTTTTTAATGCTGTTTTCACAGACATTACTATTGGCACAAAAACCACAATACAAAAGCTCCAAGTTTGAGCAATTAGGTACAGAATTGCCTACACCTAATACATTTCGTTTGGCTGATGGCTCGCCAGGGCCTGATTATTGGCAACAAAAAGCAGATTATAAAATAAAAATTTCGCTTGATGATGACAAACAATTTGTAAAAGGCTCTGAAACCATTACGTACTACAATTATTCGCCAAGAGATTTGACGTATATTTGGGTGCAACTTGACCAAAATCTTTTTGACAAAAATTCTGATACACCCAAAATCTCCCAATTTTCACTCGCCAATGACGAAGGGAACTTGGGTTGGGGTGTTCCTTCTTGGCTTATGGCTAATAATTCAAAAGGAGGTTACAGCATTTCAAATGTGAAAGATAATACAGGCAAACCTTTGCTTTTTATTATTCAAAAAACCATGATGCGCATTGATTTACCTAAACCTTTGAAAGCAAAAACAGGCGTTTTTACGTTTTCGTTGGATTGGGAAAATTTTGTGGGAGAAGTCAAAAAACAAGGTGGTAGAGGAGGATATGAGCATTTCCCAAAAGACAAAAATAACCTTTATGAAATGGCGCAATGGTTTCCGCGTATGGCGGTATATGATGATGTGAATGGCTGGCAACACAAACAGTTTTTGGGACAAGGTGAATTTGCCCTTACTTTTGGTGATTATGAAGTAGAAATCACAGTGCCTGCTGACCATATTGTAGCCTCAACGGGCGAACTCCAAAATGCAAGTAAAGTGCTTACACCAACACAGATACAACGCCTTAAACAAGCTGAAACCGCTACTTCGCCTGTGGTAATTGTTACACAAAAAGAAGCAGAAGAAGCAGAAAAAAACCGCCTTACGAATACCAAAACATGGATTTATAAAGCTAAAAATGTAAGAGATTTTGCTTGGGCAAGCTCACGCAAATTTATTTGGGACGCTATGCGAACACAATTACCTGGTGGCAAAAAAGTATGGTCAATGTCATATTATCCAAAAGAAGGCAACCCACTTTGGGGTGATTATTCTACGCGTATTGTGGATTTGACATTGAAAGTATATTCCAAACACACGATTGATTATCCGTATCCTGTGGCAATATCAGTACATGGAGCGGTTTTTGGCATGGAATATCCTATGATTTGTTTTAATGGTGGTCGTCCAAATGAAGATGGTACGGTTTCAGATGGCACTAAAAATGCAATGTTTGGCGTAATTATCCATGAAGTTGGTCATAATTTTTTTCCAATGATTATCAATTCTGACGAAAGACAATGGTCATGGATGGACGAAGGTTTGAATACTTTTTGCCAATATCTGACTGAATGTGAATTGCCAAAAGAGGCTTGGGCAAAAACAGCATATCCTACTACATTTCCTTCTCGTAGAGGGCCTGCTAAATTTATTACCAATTATATGGCAAGTAGCCCAGATACACAAGTGCCTATCATGACAAATTCGGAATCTATTTTACAATTTGGAAATAATGCTTATGGAAAACCTGCAACTGCATTGAATATTTTGAGGGAAACCATCATGGGACGTGAATTATTTGATTTTGCATTTAAGCAATATTCTGAAAAATGGGCATTTAAACACCCAATGCCTGCGGATTTTTTTCGCACAATGGAAGACGCTTCTGCGGTGGATTTGGATTGGTTTTGGAGAGGATGGTTTTATACAACAGAGCCTTGTGATATTGCAATAGAAGATGTGGTAGCCTATAAACTCAAAGATGCACCAGCAAATACACCTTTTACCGCAAAAGCGATTAAAATGGAGAGTTGGGAAAGGGTTTTGACAAATTTCGAAAAAAGCGGTGTAATGCTGTCAACAGATGAGAAAAACCTTATCAATGCAAATACATATTTCTACCAATTGAAATATAAAAATATAGGTGGATTGCTCTCGCCTATTATTGTGCAAGCAAATTATAAAGATGGTTCTACCGAAATCCTAAAATATCCTGCGGAAATCTGGCGTAATAGCCCTGAAATGGTTACTAAAGTAATGATGACCAACAAAGAAGTTGTTTCTTTTAGCCTTGACCCAAACCTCGAAACCGCAGACATTGATATTAAAAACAATGTTTTTCCAAGAAACGAGAAAAAAGAAGAAGACAGTAAGTTTAAAGAATTTAAGAAAAAAGAGGAGAAGAATTAAAATCTTTTTCTAAAATCTTCTAAAAAAAACTTCCCAAAAAGTTTATTGCTTTTTGGGAAGTTTTTTTGTTAAAAATTAAAAATCAAAAATCAACTTACTGCTATACATCTTTTTAGGATTTAAAAAAAAGTGCTTTTTTTCAAAAAATTGGGTCTGCACCGTAGTTTAAGGAGGGCTTGACCTGATTTTTTGAAAAATTACAAACTGAAAAACAGCGTTAAACACCATATTTATTTTAGTTTTTCAAAAAAATGTATTACCTTTTAGTAAAAAATATTTAAAAAGCATTTTTCCTGCGTTTTGAATGTGTTTTTTTTTAATCTGTATAGTAGTGAGGAAAATCTATAATCCCTTTTCCATTCTTTCCGCCAAATCCAAAATCTCCTCTTTTTTTACCAAAACTGCTTTCCATTCATCAGGAATAGCATTTTCACCATAGTACAAGCCTGCCAAACCACCTGTTACGCAACCTGTTGTGTCGGTGTCTTCGCCCAGATTTACTGCTTGCAATACTGCATCAGCATAATTTTCTGTGTTTAAAAAACACCATAAACTCGCCTCCAATGTATGCAACACATAGCCCGAACTGCGTATTTCAAATGCGCTGTATGTGTTGAGTGGTTTTATTTCGTAATTGCTGTATGGCACTTCCAAAATCTTGTGAAAATTGCGTAATTCTACTTCTGAACAAATTTGGTGTGTTTTATTAAAATCTATAACGATTTTTTGCATTTTTTCAAAGGCTTTCCATTTATCCAAACCTTCCAAAAGGCACAAGGCATATTCCACAGAAATAAAACACGACAAAATAGACCTTATATGCGCGTGTGTAATGCTTGACACTTCCGAAACGCACTTAAAACGCATATTTATATCTTCTATTTTTGGGTATTTTTTTTGTAAATAAAAAGCCAAAGGCAATATACGCATCAAAGACCCATTTCCATTGTCGGTTTCGCCTTTACCCCCTGAAAATAATGGATTTTCACCTTCTTTTATCCTGCGAATGGCGTGAGCAGTTGCAATACCAACATCAAAAACTTTGTTGTGGGCAGTCCAAAAGGTATTTTCATACCATTTTAGAAAATTATTACCAATATTCCACACATCATAACCTTTACACAAGGATTCTGCCAAACAAAACGCAAGACTGCTATCATCTGACCAAGTACCTGCGGGTTGGTTGTGTGTGCCATAAGCACGCATATTAGTTACAGGGTTTGTGGTAATTTGTTGGCGAGAAAGAAACTCAACAGGCACGCCTAATGCGTCCCCAATTGCCATGCCTAAGAAAGCAGACGAAATATTTTTCATGTAACTTGCAATTAATGACTAATGGTAGTGATTGTGTACTTAGGGCTAAAAGGAAATTAATACAATTTTAAAACCACAGACTAAACTTTTAAACCCATAATCAAAATATCATCTGTTTGGGCTTCACTTCTACACCAATGTTTAAATTCTCTATCAAGTGCTTCGGATTGCATGCCTGTAGGCATCATAGCAATATCTTTGAGTAATCTTTTAAAATTATGTCCTAAATATTTTTTTTTATTTACATAACCAATTTGGTCTTTGAAACCATCAGACGACAAAAAAATCCAGTCATTGGGCATTACCTCAATACGTTCTTCGGTGTAGCTTTTCATGCCTGCATACTCAAAACTTCCTACTGGATAGCGACTACCACGCAATTCTATAAGTTCACCTTTTTTGGCATTTGCAACATACAAAGACGATTTTGCACCTGCGAAAGCTACGGATTGGTTTTTTTCATCAAAAGCTATTATTACACCTTCTAACCCATCATTTACCCTATTTTCGTGGTTTTGTTGTGATTGTAGTGTTTCAGTGATGTGTAAATCCAGTTGTTTGAGGATTTCGGAGGGCGAAGTACATCTTTTTTCATTTACGATTTCATTCAGAAGTGCCATACAGACCATTGTCATCAAAGAGCCAGACACGCCATGTCCTGTGCAATCGCCTACACATACAACTTTTATTTCGTTAATAATGGTGTACCAATAAAAATCACCGCTTACAATATTGCGAGGTCTATTAAAAATAAATCCACCTGCAAACTGCGAAAGCACCACATTTTGATTTGGGAGAAAGGCTCTTTGGATATATTGGGCGTATTTTAAGTTGTCAGAAAGTTCTTGTAGGGCTGTCGTTGCATCAAGTTTTGATTTTTCAAGACTTTCATTGATAACGTTTAGTTCTTCATTACTTTGTTTTAATTCTTCTTGTGTGCTGATAGATTCTTGATAAGCCAATTCTAATTCTGCTTTGATTTTATTATTTTTTAGGAAATAATTTTCTATTTTTTTGACCATTGGTTTAAAAATAAAAACACCTTCTACTATTAATACAATCATCATGATTAAAAACATGATAAGTTGTATTGTTTTGAGGTGTTGTAGTTTTTGCATAATTTCTTTGCCATATTCTTTGACGATATTATCCATAATTTCCAAAAAAACGCTTTCATGTTTGAGAATTTCATCAATGGTTTTTTGGGTAATTTCTTTTGAAAATTTATATTCCACAAAATTGAATGAAAGCCTATACATATTATCAAAATGCGGATTTATTTGGTGGAAAAGTTTCTTCAAATTCTCTGAATGATGGTGTTCAGGTACGCCTAATTCGTCATCACCTGCTTGTAGTGCATAGTGTGATTTTTCCCAAATTTTTACATTATTAATAAGGTCATTTTTATATTTTTTGGAAATTGCAGAGGAATCTGCTGAAATTTGTGCTTGATTGGCAATAATCATAATATCTTTCGTAATACGCTGGCACAATACACGCTGACGACCTGCTATAGATATAATATTGCTCTCAGTTATATAATTTTGTAAAATATTGTAATTGACCGTTTGGTTGGTAATTGCCAATACTGCAATGACAAATAATGCAATGATAGAAGTCGTTTTAAAATAAATAGCAGGATTTGAGGCACTTGTGTTTGTATGGTGGCTTGGTGTGGTTAAATTTTTATCATTTTCAAAATGGTTAGCCATAATTAGAGAGATATAAGTTGAAAAAGTATTTTCAAAAAAAGGTTTTTACATTAAATTTTTATAAAAAAATAGTTTAATATTTTGTGGTAGAGTATATTTTTATTCGTAATATTTCTATCAATTTTGGCATTTAAAGGCTTTTTATATATTTTTGAGAAAATTTTTATATAAAATTAAAGTGTATTTTTATTTTTGAGGTTTAAAATTTTGTAACTTCATTCCAATTTTCCAAAAATAAAGAATAATTTTCAAATATTTGAGAAAATGGAAAATAAAATTTTTAGATTTCGTATGGAAATTATAAATTGTAAAAATACTTTGATATTTGCTAAATTTTATATGATTATTTATACAGTATCAAAAAAAAATACCAAAATGTTTAAAAACATTACTAAAAAATTACTAAGGGAAAATTACTAAGAAAAAAATAGTAAGGGAAAATTACTAAAAACCATAAAAAAATATACATAAAAATATACATCTAAAAAATATTTGAAAAAATGCTTGGGGAAAAAATTTTAAATTATCTTATTGGAAAAAAATTAGGTGAAGGAGGCGTAGGAACGGTTTATTTGGCTACACATACACAACTTGGGCGACAAGTTGCTATCAAAGTGCTTAACCCTGAACTCGTCAATCGTGCAGAAGTAAAAGAAAGATTTAGGCAAGAAGCCTCCACGCTTTCCGCTCTTCAACACCTCAATATTGTAACACTGTACGATTATTGGGAAGATGAAAAAGGGCTTTTTCTTATCATGGAATATGTAGAAGGGTTACCTTTGGACGAATATTTGCAAAAAAATGGGAAAATTTCTGAAAAAAAAGCATTGGAGATTTTTGTGCAAATTTTAGATGGATTTCAGTATGCACACCAAAAAGCTATTGTGCACAGAGATATAAAACCCTCCAATTTGGTATTTGATGAACAACAAAACAAGGTAAAAATCTTGGATTTTGGTATTGCCAAAATACTTAAAAATACTGCCCCTACACAAACACAAGCAGGCATAAAAATTGGTACGGTATTGTATATGAGTCCTGAACAAGTAAAAGGCGGAACAATTGACGCAAAAACGGATATTTATAGTTTGGGCGTTACACTTTTTGAACTTATCACAGGCAAAAATCCTTACAATCCACAATCCCAGTCTGAATTTACCATTTACAACCAGATTATCAATGAAGCACTGCCAGATGATACATTGATAAGCCCGCAAGTGCGAAAAATCATTGACAAAGCAACCGCCAAAAATCCACAAAATCGTTACCAAAATTGTGAGGAAATGAAAAATGATATTCTTGCGGTTGTTCAACCAAATACACAAAATTTAAACGTTACAATCAAAAATCCTACAATTAAAAAACCAATAAATAAAGATATTGAAAAAGTACGACAAAGACGTGATAGTTCTTTTGCGTTGATTTCTATTGGTTTGTTGGCGTTGGTGGGGGTTGTAAGTTATTTTATTTATTTGGAAATATCAAAAAACACGATAAAAGAACCTAAAAATATTGCAAATGTTGATGATTTTGATAAAGATGCAAAAGTAGAAACCAAAGAAGAAAAAAAAGAAGTCAAAGAAGAAAAAAAAACCAAAGAAGATTTGGAACTTGATAGCCTCGAAAGGCAAATCAAAAAAATAGATGACAATATCAAAACCATAGACCAATACCGAAAAGATGAAATGCGTAAAAAACTTGTCGTAACTGACCAACTATTGGATAATGACGAAATAAGTGGAGAATTTACGTTTGAGGTAACGGTTACAAATAAACTTGATGATGTCAAATTTAAAGATATTGTCATTGAAGCCACATATTTTGATAAATCGGGCAAAGAAATAAAAAGTTCAACAAAAGAAATTGAAAGCATCAATGAAGGGCAAACAATTCCTTTTAAATTGAAAGAAAATATCAACCCTGCAAAATATACGTGCAAACTCAAATCTGCTACGCCTTACAACTATCCTGCTCCGCCTACATTGGACTCGCTCAACAAAGAAAAAACAGACATCAACGAAAAAATAGAGGAACTAAAAGAAAAAATTAAACAAAACAGAAAAAAAGAATAAAAATAACGCTTAATTTAAACAAAGTTGTTCTAATATTTAGGCTAAACAAGAAAAAAAATCGTTTTAATCCGTAAAATCCGAGTGTTTCTTGTGAGGATTTTACATATAACAGAACTGTTCTAAAAACTTCAAAACTACTTAACTTTTATTTAACTATGTTTTTTATAGGATTATCTGCTATTGTGGGCGGACTTGCAGTAGCAATTGGGGCTTTTGGTGCACATGCTTTGAAAGATATTTTGTTGGCAAACAATCGTACTGAAACGTTTGAATTGGCATCTCGTTATCATTTTTATCATGCCTTTGCACTATGTTTATTGGCAATTTGTATGCACTTATTCCCCCAAAAAAACCTTACACCTGCATATTATTGTATGTTGGTTGGTTTGTTGATTTTTTCGGGTTCGTTATATGCCTTAGCACTTAGCAATGTAGGTAAATTGGGTGCAATTACGCCTATTGGCGGTGTATTTTTGCTGGTAGGTTGGGGAATTTTTGCATGGCAATTTTTAAAATCTAATTAATTTTTTTTGATGATTGATATTGAATTTGAAATTTTGGACGAATTGTATTTTGTGCAACCATTTGATTATTTGCAAAAAAATACGCCTTATACAGAACAAGAAATTTTGGATACACTAAAAATTTTTTTGCAAAAAGATTGGATAAGAATATATGATGAAACCCAAAAAGAAATAATTTTTACAAAAAATATTGTTTTTGAAGATAATTTTGAAAAAAATTATAAATTTTTTTATTATCTTGCCACAAAAGCAGGTCTAAAAGCACATACAACGATTTAATAAATTTATAACCAAAAACCCTTTTATTTAACTTAAATGTTTAATCTAAATATTTTATTTGGAAATTGAGGGCTTTTAATTCTTTTTTTTATGGGAAAATCTATTAAAGAAATTCGCATGGAACTCGTAGATGCCATGATGGAGCAATATGTAGAGTCTATCGGGTTATCACGTGAGGACACTTTTAATGATGAAAAAGGGTGCTGGCATTGGCGACATGGCTCTGCGAGTATTGAGGTTTTTGTGCAATCTGTTGTAGTGGGTGAACACAAAACGAGAGAATACTTGCGTATTTTTTCGTATGTTTCAGATGTGCCAAGTGTGAGCAAAATGAGCAGGGAACAGTTTTTAACAACACTTTTAGAACTCAACGACAAAAATTTGGGCGTAAAACTTACCCTTATGCAAGGCACTACAAAAGTATATGCAACGTATGAAAGGGATATTACAGGTATGGATTTTGATGAAATGGCAACTTGTATCGCAGATATGGAATGGTGGGCAGATAAACTTGATGATGAACTCAAAAGTGCATATAATTAGCCATTTTTAGTTTTTTTCAGTAGTCAGTTTTTCCAGTAAAACAGCTTTTAACTTTTTGCCCTTTTAACCTTTTGAACTCTTTAAAATATGAAAACCTATTTTTTTTCGTTTTTCTGCCTATTTTTCTGTATTTTTAGTATAAAAAATGCTTTTTTTATAGATAAAATTTTTGCACAATCCATCAATTTTCAAGTGATGGACGCTGAAACACACAAAGACATCAAAGATGTGCAAATAATACCAAGACATTCTTTGTACAAAAATAAAGTGTTCAAAACTGATTTTTTGGGTAAATGTGCCTTTATTATTGCCTTGAACGATACAATTTCGTTTGACCATGAAGGGTTTTATCCTGTGCATGTTATTTTTACAAAATATGAAGCACACGATGAAAAACACCCTTTTGTGGTGTATATGACACCCACACATAGCACGCTTCCACGCACAGAAATCAATAATTTTGGTACATTGGAAGATTTTGAGTATAATATTTTGCACCCAAAAAATAAAAAAAATGCCCTCCAAGTACGTGTATTAGAAGATGTCAATGCCATAGAAAAACGCAAACTTTGGGGTGAAAAAACACGCACCAAATACGACAACAGTTTTAATATCGTGGATGTAAAACTCAAAAAGAAAAAGTAAATTTTTGTACAAGAATAGTGTAAATTTTCACTGTATTTATGAATTTGGGGCATCTAAGCCTATTTTTTACAAATAAAATACTCGTATGACCACGAAGACGATTCAAAAAACTGAAAATAAAGTCAATATAACGCTTACCCCTCAAAATGATGATTTTAGAATTAGTTATATCAAACTTGAAAACAATGAAAAAATAGAGCTTTACATTTCAAGCCTCATAGCAGTTGATTTTACAGAATGTAGTAATTCTAATGGGACTTATGTGGCTCATTATGGTTACTGCAATGGAATAATCTCTTTTGTGTATGGTGGTTTTGTATTGACGATTTTATACGAAAACAAAGCAGAGTTTGAAACTGACAAAGCATTTATTACTGCTATTTTGTAAAATATGATTTTTTCATTTTCCAAAAAACGTGATAATATTATCCTCGCTTCACTCTTGAAACCCATAAATGATGTACGCATGTATGGAAAATTGGGAAAAAGTTTGGCGAAAAGTTTAGAAAATAATACCCAAAACCAAGCAGAAAAATCACAAAAAAAAATACATATTATTGGGTTTAAACCAAAAAATGAGGTAAAAAATACCGAGAATTTTGTGTTTTACCCAATTTTTAATTTTAAAAGGCTTTCTGTAAAAAGGCTTTTTGCACAATTTTTATTTTTTTATTTTTTATTAAAAATTCGCCCAAAAATCCTAATTGTTTGTACGTTTGAATTATTGTTTTTTGCAATTATTTACAAAATATTATTTGGTGCAATATTGATTTATGATGTGCAGGAAAATTATTATGCCAATATTCGTTATACAAACGTTTTTCCTGTGTGGCTCAAAATCCCGCTTGCATATTTGGTGCATTTTTGGGAGAAAATTTGCTGTTTTGGGGTAAATGAATTTTGGCTTGCAGAAAAATGTTATTTGGAAGAATTAAGTTTATACAAAAGAAAATACATTTTTTTAGAAAATAAAGTCATTTTTGAACAAATAAAATATTTTTTAGAAAATAAAGAAAATAGATTAAAAAATTCATTAGAAATACCTTCAAAACAAATTAAAATTCCTACAAAATTCCTTATTTCTGGTACATTGGGTGAAGATTATGGCACGTTGAAAGCAATAAATTGGTGCAAAAATTACTACAAAATAGACCAAAATATTCATCTCACAATGATAGGTTTTTGTGCCAAAAATTCAGACTTAGAAAAAATACAAAATAATATTTTAGGCATTCCTTATATCACATTGATAGGAGGGAGTACATTAGTAAATCCCAACAAAATCATGTCAGAAGCCATGAAAACAGATTTTTGGGTAATGCCTTATGCACAAAATGAAAATATAAAAAATCGTATTCCTACAAAGTTTTATGAAAGTATGGCATTTCAAAAAAATATAATTGTATCAGAAAATTTGCATTGGAAAGATTTTTTTATAAAAAATAGTTACATAAAAAATATTTGTTTTTCAAAATTCTTACCTGAAAATGTCTTACAAGACAAAGAAAATATTGAAAATATGAGAAATAATTACCATAATTATCATAATTCTAAATTTAATGTAGATATTTTTTGGGAAAATGAAGCTAAAAATTTGGAGAAAAGCGTAGTATTTAAACAAAAATAACCAACACCAAAGCACGTTATCAAAGTACGCTTAAACAACAAAAATCTATTCAACAAATAGAAGCAATTTCAAAATTACGCAATTTGCAACAACTTATTTTTGTAAATAAATTTTATCTAAAAAAATTATGTGGGATTAAAAACAGGATATTTATTGTTGTAACAAAGCTACTAAAAATTAGGGATTTTAGGAATTTTCTTTATTTTTGTAAAAAAATTATTCATGCAAAAAATTAGTTTTCTTGTTTTTATATTCATTCTTATTTTTTTGGCAAGTTGCCAAAAAACAAATAGAAACACCAAAAATACACCTTTTAATGGGGCTTCTATCAAAGCATTTAATATAAAAATGCTTTACAGCGATTCTGCACGCCTCAAAATAGAAATGGAAGCGCCTATGCAAGTGGAATATGCTAATGGAAATCAGGAATTTCCAAAGGGTATTAAAATCATTTTTTTTAATGAAAAAGGCGAATTATACAACCAAATTACAGCCAATCAAGCATTTTTTTACAAAAATGAAAACCGATACAAAGGCATTGGTAATGTGCGTGTAAAAAACCTTATCAAAAATGAAGAAATGAGAACCGAAGAATTGGAATGGTTGCCCACTACCCAAAAAATTTTTACAGATAAGTTTTTAACGATTACTACGCCTTCCGAAATCCTCAAAGGAACAGGTATGACTGCCAAACAGGATTTTTCGGAATACAAAATTACCAAACCAACAGGGAGATTTAATGTGAAGAAATAGCCACCTAACCCCAAAGGGGAAATTAACAACCTTATTTTTCCCTTGAAACTATATTTTCTACTTTGGGGCTGGAGGCTTTTTAAACTTAGCTTTTTTGTTTAATTTTGCAAAAAAACTTTTTTATGCAGAACGTAACATTACCAGCAACATTATTATTAGCAGACGGAACGGTATTTGAGGGGCAAGCCATTGGCAAAATAGGCACTACCACAGGAGAATTATGCTTTAACACAGGCATGACAGGCTACCAAGAAATATATACTGACCCTTCATATTTTGGGCAAATTGTTATCAATACCAATGTGCATATTGGCAACTATGGCACAATTGAACAAGAAAATGAATCTGAAAAAGTGCAAATAAAAGGCATGATTTGCCAAGCATTTTCAGAAGTTTTTTCAAGGGCAAATACAGATATTTCTTTGCAAAAATACCTTGAAAATGCTAATATTACTGCTATTTCTGACATTGATACACGTGCTTTGGTGCAACACATTCGCAAAAATGGGGCAATGAACGCAGTAATTTCTGCTGAAAATCATACAATTGCTACGCTCAAAAATCTCCTTTCCGCTACGCCAAATATGGCTGGTTTAGAACTTTCTTCACAAGTAACCACAAATGAAGTGTATTTTTGGGGTAATGAAAATGCAAAATACAAAGTTGCTGTGTTGGATTTTGGCATTAAAAAAAATATTCTTAGAAATTTTGAAAAAAACAACCTTTTTTGCAAAATTTTCCCTGCTAAAACCTCTTTTGCAGAAATGGAACTTTGGCAACCTGATGCTTATTTCCTTTCTAATGGCCCTGGCGACCCTGCCACTATGCAGTATGCAATAAATACTACAAAAGCCATTTTACAAGCCAATAAACCACTTTTTGGTATATGTCTCGGGCAACAGATTTTGGCATTGGCTTGTGGACTTTCTACGTATAAACTGCATCATGGACATCGTGGGCTTAATCACCCTGTCAAAAATTTAGAAACAGGCAAATGTGAAATGACTTCACAAAATCATGGTTTTGGCGTAAGTGAGTTTGATGTTGCCAAAAGCAGACACGTAAAAACCACACATATTAACCTCAACGACAATTCTATTGAGGGTTTGCGTTTGATGGATAAACCTGCGTTCTCGGTGCAATATCACCCAGAAGCCTCGCCTGGTACGCATGATAGCGAATACCTTTTTGGGCAATTTGTGGAGATGATTGTTGCCCACTGACAAGCCCCAGCCCGAAGGGTAAGTAAATGCAAAAGGAAAGGTTAAAGATAATTTTTAACTAAAATTTTTTATAGAAAAATGGAAAATACAAACACAAGAAAAGAGCAAATACAGGTAAATCACCTCAAAAAAATAGAAATCAAAAATCTTTGGGGAAAATATGACCTTGAATGGGAACTTAATGCTGGTGTAAATATCCTCGCTGGGGCAAATGGTAGTGGAAAAAGTACAGTGCTGGATATTATTTTTGCCATTCAAGAAAAGAAATTTGACATCATAAAACAAAAAAATATTTTTGATGAATGTATTTTGTGGATAGATGAAGCCAATTTTATCAAACTTTTAAATCAAAAAAATTTAAACACATTAAAATTGGGATATGGAAATCCTACACTACCTTATGAATTTCATTTGGCTTTCACACGCACATTTGACATACCTGCTACTCCACTTGAAATCATACAAAAATATGACGAAAATGCTAAAACAGAATTAGATTTTGGAATTCATCGCCTCCAAAACAGATACCTTGATTATCAAATAAACTTAAACAAACGCAAAGACAAAATATTAGAAACCTCAACAAATGAAAATATAAAAGAAGAAATCACAGAATTGAACGCTCCACATGTATATTTTTTGGATTTGTTAAATGAATTATTCACTGATGGAGCTTTGACAAAAAAAGTAGATACAGAGAAAAATGAAATAGCTTTTTTGTTAGAAAATAACAAAGAAATAACCGCTTATCAACTTTCCGCAGGTGAAAAACAGATGTTGATATTGCTTTTGCAAACACTTTTACAGAACCAAAGACCAACAATATTTTTATTAGATGAGCCTGAAACCGCTCTACATTTTGATTGGCAAAAAAAATTAATTTCTTATATCCAAACCCTAAATCCATACGCCCAAATTATTATAGCCACACACTCGCCTGCTATTATCATGAAAGGTTACATGGATAAAGTAACCAATATGAGTGATATTTTGAAACCACACGTTCCAGAAACAGAAACCCAAACCGCAAATTAAAATATGACCAATAAAAATTTGAATGATAATTTGGGAAATGAATATTTTGAAGCTGGAAATATGTTTTTATCAAAAAAATCACCTAAAAAAATACAGGTTTATGTAGAAGGATTGGACGATATTGCATTTTGGCGGGTAATGTTGATGCCTTATGAAAATGAAAAACGCATATTTGAAATAGATGTGGTTTCTTTGGATAAAATGGGTAAAACCCACGTATTGGATAAAATCATGCAGAATTTAGTTGAAAACTCTGGTGGCTCTTTGGTAGGTTGTGTGGATAGTGATTATGATTATTTGCTTGAAAATGAATACACAGACACCGAAAAAAAAGGGAAAGCACAACTCATCAATTCAAAAAAATATGTGTTTCAAACCTATACCTACTCCACCGAAAACCTAAAATGTTATGCCCCTATGCTCAAAGCCCTTTGCACCAAAATAACCTTTCAAGATGACGAAAAAATGGATTTTCAGGCTTTTTTTCAAAAATATTCCACAATTATTTATCCCTTGTTTTTGTGGAATTTGCTTTTTTATGCCAAAAATGAACATGACAATTATACCATAGAAAATTTTTGTAAAGATATTTCAATAAATACAAATGAAAAAGCGGAAGGCATAGAATACAATAATTTTAAAAATAGGTACCACAATATCCTTGATAATTTTAAAACCAGAATTGACCAAAAAGTATCAGAATTTGAACAAAAATTTTCGCAATATGTTTCTGAAATAGAAATTTCCAAAAATAAATTAAAAATTTTGGGATTAATGCCTGAAAATACCTATTTTTTTGTAAGAGGACATGATATTTTTGAATTGACGACCGAAGTTATAAAGCCTGTTTGTAAAGAATTAAAAATCATAAAAGAATATAGTATTAGAGGCAATGGCAAGAGTGATGAGGAAAAAAACAATAATTTGAATGCGTATAAAAGCCTTATGAATATCGCTTATAAATCGCATAAAATTGTAAAAAACAAACAAAATCAAGAAGAAATCAAGGGCGAAGAAAATTTTAATGAAGTGATAAAACACGCTTTGCATAACAATTATCTTTTTTGGGGTTGTTTTTTTTTCAAGAAATTAGAACAAAAATTAAACATTGCTTTTCGCTAAAAAAACTATTTTTTAAAAACATAAATCTCATAAAATTTTGGATTCAGACATTCGCATAGATTATCACCGCAAAATAAAACGCTTGTTGCGAGAAGTTGGAAAATTTGTTATTGGACAAGATTACATGATAAATCGCCTGCTTATTGGGCTATTTACCAATGGGCATATCTTGCTTGAAGGTGTGCCAGGACTTGCCAAAACCCTTACTGTGAGTAGTTTGTCCAAAGCCTTAGACCTCAAATTTCAACGCTTACAATTTACGCCCGATTTATTGCCTTCTGACCTTGTAGGTACGATGATTTATAACCAAAAAGAATCGGATTTTGAGGTAAAAAAAGGACCTATTTTTGCCAATTTAATTCTTGCAGACGAAATAAATCGTTCTCCTGCCAAAGTGCAATCCGCACTTTTGGAGTCTATGCAAGAAAAACAGGTTACCATTGGAGAACAAACCTTTTTGTTAGACCGCCCTTTTTTGGTGCTTGCTACCCAAAATCCTGTGGAACACGAAGGCACTTATCCCTTGCCAGAGGCACAAGTAGATAGGTTTATGATGAAAGTATATGTCAATTATCTGAACAAAGAACAAGAACTTGCAGTCATGCGTAGAATGTCAAACTTGGATTTTAAGGCAGAAATACGCCCTGTACTTACACGTAGCGACATTATGGGCATCAAAAGCCAAATAAATCAAGTGGCAATTTCGGAATCCTTAGAAAAATACATCATTGAACTTGTGTTTGCTACACGCAACCCGTTGGATTATGGGTTGAAAAATGAGGCAAATTTTATACAATATGGCGTTTCTACACGTGCTTGTATTGACCTTAATCTTGGCGCAAAAGCTCTTGCATTTCTTGATGAACGCAATTATGTACTGCCCGAAGACATCAAAGAAGTGTGCAAAGATGTATTCAATCATCGCATTTCGCTCAATTATGAAGCTGAAGCAGAAGGCATTAATACCATGCAAATTATTGAAAATATCCTTAAAATAGTGCCTATTACGAAGGATTAAACAAGTAAAATATTTGCAATTTTCCCCCATGAAAAAACAAAAACCACTACCCCAAGATAGCCAAAAACAAAACGCAATTCGCCTAAAATATGAATCTGATGGCGTAGAAGGATTTTATAGTCAATACGCAGAAATGTATGTAAATCCACATTTACCCTACATCAAAGCATTGATTGTGCAAAATGAAACAAAATTGGATTATACAAAAGGTTTAGATTTTTGTGCAGGTAATGGCGAAGTAAGCCAAATATGGAAAGAATTGGGGTATAAAGATTTTTTGGGTAGTGATTGTTTTACTTTTAAAAATTACGAAAAAAACTTAGAAATTCCATGTTGTACGTATAGTTTTGAGGATATTGTACGACAAAATTTTAGCTTTCCACATACATTCTCCACCATAGTTTGCAGTTTTGCTATGCACCTTTGTCCAGAAAAACAGCTTTTTCCGTTGGTGTATAATCTTTTTCAATATACAAATTGTTTGGTCATTATTACGCCACATAAACGCCCACAATTAGAAAATATCCCTCAAATTCAATTATTTTTAGAAGATTTTGTATTAACAGAAAGAGGAAAAAAGGTTTTTTTGAAAGCATATAAAATGGTTTTTTAAGCCCCATGACCCCAAAGGCGAATAAATACAAAAAAGCATTTATAGGCAATTATTCATTTTTTTTTAGTATTTTTGCAAAAATATTTTTTTTAACGTATCTATTTAGCTACAACCTAAAAACAGATTTTGAGCCATATTCTACATCTAATTCCTAAACAAGAAATTGGCGAAAACGTTTTGTTCCCCCTTTGGGGGTTAGGGGGCTAAATAATTGCTTTTAACAATCATAAAAAATGGGAATTTTTAGCTTTTTTTCACGTGGTAATAAAGAAGGGGAGAAAAATAAGGAAGATTTGAATAAAGGTCTTGAAAAAACAAAAACAAACCTTTTTACACGTTTGGGAAAAGCCCTCTTGGGCAAATCAACCGTAGATGCTGATGTACTTGATGAATTGGAGGAGATTTTGGTAGGGGCTGATGTAGGCGTAGATACTACTTTGCGTATTATAACACGTATAGAAGAACGCGTAAAACGTGATAAATATGTTGGTACACCAGAACTTGACCGTATTCTCAGAGAGGAAATCATTGGACTATTATCCGAAAACAACACCAAAGATACAGATAGTTTTGACCTTCCTGAAGGGCTTAATATGCCTTATGTAATCCTTGTGGTGGGTGTAAATGGCGTAGGAAAAACCACAACCATAGGCAAATTAGCGTATCAATTTCATACCGCAGGCAAAAAAGTAGTGTTGGGTGCTGGCGATACTTTTCGTGCTGCAGCAGTCAATCAACTCAAAATTTGGGGCGAAAGGGTAGGCGTACCTGTGATAGAACATGGCATGAATACAGACCCAGCTTCGGTGGCTTTTGACGCAGTAAAACAAGCAGTAGATGCAAAAGCTGATGTTGTGATTATAGACACCGCAGGACGTTTGCAAACAAAAGTAAATCTTATGAATGAACTTTCAAAAATAAAAAGGGTTATTCAAAAGTTTATCCCAGAAGCCCCACATGAGATTTTATTGGTGTTAGATGGCAGTACAGGGCAAAATGCTTTTGTACAAGCGACCGAATTTACCAAAGCAACAGATGTAAATGCACTTGCCATTACAAAACTCGATGGTACTGCCAAAGGTGGTGTGGTAATTGGCATTTCTGACCAATTTAAAATTCCTATAAAATATATTGGTGTAGGTGAAGGTATTGAACATTTACAGGTGTTTAATCGTGTGGAATTTGTAGATTCATTGTTTAAAAAAGACTAAATGGAAATTGGGAATCGGGAATTAGTTTAAAAAAATCTACTGTTTATTTTTTTTATTCTTAGTTTTTTAATTCCTAATTTCCTAAATTTTTTAGTTTTTCTTTTCCTAAAAATTAGAAAAAAAATTAGAAAAAAATGAAAGAAAAAGTACAAGAAATCGCCCAAAAAATACAAGATTTTGATATAAAAGACGCAAAATCATTGGAAGATTTTAGAATTACATTTATCAAAAATGAAGTGCCTGCACTCATGGGAGAAATGAAAAATATCCCCAATGAGCAAAAAAAAGATTTTGGGCAACTTGTCAATAGCCTAAAAACGCTCGCACAAGAAAAATTTGAGGCATTTAAAACAAAATTGGACAAACAACCTGTGCAAGAATTGCCTCCTTTTGACCTTACATTGCCCATTATTCCTAATGAAGTAGGTACTTTGCACCCACTTACCTTAATACGACAAAGAATTGTAGATATTTTTGCAAAAATGGGTTTTAGTGTAACTGACGGAGCAGAAATAGAGGATGATTGGCACAACTTTTCTGCCCTCAATTTTCCGCCTGACCACCCTGCAAGGGATATGCAAGATACTTTTTTTGTGGACAAAGATATTCTTTTGCGTACACATACATCTTCGGTACAAGTGCGTTTGATGGAAAACAAAAAACCACCTTTGCGTGCTATTATGCCTGGTCGTGTATTCAGAAATGAGGCAATTACTGCAAGGGCGCATTGTATTTTTCACCAAGTAGAAGGACTTTATGTAGATGAAAATGTGAGTTTAGTAGATTTGAAACAAACTTTGTATCATTTTGTTAAAGAAATGTTTGGACAAGATACACAAGTGCGTTTTCGTTCCTCTTATTTTCCTTTTACAGAAGTGAGTGCGGAGGTTGATATTTCTTGCCAAATGAATAATCCACAAGGTTGTAGCATTTGTGGTGGAAGCAAAAATGTGTGTAAAGGTACAGGTTGGGTAGAAATATTAGGCTGTGGTATGGTACACCCAAACGTTTTAGAAAATTGTGGTATTGACAGTGAAAAATATACAGGTTTTGCCTTTGGTATGGGCATTGAACGTATTGCCATGCTCAAATATAGGGTAAAAGATTTGAGATTATTTACTGAAAATGACATTAGATTTTTAAGACAATTTGCAGAAACTTGGGGAAATTAAGAAAATTAGGAATGGAAAATTAGAAATATAAAAAAACTTGACTTGGTAAGTTTGGAAAACTTGCCAAGCCTTGTACGAGAAAGCAAAAATCAAGAAATCAAAGAAAAATAATATTAAAAATCATTAAAATGAAAAATTTACTAAAAAAACCACTTTTTTTTACGTTATTGCTATTGTTTATCATATTTATAAGCAATACTCCACAAATTTTTGCCCAAAATAATGGTGTAGAAATGGCTGACATAATGCGTAGCAATGGCAAAATATATGTTGTAGTGGCTACATTGGGGCTTGTATTGGCTGGTATTATTTTCTATTTAATCAGAATAGACTTGCAAATTAAAAAAATGGAAAAAGAAAATTAAATTAGTTTATTCAATTATCAGTTATTCAGTTGTCAATTTTTATAAATTTAATCCTTTTGAACCCTTAAACTTTGACCCCTTTTAAACTTTAATCTTTTATGAAAACATCTTATATTATTGCATTGATTGTACTTGCATTGTCGGTGGGCATGATTATCAGCGTGAGTGGAGATGCAAGCCAATATGTGGATTTTGCACAAGCCTGTGATATGGCAAAAAAAGGACGCACAAGTGAGGTGCATGTAGTAGGAAAATTAAGAAAAAACAACGAAGGCAAAATCCTTGAATTGGCATACAATCCTACCCAAAACCCTAATCTTTGTACTTTTACATTGGTAGATAATAAAAATATGCCTTATAAAGTCGTATATCGCAACCCAAAACCACAAGACCTTGAACGTTCTGAACAAGTTGTAATTATTGGAAAAGTAGAAGGTGATACTTTTGAAGCAAGCAAAATACTCCTTAAATGCCCTTCCAAATACGAAGAAAAAGAATTAAAAATTTAATTATGGATTATTTTTGGCTCTAAGTAATTTTACTTGGAAATACAGATAATCTTGGTATTTTTTCGTACCAAATGGTTTGCAAAACCTTCGTAATTCTAAAAATAAACAATAAAATTACTTGTAATTTATTTTGTTCAAATTAATTCATAATCTATAATCTATAATCAAAAAATGTCTAATTCTTTTGGTAAAATATTCAAAATAACCACTTTTGGCGAATCACATGGCAAAGGCATAGGCGTAGTGATAGATGGTTGTCCTGCTGGTTTGGTGATAGATTTGGATTTTGTGCAATATGAACTTGACCGTCGTCGCCCTGCACAATCTGCTATTGTTACACAACGCAAAGAAACGGATAAAGTAGAAATTTTATCAGGTATTTGGCAAAATCAAAGTACAGGCACACCTATCACACTTTGGATTCCAAACCAAGATGCAAAAAGCCAAGATTATACAGAATTTGCAGATAAATTTCGCCCATCACACGCAGATTACACCTATTTTGCCAAATATGGTATCAGAGATTATAGGGGAGGAGGCAGAAGTTCTGCTCGTGAAACCGCCTCGCGTGTGGCTGGTGGAGCAATCGCAAAACTTTTTTTGCAACAATACAATGTGCAAATTCAGGCTTATACTTCGCAAGTAGGACATTTGAAATTAACAAAAAATTATACAGAAATTGATGTTTTAGAAATAGAAAAGAACCCTATACGCTGTCCAGATGCAATATTAGCACAAGAGATGGAAACCCTCATACGTGAAGTACGCAAAGATGGCGACACGATTGGCGGTGTGATTTCTGCTTTTGTCAAAGGCGTAGATGTAGGTTTGGGCGAGCCAGTTTTTGATAGGTTGCACGCAGAACTTGGCAAAGCAATGCTTAGTTTGCCTGCGTGTAAGGGTTTTGAATATGGAAGTGGTTTTGAAGGTGTAAGTATGCGTGGAAGCCAACACAATGATATTTTTTATAAAAGAAACAATAATAGAAATGACGAAATTCATACACTTTCCAATCATTCGGGAGGCATACAAGGCGGTATTTCTAATGGCGAAGATATTTATTTTAAAACTGCTTTTAAACCTGTTGCAACCATTATGCAAACCCAAAATACATTGAATGAAAAAGGCGAAAATACCACTATTCAAGGCAAAGGTAGGCATGACCCATGCGTAGTGCCTCGTGCTGTGCCTATGGTGGAAGCAATGTGTGCGTTGGTATTAGCAGACTTTTATTTAAGAAAAAGAAATGATAAAATAGAAATGATAAAATAGAAATGATAAATAAATTTTGAGAAAAAAATATAAATTAAACGTTATTTCCTTACATTTAAACCAAAAAACACAAAGTATAAGTTTTTCTAAACTTTTGACCTATTTGAACCTTTTGAACTTTAAATCTTATGATTATAGGCATTTTATTAACATTATTTTTGGTAATACTCAATGGCTTTTTTGTTGCAGCAGAGTTTGCCATTGTCAAGGTGCGAAGTTCGCAATTAGATGTAGGCACTGCTAATAATAAATCTTTACAAAAAATCACAAAACACATCAGTCAACATTTAGAGGCATATCTTGCAGCTACACAACTTGGTATCACAATCGCAAGTTTGGGTTTGGGCTGGATAGGTGAAGGTGTAGCAGAACAAATAATTTTGTCTATCATTCATGCGTTGGGGTTCAATGAACACACCAAACTTGCCCACCAAATTGCAATGCCTATTGCATTTATGTTTGTTACATTTTTGCACGTAGTTTTTGGCGAACTTGCCCCAAAATCCATTGCAATACGTTATGCATTATCTACTACAATATGGCTCGCACTTCCACTTAGGATTTCGTATTTGATGTTTATGCCTTTTATTTTCTTGTTCAATGGTTTTGCCAATATTATACTTCGTATGGTAGGCATACATGGTGCCAGCGAACATGGTGAAACACATTCAGAGGAAGAACTCCAAATGCTCATAGAAGAAAGTAGCAAAGAAGGTATCATACATGAAAATAAAAGGCAATTATTGGAAAAAGTTTTTAACTTTGATGATAAAACGGTAAGACAAGTAATGACCCCTCGTTCATTGATGAAAATGTTAGATGCTACGTGGGAACTGCCCCAAATCATGGAATATATCACAGAAGAAGGCTATTCACGTTTCCCAGTTTATAAAGATAATATTAATAACATCATTGGTATACTTTATACAAAAGATTTGCTCAAAGTATGGAAAGAACATGGCAAGGACAAAAACTATGTTTTTAACCTCAAACAACATATCAAAAAAGACCCTTTTTCTGTTCCACACAATAAAAGATTAGGTGATTTGCTCAAAGAATTCCAAAAAAATAGAAAGCAAATTGCAATCGTTGTTAATGAATTTGGCGAAATTATAGGCGTAATAACACTTGAAGATGTAATTGAACAACTTTTAGGCGAAATTTATGATGAATATGATGATGAATATGACGAAGAAAACGAGAAAGACCTTTTACACGAAATAGAACCACACCAATACGCAGTAAATGCCTTAGCCACCATCACAAGCCTAAATCGTGTGCTACCCGAAAAATTAAAAGAACATGAAGATTATGAAACACTTTCAGGCTTTATTCTTGACTATGCACAACGTATTCCAATTGTAGGCGAAGAATTTAAAATCGGAAAATATACCATCAAAATTGTTAGATTGGTCAAAAAAACACGTATTCAAACTGTTTTAATGACTTTTGAGCCTTAATTTAGTTCTTTCAGTTTTTTCAGTAATTAGTTTTTCCAGTTTGTTTTTGTAAAATCATATAAAAAAGGATGTTGATTAAGTATGCGATTGAAATTAGATTATACGATATTCTTTACATAAATTTCCTGTAAAAAAATACCACCAAAACGCTTATAAGGGTTTGTACGAAAATAATATAAACTAATTACATTGTAATTTAAATAAGAGTATAAACTGAGTCTCAACCTTTGTAAGGCTTTTTAAACCTAAACCTTGAAAAGGTTTCCGCTACGATTTTCTTATAAAAATACATTTTGAAAATTATAAAATTACTTTGGTTACAACGTACTTATTTAATTTACAATCCATAATTTATAATCTATAATAAAAAAAAAACATGAGTTATTTTTTAGTAATTGATTTGGAAATGAGTGGCATGGAAGCTGATTGGCATGACATTATCCAAATAGGAGCAGTATTGTATGACAGTAATTGGGAGGAAAAAGGGCAATTCTTAGATGATGTGTATCCTCAAAATATTGATGCGTATTCTGCTGGAGCAGAAAAAGTGCATGGTATTTCTAAATATGAATTGGAAGATGCACCACTTTTGAGCGAATTGTTACCAGAATTAGAAGATTGGATTTTGGAAAAACTGGGGCATAGTAATCTTAATGCAAACCAAAAAGAAAGCATTTTACGCAATGTTATTCTCTGTGGTCAAAGTGTCATCAACGACATCAATTTTCTTAAAGTTGCATATAAACGTGAAAAAATGAAATTCCCATTTTCTTTTACGCTTATTGACCTGCACACACTTTCGTATTTTGTATTTCAAATATTACACAATTTTGGCGAGCCTACCCCAAAAGGTCGGAGTTTGGGCGTGATTGCAAGTTTTTTTGGTTTTGAACGTGAAAATGATACACACAATGCCTTAGAAGATGCAATTTTAACCGCAAAATGCCTTAAAAAAATGTGGGAAATTGCTAAAAAATTGAAACTTGACAAAAGTATAGAAAGTTAAGAGGTTTACTGAGGGATTTTTTTGTTAAATTTATGATAAAATCTTAAAAATATTTTATACTTTTATGATTAAATTAACAAAATAGAATAATATTAGGTAAATTTATGCAATACATTACCCAAAAAACGACTCTAATGGTAATTATAAGTATTTAATTTTGAGTTATAATAGTGAAGGCATCATGTTACAAGATAAAATATTATCTGCTTTGGGTAATTTTGGCGAAGTGGAATTAGTAGAATTTGACCATTTGCGGTTTAAATCAAATTCAAATGGTGAGGGTAAAACCAAGAAATTTATTAAAGAGCAACTTTATATTTTAAGGAAATGAAAAATAACAGGATAAGTTTTGCTGATTTCCAAAAAACTTTTTTTAATGGAAAAACAAACAAAAAAGAATATCTGAAGCAATTAAAAGTAGTTTTTACTTCTTTTGAAGACTTATTGAAATTTTCAAAGCAATTTGAGAAAGAAATACCTTCTGCAAAATCTCTTTTTAATCAAGTTTTATTGGGGAAATATTATTTACCTAAATCATATTCTGAATTAGGTATAAATGAAAAGCAATATTTTACTGATTCATTAGAGCAAGAAATGAATTGGCAGGCATTGGCATTTTTGAAATGTTTTGATGTAATAAATCAATTCATCAAATTAAAAGATGAATTTGAGCATAATTTACTCTTGGGAAAATATGAGCAAGCAAGGACAATATTAGAAGAAGTAGAAAAAGATATTTGTGTTTCTTATTGGAGTATAGAAAACCGTTTTATTCTTGATGAATACCAATTTGGATCTGAGAAAAATTGGGAAACAAGGAACACTATTTTAGAAGAGAAAAATTATGATATAGTAAGAATATTAGGTGATATGTACAGTGTAAAAGCTGAGAAAAGAGTGTCATTTTTTCAGTATAATGAATCTATCGATGATTGGGAATCACATCAAGCTATTTATGGGTTGAGTGAAGGTTTTCAAAATTATATGCGTTTTAAAGCAAATTATTTCTCCTATTCTATTTATAATCAATTAACTGAAGCTTTATTCAGAGAATCGGATGCTTCAGTTATTGATAGATACCTATTATTTATCCGTATTTCGCAGCATTATATTTTAACACACACTCAAAAGGATAATAATTTTATTTTTTTATTGAGAAAACTTAATGAAGCGATAAATGATATCGCTATTGAGCAAATGCTTATTTCTGTTGATACTTCTTACAATTTTATTAAAAGTACAAATAATAAAATTATTAGTATTATCGATGAATATACCAAAGGTAATTATGCTCACAGTAAAAAATTATCAAAAGAATATTTATGTAATCATGCGAGCCATATCATAGAACTTTGTGAAATTTATGTAAAGTCTCTCATTGAATTAGATTGTGATTATGAAGTAATCATTAATAATGATATTTTTTTAAATCAAATTTGCAAAGTGTATTTTGACATTTTGAAAAAAGCCCCAAATACAGATAATGCTCTTGTGGATTTAGTAAAATTAGCCTATACTTTTAATAATTCTCATATAGGAATGCAACTATACTCCTTCCTAAAAGAAGAATTAGGATGGAAGACTAATATCGACTATTCTTTCTTAGCACGCCTAAACTCTAAATTTACTAATCCTAAATTATTAGGCAGCCTTTTTCAAAACGTTGAAATATCTCAAAATTTTATCCAAAATTTATCAGCACTTTATTTAGGAAGTGTAACGGTTCAATTATTTTCGGATTTTTACAAATACCATTTATCAAATACAACTGGTACTTTTGCAAATATACCTTTTACCAAAAATGAAATTTATCAAATTCGTAATCTAATGCTTTTAAATGAATATGATAAATGTATAGCAAGATATGTTGCGATATTAAACCAAGAGAATTTATCAATGATTACTCATTATGAAGTTATTAGTAACTTGTTTTTTTGCTATATGAGCCAAAATGATTATAGGAATTGCATTATATTATACGTTAATATATATCTAACAAATAATCATCTTACAAAAAAGATGAATGTAACAAATGTATTAGAGATTGTCATTAAAGAAAAATTTAGAAACCTTACTGATAAGCAATCTTTAATTGAGTTACCTATATTTTTAAAAAATGTTTGTAATGATAAACTCAAAGTAAAACAATCTTATGAACTTTTTTTAAAGGCTAATAACTGCGCAAAGCCAAGTGAGTTAATTTTATTGGAGAGTAGTTTTGATAAGTCAAAATTTGTGTATTTTCTCAGAAATGTATGTGTAACCGAAATAATGCAACTCTCTACTATGTTTGAGAGTACAGAGAAGGTTAATGCAGAAAGAATTATTATTTGCCAATTTTTGGCTCAATATGATAAAGATAATTTTGATTTTTATAATTCGGAAATAGCTACTTTAACGCAAAAAAATATGGTAAGTAAAGTGATTGCAAAAATTGATGAAGGCAAGATTTATGTAAATGAAGAAAAGATAAAAAAATTATTTCTGGCAAACTCGACAAAAGGTGACGTTTCAAAACTTAAGGAAATTTCAGAAAGGGAAAATAGTTATTTGACAAAAGATTTTTTTGATAGAACATTAGATTTAAAGTATTTTGCTGAAAATAACAAATTTAAAAATACAAATAAATTACTACTCCTTCAAATAAATGAAAAAGGAGAGTTTGAGTCAAATCAAAATCCTGCCTTTAATGATTTTAAGAAAATGTTTTTAGAAATAAGGAATCATTTTCTTGCTAATCGAGAATTTGGGCTTGATTCTTATTTAAGCACACGTATTAGACACGGTACTTTGATAAATCATATAAGAAGTGTTTTTGAACAATACCATCTTATAACAACACAAATAGATGGAATCTATGTGCCTAACGAATATTGGGTTAAAATTGAAGAATTTAAAGGAGAAGTTGATGCCATTTTATCAAATTTTTCTAAAAATACTGATGCTTTGTTAAATCATTTGAAAGAAGATTTAATCCAATATAAGACAGAGCAAAAAAATGATAAAAGCCAAGGGTTATTTGATTACATATATAAAGACGATTTTGAATTAGGTATAATATATATGAGTGAGATAAATTCTTTTGAAGAATTTATTGATTTATCTTTTGTGTATTTAAGGAATAAAACAGATGAAATGCTGAGTAAAATACAAATACAACTCAATAATGATATAAAAGAAAAGTTTGTAAATCTACTTACGGAAATGGAAAATGATTTAGTAAAACTTGGTTCTAAAAATTTGTTCATAGAATTATTGAATAATATAAATATATGTAGAACTGAAATTCAGAATAAACTTAACTATATTTCAAAGTGGTTTAGACGTTCTGAAAGTAGTTTTGATGGAGAATATGAATTGGGAATACTGACAGAAACGAGTATTCAAATTACCAAAAACGTGAATCCAAATTATCATTTTAAATTAGATAAAAATATTTGCGAAAGTGTAAATATCAAAGGTGAATACCATCAGCATATTATTGATTTGATGAATATCTGCCTCTTCAATATTATTAAACATTCAGAATTACCTTGTGAAAATTTGAATGCAAGACTTAGTATCCAAGAACAAGAAGATAAGTTGCGTATGGTATTTGAAAATCGTGTAGCGGATGTCGAAAAACATAGCACTAAACTATTAACAATCAAAAATAATTGGGAAAAATCCGATATGAATGTGAGTCAAGAAGGAGGTACAGGGTTTCCAAAAATAAAGAAAATTATTCATTCTGACTTAGGAAGAAAAGAAAGTAATTTCTCATTTGTTTTTGACAATCAGAAACTTACTATTGAACTATCTTTTGAACTTAATGATTTAAAAATATGAATATACTAATCATAGAAGATGATGAATTGAAACATTCTCATTTGGAAAAGTTTGCCAAAACTTTACTTTCAAAATCAAGTTTTACTTGGAAAAAATCATATCAAAGCGGATTACAAGAAATTTTGTCAAATCCCTATGATTTAGTTTTGCTGGATATGAGTATGCACATCTACGAAAAAACTGCCCAAGAAACAGGTGGTAGTTTTGAAACGTATGCGGGTAGAATGATTCTTAATGAAATAGATATGAATGAAATAACTACTAAGGTTATTGTTATTACAGGTTATGATGTCTATAATGATGGCAAAACGCTTGCTACTCTTAAAAAGGAAATACGGGATGAATTTGGTAATTTTTATTTGGATACTGTGTATTTTATTGGTTCAGAAGACAAATGGAAAACAGAACTTACGCAACTTATTAAACAATATTTTCCCAATTTATTTATGGTATCAAAAATAAACACTTACTTATCTATCTTATTAGTAGAAGATAATGAACACAAGGCTGCAAAAGTTAAAAATTTCATTGAAGATATTTGTACTAACACAAAAATTGTGATTGCCAAAGACCAAATGCAAGCATTGCAATACTTAACATCAGAAAAATTTGATTTAATGCTTTTAGATATGCAATTACCTATAAGATTCGACGAAGGAGAGCCTCAAATAGATGGTGGTAAAAATATCTTACAAGAATTAGAGGACAATTCGGAAAATTATAAAACTCCTTCTAATATCATTGGTTTGACGCAGTTTGAGGAATCAAAAGAAAATTTTGAATTTCATGGTTTTATGTCTGTAAAGTTTGATGCTTCATCAGAAAAATGGAAAGACACTATTCAAAAAAGGCTAATACATATTGAAAATGATAAAAAAACATCAACAACAAAGATATATTGTGAAGGAGAAAACGATAAATTGTTTAATCTAATTGGTTTTCAAAACATTGAGTTTATAGGCATAAAAGATAGTCGTGCTATTTTTCTAAGTGCAAAAAAGGAAAAAGATAAATTTGCGTTGAGAGATAAAGATTTTTTGACTCATTTGGAAGTTGAAAAACTAAAACAACAATTTACAAATTATTTAATTTTGGATTATTATTGTTTTGAAAACTATTTATATCATCCTGACAACATCCAAGAAATTAATGTTGTTGGATTTGACAAGAAAGTTTATACACAGGAAATTATAAATCAAAAAAACAATAAAATCAATAAAATTCTATTTGATGTGAAAACATCAAGGAATGGTTATTTAGAATTAAATGATACAGATTTTGGAAATAAAAAGGATAACGAACCTGAAAGAATTATAGGTGCTTTGTTGAGTAACGAATTCGAGATTTTTTATCCTTATTTTGATATGAAAGGTGAGGAAAAAAGTAAAGGTTTTGATAAAACTTTTATGAGTAAATATAATCTTAAACAAGAAAACTTAGTAAAAACTAAGTGGTTTAAACAGCAAATGGAAAAGGTTTTAGAGAAAGTTTTAACGAAATGAAAAATAACCTCTACTTTCTCACCGAAGAAAGACCAAAAAAAGAAGTTTTGACTACTATCTTTCAAAAATTTGCAAAAGATTATGGCTTTCCTTGCTTTATAGATACGCTACGAATTTTACCAATTTTAGAAAATGATAAATTTACTTTTACTTATGAAGTAACAGGTTTTCGTTGCAACAAAGTTGATAAAGTTTTTATCAAAACCGTTTCAGGTAATTCGAGTTTTACAGATTTTTTGATTTTTTACCAAGAAAACGAGCCAATACAAACTGATACGCCCATTTATGCCATCGAAGAAACAAAAACAGACGACAAAGAAAGTGGGAATACAGGCGTGTATCAGCGTTGTAGTAAATTTGTTTTTATCAAAAATTATTATCCAAATGTAAAAATGATAATGCTTTACAATTTACAAGTAGAACAAAAAGAAAAACCAACTGAAACTTATATTTTTGGCACAAAACTTTTATTGACGTTGGGGGTAGAAATTTTAGGAAAAAAATTAGACAATGATGTTTTTGTTCGTTTTGAAAATATAAATGAAATCATTGATTTTAAGACAAATATGCAAAAAGCACCTGCGGGAAATGTACCTATTTCTCCCAAAAAATTAAACACAAAAATTGAAATTTCGGGCAGGCTTTACAAAAGTGGTGGGCTTTCACATGACCCAAATATTGGGGCTTTAAGTATTATATATGCGGTTTTGAGAAAATTAGTTTGGACAAAAAAATTAGAAATCACACAACATGGATTAGAAAAAAAACACGTAGGAAAAAACAACAAATTTATCCAAATAGCAAATAAATTGGATATTTCTTTACAGGAATTAGAAACTCCAAAAGCAGAATTAAATGTAAATTATTGGAAATATGATACAGAAGGCGAAAAATTAGGTACAATATTTATTCATTTGGTGGTAGAAAATTTTACAGAAGGATACTCCATTTTTGAAAATCATGCAGGAAGCAAAAAAGGATATTTCATTACTAAAGAAAGGGATACTATTCCAACAAGCCATAAAAAATTTATTAGACTTTTGCCCATAAACATATAATCCTATTCACAATATTTATCTACATTAAAAAAAACTAAAAAAAACTTCAACCCCAAAAAATGATTACTTTCTTAGACCAATGCACACAATTTGTGCTTGAAAAACACGAAAACGAACTACATGACATCGCTATTATCCTCCCTACAAAACGCAGTAGCGTCATGTTTGGGCATTATCTCAAAAAAGAAATGCTGAAACGTGGGCTTTCTTTTGAAGAAGATAAAATGCGAATATCAGATATTGAAACATTTATCCACAAACTTGTAGGCTGGGAAAGTGTGCAATCACCTATTTTATTGTTGGAATTGTATGATATTTTTAGGGAAAAAGACCCTGAAATGAAACTTGAAAAATTTACTGCGTGGGGATATATTTTGTTGAAGGATTTTGATATGATTGACAAATACCTCGTCGATGCCCCTGAATTGTTTAGAAACTTATATGATGCCAAAAATTTGGAGCGTTGGAAACTTGGGGAACACAAACCAACCGCCAAAATAGAGCAATATTTTAAACTTTGGGAGAATTTGGAATTTACATACAAGGATTTTCGCAAAAGATTGTTTGATGGAGGCATCACATATAGCGGAATGTCTTACAAAGAAGTCGCAGAAAACCCTGAAAAGTATCTCACAGCACCAGATTCGCCCAAACATTACGTTTTTATTGGGTTCAATTCCATTAGCAAAGCAGAAGAAAAAATCTTAAAATTTCTCCAAAAAAGACAAAAAATGGAGATTATTTGGGATAGTGATGGCTATTATATGGCAGAAGACAGCGAAAATAAAGCAGGCACTTTCTTAAAAAAATACAAAAAAGAATGGGCAGGTACAAATTGGACTTTTCAAAGTGCCTATTTTAAAAACAACCCAAAAGATATACACGTTATTTCTGTAGCAAATGCGAGTTTTCAGGCAAAAGTGGCAAATCAACTTATGCGTAATTGGGACAATATGCCTGATGCCTCTCAAAATACTACTGCATTGGTGCTTGGTGATGAACATTTATTGCTTTCTACACTCAATTCGTTAGATGATGACAAAGCAGGATTTAACATTACAATAGGGCTTTCATTGAAGGATTCAGCGATTTTTAACCTCATTGATACCCTTTTTGAGATGCAACAACTTTCCATCAAAGACAAAAATACAAATACCTATAAATTTAACCACAAAAGTATTGTAAAAATCTTGCAGCACCCTTTTATGCGTCAATTTGAGCGTAGAAATTGCCAGATGGATTCCGCAGAAAATGCAAAATCTGATAGCAGGAGTTTGCTTTTGTTGATGGTACAATGTATTCACCGTGAAAATTTGATTTTTCTAAGCCAAGAAGAAATTTCTACGCTGTGCGATTCGCCTGTATTTCATGAAAAAGTACAAGATGATGAACTTTTAAAATATGCCTATTTTGCCCAAAATATTTTAACACCACTTTTTGAGGCGGTTTTTAGGCGTTGGAATACTGCGTATGAAAGTATGGAAGGCTTAAAAGCGATTTTGAAACTGGTTTATGAGCCTGGTGTGTATTTTGAGTCGTCTTATTTGGAGGAATTTGCGAAAATTCTGGTCAAAATGGAAGAAATTTTTCAAAATAATTTTAATAAAGCAAACAAAGGCAAAGTAGATTTACGCACATTCAAAATATTCTTGTACCAAGCTTTTCGTGAAGCAAAATTTGACTTTGATGGGGATAAATTCACCGCTTTGCAGGTAACTGGTTTGAATGAAACGCGTAATATTGATTTTGACAACGTAATTATGCTCTCAGTAAATGAAAGTGTATTGCCCAAAAACAAAAAAATGCAGTCGTTTATTCCCTTAGATATGTGTCAATCGTACAATTTGCCCACATACCAAGAACAAGATGCAATAGTAAGTTATCATTTTTATAGGGTTTTGCAACGTGCCAAAAGGGTTGCACTTGTGTATGTATTGCCTTCTGATACGTATGGAGGCAAGGAAAAAAGCAGATTTATTCACCAATTAGAAAATGATTTGCGTGCTTATAACCCAAAAATAACCTTTAAAGAAACACAGGCAAAGTTTCGCCTCAAAGAAGAACAACCCGAAATCAATCTAATATTTGAAAAAACTGCGGAAGTTATCCAAAAAATCAAAGAAAATTTTGAAAAAGGACTTTCACCTTCTCATATTAATACGTTTTTGGCGTGTAGCTTAAAATATTATTTTAGTCATATCAACGAAGCACACCAAAACCGCTACGCAGAAGAACGCTTAACCAATGAAACTTTTGGGACAATTATTCACGAGATTTTGGAGGAACTTTACAGAGAACTTACAAAAGATAGTTCAGTAGTGGAAGAAGAACATCTTAGGCTTGCATTGCCTACGATTGAGGGGCGTGTTAATGAAAAATTTGTGTCCCAAAAATACGCTTCTTACATCATTACAGGGCAAAATTACATCACGCGTGAGGTAGCAATTACCAATATTACAGATTTTATTTACAGCCAAATTCAAGAAATTTTGGATAAAGAATTGCCTTTTGAAATCCTTACATTGGAAAATAGGAATACAAATGATGAAAATTTTGTTTCTACCATGACCGCCAAAATCACTTTGCCTATTGAAAATATAGACCAAAACACAGGCGAAAGTATAACTGAAACCGTATCTATTACGCTCAAAGGCATTACTGACCGCATTGATAAAGTGGGTAAAATGGTGCGTATTGTGGATTATAAAACAGGAAAAGTGAAAAGAAACGACATCAAAATTAAAAAAGATGAATTGGAAAAATTAGCCTCTGAAACAAAATTTGAAAAAGTAAGACAACTTTGGTTATATAAATATATTATTGCAAAACAAATATTGGAAAATGGCGATAGTGGGCTTGAAATAAATAACCATACACTCCAAAAAAATGACGAAATCACCGCAGGAATTTATAGTTTACGCAATATAGAAGAAGGTTTTTTGGAATTGCCACACACGCGTACTGATGGTAAAAGTAAAAAAGAGGAGGAGGTTTTTCCTATGGAATTGCAACAATATGTCCAACTTTCCGAGAAACATCTTGCAAAAATTGTATCTGCATTTTTGGATACATCAAAACCGTTTGAACGCACGGAAGAAATAAAAACCTGCCTGAATTGTAATTATAAGGCAATTTGTGGGCGAATGTAACATAATTTGGAAGATTATTTTTTCTTAAAAATTTCTTAAAATTTTTCTACCTTTCTTGTAACTTTTTTAAGGGGAAATAGTATTAAAATGTAAATTCAACATAAATCAAAACAAAAAATACTTCCAAAGCCATTTTAAAAATATTTCAAAACATTTTTTTTAAGTTTTTAATTAAAATTAAAACAAAAAATACAAACAAAAATATATAACCACATGAAAAATTACATCAAAAATCATCTTGAACAACATAGAATACAATCGTTTTTTAAAAAAATACTTGTAACAATTTTGTTTTTAATACCATTTACACAAAATAATATTTTTGCACAAAGTTTTACGTTGAGCGTTTTTTCTGAAAACAGCGAAAGATTTTGGGTAGTTATTAATGGTGAGAAAAAAAATGACAAGGCTTCTTCAAGTGTAAAAGTTATAGATTTGACTGGAAGTTATTGGAAAATGAAAATCATGTTTGAAAATGAAAGCCTACCCGAAATTACCCAAAATGTGTATCGCCCTTTTGACGCATCTGCCACAACATACCAAATCAAAAAAAATCGCAAAGGAAACTATGTACTTCGTATGTATAGTGCAAGCGATTTTAATATAGGCAACAATAATACACGTACTAACAATTCACGCAATAATAATTTCCCAAATAATAATGGAAATGGCAATAATAACCGTAATAGCAACAATGGCAACGGAAGCAACAATGGCAATAACAATGGCGTAAATATCAACATAAACTTGGGTAATAATCAAATGGGCAATAACCAAGGCGGTATAAATCCAAATGGTAATAACGGAAATTGGAATAATAATGGGAATGGAAACAATAACTTAAATGAAGATGATGAAAACTTAAACCGAAATAACAACGGAAATACAGGTTGGGGAAGCACCAATAACGGAAATAATAACAACGGAAATACAGGGAATTGGGGAAATAACAACAACGGAAATACAGGGAATTGGGGAAATAATAACGGTAAATGTAGTATGCCAATGTCCTCACAAGATTTTGATTTAGCGTTTCAAAATGTAGAAAGACAAAATTTTGAAGAAACGAAAATGACTGTTGCAAAACAATTTACCTCACGAAATTGTATGACTGTGCAACAAATTCGCAAAATTATCAGCATTTTTGATTTTGAAAACCATAAACTACAATATGCAAAATATGCATACGATTTTTGTTTTGACAAACAAAATTACTATTTATTGAATGATGCTTTTGATTTTAGCACAAGTATTACAGATTTGAATAATTTTTTGGAAAGTAAAAAATAATTTTTTTTAAACCAAAACTATATTTTTTATTACATTGTAAAAAAACATAAGTGATTTATAAAATAGTCAAACTTCATAATTTTATGGAAGTTTGACTATTTTTTTTATCGTTTTATGCGAAATAATTATATTTATAAATCATTATTACAAAAAAATACAAATTATATTTGGTTTAATATAATTATTACAACATATCCCATTTTAGATAAACAGTTACACATTCGCATTTATTTTTTATATTCGCAAAAAAAATCAAAAAATTAATATTGAATAATATTAAAAAATTTTTCATAAAACATCATTTTACCTTATGATTATACGCTACATTTTCTATAAAAAACTCTATCTTACTGCATTTTTATTTGCATTTACTTTTAGTTTTTTACAAGCACAATGTCCTACGCTATTTGTACCAGGCGATACCACCATTGCTTGTAGCGCTATAAGGACACTTTACACACAAGCTACTGTGCCTGTATTCAATGTAACTACTACAACTTGTTCGCCTGTTACGCTCAGTTCGCCTACTACTGCGTTTCCAACTGCGTGTGATGATTGTGTTACAGGGCAAATTCCAATTGGTTTTAGTTTTAGTTTTTTTGGTACGCCCTATACTACTGCGGTTATCCAATCCAATGGTATTGTTGGTTTTGGGGCTTTTACTTTTACAGGGTATAGCAGTTTTTCAATTCCTGCATTAGGTACGCCCAACAACTATATTGCAGGGTTATTTGCAGATATTGACATTCGTTATGGTGGTACTATCACGTATCAAACTGTGGGTACTGCCCCCAATAGACGTTTTGTGGTAAGCTACAACAATGTAGTACCTTATAATTTTGGAGTAGCAGGTACAGGTACAGCATCCTTTCAAATTATTTTGAATGAAAATGGCACGTTCAATGTAGCTATTTCTCAACTTTCTAATAATTGGAACGCAGCCACATCTGATGGATTTATTACTTCTGGTGCAGAGAATGCAGATGGTACTATCGCTATTGCAGTACCAGGTAGAAATGCAGCAGATATTGGTGGAATAGTGCCAGGTGACCAAGATTGTAGATTGTTCCAACCTGTAAATTGTCTTTTTCAAAACTGGAGCATAGGCGGAACAGTTATTTCTACCAACAATATTTTTAATGTATCGCCTACTGTCAATACCACTTATACTGTCACATGGTCATGTGCGGGAAGTCCTTGCACACGCAATACAGTTGTAACAGTTGCGACACCTCCAGCATTGTCAGTTACGATAGCTGGCACGCCAACTCCTGTTTGCACAGGAAGTAGCATTACTTTTACTGCCACTCCTGCCAATCAAGGGGCAGGTCCAACCTACCAATGGACAAAAAATGGCACAAATATATCAGGGGCTGCTGCTATCACTTATACAGGCATCATGGGAACAGATTTTGTAGTTGGAGATTTGATTAGATGTGTTGTTACACGCCCAGCTTCTGCTTGTAGTGCAATTCAAACCGTTACTTCATCTGCTTTTACTATTGCTGCTTTTGTACCATTGGCAGTTACAGTTACGATAAATAGTACATCATCGCCTTCTTGTGTAGGGGATAACGTTACTTTTACTGCTACACCTGCCAACCAGGGTGCAAGTCCGATATACCAATGGACAAAAAATGGCACAAATATAAGCGGAGCTAATGCTATAACCTATACTGGCATAACAGGAACTGATTTTATAAATGGAGATTTGATTAGATGTGTAGTTACACGCCCATCAGATGCTTGTGGTGCTATTTTTACTGTTACTTCAAGTGCTTTTACCGTTGTTGTTTCCTCTCCGCCTGCTGTTACAAGTGCTACTGTATGCCAAAATGGAACTTCTGTTGCTATGACAAGTGGTGCGTGTGGTGTAACTTCTGCTCCTATAGCACAAGGGGCTGTTTTTAATTCAGGAAATTTATCTGCTACTGATGCACGCTGGACAAGGAATGTGAGCGGAACTACTTGTGGTGCAACTGCTACACCTGATGAATATTATGATATATTTGCTTTTACAGTAAGTACCGCAGGAAGTTATACTTTTAATATGTGCCATGTAGGGGCAACATGGGATTCCCATGCTTCCTTATATCAAAATGCTTTCAATCCAGCAAGCCCTTGTGATGTACCAAGTAATTTTATTATTGCAAATGATGATGGTAATGCATCTTGTTCATCGCAATCACAGTTAATTGCCACACTTTCCACAGGAGTTACATATTACTTGATAAGCACAAGTTTTTTTGGCAATGAAACAGGTGTAAATTACCAATGGACATTTACAGGGCCTGGAGGGGCTACTATTTCTGCACCTGTTACCAATGTGGTGCAATGGTACACCGCTCCAACAGGTGGTTCGCCAATAGGTACAGGCACATCATTCAATCCTGTGGGTGTAGCTGGCTCAGGTTTGGCAAATACTGCTACTGTGGCAACTACTACCTATTATGTAGCTTGCTCTGCTTCGCCTGCTTGTCGTGTAGCAGTCAATTACGTGATACAAGCAAGCACTACCCCAACTGTAAGTATTACGCCTACCTCTACAACTACTGCCTCTACAACTTTTACCGCAACCGCAAGCAATACAAATGGTGGAACAGTAACCTATACATTTAGAAAAAATGGCACTTCACAACAAACTGGGGCTTCCAATACTTGGAATGCAACAGGACTTGTCAATGGCGATAATATTACATGTGATATAAGCATTGCAGGTGGAACATGTTTGGCTATTACTACTGCTACCTCCAATACTGCTCCTGTTGTATTTTGGACAAGTTCGCCAGATATATATCGTGGCAATATGATTAGTTTTCCTGGTGTAAATGGACAAATTTCTATGAGCAACGCAGCAAATATTGCCAGTAGAGATTTTAGTATAGAATTTTGGTTTAGATTGGGTGATGTGCCTACTGCACCCCTTAGGACTATGTTCTCAATGGGAAGTGTTAATAATGATAATGAAAAACTTACAATAGAGGCAGGCAACAACAATGAAATTCGGGTAAATTTTGGCAATACAAATAATACATATACTTGGACACATACCGCAGGTTTCCACCATTTAGTAGTAACCTATAACCAAACCACCAAATTGGAAGAATTATTTGTAGATGGAAATTTGATAGCCTCAAATACAAGAACAGCAGATTATCTGGGTAATAGAAACATGGTGCTTGGCAATAGACAAAATGGAGCAAATAGATTTTTTAAAGGAAATTTAGAAGAAATACGTATCTGGAACGAAGTACGCACCAGAAACCAAATCCGCGAAAATATGCATCTTACACAAACCAGTCAAGGCTCTTTAATCGGATATTATCAATCCAATGAGTCACTTACCCCAAGTGCATTATTGGATAGAGTTTCAGCAAGTAATGGAACTTTCGCAGGTGATGCAGTAAGAGTCGTTTCGTCTGTATCAGTAGGTGGTGGAGCAAGTAAAAGGACAAATATATTATCACCAATAGTTGGTGCAGAATTTACACTGCCTACAACCAATATGGAAATTGATTTTAATGCTGTGATTCCTAATGGTGAGCTTGTAGTTACACAAATTACCGCAGAAACCCCTTATAATAATCAGTTTTATAGCATAACTTCTTGTTATTGGATAGTAAGAAATTTTGGGGCTAACCTCACAGGTTTGAATTTTAATAATATGCGTTTTCAAATCCCTGCAAGCGATAATATTTTGGCAACAGATGTTACAACACCTGCTAACTTAAAATTATTCAAACGACAACACAACGCAGAATCCGCTTGGGTAGGCACAAGTGCAGCAACCTCTGCTAATAATGTTACAAAAAATATCGTTTTTAGTTCGTTTTTAACTGCCAGTTTTAGTGAATTTGTAATTGGGTCTATTGGAAATGTATTACCCGAACAAATTTTTACACTATCAGGAAAAAGAGAAAATGAAAAACAAATTTCACTACATTGGAAAACACAAATAGAAATCCCAATTAAAACGATAGAAATAGAACAACTAAACGAAAATAAAATATTTGAAAAAATTGCACTTGCACCGCTAAACGTTTTTACAACTACAGTAGAAAATACAAAAGGCGGAATTTTTAGAATAAAACAAATCATGCAAGATGGACAAGTATTTTATACTAACATTGTACAAATAGAAGGCACAATACGAAAAATAAGCATTTATCCAAACCCTACTGATGACAAAATAACCATTGAATTGGAAGATTTGCAACAAAATGCACAAGCAGAATTGTTTGATGCAGTAGGTAAAAAAATATGGGAAGGTGTTTTGAATAATGAAAAAACAGAAATATCACTTGCAAGTTTTGCAAAAGGATTATATGTGTTGAAACTGTATCACAATCAGAAAAGAACACATCACAAAATTATTTTGAAATAAAATAATCCAAAAAAATAGTACAAAAAATTTTAAACTAATGTTCAGTAACTAAATGTTCAGTAACTAAAAAAACGGTAAATCACAGCATAAACTTGTGATTTACCGTTTTTTTTATTAAAATGAGTGTAGTAGTTTTAGTAAGTTTTACTAATCTATAAAAGTTCTTTTTGGGTTTTAAAATGGCTAATTGCGAGTTCTTTAAGGGTATTGAGTGCTTCTGTAATTTCGTTTGATATTTCTTTTCCGTAGATAGCTTTATCAATACTTTTCAAGGCATCAGCAAGATTCGGATTATGCAAGATTTGGGTAATTTCTTTGGACGTGTAAGACGTAAAAGGTTTTTGGTCAATTTGTTCAAGGTGTTTTTTCCAAATTGCGATTGCTTTTTCAATGTCTTCCGTAGCTCGCCTACTTGTGATACGATTGGAAAGCCTTGTAAATTCACCCAAAAAAATAGCGTGCCTGGTATTAAATTGAAATATTTGATATGCTCTTGTAATTCTTTGCCCTAATAACCCCCAAATAATCAATACAACCAACAATATTGCCAACACTATTGCTATAATATACGGATAATTAAAATATTCGGGAATTTCTACAAAATTGGTATTTGCTTTCAATAATAAATCATCAATTTTGGGTTCATCTTGTGATTTTAGCGTATCAAAAACATTTTCTTGCACCAAATTTTGAAAAATTACGCTGTCCATTTTTGCCCAAACGCGTTTTGTAGAATCCTGAGAACGCACCCACCAAACAGGCAAGGCAAGACGTTGGTATTTTTGGATTTCAAAAGTCGTCAATTCGTATATTGCACTGTCTATGCTAATATTTTTTTGTGTAATTGTAGGGAAACTTTGCTTTTTTACCCACGTAAAAGGTGCATAATTGTGCGTAGAATCAGGAAAAAACAACTGAATATCTGCATTGTGTCGTACTGAAAGCGCATAACGTACCACAAAACCAAGTTTAATGCTGTCGTCCAAAAACTGACCTTTTAACTCAAATATAGGTTTTTCTATGGGCTTTTCTATAAGTATATTTTTTTGACAAAATCCTTTTTGAAAAAAAAAGGAAAAAGATAAACAAAGAAAAATGACAAAGAAAAAATATGAATACTTTAAATACGAATACATTAAAAAAGTGTTATTATTTAACGTGGGTTCAGGGTAATAAAAAAAGAATAAAAATGTATAAATTTGAAAAAAAACAATACTTTATCCTTATTTGATTATGAACCACAAAAATACAGAAACTTCGTCAAAATAAGACATTTTAAAATTAGAGGAATATTTATTTTATAATTTTGGCTAAAAAATGTGCATTGAAAATAGTTTTGGTATTTCAAAAGCTGCATTTGATATTAGTTTTTTGTAAAAGCTCTTTTTGTATCACTTCGTGCCAAAATAATAAATTGCTTTTTCATTTTTGATAAATATTATCAAAAATATTTAACTGTGATTAAATAGCGATATTCCTTCGGAATGACAAAAAAATAAATTATGGATTACAAATTGGAGATAATTCATAACCCATAATTTATAATCTAAAATTTACATATTTTTGATAATTTCATCACCAAATTCAGAGCATTTGAGCAATGTTGCACCTTCCATTTGGCGGTGAAAATCATACGTAACTTTTTTACTTTCAATAGCTTTTTCCAAACCTTTATAAATAAGGTCTGCAGCGGGTTTCCAACCCAAATACTCCAACATCAACGCACCTGAAAGAATTACAGAACCAGGATTTACTTTGTCTTGTCCTGCGTATTTTGGTGCAGTGCCATGTGTAGCTTCAAAAATAGCGTGTCCTGTGATATAATTGATATTTGCACCAGGTGCAATGCCTATTCCTCCAACTATTGCAGCAAGGGCATCAGAAATATAATCACCATTCAAATTGAGTGTTGCAACCATAGAATATTCTGCTGGACGCAATAAAATTTGTTGCAGAAAGGCATCAGCAATAGAATCTTTTACAATAATTTTACCTTCTTTTGATGCATTAGCAAGAGCTTCGTCAGCAACTGATTGTCCTTTTTCTGCTTTTATGGCATCATATTGCAACCATGTAAATACTTTGTCACCAAATTCTCTTTCAGCCAACGCATATCCCCAGTCTTTGAAACCGCCTTCTGTAAATTTCATAATATTACCTTTATGCACAAGGGTCAAAGAAGGCAATTTATGGGCAATCGTATATTCCAATGCACTTCTTACAAGGCGTTCTGTACCTTCAATAGATACAGGTTTGATGCCAATAGATGAAGTTTTTGGAAAACGTATTTTTTTGACACCCATTTCATTTTGCAAAAAAGCCATCATTTTGTCTGCTTCTGGTGTGCCTGTTTTGTACTCAATACCTGCGTAAATATCTTCGGTATTTTCCCTAAAAATTACCATATTAGTAAGTTCAGGGTGTTTTACAGGAGATGGCACGCCTTGAAACCAACGTACAGGACGTACACACGCATACAAATCCAATTCTTGACGCAAAGCAACATTCAAAGAACGAATACCACCACCTACAGGCGTAGTAAGTGGTCCTTTGATACCTACAAGATATTCTCTAAAATCAGTCAAAGTTTGCTCAGGAAGCCAATCGCCTGTACTTTTAAACGATTTTTCGCCTGCTAATACTTCTTTCCAATGAATTTTTTTTTCACCATTGTAGGCTTTTTTCACTGCCTCATCTATCACTTTTACCGAAGCATGCCAGATGTCAGCACCTGTGCCATCACCTTCTATAAATGGGATAATAGGCTCATTTGGTACTTGTAAAACTCCGTTTTTGATTGTTATTTTTTCTGCACTCATTTTTTACTATGTTTTTTTTTATTAAAAATATTTTTAAGGTATAAGTTTATTTTTTTTTAATGCAATTTTAAAAAATCTTTGCATAATATAATCTTACATTTTGCAATAATACTAAAAAAAAAGAAAAAAAAATATTTGTAAATAGCTTAAATTAAAAATAACAAATATTTATGCTTAAAATAAGCAACTGTTTTGTTCTGTATTATAACCTAAAATGATTTAAAACAATTTCTAAAAAATAAATATTTTAGTAATTTTTCCTTATCTTTTTATATATTTACAATTTTATCATTTTTTTATGTTTTTTTATAGAAAATAATGAATATGAACCAAACACCTACCACAACAAATAATGATAAGTTTATAACGCTTGATTATAGAATCAAGAGAAACTCCACAATAAGGGCTATTTTTTTTTCTTTTATTCCAATTACAATCATAAAATTAATTATCGTCATTTTTTATTCACCATCATACTTAATTTTTACAACAATTTTTGCTTTTGTCCTTTTTTATAATTACATAATTTTAAAGAAACGTTGTTCCCAGTATTTAAGCAGTTTTAAAGTAGAAGATGATGCTATTACATTGTATTTTTACCATGAAAACACACCTTTTGAAATGACCGTTTTTTGGCGAGACTTTGATTTTTGTTTTGGTAGGTTGAAAGAAGAGAAATACTTAGTGATTGCCCAAAATAGCAAAATAATCTTAAAATTATTTGAAAGTGTGGCTGACCACCACGAAAAATTTGACCGTTTACGTATTTTATTAACTAAATATGTATCAAAACACAAATCTGTCCAAGACAATTCTAATCATATTTTTAGTAATTTAGACCAGTATTCTAAAGATATGAGTTTGTGGTAAGATATTTTTTTTTTGCTGTTATACATTTTACTAAAAAAACTCATTCAAAGTACATGAAAAGTTTTTTTTTGTATTTTTTAGTAAAAAATAAAAATAATGTATTTCTTTGAAAAATTAAAACAAACCTTGTGTGTAATGCTGTTTTTAGTTTGTAATTTTTCAAAAATTAGGGGCTCATATTTTCGTAAACTATTATATGGATTTCTCAATTTTATCTAACTTTTTCTTAATTTTTTTGTTATTTTTGTTGAAAATTAAAAAATCATCAAAAAGGCTTTTTTAAAATTATATCACTGTTATCATCACCAAAAAATCATTCATAAAAAATCATTAATCCGAAATAAAATATGCAAAATAAATACATTATAACACTATTATTTTTAGTTGTTTCGTTTTATTTCCCCGCTTCGAAAACCTTTGCACAAGTAGATACAGAATTTTGGTTTGTAGCTCCAGATGTGGTTACTATTGCACAAGGACATGGCGACAGACCTGTTTTTTTGCGTGTGGCTACTTTTGCGAATCCTACTACTGTAACAATATCACAACCAGCTAATAGTAGTTTTGCAACTATTACACGCAATATTTCTGCAAATACGGTGGAAATGATTGACTTAAGCAATTTTATTGGGGATATTGAAAATCAACCTGTTGCACAAGTACAAAATAAAGGTATTTTGGTAACATCAAATAATCCTGTAAGTGTTTATTACGAAATAATGGGCAAAGGCAGTCCCGCCAATAACCAAGATTTCCCATTAAACCCTGAAATTTTTTCTTTGAAAGGAAAAAATGCCTTAGGATTGGATTTTTATGTACTTTCACAAGATTTTTGTTATAATGCTTTTGGCGGATTGGAATCTGCGGATATTGTTGCCACCGAAAATGGCACAAATATTACATTTATCCCCAATACTGAACTTGTAGGCTCGCCTTCCAATTACCAACCAGGTACGCCTTATAATATTACGTTGAACAAAGGGCAAACTTTCGCTTTAAAACCTACCACAGGCAACGAAAATTTTTCTATGAAAGGTACACGAATCTCTGCCAACAAACCCATCGCAGTTACGCTCTCTGATGATTCTATTCATCGCAACGGTTCTATGGATTTGATAGGCGACCAAACTTTTCCCATTGAAAAAACAGGCAAAGAATATATTGTGGTGCGTGGTTTAGATGGGGCAAGCCAAGACAGGGTATATATATTAGCCACCGAAAATAATACGCAAATAAGCATAAATGGCGCAAATGTAGGCACTTTTAACGCTGGACAAACCTACAACTATGATAATCTTGTCAATCAATCTACATATATTCAGGCAAATAAAAATGTATATGTAATGCACCTCACAGGGCATATAGGTTTTAATAATGGCATAGAAAGTACGTCTTCTATTATTCCGCCTCTGGGTTGTTCTGGGACAAGTGCGGTAAATGTGGTAAGAAATACAGTTGATGATTTTACGCTGTTGGTCATGACAAAAGCAGGCAATCAAGGTAATTTCCAACTCAATGGCAATGCAACTTTATTGACTTCAAGCGATTTTTCTTTTGTATCAGGCACAAGCAATCAATGGGTTTTTGCCCGCAAAACTTTTTCTAATACTACTTTACCCAACAATCAAATTATTTCTATTACCAATTCCTCAGGTATTTTCCATTTGGGTACATTATCTGCTTATAAAAATAGTGCGGGTAATATTGTAGGCTCAAATTATGCGTATTTTTCGGATTTTGGACAATTTGCAATAGATTTAGGGGCAAACAAAACAATTTGTGCGGGGCAAAGTGTAATCCTTGATGCTGGTGCAGGTACAGGACGCACTTATCAATGGTCAAGCAATGCCAACAATGCCACTACACAAACTGTGAGCGTAAATACAGCAGGCACATATAGTGTAACTGTAACACAAGGGACATGTTCCGCTACCGCACAAATTACAGTAACAGTCAATACAACTACGGTAAATTTAGGCGTAAATCGCACCATTTGCGCAGGACAATCTGTTACACTTGATGCAGGTGGAGGCACAGGAAGGACTTTTATGTGGTCAAGCAATGCTAACAATGCCACTACACAAACCATAAATGTAAATAGTGCAGGCACTTATAGCGTAACGGTTACACAAAATGGTTGTACCGCCACAAGCCAAGTACAAGTAACTGTAAATCCATTGCCTTCACCTACTATTACACAACTTTTGCCTGAATATTGCGCTCAAAGTGCCAATACAAGCCTTACAAGCACGCTTGCAGGCGGAATTTTTACGATAAATGGCGTAAATAATACCGTTTTTTCGCCTACTACTTTGGGAGCAGGTAATTATGTAGTAAATTATACATTAACAAATCCTACCACAAATTGCTCTTTTTTCCAAAGCCAAAATGTAAGGATTTTAGATGCCAATTCGCCCCTTTGTTTTGTAGCTTTGCCTATTGCAGATTTCTTTGTGCCAGATTTATTTTCTCCAAACCAAGACAATAAAAATGATGCTTTTGTGGTGCGTGGTGATTATGTCAATAGTTTTGAAATGAAAATATTTGACCGATATGGAAATTTAATGTTTGAAAGTAATGATTTTCAACAAGCAAAAACGCAAGGGTGGAATGGTAAAGTAAATGACAAAGAACAACCTGCAGGCGTATATTTTTGGGAAATAAAAGGTAAATATAACAATGGAAATGACCTTACTTACAAAGGAAAAAGTAAAGGAAGTGTAAAATTGGTAAGGTAAAAAGTTGCCAGTTTTTTCAGTTAATTCAATTGTTAGTTTTTTCAGTATAAAAAAATTGCCCTTGAATTTATTTGAGGGTGTTTTTTTTTAATAATTTTGCTTATTTTAACCATAAAACTTAAAAATAGTATATTTTTGCACGAGTTACCTATTTGTATTTATTCCCCTTTTGGGGTTAGGGGGCTAAATAATTAAAAAACACCTAATTTTCATAAATTTATGACCAATACTAATCCGACATACATCAACCCAAAATATACCTCGCCAGAAGCGGTTGCACAATTAAAATCAGATTTTCAGACTGCATTTCCATATAAACATTTGGTTATGGATAATTTTTTAACAGACGATTTTGCAAACCTTTTGCATGATAATTTTCCTACAATTGACAAACTCAAAAAACATTACAACGGTTTGAATGAAAAAAAATCAGAAGGTGCAAATTTTGCAGATTTCCACCCTGCATTTTTAGAATTGCGTGGCGTGTTGATGTCTGAAATATTGGCAAAATGGACTGCGGAAGTTACAAGTATTTCAAATGTGTTTGTAACTGACGACAAACTTGGCGCAGGGCTGCACCAAGGTAGTAATGGCAGTTTTTTAGATGTTCATATTGATTTTAACATTCATGCAGAAAAAGATGTATATCGTCGCCTAAATTTGTTGATTTATATGAACAAAGATTGGAAAGAAGCTGAATATGGGGGTCATTTGGAAATGTGGGACGCAAAAATGACAAAATGTGAGAAAAAAGTTGCCCCAATTTTTAATCGTTGTGTGATTTTTGAAACGAATGAAATATCGTATCATGGCTATTCTAAAATCACTTTACCCGAAGGCATCACACGAAAATCCATTTATACGTATTTTTATACAGAAATGCACGAATCACCAAAGAACTACCATGATACTGTTTTTAAAGCAAAACCAACAGATAGCACCACCAAAAGGATAGGCACTTCTATCAAAGAAACACTAAAAAATTTCTTGAAAAGCCAACTTAAAAAAGTAGGTATTAATATATAATAAAGTTTAAAGGTCAAAGTTTTATTTTTTTTAATTCCGAACCTTGAACTTTTAAACCTTAAACTTTTTAAACCTTGAACTTTTTAAACCTTTGACCCTTTTGAACTTTTATGATATGAAACAATATTTACGTTCTGATTTATTTTCCTCCTTCATGGTTGCATTGGTTTCCGTGCCATTTTGTATAGCAGGAAGTTTGGCATTTGGGTTGCCTATGTATGCAGGTTTGATAACGTGTATTGTGGGCGGGTTGGTTATTACATTTGTAGGCAATGCAAAAGTAGGTATCAAAGCTCCTTCATTGGGTTTATTATTGGTATTTGGTACGATTGTCCAAACGTATGGAGGAGGTATGTTTGGTTTTCAAAAAGCACTTGCGATATTGGCAATGGCGGGCGTATTGCAGGCATTTTTTGGCATATTCCGCTTTGCAAAATGGCTTGAAATCACACCTGAAGCAGTTGTATATGGATTATTGGCAAGTGTAGGTATTATTATATTGGTGCAACAAAGCTATTTTTTGGTGGGTATTGTGCCACAAGAATTACGATTGATTCCGTTAATTTTAGACTTTTTTGCAAAGATATTGTCTTTTAGATTAGAGATTATATTGGTAAGTTTATTAGCATTATTGATAATTTTTGGCATTTCATCTATTAAAAATCAAGATTTGTTAATATTTCCTTCGCCATTGGTTGCCATTATTTTTTGTATGTTGTTGTCATATTATGTAGATGTAGAACATTTGGAAGATGGCGTTTATTTTCCGCCTTATTTTAATTTTATTTGGTCAGATTTCCATTTTGTGATTGTTGATTTTTCACATATCAATACTGCATATTTTTGGTATTTTGCGGTGGTATTGGCAATATTTGGGGGTTTAGAAACTTTATTAAATGTAAAAGCACATGATGCTTTGGATTTTTTGAGGCGAAAATCTTACCCAAATCGTGAGTTATTTGCTATGGGTTTTGGCAATATTTTGATTGCTTTTTTGGGTGGTTTGCCTTTGGTAGTTTCTTATGAATACACTGCTATCAATATCAATGGACGTGGAAAAAGCATATTATCAAGTTTTTTTCATGCGATTTGGGTTATTATTTTGGGCTTTGTAATACTCAACTTGGTACATTATATTCCTTTGGCAGGTTTTGCTTCAGTATTGGTATATCAGGCGTACAAACTTGTTTCACCTGTATTGGCTAAAGAAATATGGGCGATTGGGAAATGGCAATTTCTCATATTTTGTGTTACGGTTTTGATGTCATTAGGAGGGGGGATTTTGATTGGTTTTTTTGCGGGGTTGCTGACTTCTTTTGTTGTATTTTTGGTATTAGGGGCAAAAATAAAACACTTTTTTTCATTAGAAACCACCGCAGTAAAATTTGGAGAAAGGTACAAAATCAGCATAAAATCGCCAGCTTTGGCAAGTAATTATTTTGTATTGGCAAAAGAAATCAAAAAATTACCCAAAGATACGAGTGTATATGTGGATTTTGAAAGTAGCCAAATTGTAGACCATAATTTTATGGAATTGCTTTATCACCACCCTTACAATTTTAGCAATGTCAATGGTGAAATAGATGTTCAGGGCATTGATGACCATATTCCTGTGTCTTCGCACCCTTTGGCTACACGTGTTTTGCCCCCAGAAGAAGACGATTCTGGGCTTTCAAAAGCAGAAAAAAGAGCCAAATTTTTGGAAAAAGAAGAAAAAAGGTCACGTATGCCTCTGCTTAATATGCGACAATTAGATGTGCTGTCAGTAGCGTCAAGCATCAATGCCAAATTGCGTCCTCAGGTTACATACGATGGTAATAAATTGCACGGATTTCGTTTTACACTTGGTTATGAAATAAAATACCGTGAAAATAAATTTAATAAAAATTTTAAATCAAAAAAATTTAACCAACTGACTAAAATGGAGTTTGCTGATGTATTTCTATCAAAAGGAATCCGTATGAGCGAACAAAACCAATTTATGTCTGCTATTTTGGTTACAAATATTGCGATTCCAATCCCCAATTTTACCCTTACCAAAGAGGGTTTAATGTCGCGTGTATTGCAAACGGTAGGATATGATGATATTGATTTTGCGGATTACCCCATATTTTCCCAACTTTATTTGCTCAAAGGGAGTAATGAAAGCGAAATTAGGGCATTTTTTACCCCACAAATCATTGAATTTTTGGAAAAACATACTGACTATCATATTGAAGGATTGGACGGAAAATTGCTTATATACAAAGATGTGTCACTGATGCAACATACTGAAATAGAAGATTGTATTGATTTTGCAGACAGTTTTATCCGAAATATGTACCAAGAACAAGAACCACAAGAAATTTTGGAAACTGCGTAAAAAAGCGTAAGAAATGGGATATTTACTTGTTTATAAAAAGTATAATATCTTTTTTTTCCTAAAGTTATGCTTTTTTACAAAAAATATTAGGCATATTACTATAAAGTATGATTTTTTTTTATCTGAAATTTTTTTTTATAATGTTTTTTTGTAATGTTTTTTTGGAAATTTGGGTAATTATCATAATTTTTACAAATGGTTTTTATAAATTCTTTTTACCAAAAATAAATTCCTTAAATTTATTCCCTAAAACGCTTATTTATGCTTGGTTTTCGCATCTCATTTTTTTGTTTTCTTTTTTTTTCTTTTTTATTTTTTTTTAATAAAATTTTTGCACAAACTTATGCAGAAAGTGCAGTACAATTGAGCAGATTATCCATCAATGGCTCTGCACGTTATCAAGGCATAGGTGGAGCGCAAACCGCACTTGGCGGTGATATTGGGTCAATTACAGGAAATCCTGCGGGTTTGGGTTTTTTTCAAAAATCAGAATTTTCTGTTACTTCAGGTTTAAATATTGCCCAAACAAATACCACATATTTTTTGAAAGAATACAAAGCAGAAAAAATTACACCGATTTTACAAAATTTTGCGATGGTTTTTTGTTTTGATAATGATGAGCCAACCAAAAAATTTAAAAATGGTTCGCTTGCGATTTCTTTTTCAAGGGTAAATAATTTTAACCAATTATTCAATTATCAAGGCATCAATAAACGCACTTCCAAAACTGATAGTTATGTTGCACAAGCAAATGGCATACGTACAGGCGATTTGGAAAATCTTGACCTTTCGCAATACGAATATCAAAGAGCAATGTATTTTTCGTTTTTGGTCAATCCTGTTTTGGTGTTGAGTGGTGGTGGGACTTTTCCTGATAACAAAGAATATTTTACATTTGCAAGGCGTGAAAATGACCAACTTTATGGCAATATTGACCAACGTGAGGAAGTTGTAAGCAAAGGAGGCGAAAATCAATGGAATATTTCGTATGGTGGAAATTTTAGTGATAAATTTTATTTTGGGGCAGGTGTAGCGGTCAATACATTACGATATTCACGCAGAAAAGAGTACAAAGAAGCAGTATTGGCTGATACTTGTGATTTGGTCAGATTTACAGAAGTAGAAACACTTACAACCGCAGGCACAGGTTTTAGTATGAATGCAGGCATGATTTATCGCCCATTCAATTTTTTGCGTGTAGGTGCATCTATTCATTCGCCTACTTGGTATAGCGTAAAAGATAATTTTAGAAACGATTTTAATACTACTGTCAAAAATACACAAGGCACGCCACGAGTGTATCAAGAATTTACCTTGCCAGGTGAGTTTGAATATCGTCTTACAACACCTTGGCGTGCTACAGGAGGGGTTGCGTTTTTTGTGGGGAAATATGGTTTTTTGAGCGCTGATGTGGAATATTTGGGTAACAGTGCTATCAATTTGGGTAATAATGACACAAAAGTTTTTGAAAAAGATAATCAATTTTTGCGTACTTATTTACGCAATACGCTGAATTATAAAGCAGGTGCAGAACTTCGTTGGGATATTTTTAGGTTGAGGGCAGGCTACAATTTTCAGGATAATCCTTACCAAAAACTTGATAATCTTGACCGCAGTATTACAACTTATACCGCAGGAATGGGCATGAGGCTTACAAATTGGTATTGGGATATGGCAGTTTCACAAGCTAATACACAAAGTATTTATCAGCCTTATAGCCTTGTAGGCACGCCTTATGATGGGCTTGAACCTATTGCACAACAAAAACACCAAATTTGGCAAGGTGTAATTTCACTTGGATTTTATTTTGAATAAATAACTCAGTTGTCAGTTTTTATTTTTAAATTGTCAGTTTTTACAAATTTACGTAAGTGATGCGTAAAATTCAACTTGGGTTAGATAATAACCTATTAATTTGTACTTTGTTTTGGTATTGATAAAAAGTATAGATTATGCAAAAAAACATTAGAAAAAATATTTAAAAAATCATAAATTATTTATTTTTACCTTTAAAAAAGTAGATATTACCAAATTTTATTTGCTTAAAATATATAAAAATAGCGGTTATTAAAAAAAAAAAATTTTATTTTTTGTTTTTTACAAAAAAAAATTTAATTTGCAAATACTATTAGTTTTGTTTTTAATTTTTAAGCATTAGTTTTTTATTTAAAAATAAAAAAGGTTTTTTAATATTTTATTCCATTTAAAATTATGAATGCAACACACGCCAAATTAGTACGCATTTGGGCAGAGGAATATTTACCTCCTTTTGCTTGGCAGAGGGTTTTGTTGAGATTATTGCCCGATTTAAAAAAAGAAGGATATTATTTTCATCAAGTAAAAGATGATACGCTTTTTAGCTATGAACTTTTACAAAAATTTCAGCAAACTTTCTTGGAGTTATATGAAAAAGATATGTTTTCTGACCAACAACATGAAATATTTGCCTAATTATTCTTTTTTTAAATAAAAGTTACTAAAAAAAATAAAATTTCATGGAAAGTACATTTTTAAGGGGCGAATTTTTACCCAATAGATACGCTTATATAGCACAACATGAACCAATGATTTTTCATTGTCATCATTATAATACTTTTTTGCAGGCTACAATTGAAGATAGCCATCATTACCTTGATGTGTATCCAATATTAGTGGATTCTGCCCAAGAGATTGCTTTTACACAATTTTCGGATTATTTTACCAAAGAAAAAGATAATATTGCAGTAACTGATTTTATACAAAAAAAAGCCATTGTAACAGATTTTTTTAGGTTTTGTGGGTTTGGAAAAATAGATTTATCTGCCCTTAGTGCTGATGGTGGCGAAGTACAAAGTATTTCCGAGCATTATAGCGTAGGTTGGTTATCCAAGTTTGGCAAAAGGCAAAACCAAGATAAAGGGGTTTCATTTTTTGCAAGTGGATTTTTGGCAGGTGCTTGTGAGGCAATTTTTGGATTGGCTTTGGGAACAATAGATGTTGCACAAACGCATTGCCTTACAAAAGGCGGTAAAAATAGTGTTTTTTTACTCAAAAAATTAAACACACCAAAAAATCTAAAACCTTCTCCAAAAGCAGGTAATTTTCAATCGTTTTTGTCGCAAGCACCCATACATGACCACATTGATTATGGTGCAATACAGCAAGCACTTGGACAAATGCCCATAGAAGGGAGCGAAAAAACAGGTTTGATTGACGCTTTTGGCGTGTTGCTTACACGTATGTATGCCAATTATTATTGCTTAATTTCTTATAAATTTCTGAAAATTTTGGAGAAAAATATGGGCGGTGATGGTGTGGTATTGGCTACACAACTGCTCACAGAAGCAGGACATGTATGTGCTTTTAATACATTTGGCGGTGTGATGGAATCTGCGGAATGGCACGCACTTATCAAACCTATGATTACCGCAAAAGAAGATTGGGTGCATGGTATTGTGGCGGTTGTAAATGCGTTTGGGTGGGGGAAATGGGAAGTGGAAACGCTAATACCAAATGAAAAATTGGTCGTAAAAATTACTTCAGGTTACGAAGCTAATAGTTTTTTGGGTGCTTATACAGAAAAAAGCAATTACCCAATATCATTTTTGGCGCGTGGTGGAACTGCGGGCATTATGAACTTGATTTATAATGGTGATATTACGTTGCAACCAACTTTGGACGAAGTATTTTATAAAAAAATTTCTCAAAATCCAAACCGATTTGTATCTACACAAATAAAATGTAGGGCAATGGGTGCAGATTTCGATGTGTTTGAAGTGGTTAGGTTATAAAATTGTCTTTTTAATGACCTAAACTAAAAAAAATAAAAAACAAGAAAAGTACTTTCTTGTTTTTTTTTATAAAATATTGAATAATGAGCTTTTGGGTTTTTATTGTTATCAAATTACAAAATAATTAGTTTAAAAAAATAATACAAAAATGGATAAAATACATAATTATATAGAAATTAACCGACAATCTTGGAACAACAGAGTTGATACACATATAAATTCCGAATTTTATGACCTTGAAGGTTTTATAAATGGAAAGACTTCCCTAAATAGCATTGAGTTGGATTTACTTGGGGATATAAACGGTAAAACAATTTTGCATTTGCAATGCCATTTTGGACAAGATACTATTTCGCTGAGTAGGCTTGGGGCAGAGGTTATAGGTGTGGATTTGTCTGATAAGGCAATAGATTGTGCCAAAAAAATAGCGAAAGATACAAATTCAAATACAGATTTTATTTGTTGTGATGTATATGATTTACCCAAATATTTAGACAAACAATTTGACATAGTTTTTACAAGTTATGGGACAATTGGGTGGTTGCCAGATTTGAATAAATGGGCAGAAATTATTTCTCGTTATCTCAAACCGAATGGAAAGTTTGTGTTTGTAGAATTTCACCCTGTTGTTTGGATGTTTGATGATAATTTTGAAAAAATTGGGTATAACTATTTTAATTCAGGTGCAATTGTAGAATCAGAAAATGGAACTTATGCGGACAAAACTGCAGACATATCACAAGAATATGTTGCATGGAATCATGGTTTGGGCGAAGTAGTGAATAGTTTGATAAAAAATGGACTTGAAATAAATAACCTTGATGAATATGATTATTCGCCTTATAATTGTTTTAATAAAACAATAGAAATAGCACCTAAAAAATATAGGATAAAACATTTAGGGGATAAAATTCCAATGGTTTATTCTATTTTGGCGAAAAAGAAATGTTGGATATTAAATTATTAAATTAATTGCAAATTTTTCATAAGAATTTCTTGTATCAATATGGATTCAAAAATACAAATACAAAATATATTGCCTGATTCAAAATATGTATGTTTTGTCATTCCTTCGCTATTTAGCAAAGCTGAATGTGAAGAATTATTGAGTTTGGAAGTAAAACAATCTTTTCAAAAAGCAATTTCAAATTATCCAACATATTACAGAAACAATGATAGATTGGTGATTGATAGCGAACAATTATCAGAAAAATTGTTTGAAAAAGTAAAACCTTATTTGCCTGAAACCATAGAAACAACATCAAATATCCAATCTGAAAATGGCGTTTGGTTTCTAAGTCAATTAAATAGTCGGTTAAGATTTTGTAAATATTCTGCAAACCAATACTTTCATAGACACCTTGACGGAATACATTACAGGTCGGAAACTGAACAATCAAAATTGACTTTTATGGTTTATTTGAATCATGCAACACAATTTAAAGGTGGCAGAACATTATTTTACAAATCAAAAGAAACGGAAGAAATTTGGGCTTCTTATACCCCAAAACAAGGCGATTTAATCGTTTTTGACCATAATGTTTGGCATGAAGGAGAGATTTTGGAACAAGGCGAAAAATTTGTGTTGAGAAGTGATATTTTATATTCAAAAAAAGCTAACAATTACACAGCTGATAGTTACAAAACACAAGCATTTGGTGGGCATTTGGGCTATATTTGGCATCTTTTAAAATTTGATTCATCAACAGTTTTGAGTGGTGGGAGAGATAAAATTATTAAAATTTGGGATGTTGAAGGACAACTTATTCAATCCCTTCAAGGACATCATAATTCTATACTTTGTATTGAAAAACAGAATGAAAACACATTTATTTCAGGTTCAAGGGATAAGAAAATAATAGTTTGGCAAAAGCAAGAAAAACAAAAATTGGAAAATCAAAAAACAGAAAATCAAATATTTAAGCAAATTCAAGTTATTGAAATACATGATGCACTCGTTTTATCGCTTTGTCGTTTGACAGATACCGTTTTTTCATCAAGCAGTGGGGATAATACCATTAAAATTTGCAGTATTGACGGTCAAATTTTAAAGACTTTGGTAGGGCATACAAACTGGGTTTGGCAAGTAATCAAAATCGCTGAAAATATGATTGCAACAAGTTCCGAAGATAATACCATTAAAATTTGGGATATTCGTTTGGGGAAATCAATAGAAACTTTTGAAACAGAAAGTCCAACTTTTAGCTTGGCTTACAATGAAAAAACACAACAATTAATAAGTGGCGATTATAATGGCATTATCACCATTAGAACTTTGACATCTGATTTTAAAGTAGCCAACAAACACACGTTTCAAGCACATATTGGCATTATTAGAACAATAAAAATAATTTCAGATGAGTTTATTGCAAGTGGAGGCGAGGATAACAAGGTTAAAATTTGGAACTGTGTAAATTTTGTTTGTAATTTGACTTGCAAACACCAAAATTTTGTGCAATCGTTGGAATTGCTTGACAATAATGTACTTTTGAGTGCTTCGTATGATGGTACAATCAAAACTATAAATATAGAAAAAATATAGATTTGGAAAAGAATAAATTTGTTTTTTAATATTTTTTTTCTATTTAATTTAATTGCTTATTATGTATTCATTACATCTAAAAAAATACGTTACTTTTTTTATTATTTTTTGTATTTTATATTTACATTTTTTTTTTAATATTAAAGTACAAGCCCAACATTATAGTTTCAGAACGTATGGGTTGGAGGAAGGTTTGCCCCAATCAGAGGTTTGGGATATGATAAGCGATAAAAGAGGGTATTTATGGGCAGGCACAAACGGTGGCGGATTGGCACGGTTTAATGGCAAGCATTTCCAAGTATTTACTAAAAAACATGGCTTAATTGATGAGCAAGTACGAAATCTTTTTGAGGACAGCAAAGGCAATTTGTGGATATCCACTTTCCGTGGATTGAGTGTGTATGATGGGCGTACTTTTAAAAATTACACCCAAAAAGATGGTGTAATTAATAGCACATTTGCCCAATTTATTGAAGATGAAAAAGGAAGAATTTGGGTTTATCAATTCCAAAATCAAAATGACAGGGCTTTATTACGTTTTGATGATGGGAAAATAGAAAATTTATTGAAAACATTTTCGCCCACGTTTGGTAATGGTAATTTGCCCACAGGAATTTTCCAAGACCGACAAAAACGAGTTTATACGCTATCTGTCCAAAAAGGATTGCTTGTGTATGAACATGAAAAATGGCAAACTGCCCCTTTAGCTACACACCCAAAACTCAAAAATAAGCCTGCAATTGCTCTTTTGTGCCACGATAGCCAAGACCGTATGTGGTTTTTGACCGCTCCATTACAAGGAAATCCTAACGAAGTAGAACTTTTTTATGCAAAAAATGATAGCATTACTAAAATAGAATTTCCTGATTGTCCAAGCAATATAATCGTGCATGTGCGAGAGGATTCAAAAAGAAATATTTGGTTTGCTTCGTTTTCGAGGGGAGCAGTTTGTTACAAACCAGATAACTCGTTTCAACACTTTAATCAAGAAAACAGTCTTCTAAATAATTTCCTGAATGTAACTACTGAAGATATTGAGGGCAATACATGGTTTTCATCAAGAGGAAAAGGGATTATTTGTTTTGATAAAGGGAGATTTGTAAGTATTAGTGAAAAAGATGGACTAAAAGCGCCTATTGTAAGGTCTTTTTTTGAAGATAATAAAGGTTTGATGTGGTTTGGAACAGCAGGAGGGGGGATAGCCTCTTTCAATGGAAAAAATCTAACAACCTATTTTGAAAATGACCAAATAATTGGGCGTGTCAAAGCATTAGATACAACTGACACAGGCAAAATGCTTATTGCTTCTGACGCTGGTTTGTTAGTTATGGAGGGTAACCAATATACCAAAGTAAATGCACAATTTGGGCTTCCTGATAATGTTTTAGTGAGTTATGTGTGCAGGGTATTGATAAATGGTGAAATTCAATGGGCAATAGGCACATTCAATTTAGGATTTTTTATTTATAACCCAAAAACTAAAAAAAGTACCAACTACCAAGCTAATAATTCAGAGGTAAGGCATAATTATACCCATTCTATCATGCAGGATAGCAAAAAAAGGGTTTGGGTATGTACCAATGCAGGTCTTATTTGTTATGAAAATGAAAAATTGGTGCGTTATGACAAAAAACACCAACTCCAAAATGACCTTGTACTCCAAGCCTGCGAAGATAAAAATGGGCGTATCTGGGTAGGTACGTATGGTGAGGGTATTGCATATTTAGACGAGAATAAACAAGTATTTGTCCATACTACGCCACGCCACAGCAATATTGCGTCAAGTGTGATTTATTCGCTTATACTGGATAATGATAATAATATGTGGGCTGGCACACAAAAAGGCGTAGATAAAATTACATTTGATAAAAACGGAAATATCATACACATTAAAAATTATGATAGTCGTGATGGATTTACAGGTTTGGAATGTAATGGTGCAGCAAATTATAAAGATAAAAATGGAAATATTTGGTTTGGTACCATCAAAGGAGCAATTAAATACAATCCAAAAGAAGAAAATGATACCCAAAAACCACCTTTGCTTAATATTACCCAATTACGCTTATTTTTTAGGGAAATAGATTGGCAGGACAAAACATATAAACCCTTTCACAAAGGGCTTACAAATTGGTTTAAATTGCCCCAAAAATTGGTATTGCCTTATGCCCAAAATCATATTACGATTGATTTTGAAGCAATAAGTTTTCAGTCTTCTGAAAAAATACGTTACCAATGGAAATTAGAAGGTTTGGATAAAGATTGGACACCTGAAACAGAAAAAACTGAAGCTGAATATCCTAATCTTCCCGCAGGAACATATACTTTTTTAGTCAAAGCGTCCAATGCAGAAGGATTATGGTCTGAAACTGTGTCTTACAAATTTACGATTTTACCACCTTGGTATCTTACTTGGTGGGCTATCATAGGATTTGTGGTTGTAGTGGCAGGTGCTATCACATTGTTGATTTTTTGGCGTATAAAAGCACTCAAAGCATACCAAAAACACCTTGAAAAACTGGTAAAAGAAAAAACCGTAGAAGTAACCAAGCAAAATATTGAACTCAAACAACAAAAAGAAGAAATTACGATGCAAGCTGAAAATCTAAAATATGCCAATTTGGAAATTACACGCAAACAACAAGAAATTACAGATAGCATTACCTACGCCAAACATATTCAGGAAGCAATATTGCCTCAACCACAATATATACAAGATATTTTACCGCAATCTTTTGTATTGTTTAAACCTCGTGATATTGTATCAGGTGATTTTTATTGGTTTGAAAAAATAAGTACAAATGCAAATGAATACAAGTTGATTATTGCAGTAGCAGATTGTACAGGACATGGTGTGCCAGGTGCTTTTATGAGTATGATAGGCAATGAACTTCTTCATGAAATTGTAAAAGAAAAACATATCACAAGCCCTGAAAAAATACTGTATCAACTTCATATACGCATTAGGCAAGCACTCAAACAAGAAGAAACAAATAATAGAGATGGTATGGATATAGCCATTATAACCATTGATTATCAACAAAAAATATTCCAATATGCTGGGGCAAAAAGTCGTATATTATATGCTAAAAACAATATGATTTGCGAAATAAAAGGCGATAAAATGCCTATAGGTGGTGAACAAACCGAAATTGAACGCTTATTTACTTTGCATAATATTCCTTTTACAGATGATATGAAAATCTATATGTTTTCTGATGGATATATAGACCAGTTTGGCGGGAAAAATGGAAAAAAATTTATGATAAGTCAATTTCAACAACTCCTTGAAAATATTACACAAAAACCTATGCACACCCAACAAGAAATTTTGGAAAACACACTCCAAAATTGGATTGCAGAAGCCTATGAAGAACAAATAGATGATATAACAGTATTGGGAATTAAAATTTAGGGAAAATAAACAAATAAAAACAAAAAATAAAAAAACAAGTGTAGCGTTTTTATTTTATCTTTCTTTTTTTTAATGAAAAATTAAAAATAAATTTTTATATTTCGTAAATTTTTTAAATTTCCCACTATAAAAAAAATTATGAAAAAAAATCCTATCTTTTTGTATACCTTTTTGTGTATTTTTGGCGGTTTCTTTACGGTTTTATCTGCCTCAAAAACTTTTGCACAAACCATACAACAAAATACCTACTACCATTTAAGTTGTGCATGGCTTGGTGAAGGCAAAGTATTATCAGCTATGAAAGACAACAAAGTAAAAATGTTTGATAAAGGCACATTCAAAGGGCAACTTTGGCAATTTGTATCTGTAAATCAACAATATTTTAGGCTTGTGCCTGCGTCAAATCCAAAATTTTCACTTACCGTTTCCAATGATGGAGAATTATTAGAAATTTCTAAAACACAAGATATTGATGAACAAAAATGGAAATTTGAGGCTTTTAACAATCAACGCAATGCAATAAGAATAACCAATGTATCACAAGCCAAAAGTATTGATATTATCAATGATGGAAAAAATAATATTCCGCATATCACTGAAAAATATGATGTTACAGGGCAATCTTGGACGCTCAAACCTGCTGGTAAAGTTAATGACCAAAATAATAACAATACAAATAATAATACAGGCAATAACACGAACAACAATGATAATAATGATGGCACAGGCGGTAATCAAATAGCAAAGAAATTTTTGGCAGAGCATAACCGCATAAGAAGTGAAAGAGGTTTGCCTGCCCTCAAATGGTCAAACGCATTGGCAAATCATGCCAACGAATGGGCGACTACTTTGCAATCAAATTGTGATTTTAAACACAGAAAAAATAATAAATATGGCGAAAATCTCGCTATGGGCGGTGGTATGGGTGATGATCCTGCGATATATGTGCGTATGTGGGAAAATGAAAAACAAGCATTTGAAGAACATTTTATAAAAAATGGAGGCAAATGTTGTGGTGGAAATTTTGGGAGTTATGGACATTATAGCCAAATGGTATGGCGAAACACAACCGAATTGGGTTGTGCTATGGTTAAATGTGATGATGGAACATATATAGTGGTGTGTAATTATAACCCGCCAGGCAATATGCAAGGAAGTAAAGCATATTAGTTAGAAAGAGAAAGTTTAAATTATCAGTTTTTTAAGATGTTAGTTAGGATGAGAAATAAAAAAATCTACAAATAGCCTCTCCAAAACCTATTTAAATACACTTTTTTAAATAAAAAAGAGCAATTTATTAATAAATAATAAATTGCTTTTTCCTTTTAATGCCAAAAATTTAGGAAAGAAAAATTAGGATTAGGTAAAAGATATTTTTACAAATTAAAAACTCTATAATCCATAACCTATAACCTATAATTTAAAAACCCCACCATCTTTCTTATCTGCCAACGTATCTTTTTTGATATTGATGAGGGCATTTTGTACATTTTTAGCAATATCCGTTTCCATGCTTGCTAATATGTGTTTCAAATCAACACCATAAATTACTGCTACCGTAGATGCGATAGTTTCAGCAATTGCTTGATAATTGTCCAAAATAATTAACCTTTCACCCAAAATATTTTTCCAATAATTAAGCACCATAGGATTATCACGATATGAGCCTTCATTTACATGAATATGAAATACATGATGACTGCGTAATGCTTCGTCCAAAAGTTGTCTATCTGTTACATCTTCGGGTTGTGTGTAGCCCATATAATTTTTGAGCCAATCTTTTGACACATTGTCCCAACTTGCTTCGTCGCCAATCGTAAATAAAAATCCTTTTTGCCCTCTTTTCTCAAAACAATCCAAAGAAGTATGTCTGCCTGCTATAAGCCAAGCCAATAAATACGATTCCATTACTTGTCCGCCACCGCCACCTTCTATATAAATCTCAGTAAGCCATTTGTCAAGTTCTTCTGTACCACTTTCAAATTGACCAATTTGCAAAGAATAACTATCAGAAATATGGTCGCCTATTGCACCAAATAATATTTGGGGGTGTAGGATTTGATGTGCGATAAGGGTATTCATTAATGCCCCAAGTTTTTCTTTGACAAGCACTTCGGGAATTTTGCCCATGCTACCTGTTACGTCCAAAAACACAGACACCGCCAATGAATCTGGGTGTGTATCTGAATCCCTACTTTCTCTGAATTTGATACCTTTTGGGTGCATTTTATCAGAGGCTTTGCGAGAAGCATTATTTGTGAAAATGGCATCACCACTTTTGCCCATTTTGGAAGCAGAAAGGTGTGAATAAGCGTCATTTGACCAAGAGGAGTATCCCATAAGATAAATAAAAAAATGCTAAAAAATCATTATTAAAAATTGTTATCCAAGTTCCAAAAAAAGGTTTTGAATACAACCATATTTCACACACAATTTAAGGCTTGTTTTTGATATTTCCAAATATTTTTTTTGTTATAAATATTTCTTTTTTCCATGCTACTATACATTTTTTTTTAAAATAAAAAAAAAGCACTTTAAAATGGTTTAAACGTAATATTTTCAGAAAAATCGGAGTCTGTACCGTATTTACGCAGGTTTGACCTGATTTTTCGAAAAATTACAAACAGGAAACAGTATTAAACACAAGGTTTGTTTTAATTTTTCCAGTAAAAAATATTAAAAAAAACTTTTTTTGCGTTTTGAATGTATTTTTTAGAAAAATGTATAGCAGTGAGATTTTTTTTAGGGTAGTGGTAGAAAAATAATCCATAAAGCAAAAAAGTCTTTTCCCCTTTTGAGGAAAAAGACTTTTTTATTTTAAATTAAAAAAAGATTTTGCATTTTAAAATTTATTTAAAACACTTTTATTCTTTCACTAATTTAGTAGTAAATGTACGTTTTTCGGTAATGATTCGGACAATATACGTGCCATTGCTCAACTGTGGAACTTCCTTGTTGAGTAGATTTTCGGTATTTTGCCAGTTGCCTGTATATTCAAATACTTTTATGCCTTTGATGTCGGTTATAAAAGTACGAATATTAGCAAGTTGTTTCAGGTCATCACTTATTTGTAGATTTACTTTACCTTGTGTTGGGTTTGGATATAATACAACGGTTGAAGCAGTGCCATCAGCATCAATAAAAATGATATTGCTATGCACAAATTTATCATTGTTGATTTCTATTTGACGCAAACGATAGTAAGCAGAAGCGGTTGCATTTTCATCAATAAATGAATAATTGCGTGTAGTTGCACTATTGCCTGCACCTTCCACAAAACCAATTTTGGTGAATGTTTGACCGTTTGTACTTTTTTCAATTTCAAAACCACGATTATTTTCCTCTGTTGCAGTAATCCATTGTAGTTTATTTTCTTTGACATTGATACGTGTACCAGCAAAAGAAACTAAACGCACAGGTAGGGGAGAGGTTTGGCTTGCAATAATGATTTGGCTAAATCCATCAATCGTACCACCACCACTCGACAAAAATTGGATTGTTTTTGCTGTATTGTCTGCACTTGTAGCACCAACTATAGGAGCCCAAGAACCTGCGCCTGATTCGTTATCAGCACGTTTATAGAGTTGGAGATTTGATGGAGTTGCTTCGTCAGTTGCAGAGATAACATCTCTTGAAGGCAATTTGAAAGTCAATTCATCAATATCCAAAGCTGCATTTACATTACCAAAGTTATGGATAATCCAATATGCACTTGTATAACCAGCACCAACGCCAGCAGAAGGTAAACTTTCAGGGTTGTGCATAACCATTGTGATATGCAAATCGCCATCTACAGCTTGTCCGCCAGATTTGAAGTCAATTAATACACCTGTATAATCAGTAGGGCTATACACGATTTCTGCTCCGCCTGAGCCACTTGCACCAATAGCTTTTTCACCGCTTGTATAACCTACTTTACCTATTGGGGTTGTGTAAGTTTGCCAAAAACCTGTTGTAAATCCATTGAGGGTTGCAGTATTTCCTTTTGCACTTGCGTTGATAGCGGGTGCAATATCAGAAGCAAAATTCCCACTTGCATCATTGAGTTGGTAATACGCTTGCAAATTGCTTGCTTGAGGGTGTGCGTTGTAAGTGTTGCCATTTATTTTACCCAAAAGTTCAATGTGCATATACTCGCGTATTCTATTTATATTAACACCTGCGTTCCAAAAACGAATTTCGTCTAAAATACCTGTGAATTTATTAGAACCGTCATATTTACTACCGATTGTTATAGTAGAACTTGCATTGAGGATTTCATTCGGTATTGTTGGGTCAGGCGTAATATTATCTGCATTTAGACCATCTATAAACAAAGACAAAACACTACCAGCGCTACGTCTAAATGCGACATGGTGCCATTTATCATCAGCATAGGTACCAGTGCTTGTAATGTTATATACTGTACCAGCTACATCTCTTGTGCCTGCAAATATTTTACCATCACTTATACTAATACCAAAATCAGCTTTTCCTATGGCAGTTGCTACATCAATAAGCCCAGTACCTTGTGTCCAATTAGTAGCACCTGTTGTGCCATTATTTGGTGTTTTAAACCAAAATTCAATTGTAAAAGGCTCAAGTGCATTTTGTATCATGCGTGGAACAGTTACGTTTTGTGCACCAGAGAAATTCAACATTCTCCATTGTGCTTGTTCAGGAAGTGGCACAGTATAAGATTGTACTGCACTATATACAAAACCACCACAAAGATTAGGCACACGCACACGATAATAATATATGTTTCCTGGTATAACAGATGCGCCACTTAATACGGTATTGATATTTTGACTTGTTGTGCCTGAATAAGAACCAATAGGCACAATAGTAGAACCTGTAAAAGTTGCATTTGTAGCGTATTCTATGTCAGTTGCTAAGCCTATCATACCATTAGGGTTTACGCTGCCATTCAATACAAGTTTGCGAGGTGTATTGGCTGTATTTCCGTCCCAGAAAGCAGGTGTTCCCACACTACTTGACGCAAAATGTGCAAAAGGTATAGCTGTTACAGACGAACCAACAGGCCCTGTGAAGGTAACACTATATGTTCCAAATTCTGTATTACCATTTCCACTTACTACCAAATAATAATCCGTTCCAGTAGCAAGGGCTAAACCTGATACTGTCGTAGAGGCAGATGTAAAACCTGATGTGAAAAAGTTGGTAGCTGGAACACTTGGGTTAAACGCTGTGCAATACAAACCAACCACCATATTTGGTATAGAACCAACTGCAATGCCTATACTATGTGTACCTGTTGTGTTGGTATTTAGCTTTATCACTTGGTATGTTACTGCTGTTCCTATCCCACTTGGTGAAAAAGTAGTGGTGCAATCTGTGCCTGTATTTAGGGCATTTCTGTTATAGGTACAATTTACACCTGTAGTATTACCTGAAACTGTTGCTGCTTGATTGTTGATGGTACGAGAACCAGCAGGGTTTTCAATACCTGCATTATATGTAATCCCATTTACGTTGATTTGGTTTGCCAATATACGAGCATCAACCGTATTGCCTGCGGTTGCTCCAGCAGCAATGTCGTATGTTACCCAAATAAAGGTATTTCCGTTAGGAAGGTCATACCCCAAACTTGAAAAACTTGCTTCGCCACCAAATAATGTTTGGCTTGTACCAATAGGATTGGTAGTGGCAAATGTATTGATCGTTGTGCGATATAGTTTTACATTGGTTACATCAGTGTCAGCAGTATTTTGAGCGGTTATTTTGATGCTATTCAATGGCAATGTACCCAAAGACCCAGTTACATTGATTTGAACACCTAAAATCGCTTGGTTAGTATTACCAGCACCTACCGTTGCAACAGAGGCTTGGGTAACAGTTACAGCGGAAACAACTTTTGGAACAGATGGTTTGATGACAATGGCATCCATACCACTTGTATAGCCCGCGTTTGAAGTTAGCAAAAATCCAACATACACAATAGGTTGATTGCCTGCACCAGCAGGTAAAGTAACTGATTGCAATGCCCAACCTGTGGTTGCACCATATCTGCGAATCAAACTTCCTGCGTTTATCCATGTTGTTCCATTTGTGGAATATTGAACCTGTACGCCTTCAGTCAAATATGAGCCTACTCCGCCAGTTACGCTAAAATACCATTGGAATTCCGCATCAACACTTGCTACCCCTGTGGTGGTAATAGGAGGTGATACCAAACGTGTTTGGTCACCTGAGCCACTAAAAGATTCCCAAACGATGGCTTGTGTACCTTCTTGCGGGGTAATAGTGGGAGATGTCCCTGCACTTGCAGTATATTGAAAATCTCTTGTACCTGATACAAATTGACGACTCCAACAAGCAGGAATAGTTACTGCATTAAATCCTTCTGTTACGTTTAAAGAATAATTATTACATGGTGTGGTAAAAGCAAAACCTATATTCCAAGCACTAAAACCACTTCCAGCACAATCTGCACGTACATAAAGGGTATAAGCAGTATTTGCAGTTAGTCCAGTTACATTGGTGGTTACTATGCCCGCACCTACCGCACCACTTGCAGTTAATCCTACAGCACCACTACCCGCAGCACCACTTGTGCGTACTTCCCATTGATAACCATTGACAGGGGCAGGCACAGAAGCTGTCCAGTTGAGGGTTGCATTTGTACTAGTTAATACACTTGCATTGAATGCTGTTGGCGTAAAACAGGTAGGCGTTACAATCACACTAATATCATCAATAAATAAAGCATCTTGGTCAGTTATAGAGTACGCTTGGAAACCAATATAAAATACACCTGTTGAAGCTGGAGTAAAATCAAGGGTTTCAGTTATTGCAACATCATTGACAATATTAGGGTAATTTGCTATTGTATTAGTCATAGCTGCTACCGTTGTATTAGTACCATAAGCTACTCTTAACCTTTCTACAAAAGTTAAACCAGAAGAATTACCATATTTGTAAGATATTCTATAGCTTGTTCCTGCGGTAAGGTTTATTCCTTGCGTGAAATACCAAGTGTTAGCAGGATTAGTGGAGTTATAAAGATACATCAATGCTTTGGTGGTAAAACCGTACGCAGCAGGCGAGTTGGTTGCCCAAAGATTACCCGCACCTGCTTGTAATACTTGTGTACAAACTGGAATAGCAGGAACCGTTACAGATTCAAAATCTTGTGTATAAGGCACATTCACCGCATCACAAAGAGTTGTAAAGGTACTACTTGATGCCCAAGTACTAAATGTACCCCCACAATCAGAGCGTACATAAAAAGTATAGGTTGTATTTGCAGTCAATCCTGTAATACTGGAAGTTATCACTCCCGCTCCTACTGAGCCACTTGTAACCAAACCAACAACACCACTTCCACCTGCACCACTTGTGCGTACTTCCCATTGATAACCATTGGCTGGATTACTTACTGATGCAGTCCAATTAAGGGTTGCAGTTGTAGTGGCTAACGCGGTTACATTTAAAGCAGTTGGAAAATTACAAGCAGGTGCTGGGGCAATAGTAATGGTGTAATCTTCTGCCTCACCCCAATCATTCAAAGCGCCACAAGCGGTAGATTGTATAATTGTGCTTGATGTTCTGTTATAAAAACATCTTACACGCATTTTGGTAAGACCTAAATTTGCAGTTAAAGGGATAACCACTGTGAAGATTTGGTCTGTATTAATATTAGCAACCGTACTTACAGCCACAAACTCACCAGCATCTAAAAAATCACCATCTTGGTTGTAATCAATCCAAGTTCCAAAACCTTCTGTGTCTCCTCCCGCTCTCAATGTAAGCGTATAACTTACACCACGCTCAACAGTGGTTGTTGTGCTTCCAGACGCAGGATAAGTAGTTAAATAACTTGTAGCAGTGCCCGTGCAACCTGTTCCAAGATTAGAAATCGTATTGAAAGTAACATTATTTATGTAATCTGCTGCGCAACCTGTTACATAAGAAGGCGCACAGTAACTATTTGTCGTAGCACTTACCTCAATTCCACTACTCCAAGCAGTCCCATTCCTTGTAAATATTTTGAAGAAATAAGTTGTCCCACTTGCAAGCCCTGTGATTGTTTGAGGCGGAACTATCCCTTTGTAAGTTACAAAACCATTACCAAAAGCGGTACCAGTGTTATATGTAAGATTTGCGGTATAAGCAGTACCATCACCCGTAGGCGTGCCACCTGTATTTGCTGCAGGCGAAACCACTACCATTACCTCATCATAACAACTCGTTGGAGCTGTCCAAGCCAACGCCACAGAGGTAATTGCTGGAGTTGTGCCTAAACTTGTTGCATTGTTAGCAGATGTATTTGGGTCAATGGTTATAGTGCTATTGGTATAACTTGTACCTGTAGGCGTTCCTGAAGCAAATGTAAAATTTCCATTTGCAATAGCATCTACAGTAATGGTATTTCCTACTACTGCATTACAAGGCATATCAGTTGTTAAAAACAAATAATTTGTTCCTACTGGATAAGATTGTGTAAGACCTGTAAATGTTTTTGTACCTGTACCTGATGCAGCTAATGTACCTATCAATGTAGGTGTTCCTGTAGTAAAATTGGCGTTGGTGTGGTACCAAAGTTTATAATTGCTTACATCAGCAGCAGTATATGTACCAGAAGTATTGAATGTAGCGACATTCAAAATCGCACTTGTGAGTGCAACAGTCAAATCCACGCGATATAATACTACATTTGTATTACCTCTTGCGATATTTCCTGTATAACTATTGTTTGCGAGTGTAACCGTGGGTGTAACCGCTATGATAGTTTGTACCCCGCCTGCTGATACTGTGCCTGTTGGCGTACCCAATGCAAAAGTAAAATTAGCTGGGGCTAATGAATTTGCATTTATGGTATTGTTTGCGGTTGCGGTAGCGCTTATATCAGCAGTTACCCAAAAATATATGGTGGTATTTTTAGTAATAACAAAAGCTAAACTACTAAAAGAAATGGTTTCGCCACTTCCTGATGCAGTAGCATTAACCCCCGTGAAAGCGGTTGCAGTTGAAAAATCATTGGTGGTATTTCTCCAGAGTTTTAATCCTAAATTTTGAATGTCTGACGCTTGATAATTAGCCCCTGTTGGAATAGTTACCGTATTCAAAGTTGCATTTGCTCGGTTGCCTTCTGTGATGGTAAATGTTTGTAGAATATTATTGACAGAACCTTGACTTACATTGCCCGCAGCAGGTTGTGTGCCATTGTCTGCTATGGTTAATAATGGGGCAATGATTAATTCCCAAGCCCCCATATCTGGGGTAGTAACTGAACGAGTAGTTCCATCAAAATCATCTGTATAACCTCCTATTGCTACTGCTGCATTGTCTGCTAAACTTGCCACAGATGTACTGTATTTCAAGAAATTTGCGTTAGTACCAGCTACGGATTGCCAAGTAGGAAGTTCGCTTACAGAGGCTTGGTCTCTGGTAGCCATTCTGGTTTTATACGCAGCAAGGGTTTGGTCTGAGTTAGTTGCATCATAAAAAATTAAATTTGAAGTACTTGGCGTACCTGCAAAAAATAAATTATTATTTGATGAAGCAGAAAAATTGGCTAAATTCAAATCAAATCTACGGTGTGCTACTGTAAAACCTATACCATTGGCAGTTGATGTATTTACAATAATATTATTTCTTAAAACTAATGCGTTGGTGGTAGCTGTAGCACTTGAAGCATGGTAAATACCTGTTGTACCAAAGTTTGCGCCTGCTGAGGTCGCATTTATAAATACTGTGTTATAATACACATTATTTGTAGAGGTTGTACCTGTAGCATTAATGCTCAATGCCCTGATTGCATTCACAGAATTGGCAAGCGGTGCTTTCAAATCCCCTATAAGATTATTATATACATTCGCTGTTACGCCTGTAGTTGCACCTGACAATACTATCCCATTTACACCTGGCACAGTGGTAAATGCACCAGAAGTGGTCAAGTCATATATCTTATTTTTATATACATTGTGTGTTGTACCGCCTGTAACCATGATACCATTTGTTACGCCTGATGTAGTACCTACACAAGATAAAGTATTGATTACATTAGAAAATACATTTGCAGATGCTGAGGTTGTAATACCTGCAACAGTAGCAGTTGTGCTTGTAGAGGAAAGGGTGTTAATGGTGTTACCATTAATATTTGTTGTAGTAGAAGGCGAGGAATTGCTGATACCTGTAACCGTTCCACCTATACCTATGGCAGACAAACCTGTAATTGTATTTCCGCTAATATTTAATATTGTGGCTGTGCTATTTCCACCTACTGTTAAAGCAACAATGCTACCTGTCCAGGTAATATTTGTAATGGTGTTTGTACTAATTGAGCTTGTAGCCCCCAAATAATCTATGGTCATTGGGTTTAATGTGCCTGAGCCTCCACTTATGTTGTTAAATGAATTTCCTGTAATTGTTTTTGTAGGAGAGCCTCCATCAGTATTATTGATACCTGTGAAACCTGTAGCTCCTGTAACACTAATGTTAGAGAAATTATTATTTGTCATATTGACTACAGAGCCAGTTGCAGAACTTGCATTAGAGCTAAATACAGTTATTGTTCCTCCTGCCCCACCTTTATTAAAAGCAGTTACAATGCTATTAGAGTTGATGTTCATTGTTCCTGTTGCAGTAAGACTGACAGCATTAGCAATAAACGTAACATTTCCTGTAGTATTTACATTTAAATTGGTAAATGTGTTGCTACTAATGTTTTGTGATAGTGTAGTTGCAGTATTTTGATAATATGTTTGTGCTGCAGATGAAGCAGTGTTATAGGTAATACCCCTAATGTCATTTCCTGTAATGGACAACGCACAAGTTGCTGCCCCTCCACTTGTGGAAATCCCGAACAACGTACCGCTTGTAACAGTAGAAGTAGAAAAAAATCCACTTGTAGTGTTTCCTAATTGGTTGTTTGTAATATTGATGGCTGTTACAACTGCGCCAGAGTTTGTAATGCCTTGTACTTGCCCACTTGTAGAAGTAGATGCATGCCCTCTTATAATATTATTGGTTACATTCAAGGTACCACAAGCTCCTGAGTTGGATATTCCATTGATAAGACCTGATGTCGCAGTGGTTGCAGTTATGGCATTACTGATGATAGAATTACCTGTTATATTTATTGTACCAGCCAAAGATAAATTTGTAATACCAGTCAGTCCATTCGTTGTAGATGTAGCACCACCAAGTACACAATTTTGAACAGTATTATTGTTCATACTCATAGTCGCAGTACTTAACAAAGGCGTTAAACCTTGGTTATTGATGCCTATAATACTTCCTGTAGTAGTAGCAGAAGAGTTATTAGTAACAGTAACTGTGTTGTTGTTTATGCTTGTTGTAATTGTACTCGTTGGTTGTGCAGTACCCAAATAATTTTTCAAGATACCCCCTTGTGTAATTGAAGATGTTAAAGCAGCGCTTGTAATGGTATTGTAAGAAATATTGTCATTAGCCTGTCCAAAACTAAAAATACAATAATTACTTGTTGTGAGGGATAAAAAGGTTGCTCCTGTTGCCCCTGCATTACTACCCCAGTTGGTAATGGTATTCCCTGTACCTGCTGAGGAGCCACCAATGTCATTACCCAAATCAATGGCTGTAGTAGTGCCACCACCAATAAACACAATGCCAAAATTCACATTGCTTATGGTATTTGTGTAAACTTTATTGTTGGCATTCGTACCTGCAGCACTTGTAGGATTGGCGCTTACTGTTGTTCCATTTAATATAGCATTAGGTGCGTGTCTTGTATTACTATAAATACCAAAAGTATTGCTATAAGTCCTATTCAAACTTATGATGTTGTTTTGAATGGTATTATTTTGTGCGCCATTTGTAGCAGTAGCATACAATAACGCTATTCCAAACTCTGTCATATTATTCGTTGCGACAGCAGTAGTAGTATTTAGTGCATTTTCCTGCATGGTAAAACTTTGGATAGTGATATAATCCCCACCCACAATTTTGATAATCGCATCATTCAAATTCCCACTTGTTTGTGGATTAAAAGCAGTAAGCGTTCTCGCAGGTATGTCACCTTGTATGGTGATTGTGTTGACCGCAGTGCCCGTAGCTGTAATGCTGTAACCACCAGAAGGGGCTATTTCATTGCCTGTTACGGTAATGATGGTAGGGCTTGTAGCAGTACCTACAACATTGAGGGCGGTAATGGCACTTGCTAAGTCAGGATAAGAGGCAGCAAGGCCCGAACCACTGTTGGTCGTTACTTGCCCTCTTGCTCCTGTAATATTTATCCAGCTTATTATCAGCAAGATAAACAGAGAAAGTATGTGTTTTCTCATAAAATAGAAAAATAAATAGAAAGATAAAATTAAAAATTTATTAAAAAAAAGATACTAATTTGTGTTGCATAATTTATAACTGACTTACAAAAAAAATCATATAAAAAAAATGCACGTTTCGCAAATTTACAAAATTAATTTTAATGTAACACAAAATAAATAATATATTAACACAATAAGTAAGTGTTTTTTTGGTTTTTTTGTTAAGGTTTTTTATTTTTTTACTAAAACTAAAAAAATAGTTGTAATTTTGTGAAATAAAACCTGTTGTATTCTTACATATTATCTATTCATAACCTAAAAACAATAAAAAAATAACAAAAAAAATAACATGGAAAAATTGACGCTCACACAAGCAGAAGAACAAATTATGCAGGTGCTTTGGAAATTGGAAAAATGCTATGTAAAAGATATTATTGCACAACTCCCTGAGCCAAAACCCGCCTACAATACCGTTTCTACGATTGTAAGGATTTTGGAAACCAAAAAATTTGTGTCCCATGAAGGCGAAGGAAAAACGTATCTATACTTTCCAATTGTGAAAAAAGAACATTATAATAATTCTTTTCTCAATAATTTTATGCAAAAGTATTTTGGGGGGTCTTTTGCTAATCTTGCCTCTTTTTTTGTAAAACAAAATAATATTGACCTACAAACTTTTGAGGAAATGATGAAAACCGCAGAAATGGAGATAACAGAAGTAGAAACTGATGCAAAAACCAATGGACATGAAGATACCGAAGATAATGCTAAAAAAGCATAATAGTAAAGAGTTATCAGTAATAAGTTTTTAAGTTGCCAGCTTTTATAAATTTACGTCAATTTATTATATTAGAGCATGTTTAAAAATTTAATTCTTCTAACTTAATAAAAAACAGAATTTAATTTTTTAATAGTTGTTTTTCTCACAAAATATAAAATTAAGTATTTTTAGCACATAATTGGTAATTTTTAGAAAAATGTAATAATTTGTAATAATTTTTATTTTTAAATAATAAGTAGTTAATAATTTTTAAACATGCTCTTGCTAACCCAGAAAAACATAAAATAAACATTAAAATTCAAGATGTTTTGCTTTTATACCGTTATTTTGGGTAATTCACTTTCTATAAAAAAAGTTGCTT
>JANPJR010000179.1:0-5711 GCA_031425615.1 Cytophagales bacterium
TGGTTTATTATTTTCAAAAATAATCCTCCCCTCACTTGTTGGCACAAATTCCAGCACATTGTCCTTGTACACATTCCCCGAAATATAATCGTATTGCACTTTCAGTTTTCCATCTTCCAGCGTCCTTTTCCTGAGTTTCAAACCAACCGCATCATACAAATTGATGATATAGTTTTTTTCCCCAGAGGTATCACATACAAACGTTGGCAAATTCAGATGATTGTACCCTATCACATCTATACTTTTGCGAGGGTCTTGCAAAAGGCTTCCGTTGGCGTTGTATTGATAATCACCATTTACCCCACCCACCATATAATTATATTCGTTGCCTGTGTGCAATGTGGGCGTATTTACTGCATTGACAATATTCAAAAGTTGGTTGCCTTGATATTGGTATGTAAAATCATCCACCAAACCAAAACTCATTTGTGTCCCATTTTTTGATTGTAAGCCTGTCCTTTTCAAAGTCAGAATGTTGCCATTATTGTCATAAGTCAGTTTTTCATTAAACCAATCTTGTTCTTTTGGTTGATTTTGGGCATCAATGGCGGTGTAAGTAGCATTTGTAAGGCGATTCAGTCCATCATATTGGTAATAATAACTTCGCACTCTATCAGGCGAAAGGCTACTTTTCCACCGTTGAGCGGTGATGTTGCCATTATAATTGGGCGTGGTAGGAACAGGCAAACCATCTACATAGCGCAAATAGGGGCTTTTTTAGCAAACTTGCGAGAGTGGGGAATGATTTAAAAAGTCTCTAAAACTTATAAAAAAATTATATAAAGCATCTGTTTCATCTTGCGAATAGAATAAAATAATGTCATTCCAAGAGTGACTTGATGTAATTTTATATTTGTTTACAATCCAATTATGAAAGTCCCCCATAATTTTTATGTCGCTTATATCAGACATATTTCTTAAACACCAGCCATCGAGAAAAGACTTTAAGCAACTTATATAATTTTTGCTTATGTACATTGCTGGTCTTTTTTCTATTTCTTGAATCAATTCCAATATAGATTCCATAACTTTAAAAATCTGTTTTTGTTATATTAAACCCTGTAGGAGAAAAAAAATCTTTTATCCAGTCATCATAACCAATTCCCTTTGGGTTCAAATTATCATAAACCTTTCCATTGAATAAAACTCCCATGTGTGTCCCATTAGTTGAAATGTTTCCCCTTATTCTATCACTCCATATATTTGCATTCATTTTATGAGTACTTGTGGTGTTAATTTCTATAATTTGTCCACTTAATCCATTTTTTTTCAAAGTTGAAACCAAATCATTTGCACAATCCACACATTTAAAAAGACTATATGCGCTTGCTTTTTCAGATATTAATTCAGCTATTTCTCCTCCAATTTTTCCCCCTCCTAATTCCTCTACCTCATCCACATGTTTTATATTTTTGAATTTTGATAACTTACCAAATTTTCCCCAAGGCGTAGCCACTCCAAGATAAAATATCCCAGCCATATAATGCCCTTTCTCAAAACTTGATTTACTTTCTGCTAAATCATTCAAACCACTTGCTTCCTTACCTATCCAAACAACAGCACCTACTATCATTTCCCTATCTCGTTTTTTCCTTTGTTCAAGTTGATAGTTAAACTCATCTTTTTTCGTCCATTTTTTGCCTGTTACATTTACAGTTTTGAATTTTCTGGTGGGAGGGTCTGGGTCTTTTGTACCTCCTTTCCTCTCACCAAGTCTACCACTGTTTTCTAATTCCTTAAGGTAAAGTTCTAAATTTTTATCAACCCCTTTTCCCTTCCCTAAATTTATTTCTTCAAAAAGCCCGCTTGGGTCTGTGTGCGAGATAGGATTATTAAACCCATACCTATACGCAGTCCAATCAGGGGCTTGTTCTGCCAGTTTATCCACCTGCCAAAACCTCCCTACTTGTCCATCATAACCTCTCCAATCCGTTTCTGTCCAGTTTAAGCCAAAAGAACTTTCTTTTTCTTTGCCCATGAATTGAAACCTATGATTAGGCGTTCCCTCTTTCTCAATCCCCACAAGATTCATTCCAAATGGGTAATAGTGGTTTTCTTGGACGATGGGCGTGGGACTTTTGTAAATAGAAAGGTCATCAAAATAAACTTTTGTGTTGCTTTCGTTTGCGACGAATATCTCTACACGTCCATTTTCAAGGGCGATTTCTTGGATTTCACCTAAGTTTGACCAAGCGTAATTCGCAGAAGTTATATACAAAACTTTTCTTTGGGTTGGTTGATTATCCGCATTGTAAAATTGGGCAATCAAATACGCTTTTGGTATTTCTGCGTTATTACCCCCAAATGTAGGCAATATGCCTATTCCCACCAAATTATTATTTGGGGTCATCATATTTTCACCATTATTCAAAGCATAATTCGGATTCAAAAACAAAAACGCATTCCAATTTATCCCTGTGTTGGTGTTCTGCGTGTTCTTTTCAAAAAACGCATCACAAGTCGCGAATATGACACCGCCCTTTTGAACAGAAATGCTTTTCCACCAACCCAAAAACCACCCATAAAAATGCTTTGCATTTTGCAAGTGTGACACTTGCAATTTGGTAGGTCGTAGCTAAAAGCTACGACCAAAGCATGAATGACGCTACGACAAATGGGGGCATCATATTGCGTATGTCTATTTATTTTTTTTAGATTTCCTAATTTCTTTTTTTTTTCTTTTCGCATAATCCTCACAAGAAATAACTATTTCTTCCACATAATCAAAATCTCTCAAACAAGGGTATTTTTTTTGGTCAAAATCGTTATTTTTCATAGAATCATACAAGCATTTAAAATTAATTCCCAAATCTTTACCCCAATCTTCAAAAGATTCTAAAAATATTTTCTTGTTAAGTTTAGTTTTATTTTCATTCCAAGAGTAAATAGATACATGTTTAAAAAAAGGCAAGAAATCATTATAATTAAAGTTTTTTAACCTAAAATATTGCCCAGAAAGAACGTCTATTGCAAGCACAAAATCAACGCCTTTACCATATTTTTTTGATGAGATTTTAAGAAATAAAATATAATAACCAAATAGTGATTCTTCCATACCCTCAATATTGAATTCAAAAGCTTCAAATTTTTTAAGTTCTTCATAACTCAAACAAGGCTGTTCCAAGTAATTCAATTTTGTGGCTTGGTCGTAAAAAAAAGCTGATTTTATTATAAAATCTAATTTTTCTTTGGTATTGTACTTAACCCAAGTAAAATGTTTATAGTATTTTATGGTATCTTGCGCAGCAAGTTTTGAAACCCATAAAAGCATAAGTAGCAAAAATAAAATTTTCTTTTTCATTTATCTAATTTTTTTATAGTGTCTTTCTAACCTTATGGCAGTATCTATGCCACAAGGGCTACAACCAAAGCATGACGCTACGAACAAACGGGGACTATAAATTACAACCATCTTCCCAAAAAAAATGAACATCATAAACAGAAAAATCATTATTGTAATCTAAAACTATAAAACATTTTTCTATTTTAAACATATCTACGTTTTTTATGTTAGGATAGAATTTTCCTAATCCAACTCTTATTTTGTAGTAGATACCTGAAAATTCTTGTGAGATAAAATGATAACTTATAAAAGTTACATCATCTTTTTTTGTGTCAATTAAAATCTTTTTTACTTCTTGCTCCGAATACTCATCATACAACATTACCTCCCACAAATTATTATCGTATTTTTTATATGGAAGGTTTATTTGCATTTGCTCATAGGCATTCCTTATATCAAAAAGGTAAGTTTCAATATCTACACGAATTTTATTTTCAGTAAAAATATTTGAAATAATTTTTTTAATTTTTTGAGATTCTTCCATGTTTAGTGTGTGCCTTTTTTATATTTTTCAAAAATTATAATATTTTGGACTTTTCCTTTTTGATTTGTCCATTGTTCAATGTTGCCATAAATTCTATGGTCACCAAATTGGCTACCAGGTGGAGTTTTTAATTCCCATTGATAAATTTTGCCACCAACATTTTGTCCATTAGATAATCTTTTAATTCCAGTTTTCCCTTCAGGTGGAACAACACCACTTTTTAAAGCCCTTTCAAAAACTTCCCTCTCCTGTTCATTTAGACCACTATATACATCTTTTTTTATCCAACCTTTTATTCCATCTACTGCATTTCCACCTCCTGAAACTATTTCATCGCCATGTTTAGCCATTTTTAAGAAAAAACCAGCAAAAGGAAGAAATCCAGCACCAGCCTCCATATAGTTCCCTTCACCAATGGACATTATACCAGCCACCGCATCTCCTCCCTGAGCAATCCCAGGAATTTCAGAAGACCCTATACCTTCTGCAATATTTTTACCTATTTGCCACAAAACTTGCCCCACTATTTCTGCATCTCGTTTTTTCCTTTGTTCAAGTTGATAGTTAAACTCATCTTTTTTTGTCCATTTTTTACCTGTTACATTTACAGTTTTAAGTTTTCTGGTGGGCGGGTCTGGGTCTTTTACACCTCCTTTCCTATGACCAAGTCTGCCACTATTTTCTAATTCCTTAAGGTAAAGTTCTAAATTTTCATCAACCCCTTTTCCCTTCCCTAAATTTATTTCCTCAAAAAGCCCAGTAGGGTCAGTGTGCGAGATAGGATTATTAAACCCATACCTATACGCAGTCCAATCAGGGGCTTGTTCTGTGAGTTTATCCACCTGCCAAAATCTCCCTACTTGTGCGTCATAACTTCGCCAATCTGTTTCTGTCCAACCCAAGCCAAAAGAACTTTCCTTTTCTTTGCCCATGAATTGAAACCTATGATTTGGCGTTCCCTCTTTTTCTATTCCCACAAGATTCATTCCAAAAGGGTAATAGTGGTTTTCTTGAACAATAGGCGTTGGACTTTTGTAAATACCCAAGTCATCAAAATAAACTTTTGTACTGCTTTCATTTGCGACGAATATCTCTACACGTCCATTTTCAAGGGCGATTTCTTGGATTTCACCTAAGTTTGACCAAGCATAATTCGCAGAAGTTATATACAAAACTTTTCTTTGGGTTGGTTGATTATCCGCATTGTAAAATTGTGCGATTAAATACGCTTTTGGTATTTGTGCATTATTTCCCCCAAATGTAGGCAATATCCCAATTCCAAACAAACTATTTCCTGCACTCATTGGATTTTCACCATTATTCAAAGCATAATTCGGATTCAAAAACAAAAACGCATTCCAATTTATGCCTGTGTTGGTATTCTGTGCTTTCCTTTCAAAAAACGCATCACAAGTCGCAAATATGACATCTCCCTTTTGAACAGGAATACTTTTCCACCAACCCAAAGGCTTTTGCTGATTGGTTTCACACGCTTTTTCGCCTGAATATTGAGGCTTGTTTGCCCTTGTTTGATTCACATTGGCAAACTGCGTTTCTTCTTGTGATTGATGGGCAAGTTCTGCGGTTGCTCTCCAAGATTCACTTTGTGCCTCCCTGAATGCCACTCTTAGATTCCCCAAATGGTCTTTGTAATGGTATTCATACACAGGTTTGTTATTTTCAAAAATAATCCTCCCCTCACTTGTTGGCACAAATTCCAGCACATTATCCTTGTACACATTCCCCGAAATATAATCGTATTGCACTTTCAGTTGTCCATTTTCCAACGTCCTTTTTCTGAGTTTCAAACCAACCGCATCATACAAATTGATGATATAGTTTTGTGAGGAAGTATCACACACAAACGTTGGCAAATTCAGATGA
>JANPJR010000180.1:0-42830 GCA_031425615.1 Cytophagales bacterium
TTATTATGTGAGTGCATTTTACAAAGATTCTTTTGGGCTTTTGTTGAGTGCTTCTGTGTGTGTGCTTTACAAAAGGTTTGCTTTGGAAGCTTGGATGAAGTTTGCAGAAAAATATGGCAAACCTATCCCAATGGTAAATACGCCTGCCACCAAAAAAGAAAAAAAAGAGATTCTTGATGCCATTTTTAATATGGGAGAAGATGGCGGACTTGTGTTGGGCGAATTGGATAAAATCATATTTGCAAATCCTGTTTCTGGGGACAATGCCACCAATTTTGAGAAAATTATCCATTTACAAAACAGCGAAATCTCAAAATTGATTTTGGGACAAACTATGACCACCGAAAATGGAAGTTCAAAATCTCAGGCAGAAGTCCACGAAAATACGTCTTTTGAAATTGCTGAAATGGATATGCAATGGATTCAAGGGCTTATCAATGATGAGCTAATTCCTCGTATGGTGCGTTTGGGTTATCCTGCTGAATTATTGAATTACAATTTTGAGTTTTCGTATTTTTATAACAAACGAAAAGAAGAAGTCGCAAAACTCCAAAAAGAACAAGAAGAGGCAATAAACTCAAAATTTGATAGGCTTACAAAATTATTGCCTTTCATTGAAATTGATGATAATTTAGAACAATACATTGAACAGGAATTTGGAATTCCTGTAAAAAAAAAAGTAGTCCAAACACCTTTTAACAAAAGCCAAAATATAAGTATCACGACAAAAAATAAAAGTATCATCAAAAATCAAATTGATGATACCAATTTTAACCTTTTCCAAAGTTATTATGATTTAGTTGCAATTAGTTTTTTTAGTGGTGATACTTCAGATTTTAACCAAAGTATCATAGAACTTACCAACAAGATACTTGCTAATACTTTGATTGGTATAGAATACGCACCTGATACTTTGGTGTTGCAATCTTTGAAAGACAATATTTTTAAGTTTTCTTGTGCCAAAAATTATGAGGAATTAAAAAATATTTCCAAAGAACTTTTGGACGAAGAAGGCAACAAACGCACTTTTGCACAATTCAAAGAGGCAATTAAAAAATTAAATATTCAATTCAATCAACAATATTTGTCTGCAGAATATGAAATTGCGGTTACTTCTACCCAAATGATAAGCAAATGGAACGAACTCACAGAAAATGGTGCAAATATGGACGTTCTTTTGACTTTTGATGCGGTGGGCGATGGCAAAACAACCCAAATTTGTAAATCAACAAACAAAATTACGCGTCCTGCGTCTGATAGTTTTTGGAATACACACGCACCACCTTTGCACTGGGGTTGTAGAAGTACGCTCAAAAAAGGTAAAAAAATAACTGAAATCCCTTCTGATTTGCCCGAATTAGACGCGGAATTTGCCTTTAATCCTGCCCAAAAAGCAGTGATTTATAGCCAAAAACACGCTTATTTTAAAGATTTGCCTAAAGAAATCAAAACAGAAATGGAGGAAATGTTGAAAAAATATAATGAAAAATAGAAATTATTTTATATTTTTGAAAAAAATAATTTGTAATTTCTATTTTCAACCCTTTTGTTATGCCTGAAATTCCAAATAAAATATGGTTATTTAGAATGATACATTATCAAAATCTTCAATATATTTTGCAAAATGGATTATGTTGTGCAAATCACGCATTGAAAGACCCTGATTACATTCCTATTGGTGATTCTTCTCTTATACAAGCACGCAATATTTGTGATGTGCCTATTATTCCACCAAATGGCAATTTGAGTGAATACGTTCCGTTTTATTTTGCAGGACATTCGCCTATGTTGTATATGATTATGAAAGGTTATAAAAATGTTACAAAATATCCACAAAAAGACATTATTTATTTGGTTTTTAATGTGCAAGATGTCATAAATAGTGGTGTAGAATGGTGTTTCACAGATGGACACGCCAAGGCAAATATTACAAAATATTTTAATGATTTAAACGATTTAAACCAAATAGATTGGGAGATAATAAAATCAAAATCTTGGGAAAATACAGAAAAAGACCCTGATAGAAAACGAAAAAAAGCCTGTGAATTTTTGGTAAAAAATTTTTTACCCATAAGTCTTTTAAAAGGAATTATCGTTTTTGACAAAAATACAGAAAATATTGTGCAAAATGTTTTAAATATTGTAAATTTGCCAATAAAAATATACATTGATAGTAAAAAAGAATATTATTACTAATATGCAATTCATACAAGGAAATTTATTAGAAGCCAGCACAGAAGCACTCGTTAATCCTGTAAATTTGGTGGGTGTAATGGGCAAGGGAATTGCTTTTTCATTCAAATCACAATTTCCAAATAATTTTAAAATATACAAAAAAGCCTGCAAAGAAGGGCAAATAGACATTGGAAAATCATTGGTTGTAAAAGAATTAACACCCACAGGCGAAAAATACATTATCAATTTTCCTACCAAAAAAGACTGGAAACAAAAATCTGAAATAGAATATATCACAAAAGGTTTGGAGAATTTGGTAAATATTATTTCACAACACAATATAAAAAGTATTGCTATTCCTCCTTTGGGTTGTGGCAATGGCGGATTGCTTTGGGAAGATGTAAAGCCTTTGATGATTAAATATTTAGAAAATCTGTCTGATGTGGAAGTTTTGGTTTATGAGCCTATTGATAATATAAAAGATATTTTGGAAAAACAACCTCAAAAACAAGCCAAATTAACACCTGCAAGGGCTATGTTGTTGTATGCTATGTATCATTATGAAGTATTAGGCGAAAATATCAATGTGTTTGTAGCAAATAAATTAGCTTATTTTTTGCAAAGATTAGGCGAAGACCTAAAACTAAAATTCCAACTCCACCATTATGGAACATATAGCCAACAAGTGCAATATTTGTTACTCCAATTAGATGGGGTTTATATCAAAGGACTTGCACAAAATCAAGCAAAGCCTTTTGAATCTTTGGAATTAGTGTATGAAAAATTTGAAGAAGTAAAAAATTATATTGAAAATAATCTTTCTAATATACAAAAACAACGATTGGAATATTTATTGGATATTATAATTGGTTTTGAGAGTTTTTTATCATTAGAAGTCCTTTCAAGTGTGGATTTCGCTATACAAAACAATAACAAGGATTTACCAAATGTCAAAACTTATTTGCAAACACAAAAAAAATCATTCAAAGATTATCATTTAGAAGTTGCTTATCAACATTTAGAAAATTGTAAGCCTTTATTTACTGATTTTTTTGCATAAAAAACCCTATGACCTTTGACCAAATAGCCCGCAACATCAAACAAACACTCTCAAAACTCCCAAAAGAAATTGGAGATTTGGCAGTAAATCATTTTTTGGAAAGTTTTCAAAGGGAAGGACTTGAAGGAGAGCCAAAATGGACTCCTCGCCAAGGAAGTTCTGAAGATAGAACCACACGCAGAAATTTACTTGTAAAAACAGGAAAACTCCGCAGAAGTATTCGCATCACAAGGATTACGCCCACAAGTGTCAGCATTGGGTCAGATATTCCTTATGCCCAAATCCAAAATGAAGGAGGCACTACACATCCACAAATTACCGCAAAAAGTAGAAAGTATTTTTGGGCAATGTACAAAAAAACAGGAAGTCAGTTTTGGAAAAATATGGCTACTACCAAAAAAACAAACCTCACCATCAATATTCCTGCACGTCCTTTTATGAAAATTACGCCTGCACTTCGGAATATTATCAACAGGCATATTTTTCAAAGAATTACAGAGATGTTTCAGGGGTAATTTTTGAATTTACTTTTTTGTAAATTTGGTATGCACTTTCTGGAGTTATTTCGTGTTTCCAGCTTACCATACACATTATGACGTCTAATGTGTAAATTTTTTTATTTATTAAAAACGAAAATTCCTGCCAAATACTTTGGTATTTGAACTCTGTGAGTGTCAAAATTTTATCGCTTATTTCTGGCATAAAACAAAAATAATAAAAGGTTTTTTTGACCTGCAACCCAAAAGTTGCAGGTTTTTTTTTGTGTAAAAATACAAAAAAAAATTCAGAATACCCAAAATCGTATTTACAATACTTTGTAGTGTATTTTAAAAAAAGCTAAATTTTTAATCTGAAAAGACAACATTAATTTTGGGCTTAAAGTATCGTTTGAGAAAATTTATTTTTCACTTAATTTTTAAAATTTATGTAAAGTTTCAATTATGGAAATAGCATTTTTTGAAACAATGTTGGTAAAATTCTTTGAGCTTTTTGCGGGCAAAATGCCTGTTTGGCAGGGTATGATTTTTCTCATTATTGTTTTTTTGATATTTAGCAAAAACAAATTTTTGGGTAGAATTTATACAAATATTGTATTGCGTTTTAACCAAAAAAATAAAATTCAGGAGAAAATTGCAAGGCATCTAACCAAAACAAGTTCAACCTTAGAAAAATTTAGCAATAATGTAAATCAAAATACGCAAATGCTAAAAGAAAATTTTGACAGAGGTTTTGCAGAGATTTTACTGAAAATAGACGAGTTACCTTCCAAAGAGTTTTTTAAAACTGAAACAGAGGAGGTTAAAAAAAAAATTGCTGAAATGCACTTAAAGTTAAATGAATTTATAGAAAATTCCACAAAAAAATAAAGTATGAAAAATTATTTTCAAGGAAAAACCTTTGTGTTTTTCGCCATTTTGATGGCTTTTTTCACCATGTCCTTTGGGGCTTGTAATGGGTTGAAGCAGTTAGACCTTTCACCTTATGAAGATGTGGCAATATCTTTCACAGAGGTAAAGTTGAAACAGATTTTCAAACTCAATGATTTGTCTTTGAAAGGGGACAGCATTTTTTTGGACACGACACTTCCTTATGAAGATTTAGCCAAAATATTTTCAGGGAAAATCTTACAAAAATTTACACGAAAGGGACACGCAGAAGTCCAAACTTTAAATATTCGTACCAAAGCAAATTGGTTGTATTTGGCTAATTCCAATTCAGTGCAGATTACATTTATCAGACAAAAAGTCCCACAATCCCAAAATTGATTTTATAAAAATGACTGAAGTAGATTTAAACATAAAAAGTGATAATAAACCAAAATTGCGTTTTGCAGTTGCCAATGAAAAAACAATTGAAGTTGACTTATTTCTTTATGGTGGTATTGGTGATTGGTATTGGGGTGATATCAGTGCAAATGATTTTTGCGAAGAACTGCAAAACATTACCACTTACTACCAAAACATCAAAAAAATCAATGTGCGGATCAACAGCACAGGCGGTGCAGTGGTGGATGGACTTGCCATGTTTAATGCTATCCAAAATATCAATAAAAATGTAGCAGGCGTTTCGGTTGATACTTATATTGATGGTGTGGCACTTAGTGCTGCGGGTTGGGTAGCATTGGCAGGTAAAAATATTTTTATGGTGGAATATGGACAATTTATGATGCACAATCCGTATTGTGAAAATAATTCTCCAGAAATGTTGCCTGCCATCAAGGCTTTCACAGATAGCATTGTTACGATTTTCAAAAGCAAAATGAACAAGTCAGAAGCAGAAATCAAAATGATGCTCAATGCTGAAACTTGGCTTGGTGCAGAAGAATGTTTGAACTTGGGCATTATTACTAAAATCGTTCCTATTCACAATAAATCTGTTTTTGACAATCACTTTGCAAACTTGATTTTAAACAAAAAAACACAAGAATTACAAAATTTCTTTTCCAAAAATTTAGAAAATTTTATGGCAAACAACACGCAAAATCCTTATGAATTGCCTGAGGAAATCTCCAAAGCACTCCAAGTAAAAAACACTGCGGAAGCATTGGGTAAAATCAAAGACCTTCAAAATAGGGAGTTACAACTTGTTACAGAGTTGCAAAATCTCAAGAATGAAAACCAAACACTAAAATCGCAGGTAGAAACACAAAGAAAAAGCGAAATAGATGCTTTGCTCAATACTGCCATCGCAGAAGGCAAAATTAGCGAAGGAGACAAAGAAACTTGGAACTCGCTTTTAGAAACTTCAACTGAGACCGCCAAAAAAGCACTCAACGATTTGAAACCTGTGCAAAAAGTGAAAGATTTTGTACCCATTTCAAAAACCGTCAACCAACCACAAAATGCAAATGCTGAAAGTGGTGACCGTTCAGATTGGGACTATATGAAATGGTCAAAAGAAGACCCAAAAGGGTTGGAAAAAATGCAAAAAGAAAATCCAGAGGCATTTAATGCCCTGCAAAACAAATTTACCACAAGCAGATAAAAAATCCTAATATATTTATATGGGCTTATTAAAAGAATATTTTTCCTCCATTGTCATGGAGCAACTCTTGAAAGACAGCAGTTTTTTGAGCGAAGTAACAGATTTATCGCAATATGTGGAAGCAGGTTTTCTGAATATACCTGAGGCTGGTGCTGACCCTTTAGTAGGTGAGGTTGGGACTTTAAACGCCAATAACTTAGTTCCTCGTACTGATACAAACTTGCAAGTGGCTTTGAGAATTGCACAAAGTGAAACAACGGTTATCACAAATGCAGAAAAAATCCAATTGAATTACAATAAAACGCAAAGTGCTGTAAATGGACACTCAAGGTCTCTCATCAGGTATATTGCAAGACAAGCATCACAAGCATATTCACCGCCTTCTGATACTGCCAATAGCCCTGTGTTTGCTACATCTGGCGATTTGGTAAGTAGCAGAAGAGAAATTGTGGAAGATGATGTTATCAAATTGGCTGCCCAATTTGATATTATGGCAGTGGATATGGAAGATAGGGTATTGGTATTACACGATACACACTACAACCAACTTCTGAAAAATAGCCAAACCTTTAAACAACAAATCGCATTTAAAGGTGCTTTGGGCGATTTATCTGCTAAAATTGGTAGGACTTTCGGTGGTTTTAAAGTGTATGTGTATAATGACAATGCCATTTACAACGCAAGCACAGGCGTAAAAAAAGCTGTAGGTGTTGCCCCAGCTGCGACTGATGCCATCAGTTCTTTTGCATTTTCAAAAAGAGAAGTTTATAAAGCATTAGGCGAAAACAAAATGTTTTTTACACCTGATGACCCAAGGGCACAAGGTGATATTATGAACTTCCAACAAGCATACCATGTGTCGCCTCTGAGGAACAACAATAAATTTACCGCTGCAATTTTCTCAGCGAATGCTTAGTAAATGCTTTCAAACCATTTTATAATTCTCTGAAATCTTAAAAAATTTCAGAGGATTTATCAAACCCAAAATTTATAAAATCTTATGTCATACGAAAGCTTAAAATACATTTTTGATAATTATCCTACTTTGGATAAAGTTTTGATTTGTCCTGATGGTGAGATATTCTTCCCTCAAAATCAACATTTGGCGAAATCCTATTGCAGAGAGCAAAAACTCAAAGAAGAGGAAACCAAAGAATACACGCGCACCGCTTTCAATCAGGATTATCAACCTGAACCTGAAAAAACCCCTACTGACCTAAATACAAACAAACCTAACACCGAAACTACAATCGTTGAAAAACCTGCCAAAAAATAACCTTCTTGTATGAAAGCCTTGTATTTAGCTTTGGTAAATAGGCTCAAAGCAGAAGTTCCTGAACTTATAACAATTGATTTGTTCAACAATCAATTAGCAAATATATTGGAAAAACAAGTCATTTTTTTTCCTTGTGTTTTGATTGAATTTGAGCAAATTAATTTTACAAATAGAACTGAAAATATCCAAGAAGCAGATATTAGACTTAGGTTTCATTTAGCACAAAATATTATTGGGCTTGATACTTATGAAGGAAGCGAAAATCTTAATGATGCATTAGCAATTTTTGACCTCAAAGACAAAGTAAATCAAGCCTTGATGACTTTTGTAGAACCCAATACTTCTGATTTTAGAAGGGTAGGCGAAAGAAATGATGCACAATATACCAATATTCACGTGATTGAACTACTTTATGAATGTTTGTATGTAGATGTTACACATTGGACAGGCAATAATTATGACACAGATGTCAATGTAACTATGCAACTTGATACAGATTTGATTATTCAAAATGATACCATTCGCACAGGAATTTCACCACAAAATTAAAAATAACCATTTTTTATGTCATTAAGTAATATAACCTTTAACATAGGCGAAGGCGGTTTGGGCAGAATTGCTGATGGTGATGACCATTGGTCAGGTATGCTCTTTGAAGGTACTAAACCCGTTGCCTTTGGTACTGATGATATCAAAGCCTACAACAATATCCAAGAAGTGGAAACTGATGGAATTGTTGCAACAGGTGCTACCGCAGTAACCCATTATCATATTTCGCAGTTTTTTGCACAACAACCTGATACGCAATTATATGTTGGTATTTATACCGCCTTTTCTAACAATTTCCAAGAAGTAAAACTTATTCAAAGTTTTGCAAGTGGAAAACTTAGACAAGTGGCAGTCTATAATACTGATAATCTTATCGCAGGTGATGTGACTGCTTTGCAAACCATCGCTGAGGCTTTGGCACAAGAACATACACCGCTTGTGGTGTTGTATGGTGCAAATGTTCCCACAGGGACACTAAATGCTTTGCCTGATTTGCGTGCTTTAGAAGCACCACGCGTGGCGGTAGTCATCGGACAAGATGGCAATGCCATCGGAAAAGCACTTTTTGTAAGTACAACTAAAAGTATTACTTGTTTGGGTACTGCTTTGGGCATTTTGTCTGTGGCACAAGTATCTGATAATATTGGCTGGGTGCAAAAATTCAATCTGCTAAAAGATGACGAATTAGACGTGGTGAGCTTCGCAGAAGGCTCACTTTTTAGGAATTTATCCCCAACACAACTTGATACCCTCAATGACAAAGGGTATGTTTTTTTGAGAAAACACACAGGGCTTGCAGGCACTTATTTTAATGATTCGCCTACTGCTATCGCAAAAACAAGTGATTTCGCCTATTTGGAAAATCAACGAACAATGGATAAGGCAGTGAGGGCAATAAGAGAAAAATTATTGCCATTACTCAATAGCCCATTAAGAGTAAATTCTACATCAGGAGAATTGCAAGCTACATTTGTCAAATCTGTAGAAAATATTGTTAGAAATTCTTTGCTTCCAATGCAAATAGCAAATGAATTGGAAGGTATCAGCGTGTATATTAACCCAAAACAAAATGTGCTTGCTACTTCTAAATTAGAAGTAAATGTAAAAATAGTACCTATTGGGGTTGCTCGTCAATTGAGTGTAAATTTAGGTTTTTCTGTAAGAGTTTAAAAAATAAAAAAAAATATGCCAATTCCTTTCGTTCCTTTAATCAATGGCGTTGCGTACAGCTGGGCTATTATTACCATAAATATATTGGGGGCAACCATTTATGGTACTGTTTCAATATCCTATCAGGATTCTATACAAAAAGAAAATAATTATGGTGCTGGTGGATATCCTGTGTCAAGAGGCTCAGGTAATTACGAAGCAAAAGCTTCCCTTACCTTGTACGCAGAAGAAGTCCAAAAATTAGTTGCTGTCGCACCAAATAAAAATCTTGCATTTATCCCACCTTTTGATATACAGGTGTCTTTTGAGCCTACTGCTGGTGTTATTGTAACACACACTATCAGAGCTTGCGAATTTATGGGAAATAGCATAGAAGCAAAACAAGGTGATAAAAAAATTGAAACAAAATTTGACCTTGTTGTTGGTGATATTCTTTGGGAATAATTCTTTAATCTTTTTAACTCTTATCTTTTTATGTCAAAAGAAATCCAAAATACTGAAATCACAATTACAGAAACCGAAGAAGTGGTAACACTTGATGCTCAAGAGCAAAAAGTAAAAGAACTCAAAACAAAATTTGGGCATAAAAATATTTATGTACTAAGTGTCCCTGACGCTGATACTGACGAAGTTTTGGTGGCGTACCTCAAAAAACCATCACGACAAGCAATGTCTGCAAGTATGTCCAGAGCATCATTAGACCCATTGCAAGCAAATGAAATTATCCTCAATGATGCTTGGATTGAAGGTGATGACCGCATAAGAAGCGAAGACAATATACTTTCTGCCCTCGCAAGTATGCAAGGACTGATGTCTGTAAAAATTGGCGAACTAAAAAAGTTGTAGAAGATTGGGCAATCAATGAAAGTGAATATGAGGACATCATTCGCAAGAAAGATGCCCTCATTCAATATACTTTTAAAATAGACCCCAATCAACTCTCCGACGAACAATGGGCTGACCTTTGGCACAAAGCACAATGGCTACAAAAAAACTATGACATTCTTAACACCGCAAGGTTTCAATAAATTATGTACGCAATAAATATCGGTTTGAATGATTTGTTCACTGCAAATTTTCAACAACTAACATCAAATGCCTTCACAAGGATTAATTCTTTGCAAGATAAATTAAAATCTGCATTCAAATTTGATATGTCAGGTTTTAGTACAGCTCGCAATTCTATTGACCAATTAAAGCAAAAAATTGATACGCTTACACAAAATAGAAATTCTGCGACTGATTTTGGTATTATAAAAGGATTGAATAAAGAAATTAGCCAAGCACAAAAAGAATTGCAAAAGTTGGAAACTATGGGTACAAATACAAACCCATTAACCAAATTAAAAAATGATGCAATAATGGCAGTACCTGCTTTAGGCTTGATTGCCAATCCGATTGTTGCAAGTAGCTTGGCACTCTCTGGAGCTACTTCTATGGCTGCGAACTTTGAACAAGGAATGGCAAAGATAAATAGTACCATACAAGTATCACCTCCAGAATTAGAAAAAATCAAAAACCAACTTATTACACTTGGCAAAACTTCTAATGTAGATTTGGCACAAGTACCTAATGCTTTTGAAAAAATTGTGTCCGCAGTTGGTGATGCAGGTAAGTCAATGGCAATCTTCAAAAGTTCTTTGAACGCCTCCAAAGCTGGTTTTACAGATATTAACATTGTGGCTGATGCTGGTGCTGCTATTCTTGCCAATTATAATGGTATGAGTTCAGATTATGCAATGGACGTGCTAATGAAAACCAAAAATTTGGGTAAAGCTGAGTTTGGTGATTTGGCTAAATATATGCCCCAAATATTGCCTGATGCAAAAAGACTTGGAATAAGTTTTGAGGAAATGGCAGGAAGTTTTGCATATTTTACAAGTAAAGGTATTTCAGTAGAACAAACTACTACTTACCTAAAAAATATGATGAAACCGCTTGGTGACCCTGATAAAATTGCAAACCTTGAACGCTTGGGCGTAGGAATATTTGAATTAGGAGAAAAAGGCGAAAAGAAAATGCGACCTATGACCGCAATCGCTACGGATATGAATAAGGCTTTTGGGAAAATGGACGCAGTAAAAAGGCTTGAATCATTCAAAAAACTTGAATTTGATATGGAAGCTGGAGCAGGTTTTTCATTGCTTATGCAAGATGTTCCCAAGCTAACTCAAATGATGATGGGAATGTCAGACTCAACAGGCGAAACGGAGCGGACACTAAAATTTACAGGTAACACCATTGATAATTTTACGCAAGCAAGTAACCAATTTAAAGCCTTATTTATAAATTTTGGTGATTTGGTTTTGCCTATGGTAAATACTGCGTTATTTGGCATTACTGCAAGTTTAGATGTTTTGAAGTCTGGTTTTGAGTCGGTTAAATCAGTTGTAATTGCAAACATTGAGCCTATAATCCCAATCATAAACATAATTGCTGAGAATGCAACAACAACTTTTGAAGTAGTTTCTAAGGACATAATGAATAACCTAACCAAAGGTTTAGACTTTTTGAAATCAGTTTTCCAAGCAATTACTCCAATTTTTGAAGCATTGAATGCAATAATATCGCCTTTATTTGAACGTATTACATCAGGGTTTATGATAATTCAACCCGTTTTCCAATGGTTTTATGACAACTTTACAAAAATATTGATTGGTTTTACTTCTATTATTGGGGCTATTATTGGAGTTTTCGCTACTGCTATTGCCCTTTTTGCCATTTTCAATGCAAGTATTGTTTATTCTATGGTTGTTACCTCAGCTTGGAATACGATTATGTCAATAGGTAATGGGATAGTAGCAATATGGAATGCTTTGTGGGCTGTGAATCCTCTTGTGCAGGTAGTGGTGGTTCTTCTTGCTTTGAGTGCTTTGCTTGTTTTGGCTTATAATAACTTAGAATGGTTTAGGGATATAGTAGATGGTACTTTTTCATTTATGAAGGGCGTGGTAAATGGTGTGATAGAATCTGTAACTTGGCTTATTACCAAAATTCGTGACGCAGCGGAATGGATGGGGATTTTGGATAAAAAAGAAAGGGAAAGAAAAGAGAAAGCAATAGAAGATAAAAAAATGGAAAATATAGAAAATGATAATGTGAGACAAAAGGAAAAAGCAGTAGAACGAGAAGCAGACACAAAAGCATTTTCACAAGGAAATGGATTATTTTTATTAAATACACCAAAAATAGAACCTGTAGTTCAAAATCCTTTAGGATTAGGGTTTTTGCCAAAACAGGAAACAGAAGCTGAAAAACTTGCAAAAAAATTAACAGAAGATAAAGAAAAATCAAAAAAAGAAACCTCAATTCTTGGTACAGGAAATACAATTACTGCTTACAAAGATAATAAAGATTATATGACCCCTGACGAAAAGAAAGCACTAAAAGGCGGTAAAATGTCGCTTGGCACTTTTGGCGTAGAGGGCGATACAAGGCAAGCAAAAAACATCACGGTAAATGTGCAGAATTTGGGAGGCATCAAAGAAATAAAAATAATGGTAGGCGATGCTTCGGAAGTAACTCCAGAACTCAAACAAAAAATAAATGATGGTGTGCGTGAGGCTTTAATAGGTTCGGTAAGAGATTTTGAAACAATGTACTAAAAAATAGTTTATGGAAAAATTCATTATTCCTGCCAATGTATTGCGTATCACAAGCCCTAATCCTTATTTGGTGCTTAGGAATTTGGGTTTAGAATATTTGCAAAAAAGTATTTTTAAGGCAAATCTGGGCGAACCATTGAAAGACGAACGAGGCAATCCTTACCAAGAACAAAATACTGATATTGCACGAAGCGAATATAATTCACGTTTTGGGACACCTATTTTTGGGGCTTTGTTGATAAGAGACGGATTTTATTATGATGAAAAAGGGAATAAAATTGAGTACGAAAGTACATTGTTAGAATGTGTTTTGTTTGAAGTTTCAATGTCTAAAAATGTGGTAAAAACTGCCATACAAGGGCGCGCAGGCACGATAAAGGAATTTGTAAGTGATGGCGATTTTCAGATAAATATCAAAGGCGTTATTTGCTCTGAAATTGCCAATGAATATCCTGATAGGGAGATAAAAAGGCTTTTAGAAATATTAAAAAGTAGTGCGTCTTTGAGTGTAAGAAGCGATGTTTTGAACAATGTTTTTGGCATTTATGATATTGTGGTTGAGGGTTGGAATATGCCCAGAAGTGCAGGTTTTTTCAACACTCAAAATTATGAAATAAGTTGTATTTCGGATATGCCTATCGAGATTAGGTTAAAAGAAGAAGACGATTAATCAACGCTTGGAGGGTTTAAAACCCTCCAAGCGTTAAAAAAAGTACTATGTATAGAATCATCAGCAAAATAACCATTGACAAGTACGTGCTTAATTTCTGTTCAGAAATTGGCATAAAATCCAATTATGAAAGTTTGACTGATACTGCAAAAGTGGTTATTCCTCGCAAATTAAGTTGGGAAAATAAACCACTTACCAATGGCGATGGCAAAGAAACTTTATTAAAAGTAGGAATGCCCATAAAAATAGAAGTAGGTTATGACAACGAATTAGAAACAATTTTTGAGGGATATTTGGCCCGTATTGGCACAGATACACCTGTAACTTTGGAATGTGAAGACAGAATGTGGAAACTAAAACAAATTACGATTGACAAAAGAAGCTACAAAAGTGTAAGTCTTAAGCAACTTTTGTCAGATATTATGCCCCAAGATTTTCCTTTTTCTTGTCCTGATATTGTACTTGGGCAGTTCCGCATTAGCAAAGCAACTATTGCAATGATTTTGGACGAATTGAAAAAAACGTATAGCATTTATTCGTGGATAAGGGACGGAAAATTATTTGTAGGAAGCACTTTTTCACGCACAGACGAAAGTGAAAGAAAAGAACAAGTGTATCATTTTCAGAAAAATATTATTAGTTCAGATTTGAATTTTCAGAACAAAGAAGACGTAAAAATAAAAATAAAAGCAATTTCTATATTGCCAACTAATCAAAAAATAGAAATAGAAGAAGGCGACCCAAGCGGAGAAAGCGGACAAAGAACAATGCACTTTTATAATTTGAATGAAACTGCACTCAGAGAAACCGCAAAAAGAGAAGTAGAAAAATTGCGATTTACAGGTTTTGTAGGAAAGTTCAAAACATTTGGTTTTCCAATGATAAGGCACGGAGATTATGCAATATTGAAAGATAGAATCCTTGCGGATAGAAATGGGAAATATCTTGTAAAATCAGTAGAGCGTACTTTGAGTGTAAATGATGGTTATAGACAACAGATTGAGCTTGATAAAAAAGTAGGGTAGCTAATTATGAATTTAAAAGAGGCTTTAAATAAATTGGTACAAGTGCCTAATCCTTCAGATAATGTAGTATTAGGTACTGCGACAGAAGTAGATGATACTAAATTTTTGTGTAAAGTATCACCACTTGACGGAAACGCTGACTTGTTAGATGTGAGACTTTGTCCTGATACTGAAGCAGACCAAAAAGGATTTGTCTTGATACCAAAAGAAAATAGCCTCGTTTATGTGGTAATGGATAATGCTGTAACAGGATTTGTGGCAATGGTGAGCGAAATAGAAAATGTAATTTTTAATTGTGATAAAATTGTTTTCAATAATGGAACTTTGGGCGGAATGGTCAAAATAAATGACCTTGTTACCAAAATAAATGCGATTGAAAATAAGTTAAATGCTCTTATGACACATTACAAAACACATATTCACCCACACCCACAAGGGAATACACTTTCACCATCACCAGCTTTCGCAGAACAAAATTTGGCACTTACGCAAAAAAATGATTTGGAAAATGAAAAAATTAAACAATAATTTTTATGAAAGTTTTTGATATTTTATTAGATGATGATTTTGATTTACAAATAAAAAATGGGGATTTGGTAGCAGGAGAAAGTACCTATCAACACGTTTTGCTGTTGCTTGCTACTACACAAGGGAGTTGGCGAAAAGTACCTTTTGCAGGTGCAAACTTTTCCAAAAACATCAATACAAATAATTTGAATAATTCAAGCGTAGTAGCAGACACCAAAAAAGCATTAGAAATAGACGGAATTAGAGTTTTAAAATTAGAAATTGTTCCAAAAGGAATTGCATTTGAAGGGGAATATTAAAATAAATGAAAACTATCAAAGTACAAGACGGACAAAATATATTTGACATTGCCCTGCAGTATTATGGCGATGCCTCTGCGGTGGTGCTTGTAGCACAAGAAAATAATATCGCAGTTACAGAAACCTTAACATCAGGGCAAATATTAAAAATAGGCGAGCCAACAAATAAAGTTGTTTCGCAATATTTTGAGGATAGAAAAAAAGTAATTAACACAGATACACAACCAACGCAGGGAGATTTTAACCAAGATTTTAACCAAGATTTTCACTAAAAAATTATGGCACAAGAATATCAAAGACAAGAACTTATAAATATTACAAACCAATTGGTACCCACCAACGGACAAGAATTGGTACAAGCAAGCGACTTGCGAGAAGTTTTTTTTGCGTTTTTGTATTCTTTTTATAATAAAACTGATGACAGCATAAACAATAATTTTACAACCTCGCCTTGGAATAGCAGTTTGCCTTATCCTGTCAATTTTATTGTGGAATATCAAAGTAAATTTTGGAAAAGTAAAATTGCCAATAATATCAATATTCCACCTGTAGAAGGGGTAAGCTGGACCGAAGTAAGTAAAGCAACAGCTGCACAAAATATTAACCTTGAAAATTTTTTCACAAAATTAGAACTCCTGACCGCAGGGCAAAGTCAAGTACATTGGGATAATATTACGAATGTGCCTGCTTTGGGTGGAAATATTACAACCAATACCCAAACCTTGACTGCTAATAAAGCACTCTTAGAAACAGATGCAACTTACCAATTTTTAGACCCAAATGGCAGCAATAAAAACGTGGTGCTTGATTCAATGACCAATACAAAAGCATTTGTCATCAAAAATACAGGCATAAGTTTTTATCTAAATGTGCAGGCAGGTTCGCAAAGTTATGCAGTGGCAGTTGGTGGAATGGTTGCTTTGGTATGGGACGGAAGTATTTGGCAAGAAATCTAAAAAACAAGACTAAAAAATATAAAAATTGTGATACCAAAAAGCAATAATAAATTTGATAATGCGGTTCGTTTTGATGGTGTGAATGACTTTGGGCGATTTTTCACGCCTATGCTTGGGCATTTTACCAAAGACCAAAACTGCACCATCAGTGCATTTTTGAGGTTTAATGCAATAGCTCCTGGCGCTGGTCTTTGTCCTATTTTTGGAGATTTGGATAACAGCGCAAATGGAAAAGGCTATTTATTTTCTATTGCAACTGATTATTTGGTTTTTACACAACGTTCAAATTTTTCAGTGGGAGATTGGGCAAATGTTACTTGTTACAATACAAATATTCAAATAGGCAACTTTTATCACGTAGCAATTACCAAAGAAGGTGCAAATGCCAATAATTGGAAATTTTATGTAAATGGAGAATTACAAACAACTTCGGTAGGACAAAATTCGCTCACAGGCACTGCGGAAAGATTGGGAAGTAATTTTACGATTGGACAATTGCAAGATTTGTATTTTGGTGGAATGGACTTACGCAGGTTACAAGTATTTGATGAAGTGCTTACTGCTCAGGAAATTAAATATCTTTTTAGGCAAAAAGGAAAATTGATAAAAGATAATTTATTTGATGATTTAGTTTTTGATTTCCAATTTTTGGAAAATAATGGAATTCTGATAAAAGACCATAAAAACCAAATTTTAATGGATTTATACGGAAATCCAATTTTTTTAGATAGAAATGATAATGTTATTCCCTAAACAATAGAAATTATGTATTTATTTATTCCAACAGAGAAAATAGAAATTTTGAAAAATTATCTTTTTCAATACAAACAAGAATACAAAGTGGAGGATAAAGATATTCCGCTTACACCTGTGTTAAAACACAAATCAAGTGGGCTAAAAATGCAAACAGGCGAAAGTATTCCTTTGACAATTGAAGCAATTGGATTTACATTAGAAGTCAAAAAATTACCTCAAAAATATTTGGAAATCATAGAAAAAGAGAAAATTATTTCTTTTGAAAATCCAGCAGAATACTTACAATTTATTGAAAAACAAGTTTCCTAATTATGGCACGCACCCTTACAGAAATAGAAAACCAAATATTGCAAAATATGGCGAGTAATCCGATTTTGTCAGGGCTTACTTCGCCCAGTGCAACCGCTATTTTTCGCAATATTATTTATTTGATAGCACTTGCACATTATACACTTGAAAAACTTTGGGATATTTTCAAAAAAGAGGTTGATGATACCATTGCTAAAAGGCGACTTGGCACTCCTTCGTGGTACACGCAAAGTGCTTTGGATTTTCAACTTGGGGACAATTTGAATAATTTTGGCTTTTATGAAGTGATTGATGATGCCAAAAAAATTGTTAAAAAAGCCTCTTTCAAAGAAAGTAATTCAGGAATTCTTACGCTAAAAATTGCAAAATATGACAACGAACTTTTGCCCTTGTCTCCTACCGAACTTACACAATTTCAAAATTATATTGATGAAATCAAATTCGCAGGCACGCGTGTAAATATTGTGAGTTTGGAGGCTGATAAGCTAAGAATGAATGTGAAAATATTTTTTGAAGGAATTTTTACAGAAACTTTGGTCAAAGAAAATGTAAAAACTGCCATCAAAAACCATTTATTAAACCTTTCTTTTGATGGAATTTTACTCAAAAATGATTTGATAAATGCTATCCGCAATGTGGAAGGTGTGTATGATATGGAATTTGTGGCAATTGAAGCATTACAAGGCAATTTGCCTGTGAGTGTTGGCAGAAGCTACGAAACACAAGCAGGTTATATGATTTTTGATGACAACGCAAGTATTTTACAAATGATTAGCCAATAATTTATGAATTACAATTTTAATATTCAAAATTTTGTCAGTAATGCACTGCCTTATATTTTACGCAAACCAAAAATATTGGCTTTTGTAAAATGTTTGTTTTTGCCTTTCCAAAATACAATTTATCAGCTTCTGATTTATATTGAAACCACGCGTTACAATCTCAAAATAACAGGTCAAACAATTGTATTGCAAAATTTTCTAAATGATAAAATGGATTTTATCCAAAGGAGAATAATCATTGAACATCCAATTATCGCAGAAAATTATATTTGGAAAAAAATAGAAAACCAAAGTTCTGATTTTGTACCTTTCAAAAATGAGCCTTACAATACCTTTTTTGTAAAATATAAAAATGAAAATGAAATAGGAATTTTGGATTTTATGGTAAAAATTCCTGCAGATATTTCTTTACAAATCCCTAAAATAAAAGCACTTGTGGAGGCTTACAAGCTCGCAGGGAAAACCTATCAAATACAAATTATTTAGCAATGAAAGAAGTTAATTTAGCAAATGGCGGAAGACCATTTTATAATGAAGATTTGGAAACCTTGCAAGAAACTTTATTTACCTTAGAAAAAAGTTTTAGCAGTTTTCAAAGTCAAGGTTTCGTGCTTTCAGGTTGCGAAATCCTTTCTGTAAATCCTATCCAAAATCAGGTGTCAGAAGGGCTTGTGTGCATTGGTGGTAAAATACTTAAATTGGACAATGCAGTTTACCAAAATAATGTACCAAATTTTATTATTGCAGACGCGCCTGAAGATACTGATGCAAGGACTTATGAAAATGGAGCTTCGCAAAATAGTACGCGTGTTTATAAAGCAATTATCAGCACCACCAATAATAATGGCATTGCTTTGCCTGCTGACCCAAATACACAATTATCCACTATTTGGGAATTGATTAGAAACCAAAGGGAGGAAAAAGGGAGTATCAAAATTATTTCAAAAATTGCTTTTTTGGAATTTTTTGACCTCAATACTGGATTAGGTTTTGGCAAATGGTTAGGTTGGGCTTGGTGTGATGGTAGAAATGATACAGAAGATTTAGCAGGTTATTTTGTTCGTGGATTCAAAACACTACCACCTCCTATTGAAAATAGTTTTTTGGGATTTACTGGTGGCAACGAAAGTATAACATTACAACCAAATCAAACACCGCAAAAAGAAATACGATTTACGGTGAAAGAAGCTATACACAATGGAGGTAGAGTTCCTGCTTCTGCCAATGGAAGTGACCCTTTGTCCATCACGCCAACAGATAGAGAAATTGTCATCAATGCAACACCTGCCCAAAATGCTATTGAAATATTACCGCCTTATCGTTGGCTTCCTTATGTTCAAAAAATATCTTAATTTTTTATGAAAATCACTTCTAATTTTTTTGTCCAAAAAACCGCTTTTGCTGTTTGGTTTAATACAAAGTTTCGTTCAAAAAACCTTTCTTTGTTCCCTAATTTCATTGACGCAAATAATTTTAATTTGTTAATGCAAAAAGTTGAATTATTTGCAGGCAAAAAAGAAATTACTTTGCAGGAATTTGTGGCTCATTTTTGCATAATGTATAATGAAACAGGGGGACAATTTACGCCTTTGCGTGAAATGGGAACTATTGCATATTTTTTCAATCATAATCCACCACAAAAAAGCACTTACAACCTTGCACCAAATAACAAGCTCGCAGGCAATCAATTAAAAGAATGGGGCATTATCCAAACCGATACAGACGTTGCTTTGTGGAATGGTTTTGTATTCCCGCACTCTGCACCGCAGGAAGTAAAGGAAGCCTCCAAACGTTGTGATTACAATAAATTTAGAGGTTGGGGGCTCAATCAACTTACTTGGCGAAAAAATTATGAGTTGCATTTACAACCATTTCTACCCAAAAATATTGATGCGTATTCCGATACAGAATTTGAAAATACTTTGAAAGATTTGGATTTGGCTTGCAAAGTGTATCACCATTTTTTGACCAATGCCCAAAATGCAAGTTATCTTTTGTCAGAGATTGAAAAAGGAAACTTTGTGCCTTATGGTTTTGTGGTTTCGGGTTGGTGGCAATATGCTACGGACAAGTATCAACCACGTTGTAAAGCTCTCTTGAGTGCAATGTTGGAGGCTTTGAACTTGGAAAAATTGCCTGAAAGCACCACCGCAATTCACGGAAAAAACCTCACAAAATCACAAATTCAAACTATCCAAAAAAACATGATGGAAAGCGAGGAATTTGGCAATACTGATATTGTGCGACTGATTATGGGCAATGGTGGTGCTGATGGCGTTTGGGGAGAAGCTACGAATTATGCTTTTGTATTGACAGGCAAAGAAATTGAATATTTTTTATAGAAAAAAATAAAATATGAACTTGACCCAGAAAAAGCAATTTTATTTTTGGCTTTTTTTGCGGTGATTGGTATTTTGAATTGCTTTTATTGGCTTTGGTGGTTTATTTTTGGGTAAAAAAAAAGGATTTTTACAGAGGTGTAAAAATCCTTTTTTATGAAATACTGAAACTTAACGAATAAGGCTTGGCAAAGTTTAAAAAGCACAAAAGTTTAATTTAGCACTTTTGCCCCGCTTTCGCCAAACCCATGTTAGCCGATCGCCCATTTTTTTAGTCGTCAAATTTCATTTTTTGTATTCTTACTGCGTTCAATATGGCTAATAATGCAACACCTACGTCTGCAAAAACAGCTTCCCACATTGTCGCCAATCCGCCTGCTCCAAGTACTAAAACAACACCTTTTACTACAAATGCCAAAGTAATGTTTTGCCAAACAATTTTCTTTGTTTGCTTACCAATATTTATTGCCATTGGAATTTTACTTGGCTTGTCGTCTTGAATGACTACATCGGCTGTTTCGATGGTGGCATCGCTTCCAAGTCCGCCCATTGCAATACCTACATTGCTCAATGCGACTACTGGTGCATCGTTTACGCCATCGCCTACAAAAGCAACGGTTTGATTTTGTGCAATTATTGCTTTTACTTTATTTACTTTGTCTTCGGGTAATAAATCGCCAAAGGCATTAGTTATACCAAGTTTTTGAGCAACAAATTGTACAACTGTATCTTTGTCGCCACTTAACATTGTGGTTTTTATTCCTAATGCTTTTAGTTTGTCGATGGTAATTTGTGCATCTTCTTTTATGCTGTCGGCAATGGTTAAATACCCTAGAAATTTCTTGTCATAAGCAATTGCAATTAAAGTATAAACTATTGTAGTTGGGTCTATGTCGTATTTTATAGAAAATTTATCCATTAGTTTGAAATTTCCTACCAATAATTCTTTGCCGTTTACAACTGCTTTTAGTCCGTGTCCTGATATTTCTTCTACTTCTTTGAGTTCGAAAGTGTTGTCAATTTTCCCTACAAAATTGTGTATTGCTGTGGCAACTGGGTGTGTACTTTGGCTTTCCAAAACATTTACCATTTGCAACATTTCATCTTTATTGAATTCAGACTTTAAAACAACTTCCTGCACTTTAAAAACGCCTTCGGTCATTGTGCCTGTTTTGTCCATTACCACATTTTGAATATTTGCGATAAGGTCTAAAAAATTACTTCCTTTAAATAAAATTCCGTTTTTACTGGCTGCTCCAATACCACCAAAATAGCCCAATGGAATACTGATAACCAATGCACAAGGACAAGAAATAACCAAGAATACCAATGCTCGGTAAAGCCATTGGCTGAAAACATAATTATCAACGATAAAGTAGGGAATAACACAAATAAGAATTGCCAAAAGCACAACTATTGGCGTATAAATTTTTGCAAATTTTCTTATAAAAAGTTCAGTTGGGGCTTTTTGGGCTGTAGAATTTTGCACCATTTCCAAAATTTTACTCAACTTGCTATCTGTATATGCTGTCGTAACTTTTATTTGAGCAATAGTGTTAAGATTTATCATTCCTGCCAATACGGTTTCACCTTTTACTTTTGTATCGGGCTTGCTTTCTCCTGTAAGAGCCGCAGTATTAAACGAAGCATTTTCAGAAATCAACTCGCCATCAAGTCCTAATTTTTCTCCTGCTTTTAGTTGAATAATATCGCCAATGTTTACGCTTTCGGCTTTGATAGTCTTTGCTTCGTTATTTTGTAAAATCGTTACTTCGTCTGGTCGTTGGTCAAGCAAGGTTTTTATATTGGCTTTGGCTCTTTTTACTGCTAATGTTTGAAAAACTTCTCCAACCGCATAAAATAGCATTACAGCCACACCTTCGGGATATTCACCTATGGCAAACGCTCCAATTGTAGCAATAGACATTAATAGAAATTCTGAAAATATTTCGCCTTTACTGATACTTTCAATTGCTTCTTTTAGTACAGGAAAACCAACAGGTAAATATGCCAAAACATACCAACCAATCCTTATCCAATCTGTGAACCAAGTTTGTGGAAAATAATTATCTAAACAAATGGCAATAAGCAATAAAATCAAAGAAATTATGGCTGGAAAAAACATTTTCAAAGTGCTTTCATTACCGCTTGAATGGTCGTGTCCGTCTTCGTCTGTATGTTTTTCGGACTTTACTTGTTTAAAAACAGGTTCATCGGTGACACAACAACCCACTTCTTTATGTTCTTTTTTTAATTGTTTGTCAGCCACGAAGTTTATTTTTTCTTCTTGTGTGCAACAAAGTTGTTTACCGTTTTTGTCGTATATATGTTTATGTTCCATTTTTTGCAGGGTGTCTTTTAGGGTGTCGGCTAACTCGCTAATAGACGCAATACACGCCTATTTTTACCCAAATTTAAAAAGTGTTTTTTGGATTTCCAAATAAACCTCAAAAATATTTTTCAAAATAATTCAAAGTAATAAAATAATTGTAACAATCAAAATAAAACAATACAAAATACGCATTGCGTTTTTTTGTATTGTTGTACGTTTTTTTGAACTAAGTCTGACACTGACAATACAAAATACGCAATACCTTTTTTAAATAATGTGAAAAATTCATAATTTTTTGATAGTTTTTCTTTTGTAATGATAAAAAAAACCTTTCTAAGATTTAGAAAGGTTTTTTTGAAAAATAATTCAATTCCTAAAAATAAACCCTAAACCTCGCAAGGCAAGTAAAGTTAAAATCCGATTTTTGCATTGCCTTGCTTACTTTTTCTTGTGTAGCGAAGTAACCTTTTTCGCGGAGTTTATTTTTGATTTCCAAGGTGGTGGTTTTACCATTTTTGGCAATCAGTTTTTTTGCGGTGTGCCATACTTCTTTGGCAGAAAGTTTTTTGAGGGGAGGCGCTACAAGTATTTTGGTAGCAGTGATGGTAATTTGCATAATTTTAAAAATTTGAGGTTTAAAAGGGTTTTTGTTTTTGGCACAAAAACCCTTTTTTTTTTGGTTTATTTTATCTTTTAATTCTGTTTTTTAGAATTTCTTTTGCTTCTGCTGGCGTGCCTTTTTGTATGGTGTTTAAATCAAAATACAAATTTCCGATTGCCCTTTGTTTTTCTCTTTTTAATTCGTCATATTTTAATCCTTCTAAATCTTTGTAAAATTCCAAGCCTTGAAGTTCAAATTTTCCTTCTACAAAATTTTTGATTGCGGTTATTCTTTCAAATCCGTCTATGATTGTGCTTGTATTATCCGTTTGTTGTTCTACCCATATTGGGCAAGCAGGCATATTTAAAAGGACGCTTTCCATAAAATCCGATTGTTGTTTTATCGTCCATTTTGGATTTGCATTTTCATACTTCAATTTTTCCAATTCAAGCATTTCTAAAAGGTTTGTTACAGAGGTTCTTTGCGAGTTTAATTGAATATTGCTTAACATTTTTTTGTGGGTTTTAAATTTTTTGGTACTTGTTTTAATGATGATACAAAGATAAAGGTTTTATTTCACAAATGCAACTATTTTGAAGACTTTTTTATAAAAAATATTAAATAAATTAAATAAAGAAATAAATTAAAAATAATCTGCAAAATAGTTGCATTTATGAATTAAACGCCTTATATTTGTACTATAATTAAAACAAGTAATAGACTTTAAAAAAAACTAAAAAAATGAGCAAATCACGTATTTTAATGGAAGCACAAAGGTTTTTAATCATAGGTTATAAAAAAACTAAAAAAGAAAATTTTTACTGCTTATTCTTGGACGAGGAAGAAGTGAAAGACGCAATAAAATCTTTTTATCGCAGCACAGGAGAAAAAGAAAATGGTTTTGAAATTTTGAAACCAAAACAAGAATTTTCAGAATTAACCGCAGAAGAAAAAGACCAAGTTTTGGAAAGGGTTGTACCTATAATGCTCAAAAAACCAAAAATAGAAGGCGATTTGAATTTTGATGCTTTACACTGCACCACAGCATTTATTGAAAATTTTTGTAAAGTTTTAAGTCCGCTGGTACAATGGGCTTGGGAGCAAGAAATAGAAACATCAAATTTATTAACACTTCTGAAATTTGAAACGGATTTTTTCATTACATTTTGGATAGATGACGATACAGAATGCGATGTGAAAGTTAAAAATGATAAATTTATAATTGAGGGAAAATCAAAAGTTTTGACAACCAATGATTTGGAAGTTATGAAAAACTATTTGAAAAAGTAAAACCCACGCAAAAAAGTATTTTATCTAAAAAATAAAATACTTTTTGCGTATTTTTTATAAAATAATATTTTTAAATAAAATAAATAAAATATTTTAAAAATAATCTGCAAATTAGTTGCATTTATCAAAAATAAGGTTTATCTTTGTATCATAATTAAATAAACAAGTAAAAAACTTAAAAAACTATAAATAAAATGAACATAATAATCAATAACAATATCACGCAAAAGCCTTGCGAATTACACCACGAAACACTGGGATTTATTGGTGAAATCAAAAACGAAACAGCATTGAATGATGTAAGAATACAAATCTTGACACATAAAGTAAGTGGTTATTTTTGTATTTTTGAAGGACACAAAATAGAAATAAGCCCAACAGGCAAAATAAAAAATTGGGTTAAAGGTTTTTTTGATTTAACAGAAAATCAACTTGATATAATTTTAGGAGTCAAATAAAAATCTAAATAAAAAATTATGGAATTACTTTTGGACACCAACACCCACACGATTTTTATAAACTACGAAAAAGGCTGTTTGTACTCTTTAAATCCTTCCGCTTCTGCTGAAACATTGGACAAAATTGGAAAAAAAATATTTCGCAAAGAATTGAAAGGTTACAGGAAAATAACTTATAAATATTCGGAATTACATAGTGAGTACAAAAAGACACACATTTTGCAAGAGGCTTTTGATTTACTTTTGAAAAATAATGAATTAAAATTTATTCAAAATTATGAAGATGCGGATAGTCTTATAAAAAAATGTGAATTGTTACAATCATTTATCAAATATTGTTGGGAGGAAAATTTTTCCTATAATGTGGATTTTGAAAAATGGGAAATCAGCATACAAGGCGATTTTTTGGTAAATGTTGCACAAGAAAAATGTATTCTTTTTGCAAAAAATAAATACATTTTGACCTCTGAATGGGGTTTGGAAGTACAAAATTATATTCTTCCAACAAATGAGGAAGAAGAAGATATTTGGGATGATAATGAAATTTATTAAACAAAAAAAACAACAAAATTTATGAATTTTTACTTCAAAATCAAAAATGGTGGAAATGACGAAAAATCGTATCTTCTCCACGAAGCAATGGCTAAAATTACAGAATTGCATTTTCAAAATGTGGATTTTGTAATGTCCACAGCACCTGTAACCCACGAAACAGAACGCATTGCACACATCAGAAATACCATAAAATCCAGAAAAGTCAAAATAAAAGATTTGGCGAAAGATTTGGATTACAATTACAAACACATTTCAAAAGTATTCGGTGGGCATACACCAATGACGGAGGAAATCTATTTGAAAATGTGCAAATTATTGGAGATTGAACCCTTAAAATAAATTTTTAGGAAATAAAAAACCGCTTTAATCAAAAATTAAATTGGTTTTTTTTTATGCAAATACAAGATTTTCACAACCTTTTTTCTCTGAAAAATGAAATCCTTTTTGCGTTTGAATCATTAGTTTGCGAGTTTCTTTTGCTCGGTGGCAAATACTTCGCAAAGGACACTTTGAATTGGTGCAAAGTGTGAGGCAAATTTGGTTCATTGTGATAATTTTTTTAAAGTGATAATTCCAATTTCCAAAAGTCCAAAAAAACAAGCTGCACAGGCTTGCGTATCTGCTAATGCTTGGTGTGCATTCGGAAAACCAGTGCCAAATAATTTTTGGTGCAATGCTGTAAGACTTGGATATTTGTAACCAACTTTTGTTTCTACGCCATACCATTCAGCACTTTGTTTGATGGTGCATATTTTTTGGTTTTGCATTTTCTTAATGAGGTCCTTTGGCAAATGCTTGGTAACCATATTTATATCAAAATCCACATTATGACCAACAAAATAATGCGACCGCTCAACGTCCTTCTGAAATTCTTTGATGGCTTCTGTGATATTTCCCACAAAATTGCATTCTTTTTCAAGCGAGCCATCAACACAATACACCTGCCAAGCAAGCTGTGTGATATCATCTTTGTAGGGATTTAAACCTGTGGTTTCGGTATCAAAAATTAGTATCATTTTTTTTTTGTTTTTTCCATTTTGCACGAAAAAAACCAATATCTAAAATTGGCTTTTTTGGTTTTAAAAAATTTAATTTGTTTTTCTATAAATGTCCAAAATCTAATTCAACGTCTTCAAATTGGGCGTTTTCTGTTTTCCATTCTACGAATCCATAAAAAGGACTTTTATTGTTTTCCTCCTGCGTTTTTTTAAGTTTTTCAAGCAAAAAATCTGCTTCCTGCTTGCCTTCCAGCAATACACTTTCCGAAATTTCTATCACAGAATATGCGAAAGGATACACTTTTTCCACTGCGATAATGTAATAAGGACTATCATAATCAATAAGTCCGTGCGATAAAGCTCCAGTTTTGTACCAAAATGCTTGCCTGTGATACCCATAATATTTGGCTTTGTGCTTGAATACGTGTGGGTCAGCATCTGCAACAAATTTGAAATCAAATATTGCCTTGCTTTGCACAATGCCATCAAGCCTGCCTTTGCAGTGAAAATCCTTGTAATCCCAAGCAAGTGGAAATTCTATTTTGGCATTTTCCAAAAGATTTATGACAAAACTATCTTCGTGCAGGACTTTCGCAATGCCTTTTAATACTTCAAATTCTGGTGCTGAAAGCAATAGTTTTTTTTCTTTTTCGCAATATTCTTGTTGCTCTTTCATTTTTGCCCTGATGCCTTCGCCTTTGTTCTCAAGTTTTATTTCTGCTCTTGCGTGAAATTTTTCAGGCTCAAGTATTCCTTCGTGCAGGGCAATCCCAAAACGCATTGCTTGGGTTTGCTTTGACTTCCCTTCCAAAAAAGCCCAGTAGTGTCCTGAGCCTCTTTTCAAATAACTCAAAGCGGTGTTATTCACCGCTTTGTAGTCATTGTAATTTTCGTCAGTTATCATTCTTGTTCTTGTGGCACAGGTTCTTGAGTTACTTGTTCTTGCGGTGGTGCTATCTGCTTGATAACAGGCATTTTGAGGTAAAACTCTCTGTTTGGAAATTCAGCAGGCAATGACCAGTTTCTAACTTTTTTGAGGGCGTAGGTTTCTGGATTTCTCAAAATTTCCTCCAAATTATCCTGTGCGTAAATGTGTGGTTTGGTTGCCAAAAAATTTTCAATGGCTTCTTTTACTTCCTCATCTTCACTGATTTTGAATTGAAATTCCACCACATAAAAGTCTTTGCCATTTTTAGTTTCATTTTTAGTGGTCATCTTTACTACCAAGTCCTCAAGTTTTACAGGGTCGCCATTTTCTTTGTAGCTGTAATTCCATTTTTTGAGTTCTTTGTCAAAATTTGCCAAGCTGTAGGTTTTCAACAACATCACGCAAAGTGGGTTTTTCCTGCCATTTTTGTCTTTAAATTCATTGTTGATAAAATACAATTCCAACCAGTCTTTGGTATTTTTTTCCACTTCTTTTGCCTTTGCAGTTTCCTCATCACATTTGAGTTCTGACATAAAGGTCTTGATATCTTTCTGCTCATCTGACGATTTTTGGTACATTTTGCCTTTGAAACCTCGCCAGCCAAGTATTCTTACTTCAAGCGATTCTTTCTTGGTGTTGTTATCGCCATACTCTGTGAAAATTCCTTTTTGCATATTGGAATGAATGCTCATGGGCATTCCTTCATAATATACAATTTCGCCCCTTTTTGCTTCCGCAGTTTCTTCTGCTTCTGTTGCTTTTTGTGCGTCCTTAGCCATAATTTTTTTGTAAAAAATAAGAGTTAAATGTTAATTTTTTAATGGTTGTATTGCTTTAAATACATCACAAAAATACAAATTATAAATGTATAATACAAATAATTTATACATTTATTTTATGTATTTTTAATATTTTTTTTCTGCAAAATGCTTGTATAAAAATAACTGCCATTCGCCAAATTTTCTGATGATATTTACTTCAAGTCCTTTTTCTGCGAGTTCTTGGTGGATTACTTTTTGAGCCTCACTCAATACGCCTTTTTCACTTTTGAACTCAAAAAAATAAAAATTTGCGTGCATATCTATCAACATAATATCAGGAAAACCAGCCCTTAATCCCATTATTTTGGCAAAAATCTGCTTGCTTGCTGATGTATTTGGGCAATGAAAACAGGAGATTTCAGGATAATTATTTTTGATGTGTTGTACACAAATCGCTTGTAATTGTGCCTCCTCTGGGAGACTATCAACCGCAGGATTTAGCTTGCCAAAATTTGCGTTGTGTTTTTCTCTTAAAGTCATAAAAAGATAATGATTAAATGAAAAATTATAAATTATGAATGGGATACAAATTCATAATTCATTACTAAAAAGGCAAATCTTCCCCTTTTTCGCCACCTGTTTGTGGTATGGAAACTGGTGCATTATTTTGTTTTTTGTCTTTTTGCAAAAAACTAAAATCAATATTTTGAGATTGCATTGTACCTGCTTTGAGGTTGATTTGGGAAGATGCTTTGCCTGTTTGTCCATTGCGATTTTTGGCAATGACCAACTCAAGAAGTCCTGCGGTGCTATTGCCAGTGTCATCTTGCAAAATTTCGTAATATTCTGGGCGATAAAGAAATGTGATATTGTCCGCAGCTTGTTCCAAACCTCCTGAGTCCCTAAGGTCTGATAATTGTGGAACTTTTGATACCCTGTTTTCTACGCCTCTGTTGAGTTGTGCTAAGGCAATGATTGGGATATTTAATTCTTTGGAAAGGGTTTTCAATCCGTTGGCAATGCGTTCTATTTCAAGGTTGCGGTTATCGTTTTTTCTGCTTTGGTCGTCGCCTACGAGTTGCAAATAATCAATGACCAACATCTTGATATCGTGCTTGCGTACCAATTCTTTTGCTTTGGATTTGATACCGCCCAAAGTCATACTGCTTTTTTGAGAAACTTTTATGCGGTGAAGGTACTGATTTATATTTTCCTTAACCTGTTTAAGCATATCCTCTTCCTGCGGTGAAATTTTACCTATCCTTAGCCTGATGACATCAAGCGTACAATTTGGGTCAAGTCTGTGATATTCTGTAATAATTTCTTTGTTGGAAAGACTTTCTGCACTCATTTCAAGACTCATAAATCCTACATTTCGCTTGCTTATAGCAATGGTGCGAAGGAGGTGCATTGCAACGGTGGTTTTACCCATGCTTGGACGACCTGCGATAATGGATAATTCACCTGCGAAAAATCCGCCTATTATCTTGTCCCATTCTTCTACGCCTGATGACAACGCAAGCGAGCCTCCATTTTTGTAAGCAAACAGGGCTTTGTCTATTGCTTGAATTACTGCCTCGTCCATTGCTATAAAACTGTCTTCGCCAAAAGTATCATTGGTAATATTTACCAAATTTGTATCTGCTTTTTCTAATGCCTCAAAAACGTCTTTTTGCATATCAAAAGCGTCTTTGAGGGCTTCTTCTGCCAACGTAATAAGTTGTCTCCTTGTCGCATATTCTTTGAGTATTTGGATATGCCTGGTGCTATTGTAAGTGCTTGCTACTCCAGAGGTAAGCTCTGAAATATAAACTGACGAAACTTGTTCAGACACCCCCATTTCCCTTATTCGTTTGTTGGTTGTAAGTATGTCAATAGGCTTGCTGTTGCAAAATAAATACACAATGGCATCATAAATTATCCTATTCTTTGGGTCATAAAACATTTCTTTGTTCAATTCTCCAAAAATATTATTGATAAATTCCCTATCTATCAATATCGCACCAAGTACCGCACTTTCTAATTCGGTGTCTGCTGGCTTTGTTCTTGCCTTTGGTTGTGTGCTGTTTTTTTCAAAAGTATTCATAATTTGAAAAATGTTTATTAGGTCTGTTTTGTAATGTTTTAAATTTTAGCGTTTTTATGCGATTTTTCGCATTTTTTTTACAAAGTATATAAACTATTTACTAAGTATTTAAAAACCTTTACAAAGGCTTAAAAATGCTAATTGGTATAATGTACCTTATCCGCATTTTGTCGTCTTCGTTCATCACAAAGGTTTTGGTAATAATCTACCCAATCTTTGGAAGTCCATAAATCCGTGATATATTTTCGTAAAGAGGTTTTGTATTTGGCAAATTTTTCTTTAAATTCTGTGTGTATGCGTATGTATGCCCTTGTACGTTTGGTAAAGTCATCTAAAAAACCTTGTTTTTCTATGTTCCTCACTTGGTTTGTAAGCCATACTTTTTCCTCTGGTTTTATTGAATTAAAGAATTTTAGTAGGAAATTAACCATTATTTCAGTTTCACTATCCACAATGCCAGCATTTGGATTGTCATTTGTTACTTGCTGATTATCCAATGCTTTATTTCCAGAAGCCTCCTCCTCCTCCAAAATTTTTGGTTGCGGTGCAGAGGAGGAGGGGGATTCTTTAATACTTTTACCTTTAATACTTTCATCCTTTAACCCTTTTATATAAATGGTTTCAGTTGTGGTATTTTCCTGTAATTCTTGTGAGATAGTTGTGTACCCTTTGTGTTCCGAGTTAGTCAAAAAAATATCATTTCCTTGCTCTGTTGGCACTTTTTTACCCTCAAAGTTGTGTGCCAAGTTTAGCGTAAATTCTCTTTTTAGCATTTTATTTTTGCCCTTTTTAAAACTCAAAATTCCCCATTTTTGGAGCTTCTCACACAGGGCATCATATTGTTTTGCGGACACTTTTTGCCCTGTCAAAAAATTTAGTTTTTCAAGCACATCTTCCCTTACCACAAAGAAAGTCATCAGTTTGTCCATCGTCTTATTGACTTGCCCCACCAAAATATCCATAAATGTTATCAAGACTGAAGGTGACAGATAACCGCAGTTATCGCCATTCTCAAATTGCCTTTGGATTTCTTTTCTATAAAACAAGGTTAGTTTTATAAAATTAAATTCTTGAGTTTCTGTTGTGGTTTTCATAAATAAATATTTTTTTTAGAATTGTGGTGGGGAAGTTTAACATTTGGAGAGATTAAAAAACTCTCCAAATATTTTTATTCAACTACAAAATTTTTAATTTCCTGAAAATGGTTTTTGATTTCTTGCTTTTCTTTTTGGTACTGCGATTTGTTGTCGTGGAGGTCAATTTGTAGGCGATTAATCTCCATTTGAGCTTTTATGATTGCCTGCTGGAGGCTCATTATTTGGCATTTTATTTCAATGTCTTTTTCCAAAAATCCCTCTTTGTGAATGGTTGTTACGTTGCGTTTGCACGAAAGTAATAGTTTTTTCATTCGTGTAATATAATGCGGTGTAAGTGCATTATTTTGAGCGTCTTGGAAGAAGCCTTTTGTATGAGCTATAAATTTTTGGTGCGGAATATCGTGATATTTTCCTGCCCAATAATTAAAAAAATGTATGTTTTCCTTGTTTTGCTGTTCCTGTTGTTCCTGTTCCATTGTTTGAATTTGAGTTATTTGAGTTATTTGGGTTGTGAATAAATGCCCTGGTTACTTTGTAGCCATTTTTTTACTTCTGACCTTACGTATTTGCAAGGGTTTGCTTTGATATAAGGCAACGGATTATCCTTTCTTGTCCTGTATTTTGCAATGGTAGAAAGGCTACAACCTAATATTTTGCAGGCTTCTTCTTGTGATATAGGTACTTCAGTGATGTAATCCCTCATTTCTTCTATTACTTCGTCACGTATTGCTGTACGCATCTCAGGGATTCGCTTCTGGATTTCGGTTTGTATCATCTGGTTGATGATGCTCTCAAATGTGCCAAAGGTTTGATTTTGCATATTATTTTGTTGGTAAAAGGATGGTCAATTCAAAATCCAATTGTTTTAAATGGGTTTGTAAAATCTCCCATTGTTGATGAGTGTTTTTGATGGCTAATTTGATGTCGTAAATTTGTTTTTGTATCTTATTAACCATTGCCTCTTTTGAGTTTTTCATTTCAAAACTTAGTGCCTTGTATTCGTCCTCAGAAAACTGCCCCAAATCCCATAGGCGTTCTATTTCGTCCATGCAACCAAATAAGTCTTCTGCACTCCCATAACAAGTGCAATTTGTAAGCCTTTTGGATAGCTTTGGGTAAATGCTCATATTTTCAATGCTCATATTTTCTTTTAAGGTTAAAATTTATAATTTGTGCAAACGAGCGGACTCGAACCGCCATTACCGAACTCCGTTCGTACCTCTACCAATTGGGTCACGTTTGCAGATGCTTATGTTAAATCTTTTGGAGATTTAACATAAAAATGATTACTAAAAACAAGTGAAATTATTTTTCAAATACGACAGTACAAACCCTGCAGTATGGGCGTGTATGGTTGTGGTGTGATTGTACCTCACTACAAACCCTCCCAAATTGGAAGGATACACCTCCACGCTGTCTTTTATGCCCAATTTGTCGTGTATCAATAAATGTCTTTGATAATAATCTAACAGATTTTTCAAAGAAAATTCATAGCCATTTTCCTTGAGCAGTTTCACCAATTCGCTTACACTTTCCACAAAACCACTTCCCATTTCCAATAGTGGATATTCCAATGTAGTTTCTACATATATCGCATGAGCATCTGCGATGATATCCGTTTTTGCGTCTTGTGATAAATCTTGCCATTGGGTAGGTTCAGGTTCGTCTTCTGTTGTCAAATAAGCAAGTTGATATTTGGCATCAAGAAGTTTTCCCACCACAGGACAATCCAAATCTGTGTAATAGATTTTTTTGCCTATTTTATAGATTATTTTGTCAAAGGATTCAAGTAATATTTCCATAAAAATTTGTTGTTTTGTTCAAGGTTTGTAATTCTGTTCAAATAATTCAATCACTTGTAAGGCTTGCTCTAATTCCTGAATATCGCACCTGAATACAAGCTCTTCATAACGACTTATTTTAGCCACTATCCTAAGCGTTACATTTTCATTGTGTCGCAAGGCTGTGATGACAAGGGCAACAACATTAGAACTTTGGCAAGGAATTTCTATAAAATATTGATTTTCTATGTGGGCTTTTTCTATAATTTCCTGTGCCATTGCTTCCAATTCGTGTGTGGGTCTTTGGTCTGTTTCCATTCTCCTGAGTCTGTCAGAAAAATACAATGCTATCCCACACCATAGCTTGGTTTTTTTAGGGTCTTTCATTTTACCAACCCCAATTCCAAGGTGTGTAGTCCTCTTGCTCATAACTGCCTGCGGTTTCCTCCCTGCGTGATTCGTTGTATTTTTCAAAATACTCCTTGTCCAATTGCTCCTCAATTTCCTCAATAATGTCCGCAGGTATTTCGTCATAATCCATTTCACATTCCTGTTCTACGCCCTCCGCATCAATTTCGTAATAATACGCACCTTGAAAATTGTCCAAGTCAAAATCCTCTGTTATGATAATGACCTCCTTCCCATTGATTTCTTTATAAAATTCGTTCGTGTAGGGTTTCATATTGTTAAGCAGTTTTTGAAAAGTGTTTGATGTTACCAAGTTTCGTGCTGCGAATTCCATCGTCATCAATGGAATAAAACATTAGGTTGCCCTTGCTGTTGATAGTTTGCTCTTTCAAAAGTCTTTCTGTGATGGTATTATCACTTTCTTTTTTGAAAACGATTTTGTAAATCGTGTTCGCTTTTTTTGAAGCTAATGCCCAAGCCAGCGATAATGCATCCCTGAATTTCATGCCTGCAGTTTTTACTAAATTCCAAGCATTTTCAAAAATTAGTTGTTTGTTCATTGTATTATAATTTGTTTTTTTTAATTATAATACAAAATTATGAATTAAATAATAAAAAAGCAAATTTTTATTAAAAAAATCATAAAAATATTTAAATTTTTTTTATATTTCTATACTATAACCCACCATTTCCGCAAAAACTTTTAGAATATCCCAATCTACAATCCCATAAAGCATAACATTTCTAATGCGTGTATCTTTTTTATGAGGTAGTTTTTGTTGAACAAAATAAACATAAAACCTCGTCCCTTTCTCTTTCCAAATGGATTTTATATTTTTCCAATGTTTCAAAAAGGTATTTTTTTCTAATTTTTTCTTTGTCTCTAAATTTTTTTTCATTTTTTTTTGTTTTTTATGAAATGTTTAATAATATTTGTAAGTACATTGCTTTATTATCAAAAGCAAAAATACAATAATTTTATTAAAAAAATAATTTTATTATTAAAAAAATCATAAATTTATGGAAAATCTTAAAGAAATAGGAGAAAGACTAAAATTGCTAAGAAAAGAAAAAGGTTTTTCTCAATCAGAATTCAGCCAACAATTTGGAGTTGACCAAAGCACCATTTCAAATTTTGAAAATGGAAAAGTAGTAAGTGCAGAAGTTATTTTAAATTTGGTAAAAAAATATCCTACTTTTAGCCTTGATTGGCTAATGACAGGTCAGGGAAATATGTGGCTTGATAAAAAACAAACTACTGCGAAACTGGAAGAAGTAGATAATGAACTTGTTGCGTTTCTAAAAGATGAAATTTCATTTTTGCGAAATGCAATGAATACACTAATCAATAAACAGCCTACCCAGCAATTCGCAAGGTAGGTTTTTTTATTTTAAAATTGTTAAAAAAATAAGCGTTAATTTTCAAAAAACTATATTATGCTAAAAAAATATTTTTTTTATTTGGTTGCTTCTTGTTTTTATGTGAGCGTTGTTTTTGGGCAAAGTAAACAGGAAAAGAAAATATTAGAATTTGAGAAAAAATATACAAAAGAGGTTACATTGCCAAATGGGAAGGTAGTAAAGTGTTTGAGAATCCCTACAGGATTAAAAGATAAATTGGTAAGTGAAAAGACAGTTGGTTATGGGCAACACATTCAAAAACATTTGGATGAATATTTGGAAGCGTTTCAAAAAAACGAAATTCATAATCGTTTTCCTCAAACTTCTGCTTCCGCCAGATACAATAGTACTAAACAACCTGGCGTTACTTGGTCTTATATAGGTCTTTTGAAATCACACTCAGACCCAAGCCTTGTTGAAACGAATAAACCTGCTGATTTTATAATTGATTTATATACTAATGAACTAAATGCCTACTCTGACTTAGCTAAAGAAATGGTAGAAATTAAAGAAAAAGAAGAATTAGCAAAAAAAGAAGCAAAAAGAGCAAAGGAAAAAATTGAAAAAGAAAAAGCATTGACATTGAAGAAAAAAGAAAATTACCTTTATTATTTAAGAAAATCAACATTATACGAACAAGCAAGTGATTTTAGTTCTGCATATTCATATTTGAACGATGCAATGAAATTGTATCCTGATAGTCTTACTAACGAAATAGCTTATAAAGGGCTCAATCTTGCTTTGAATGGCGGTGAGTACAGCGGTTTCTTCAAATATTCAAAAATCTTACAAGAAAAAAACTATAAAACTGATTCGCTTAATTTTTTCAGTGCAATGATTAGCCATCGTTTTGAAAAATATTCTGATGCAAAAGATTACTTGAATGCTTTTCTGAAAGGGAAACCTGCTACTGGTGCAACATTAGCACTTCAAAAAGATATACAATCCAAACTTTCTCCTCAAAATACTCAAAACCAAACATCACAAAGGGATTGCGGTCCCAATGGAGTAAGGCTTATAAGAGGATCACGAGGTGGTTGTTACTATATGAGTGGAAATACAAAGGTATATGTGGATAGAAATTGTTGTAATTAAATTGTAAATATGAAAAAAAAGGGATTTAAGTATTCTACTTATGAAGAGAGGATAAAAAGGAATCTGACTTTGTTTGTATTGCTTTTGCCTGTTTATTTGTTGGTAGCTTTTTTAGTTTGGTTTTTTGGTGGATATTAAAGAAAAATTGATAATAAAATATATAAAAAAGACCTTTTACGGGGGTAAAAGGTCTTAAAAAACAAGAAAGTATGATAAGCAAGCAAAATTTAGATATTTTTCTTGGGAAATATCTTGGTAAAAACAGGTTGGATATTCAAATAGAATTATCTGATGAAATAGATATTTTGGATAAAAGGTACAAAAAGGATGAACTTGATGACGAGGCTAAAAACTATCGGACTTATGGTGGTGAATTTTTGTTTTTTCTGAACACAGTTGTAGTACCTGCAAATATTGGGATTTCGGGGTTAAAAGATTTTTTGCCTATTATCACCGAATTGGTTAATCGTGGTGATTTACCAGCAACTGTTCTTGTTCCATTTGGTATAGTGCCAAACGAATTTTGAGCAATGTTGGTGAGATAAAATTTTTGCACACTTCAATCAAGGCATCAACTTTTGATTGTTCTTCTTTGATTATTTTTTCGGTAACGTATTGATGTACTTCAAAACTTTGGCGAAAAAGCACTTCTCGCAATGCGTGTATGATTTGGTTTTTTAATGGTGTATTTGGGTCATTTTGTGAGGTGTTTTCAATAAGAGCTTCAGAAAACTCTAAAATTTTGGGTCGTTCATCATCTTTTTCTTCTTGTGTTAGTTTTTCAATAAAAACCACGTGGGAGAGTGCTTCAATGAGCAAATCTTTTAGTAAGTTAGCATTTTTAATTTTCATAAAATAATTGTTTAGATGTTCAAAAATTTACTCCTCTTCTTGAAAACTTAGGCGATACTGGAGAACTTTGTCTAAAAATTCTTGGATAAAGGTGTTGATTTGTCTATGCTGTTCTGGGGTGGCTTTTTGTGGTGGTCTGTCTGTAATAATTTTAATGACTTCTGCTATTTTAGCAATTTCATTTTTAAGAGAATCAGGCAATTCTTCTGCATTGTCAGAGTTAAGCCAATTTTTATATATTGAGAGTCTTAGAAAAACCTCATCAAAATGTTTTTTTGTTTTTTGCAAGTCCATAGGTTATTTATTTTTGAGTTTGGTAAAAAGTTGTAATATCCTATTATTGCGGGTCAGATTTATCTAAATTTGATTCTGCGTGACCCAAATCTTGAACTTGGACAGATTGTATTACCCTAAGAACAACAGCGGATATTTTAGCTTCTAAATCTTGTTCTAAAGTTTCAGGAGTTGTAACCACTATAAGGTTACCGATAAGTTGTTTGATATTTACGTTAATCATAAAATATTTTTTTATTAAAAAGTTACTAAATTTTAAAAATTATGAGCAAAGAAAACGAAAAACAGGGTGGCAATGAGAAGCCAAAAGAAAAAATTATCATTCCTCAAGATTTGGTTGATGTCCCATCAGACAAATCAAAAAGCGGTGATGCACAAAATTCAGGAGGTGATAAAAACGATAAGGTTAAGTAGAATAATTGCTAACAATGGTGATAAGATAGTAGCAAATGCTGATAAAATAGCATAATTACAAAATTTTATTCTGTTTTTATTTATTTGTCTATTTTCGTTAATATCAAGGTGTATTCTTTTGATAAGCCAAATTTGGTATCCTTCATATCCCATTTTTTCTGAGTCATATTTGGAAAATACATCTTTGTTAATTAGAAAATCAGGCGTTGAACCTACTTGATTTAAAAAGTGTGATTTTATGACCATTCCAGCAAATAAAAGCGAAGTTGTTAAGAATAGGATTGCAAAAAAACAACTATACCAAATGAGGTTATTTTTTTGGAAAATACCTATCATAACCAACCCTATCATAGGCAAAAGTGCAGTAATAATGCGGTAGGCTCTATCAGTGATATTATCTGCGATTTTCACGGTGCTTTGTAGCATTTTTTCTGTTTGAGAAAAAACAAGCTCAACAACTTTTGTGTCCGCATTTTCTATAAAAGATTTAGGTAATTCTAAATCAATATTGTTATTATCCATAAAAAATAAATAAAAATAATTGTTTATATTTTTCACAAAAATACAATATTTTCCACAAAAAAAAAGCCTTTCCAAAAATTGGAAAGGTTTTTTTGTGTTCCGTATAATTCAAAAAACAAGTACAAAGGAACAAGATTGCAAAACAAGTCTATAAAAATGAATTATCCAAAATTTTGGTTGTAGAATGCGAGTGCATTGTCATCAACTTTGATGTCAGATAATTTTAATTTTTTGCGAAGGGAAAGTCCAGACAGTGAGGTGCATCTACTGAGCGCCACATAAGTTTGTCCGCAGGCGAAGGCACCATAACCCAAATTGACGCACACATTTTCAAAGGTAAGACCTTGTGATTTGTGAATAGTGATTGCCCAAGCGAGTTTCAAAGGAAATTGTGAAAAGTTGCCAAGTGGTATTTTTTCAATCGTATTATTTTTCGGATTGTATTCATATTTTTCTTTTTTCCATTCTTCCCTGATGACATCTACCACGCTTCCATCTTGCAATCGGATAAAAATAGTACCATTGTCTATTTTTTGAACAACGCCAATTGTACCATTGCACACATTTTTTTCCTTATTATTTTTGAGGAACATTACTTGGGCACCTTCTTTGAGTTGCAATATTTTTTCGGTTGGGTAAAGTTTCTCATCAAAATCCCCTGTAACCTGTGCGATAAATTCGTGAGTATTTTTTCTAATTTTTTGAAGTTGTTGCGTGTTGGTTTCAAGGGCGAGTTTGTTGGTGGTAGTAAGTTCTATTGTATTTTCTGGTGCGTCATTTCCATTGATATATTGTGCGTTGATGGTATGGAGGTCTTTGTTCTCAGCAATTCCCAATCGGATATTATTAAGAATATTGATAAAAGTTGGGTCGTTTTTTTGGCGATAAATTTTTTGCAGTTCAACACATTTGATATTTAATTTTTTCCAAACTTTTGCATTGAAACAAAAAACGCCATTGGGATAAAATTGTGCTAAGATTTCTTTTTCTTGGGTATTATCTTGCACTACAGGAGGAAGTTGGAAAATATCGCCTACTGTGACAATCTGTTTTCCTGCAAAAGGTTTATTAGTTTCAAAAGTTTTTCTCAAAACTGCGTCCATTGCATCAAGCAAATCAGCTCTAAGCATTGACACTTCGTCAATGATGATAATTTGGGCGTGTTGCAAAATGGTTTTCGCTGGACCTTCCAAGGCGTTGAGATTTCGGTCATCAGGCATATAAACACTGGGTGCAATTTTGAACAAAGAATGAATGGTAACACCTCCAGCTTGCAATGCTGCGATGCCTGTGGGTGCTACCACTACAAAATTTGTTTTTTGGGTTTCCAATAATTTTATAAGTTGGCTGATGATGTATGTTTTGCCTGTGCCTGCTTTTCCTGTGAGAAAAATATTTTCTTTTTGCTCAAAGTGAGAAAAGAAACCAAGTGCTTCTTGATTTTCAGGGTCAATAGTGAGGTGTTGCATTTTTGCGTTGTTTAAATTTTATGCAAAAATACAAATAAAAAACATAAATAAAAAATATTTTATACAAATAATAAACGTAAATTATATTTTTTTTATTTCGTCTTTTATGTTTTTCACTTCGTCCAGTACAATCTGTAATTTTTCCAAAGCTTTGGTTTTTACAATTTCCTTTTGTTTTTTTTCCTCTGACACTGCCAAATCTTCAGCAATAGGCACTAAGGGGTGGAGGTACATTATTACCTGCACAGCACTCATTCCCAAAGCCTCACACCATTTGTTGATATGACCAATTGGGATTTCAGTTTTAAGGTTTTCATAATGTGAGAGCATTTGTTGGGTTGTGCCAATTATTTTGGCAACATCTCCCTGATTGAGGTTTTTAAGTTTTCTTTGCTCTGTCAAAAACTCAATTATTTTTTTTGTATCTAAGTTCATATCTGACAAAGATAGTTCAAAACTTAGATTTTGTGTTTTGTGCATCATAAATTTTTTTATAAATTTTTCACAAAGTTAATAAAAATATATTTATAATTTGTAATAATATTTTTTATTTCACAAATATTATGTGTATTTTTGTATTATGAAAGAAAAAGGAAAAAAAATACGCATTACCATTGAAATAGATGTGGGTACTTTGGTAGAAGTGGGTTGTTTTTTTGTGGTATTAGTTTGTAGAATGTTTTATTTTCCTGTAGTCCTCCTCCTCTACTGCTTTGTGGGCGATAGGGCATTTACACAGCGACAGCGTTTTGAGGCTTACACAGCGAAAAAAGGTGTTACACAGCAAACAGAAAACACAAAAGAGGGGGAGGAGAGCGAAATATTTTATACTACTTCTTGGGATATTTATTCACAAGAACGAACCAAATGCCTCCATCCTACTTGCCAAAATACTTTCCAAAAAGTGATGCGTGGCAATCAAATAAAACGTTTTTGTAGCCAGAAATGCAAAGACGATTTTCACAATCAGAGTAAAAAACAACAAAACAAGTAAATTATAATTTTTTTTATGAAATCAAATTTTTCTACCCACAGCTTGCCTCTCAAATGGTTTGCTTATTTGGGAAAAATATTGGCTACTATTTTCGGAGTAGCATTTGGCGTATTTTATTTAGTACCTGCGGTGCAAGTAAGTACAAGCCTTCCGCTGAGTATTATTGTACTGATGATACTGCTTTGTATGCTGGTTTTTGAGATGATACTACACTTTGGACTTGCGTCTTTTGTGGAAGGACTTTTGGAAAAAGAGTTTAGAATCACAGATTTTTTGGGTGTATTGCTTTGCGGACTTGTGGTGGGATACGTTTCAATTCACAGCACAGAAAAAAGTTTTTTGAAAAATATAAAAGGGCTTAAAAACTTAGATAGTTTGCAAAAAATACAAGATTTTGAGCAAAAAAAAATAGTTCAAAATTATGAATCACAAATCCAAAAATTAGAAAGTGTAACCTTGCCTGCTTTACAAAATCTCCAAGCCCAAAATCAATGGGCGTACCTTTCAGCATTGAAAATATATGAAACCAATCGCAACAGCATTATTTTAGAAAAAAGTGAAGCACTTACAAAATTAGAAAAATCACAAAAATATGTTTTTTCAAAAGCAGAAATCCACAACAAAACCATAAAGGAAATTCACGAAAAAAGCCAAAAACAGGATACCGAAAATGCAAAATATCTTGGGTTATTTTTCTTAATTTTTTCAATCTACAGCACACTTGTAATAGGGACTTATCGCAAAAAAAACGAAGTATCACAAGTACAAAGCGAAGTATCACGACCACAAATAGAAGTCTTAAGCGTGCAAAATGACTTAAAAATACAAGATACAAGTGTAGAAGAATTAGTCCCACAAGTACAAAATACCATTGCGACTGAACAAAATACTTTGCAAAATCAAACGCAAATCAACATCAATATTTCTACACCAGCACTTACCAAAGAAGAACCACAAGCAGAAAAAGAAGATGATAAAAACAAAAAAACATCTCTCCCTGTGCAACAAGCTAAGGATTTTATGTTGGTAAATAATTACCTACATGACGAAAATCTTACGGACAAAGAAAAATGCCTTACAATTATGGAAATGTTTAAAATCAGCAGAGGCACTTATTATCGCATAAAAGCGGAATTAAAAAATAATTAAAAAAATATGTAAAATTTGTATAAATAAATTTTTTTATACAAATTTTATTTGTATTTTTGCATTATAATAATTCAAAAAAACATAAATACATTTATGGAAACAAAAACTATAAATATGCAAATTGTTGCCAAAATTATAAATGGCGAATTGCCCAAACTAAGAGCAAAAGAGCTCTTAGCATTTTGCAGAACGCAGGACGATAAAGAAATAGTGCTTAGCGTAGCCAAAGGGCATACGCATCCTGAAATTTTGAATGAAATTTTTTTAAACAAAAAATAATATGCTCCCTGATTCCGCAGATTATGGATTTTGCACTAATGGTGATTGTGATTTAAAAAACTTTTGTAACAGGGCAGAAATGCACCACAGCGAAAGGCTATCAAAAACCATAATTCCGCAGTCATTTAAGGAATTTAAGCCAAAAAAAAAGGACTGCAAATATTTTATACCTAAAACAAATTTTCACATTTAACCCAAAAACAATAAAAACATGTTAGAAACACCCAACGCTCCCGAAAATTTTCCGCCAATAGGAAAAGAAAATCCTCCAATGAAAAAAAATCGATATAAAAACCCTAAACAGTTTTTAAAAATTAAAATCCAAAACCGCCAACGCAACAAACAAGCGAGAAAAGCGAGGGCAAAAAACCGCTAATTTTTTTTAATATAAACAAAAAAAAATAAACCCTAAATCCCTGCATATTCTTTGAGGTGTAGGGTAAATAAACTATGATTTATAAATTTAAACAATTGTTGGAATTATTCCCAGACCTGATTTTAGGTGGGAGCGCATCTTTAATATTAAGGGGTTTTTCTTTGGAAAGAGCCCCTAAGGATTTAGATATAATTTGTGATAAAGCA
>JANPJR010000181.1:0-45014 GCA_031425615.1 Cytophagales bacterium
GTTACTTTTACGGTGAATGTAGAAGTACCTGCAATGGTAGGCGTGCCTGAAACAGTGCCACCTGCGCTTAATTGTAAACCTGTTGGCAATGTACCAGACACAAAACTAAATGAATAAGGCGCAACACCACCAGTTACTGCGATAGCTTGGTTGTAAAGGATATTGATACCACCATTTGCAAGTGATGTGTTTGTAAAATTGATAGCAGTACAAGCAGCATTTATCACAATATTGTGGCTGATACTTCCTTTGCAACCGTTGGTATCAGTTGCGGTAATATTGATATTGAATGTACCTTGTGCGGTTGGTGTGCCAGAAAGCACACCCACAGTGGTCAAAGTCAAACCAGCAGGCAAAGCTCCTGTCGTTACTGCATACGTATAAGGGGCTAAACCTCCAGTGGTCGTAATTGTTGTGGAAGTGTAAGCAGTATTCACATTACCAAGGGGTAATTGTGGAGGTGCTGGTGTCATAAAACTACATGGCGACACTACAAGCATTGTATAAATTTTGGAAGCACTACACAAATTTACGCCTTGTGTAACACCTACTGTAAAGCTATAATTCCCAAATAATGTAGGCGTACCTGACAATGTGCCATTTGGTGCAATGGTAATACCAGGAGGCAATGTACCTGCAATAACTGACCAAGTTACAGCACCAGGCAAACCAGTTTGTGTAAATGTAACAGGCGTATAAGCAGTATTTCCAGTACCTTGTGGCAATACAGAACTTACAGGACTGATATTTATCACAGGACAACCTACAACTATTGTATAAGAAGCATTAGCAGTACAAGTACCTGATTGTGTAGCAATAACCGTAAAAGTAAAAGTTCCCACAAAAGAAGGTGTTCCTGAAATTTCGCCTGTGCTTGTATTGAGCGCTAACCCATTAGGCAAACTTCCTGTACCAATAGCCCAAGTAATTGGTGCTGTACCACCTGTTGCAGTAAGCGTTTGTGAATATACTACGTTTGGAATTGCATTTGGTAAAGTTGCAGGGTTAATAGCCAACGTAGGACAAACTACCGTCCAAGTATAAGGTTGCGGAATAGAACAACCACCTAAATTCAGGTTTATTGTAAAATTAAATGCCCCCAAAGCGGTAGGCGTACCTGCTAAAGTAGCAGTCGCAGCATCAAAGGTTATACCTGTAGGTAGTGTGCCTGCGCTTACCGACCATGTAAAAGGTGGTGTAGCTCCCACTTGCGTGATTGCTTGATTTACCGCTGTACCAATTGTGATATTTGAAAGCGTTACAGGATTGATAGTTACTGTTGCACAACCTACCACAAAGTTGTAATTGACAGTAGTAGAACAGTTGGCAGTGTTGTGTGTTACTGTAAACGTCAAAGCATAAGTGCCTATTGCACTTGGCGTCCCTGTCCATGAATTTCCAGTTACTGACATACCTGGTACTGAGCCTGTTGTCAATGTAACCGTATAATCATTAGACAAACCTGTTGCAGTTGCAGAAATCAGTTGTGCAGTATAAAGCGTATTTACTGTACCATTGGGCAATGTAACAGGTAATATTGTAATCGTAGGACAAGCTATTACAATTGTATATTGTTGTGTATTACTGCAAGTGCTTTGTGAAGCTTGTACTGTGAAAGTAAAAGAACCTGCCACGCTTGGCGTACCTGAAATTAAACCTGTTGTTGCGTTTAGAGCCAACCCATTAGGCAACGTTCCGACTGAAACAGACCACACTGGCACACTTAAACCTGTTTGTGTAACAGTTTGCGTATAAGCTGTGCCTGCTATACCATTTGCTGGTGCTGTTCCAAAAGTAATTGTAGGGCAATTTATAACCAATGTATAAGCGATAGTTGTTTGACAACTTCCTGCCAATGCTTGAACGGTAATAGGAAAAGAGCCTGTTTGTGTTGGCGTACCTGAAATTAAACCTGTTGTTGGATTAATAATAATACCAGTAGGCAATGTGCCTACAGTAATACTCCAAGATATAGGATTGGTATATATCGTTTGAGATAATGCTTGGCTGTATGCTGTACCAAGTGTGCCTGCTGGCAAAGATGTAGGCGTAATGACAGTTGTTACATTTACTGTTGCAGTAAATTCCAATGCACCAACATCTGGCTTAGTTGCATTTCTTGTGATGCCTGCATTATCCAACGTAATACCTGCGATTGTTACACCCCTGTCATCTAAAGAACAAACTGTGGGCGTAAAATCAGTCGTGGGTGACACAAAAACAGGATTAATATTCACCGAATTAGCATTTTGCCCAAAACCTGTTATAATACCCGCTAAATTTGTTCTATCACTTGTCAAAAATCCTAAAATACCTTGCGTGCCACTTACAAAATAATCATTGTTATCAATGGTAGTAAATGCAGTATTTGGTGCTTCACAGCCAATAGCATAACTTTTCGCTGCTGCTGCACTATTTTGAAGGTTTGTCATGAAAATATTATTCCTGACATCTAATCCTGTAACGCTTGCACCTATATGACAAGCAGTAGATACTGTTCCGCTTGTATTTCCTGCGAAAATCCCATTATTTAAACTTATGGTATTGTAGTATAATTTTATCCCTCCAGTAGTGCCTGTTACACGAAGTCCTACTGTAATATCAGTAGAAGCAAGAGAACTCCAACCATCACCAGAAATCCCTGAAATAATATTATTTGAAATCGTCAAATTACTTGTAGCAGTCCCTGTGTTGATATTTATACCCTTTCCACCATACCCGCCTGTTCCTGTGTATTGAACATTGCGAATAATATTTGCATCAAAAGTTGAATTGATATTATTGGCTGCAATATTAAAGCCCATTGGATTGGTGCTTGTAGTAATGATATCAAAAATGGTATTTTTGGTTACTTGTATGCCATTATTATTAGAAAAAAACATACCTATAAAGCCTATTCTATCTGCAACAACGGACGAACCAACACTATTTTGAGTGACAATATTTCCAGTATTGCCTGAAGCAGCCCCCACAACTGCAATACCGTATTGTGCTTTTGCTGTGCTGTTATTGATAATAGATACATTATTATTGGGGGATTCAGCTATAGCCCCTGCAGTAACACCACTTCCACTAAATATCCCACCAAAAGTAGTAGTTCCTGAATTTCCTAAAATATTAAGGTTTTTGAAAGTATTATTTGTAGCACCGTCAGTTGCACTTGCACTACCATTCCACACTACAAAACTTGATGTGCCTGTATCTGTATTTGAAATCGTCCAGTTACGCGTAGCTCCCCCTACAACATTACTACCATCAAGCGTAATGTAATCAGCGCCATTTAAACGAATAATCGCATTTGCACTACTTCCTGATAGTGATGGTGAGTTTCCTATTGCTGGTTTGATAGTGAGCGTATTTACAGCACTTGCAGATGGGTTTACATTAATTATGATTGGGAACGTTTCGGTTGGATAAGTAGCATCAATCAAAGAAAAAATAACTGCACCAGCCAAACATTTTGTATTATAATCATTTACCGCAGCAGTAAGCGTTGTGTAATTGCCACCAACCCCAACCGTATAAGTTCCTGCACTCAAAATGCCTAAATTCACATAAGAAAAAGGTGTAGTTGGAACAGTACTTATTGCAGGAGGATTGGCTGTGAAACCTGCTGCGCCTGCACTTGGCAACGCAGCGATATTCGGTGTGGTTGCATTGTCTTGTGCGACAATATAGTATGTAATCACATCATTTGCCACTGAACCTGTTGCTATCGTAAATTGGTAATTGCCCCCACCCAAAGAAGTAGCAACTGCTGATTGGTATGCACCTGCATTGATGCGCCAATAAGCCACAGGCAATCCTGCACCACTTGTGGGTACTCCATTCACATCTGTAACCGTTGCAGTAATAGTTTTGGCACCTGCAACACAACTACCAGTCAAGGCTATATGCACAATAGTTGGCGGTGTCAAATCAACTGCGATACCATTAAATTCATACGCCCCAATATCTGGCATTGTGCCTGGTGTTACAGGTCTGTTCGCACCTGTGTAATCAATATTTGGATTTGGAAAAGGCGCACCAATTACTACACCACCGCTTTCAAGCTCGGTAGACGTAGAGATTGGAATTGTGAGGTCTGTATTAGAAGTAAAAGGTGCATTTTGATTGGTCGCAGGCACAGAAACACTATTTTGAGTTGTAGCGGTTTTCCATGCTAAAACAGTAGTGCTATTGCCTGTGCCTTGTGTGGTACCAACTTTACCTACATAATATACTGCCCCCACAGGCACATAATACCCATTATTATTCATAATTACATTGGTGGTGCTTGTAACCACATACCCGCTTGTAAACCATATTGCAACAAATTCAGGCGTAGTAGCTGTCGAAGTCATTTTATTGGCAAATATATTATTTCTAATATCCAAACCTGTAACTGTAGTAGAAGAAATACCCATTGCTGCTGAAAAAGCAACCGTAGTAGAAGGGCCTGTGCTATAAGCCCCATACAAATTTACAGAATTATAATATACTCTATGCCCTGTGCCACTTGCCAATAATATACCATACGCTTGAAAAGTGCTTATAAAAGAATAATTTAACGTTGTAATATTATATATTACATTGTTCACAATAAGTGCGTTGTTACATGAAGCACTTATACGAATACCTGCAGCACCATATCCATTTGTGCTTGATTGAGAGATGTTATATACTTTATTTCTACTTATCTCCACGTTGTTACTTGCTGTCCCGCCTGACATTTCTATCCCCGCGATAGATACTGAAGCAGTGTTTGCAACCCCAAAAACCTCATTTTGAGAAATTATACCGCCATTTAAACCCCCATACGCAAATATACCAGCACGTCCTAAACCTAAGTTAGCAGTTGCACTACCCACAATATTGTTAGTAATTGTGATATTGTCTGAAAGATTAGGTGCAACCAAGCCACTTATAAATATTCCATAATATGCTCTTCTTACCTCATTATTTATGATAGTGAGGTTATCAAAATCAGCCCCAGCAGTTGTCGTACTTATAGATGTCCCCCCTGCGTAAACGCCCATATTGTTGATGGTTACATTATCACTGAGACCATTGTTACCCAAAATAATACAGTTTCTTACAGTATTATTAATAGCACCCAAGCCAAGTGTGGTTCTACCAATATAGCGAATTACTGCTGTAGTGCCTACTGTGTTTGCAGCAGTATTGTCAAAAGTCAAATCCTTAGTCGCATTCACTGCTGTACTCCCTGCAATGTTCCCATTTATTGTAATATTGTCTGCTCCGTCAAACTCAAGCATACCTCGTCCTGTTGTTACTGCTCTACTTACCGTTACAACCGCTGTAGGTTGTATATTGATGCTCGTGTAACTTGTTGCACCCTGACCGCTTGCAGCCAAAGCAACTGCTGTTGGCTCTGTTGTATTAGCATTTATAGAAATTACAATTGCTCCTGTGTGTGTGCCTGCATTGATGGCTGTAAATGCTGCATTGATGCTGGTGTATGTGCCTGTAGTAGTTCCTGAAGTAGCTGTGAGTGTGACTTGTGCTTGCACATTTTGCCACAAACCTATCATCATTAAAAGGGCGAATAAACAACTGTATTGGTTGTTGAGTTTTGTTCGCCAAAATTTGTAATTTTTGTTCATAAATATATGATTAGATATTATTAATTTTTTTAGAATTTTTGTGTGTTTTAAAGATTTTTAAAAAAATGAATTTCGCAAATATAATTGTTTTTACTTTTTTCCACATAAAAGTAACCATTTTTAACATTTATTTGCCAAAAAACGCATAATTATATTTTATGCTTTTTATTTTACTCCCAATTTATGCTATAAATTTCACGATAATTGACAAATTTTTTGCTTTTGGTATCAAATACTTCGGTTTCGCCATATTCTACTGTTATGGATTTGCCTTTGTATTTCTTGAAATTTCGGGCTAAATCTTCCGCTATATCATACCCAAAATTGCGTAGCCAAATAAAGCGTTCTTCTTTGCCATTTTCGTTTTTTATAACCAAAAAAGTATAATTTTTAGTTTCAAGTTTTTCTACTTTGCCTTTCACAAGCAAACGCGGAATCGCCTCCTCATACGCCATTGTGCTGTCAGGCATTTCAGTATGCTCTTCTATTATCATTGTATCCATTTTTACTTCTTCTTTTTTCGCTTCCTCTTCGCGTGGGCGTTCTTGGTATTCTTTAAAGGCTTTGGCACTCTTGTTGCTTTCTTCCCACATACTTTCGTAAAGTTGCTTCCCAAACACAGCACAATTTTTTATCAAAAAAACAAAGGTGGGCGTCCCATAAATATTGTTTAAATTTTGAGCATTTTCAGGCGTGAGAATAGGCGAAACTGTATGCGGTATATCAAGTGATTCTCTATACTTGAGCAGCACAATACTCATACAAGAATCCAACTGAAACCTATTTTCGTATTTTGCCATATCCAACTTTACCTTTAAGTTTTCATACATTTTGCACACATCTTGTGCAATTATTTCATACACCCTTTGGTCTTTTTCAGCAGTACGATTTTGGGCAAAAATGTTATTATAAAAAATTATTGTAAAAGCAATAATAAAAATATATTTGTTTTTCATATTAAAAAGTAAGTTAGCGATTTTTAAGTTTGTAAAATTAAAACTATATTTGTTTTGAAAATTTCAAGTTTGTAAAATTAGGTTTTTATGTCAAATTTTACACCATTAGTTTTTATTTTTATACAAAAAAAATTGATTTACGCTCACTAATTTTTAGTGTATTTTTTGTGCAATTTTACATTTTTTACAAAAAACCATGATTTTAACATATGAAAACACAACTAAACGCCAAAGCCTATCTGACAACAAGTTTATTCTTATTTATACCACTCTTTGCGTGGTATGTAATCTTGTCTGCTGGTTTGCCTTCTGGTGGGTCTACTGAAAAAATATTTGGCATAGCTTTTTTTATACATGTTTTGTGTTGGAGTATATTGATATTTATGTTTTTCACAGAATATTGGCAATATGAATGTACCGAAAAAGAGATTATTATGTGGAATTTAATCACAAAATCCAAAAATATAATTCCACTTGATAGCATTTCTCATATTGAAATGCAACGCCATTACCTCAAAAATGGACATTACCACAACATAAAAATCATGGATAAAAATACGAATACTACTATTTTGAAGTGTATTTTTGTGGAAGATACCGAAAAATTTTTCAATTATTTGAAGTCAAAAATTGGCTAAAATTTATTGTATGAAATTTACTTGGTTTTCATTTAAAAATTTTATTTTTGCAAAAAATTAAAAAAAATTAAACTAAAAATAAAATAATACTATGGGACGTGCTTTTGAATATCGCAAAGACCGCAAAATGAAACGCTGGGGGTTTATGGCTAAAACTTTCACACGTATAGGTAAAGATATTGTAATTTCGGTGAAAGCAAGCGGTGCAGACCCTAATACCAACTCCCGCTTACGTACTTTGATACAAAATGCCAAAGCAGTAAATATGCCCAAAGACAATATAGAACGTGCCATAAAACGTGCTACGTCCAAAGACCAAGAAGACTACAAAGAAATCGTATATGAAGGTTATGCACCTTATGGCATTGCTATTTTGGTAGAATGTACCACTGACAACACTACACGCACCGTTGCCAATGTACGAAGTTATTTTACACGCGCAGGTGGCACGTTGGGTACTTCGGGTTGTTTGGATTTTATTTTTGAAAGAAAATGTGTATTTCGCATTGCAAAAACTGACCAAATGAATATAGAAGACCTTGAACTTGAATTAATTGATTTTGGCGTTGATGAAATTTTTGAAGATGCAGAAGATAATACAGTCGTATTATATGGCGGTTTCCAAGATTTTGGGGCTATCCAAAAGGCATTGGAAGAACGCAATTTTGACATCAAACAAGGCGAATTTGAACGCCTTCCAAATGATACAAAACAACTTACAGAAGAACAAACCGCAGAAGTTGAAAAACTAATTGAAAAATTTGAGGAAGATGACGATGTGCAAAATGTATATCATAATATGAAATAAGTTAATTTAGTTGTCAGTTTTTTCCAGTTGTCAGTTAATTTAGTTTTTTTCAGTTGTCGGTTTATCCAGTTATTAATTTTTTCAGTTTAAGGCTGTTTTACCGAAAAAACTGATTACCAACTACTGATTACTAACTACTGATTACTTTTTTCTTTTACTGAAAAAACTGATTACTGATAAAATACCTACACTTTGTAAAAAAAATAAGATTTTTTTTGAAAAAATTAAAAAAAAGTTTATTTTTGCAACAAATTTAACGCATATTTAACGTATAAAAATAATATTATTCTTATGAAATTTATCATATCCGCCTCTACCTTTCAAAAACAACTTTCCGCTATCAATGGTGTAGTACCAAGCAATCCAATTATTCCAATTTTGGAAAATTTTTTGTTGGAAATCAACGCAGGCACACTTACAATCAGTGCTTCTGATATGCAGATTTCTATGGTTACAAAAATAGATGTAGAAACACAAGAAAATGGAAGGCTTGCTGTACCTGCCAAACTTCTATTGGATTCACTCAAAAGTTTGCCAGACCAACCACTTTCTTGCTTTATAGATGAAGAAAATAAGATTTTTGAAGTAACACACTACAAAGGTAAATTCAAACTTTCATGTGAGGAAGCTGATGATTTTCCAAAAATTCCGCTTGCACAAGGCAATGATAAAACCATGATTTCTTCGCAAGTATTGTTGGAAGGTATTGGTAGAACAATTTTTGCGGTAGGTAATGACGAAATAAAACCAGCCATGACAGGCGTTTTGTTTGTATTCAAACCTGATTATTTGGAATTTGTATCTACTGATTCACACCGTTTGGTGCAATATACCTACAAAGAAAACATTAAAAATACTGCTGAAAATAAATATATTATTCCAAAAAAAGCACTCAATTTATTGAAAGGTAGCCTTCCTACTGATTTTTCTGATGTAGAATTACAATTTAGTAATACAAGTGCATTTTTTCATTTCAATAATATACGCCTTGTGTGTAGATTGATTGATGAAACTTTTCCAGATTATACAATGGCAATTCCAAAAGTTAATCCTTTGGAGATGACAATTGACCGCCAAGAATTATTAGGTTCTTTGAAACGTTTGGCTATTTTTACTAATAAAACTACTAAACAAATTCGCCTAAAAATCACTAAAAGTACCATGCAAATTTCTGCGGAAGACGTAGATTATTCAAATGAAGGTTACGAAACGTTAATTTGTGATTTTAATGATGACAATGAGTTTATCATTGGTTTTCACGTACAATACATCAGTGATGCCTTGCAAAATCTTGATGGAAAAGAAGTAAAATTTGCGTTTTCACAACCTAATAAAGCATGTGTTGTAACGCCTACTGACCAAACACAAGAAGATTCTTTGCTTATGCTTCTTATGCCTGTAATGTTGAATACTTACGCATAAAAAGCCCCAGAATTGCAAAATCCTTTTGTTTTTTACCAAAGTTCAAAAATTTTGAGCAAATTTAATTTGGTTGTACTGAATTTTATGTCCATCATTTTTTATCAAATTATTTAGTACATTGTAATTGAGATTTGTATATATTTTTAATGTGATTTTTTATGATTTTTTCATAAAAAATCACACCCAAAAACGCTTATAAGGGTTTAAAATCCTTATGAATGTTAAACAACAATATCATACACTTTTTTCAATTACAATGTACTAAAAACCAAAAAAATCATGCGTATTATCCTTATTTGCCTTTTTTTGGTTTGTGTATGTTGTTTTTGTGGGTATGTTTTTGGATTTAAAAATACTAATATTTTTTTCCTTAAAAATAAAAAAATAACCGAGAAAATAACTGAAAATACGGTAATAGACACCCCATTTTTCAAAAGAATAGCGTGTGAGAATATTAAAAATTATTACACAAAAGAAGTATTGGCATTATTTGCAAACTACAAAAAAACCGCTACAAATAACCCAAAAACACCACTCAAAATCGTGTGTTATGGCAATAGCATTACAAATGGATTTCAAATAGGCACAGGACAGCCCGTAAAAAATCATTATCCAATCGTATTGCAACAGTTGTTGGAAAAAGATGGATTTGAAATAGATGTTACCAAACAAGGTTATAATGGTTGGCGTACTGACCATGCTTTGAAAAACATACAAATCAATGTTTTGGATAAAAAACCGCAAATTGTATATTTAGAATTTGGAATAAATGATGCGTATAGCGGTTTTTCTTTGCAATTATTTGAAAAAAATATGCTTCTACTCACCAAAACCCTCCAAAATTATCAAATTATACCTATTATACTTACGCCAACACCTATCACAAGCAAATATAAAATACAAGTAGAAATGTATTGTGAAGTATTACAAAAAATAAGCACACAACACAATATCAGCCTAATAAATCTCCAAAAATACATTACCCAAAAAGCCATACAAACCCAAACACACACGCAAAAACTTTTGCCTGATAATGTGCATTTTGCAGATGAATTTTATGCGTGGATTGCAGAAGGTATTTATGAAGGAATAAAAAAGTAATCAGTTTTTTCTTTAATTCAGTAAAAATTATACATAAAAAACTGACAACTGAATAAACTGATAACTAAAAAACTTAATTTTCTTCCTCTATTTCTTCTTCCTCATTTGTAGGATTTATTCTTTGGTCTTCAGCGATATTTTGTTCTCTGATAAGCCTTTTATTATTTTGGGAATTCATTTCAATTACTTCGCCATTTGAATTTACAAAAGTCCATTGGTTGAGTGCAAGTGAAGTATCTTTCACAAGTTTAACCCACGTCCAATATGTCCAATACCATTGCATTTGTTTGGAGTACCAACCTTGTTTAAAAAAAGCATATAAATAAGGGTGCAAACGCAAGGTCATCTTTTTTTCATTTTGCTCACTCAACAAAAAAATAAGTTGGCTTTCTATCACATCAGATACCAAAATACTTGCAGATACATTGCCTGTACCATTACAAGCAGGGCAGGCTTCACGTGTGATAAGGTTGATTTCAGGGCGTACTCTTTGGCGGGTTATTTGCAAAATCCCAAACTTAGAAATAGGCAAAACGGTCGTTCTGGCACGTTCAAGTTTGAGTAATTGACGCATTTTTTCATAAAGAAGACGTTTATTATCTGCTTTTCGCATATCAATAAAATCCACTACAATAATTCCCCCCATATCTCTGATGCGTAATTGTCGTGCGATTTCTTCCACAGCGTCCATATTTACGCTAACCGAATTTTCTTCTTGGTTTTGGTTTGAAGAAGATTTATTGCCACTATTTACGTCTATTACGTGTAGTGCTTCAGTGTGTTCAATAATAAGATAACCGCCATTCGGGAGGCTTACAGTTTTACCAAAAAGGAATTTTAATTGTTTTTCAATGCCTGTTACCTCAAAAATCTGAGATTTTGGGTTATGAAATTTTACAATTTTTTCTTTTTGAGGGGCAATATTGCGTACATATTCACGCAATTCTTCATAAAGGTCTTTGTTATCAACGGTAATATTGTCAAAAGATTCATTGAGTAAATCACGCAAAAGGGAGGAAGTACGACTTAATTCGCCAATAATTCTTTGTTTTGGTTTAGCATTAAACACGAGTTTCATGCCTGTTTCCCATTTTTGCAACAATTCTTGTAGGTCTTTGTCCAATTCTGCCACTTCTACACCTTCCGCTACTGTGCGAATAATCAACCCAAAATTTTTTGGTTTGATAGATGTCATCAATCTTTGTAGGCGGTTTCTTTCGTCTCTATCACTTATTTTTTTGGAAATGCTAATACTTTCAGAAAAAGGTACAAGCACCATATACCTACCTGCTAAGGTAAGTTCGCAACATATACGAGGTCCCTTATTAGAAATTGGTTCTTTGATAACCTGCACAAGAATCATGTTGTTTTTTTGCAACATTTTGCTCATATTACCAAATTTTTCAAGGGGTTCTGCCAATTCAAAATTTTGGAGGCGTGGAGAAGTTTGTTTATTAGAAAGGGTACTTTTTACAAATTTTTGTAAAGAATTAAATGTAGTGCCCAAATCCGAATAAGGCAGAAAAGCATCTTTTTCATGCCCAATATCCACAAATGCAGCATTTAGTCCTGTCAATACTTTTCGCACAACACCCCAGTAAATATCACCTACAGCAAAAGCGGTGTCTTGTGATTCTTCGTGATATTCTACAATTTTTTTGTCTTGCAAAAGCACAATTCTTTGTCCTGTTGGTGTAGCGTTAATGACTAACTCATTGCTAATGGGTTCGTTGCTCATCTGATATTGGTGGTAATTTTGTTATCTGACTTATAGAAAATAGTTTTTATTGCGTTTTTTGTTGATTTTTTAGGAACGATTTTTAAATTATTTAACCTTCTAATCCCAAAAGGAAATAAATACAAAAAACGCATTAAAATATTTAATTAGAAAAATTTAAAGTTGATTTTTTTACTTAATTTGCCAAAATACCAAGATTTTTTATGCCTTCTTGAATTTGTATAAATACCTCTTCAATTGCAGTTTTCATTGCAGAAAATTACAATTATTGAGATAGGAATTAAGTTCATTTTTTGCTTCAAAAATAATATTATCAGTATCAGCAGGATTATCTATAATCTTTTGGGCAAATATTAAAAGATTTATTTTTCCAAAATTTTCGTAACGATTCTAAAATTTGAGATATATTATACTATATACAAAACGTTTTATTTTATATTTGTTGTTTATCATAATTTTATATTTTGAGGATTGACCAAAAATAATATTTTTACTGTCTAAATATTTACTATTTCGTTATAAAAAAATATAAATCCTATTTTTTATTTAAAAATGCAAAGGTAATTATTTTTATGTGAAAAATTATAAAAAATTAAGACAGAAAATAAACAGATTTTAAATTTATTTTTTTCAACAAAATAAAATTAAAAAAACACAATTTTGAAAACCCACAACTTTGACTATTTTTTGTAAATTTTTTCTTTTTTCAAAAAAAATCAACTAATTTGCAAAAGAAAAATAAACAACAAACAATACTAAAATAAACACTCGTATCAAAGTTTATGAATTTACACGAATATCAATCCAAAGAAATCCTCAAACGCTATGGTGTAAAAATCCAAGAGGGTATCGTAGCAGATTCCCCAGCCAAAGCATTGGAGGCTGCAAAAGCACTTACCGCCCAAACAGGCACTAAATGGTATGTGGTAAAAGCACAAATACACGCAGGCGGTAGAGGCAAAGGTGGTGGTATCAAACTTGCAAAAGGTATTGATGAAATAGTATCCGTAGCAGAAAAAATTATTGGAATGACGCTTGTAACCCCTCAAACAGGCGCAGAAGGCAAAAAAGTACACCAAGTACTCATTGCACAAGACGTATATTATCCAGGTGAATTTCCTACCAAAGAATATTATGTAAGTGTATTGCTTGACCGTAAAACAGGACAAAATGTTATCGTGGCAAGTCAAGAAGGTGGTATGGATATCGAAGAAGTAGCAGAACACCGCCCAGAAGCTATCATACGCGAGTATGTAGACCCTGCGGTAGGTTTCCAAGATTTTCAAGCACGCAAACTCGCTTTTGCACTCGGTACAGAAGGACAAGCGTTCAAAGAAATGGTAGCATTTCTCAAAAATCTTTATAGGGCGTATGAAGATATTGATGCGTCTTTGTTTGAAATAAATCCCGTCCTCAAAACATCAGACAACAAAATTATTGCAGTTGATGCCAAAGTAAATTTGGACGAAAATGCACTTTATCGCCACAAAGATTTGGCTGAACTTCGTGATATTCGTGAAGAAGACCCTCTTGAAGTAGAAGCAAAAGCCTCTGACCTTAATTATGTAAAACTTGATGGCAATGTGGGTTGTATGGTAAATGGTGCTGGACTTGCAATGGCTACAATGGACATTATTAAAATATCAGGTGGTGAGCCTGCCAACTTCCTTGACGTAGGGGGTGGGGCAAATGCTAAAACAGTAGAAGCTGGTTTTCGTATTATCCTTACTGACCCAAATGTAAAAGCTATCCTTATCAATATTTTTGGTGGAATTGTGCGTTGCGATAGGGTTGCAAATGGTGTGGTGGAAGCATACAAAAAAATTGGCGATATAAAAGTGCCTATTATTGTGCGTTTGCAAGGTACTAATGCAGAAGAAGGTGCGAAAATTATTGATGAATCTGGATTGAAAGTGTTTTCTGCGATTACACTAAAAGATGCAGCACAAAGAGTAAGAGAAGTGCTTAAATAATTAGAATTTAAGAATGAGGAATTACAAATTTTTTGCCATTCTGAAGGAGTTTGGCTGTTCAAAATCATAGCAAAAGAAACAGCCAGATTTTTTCAAAATGACAAATCATTTACTTTATTATTTTTCATTTCCTTAGTTAAAAATACCTTTTAACACATTACACAACTTCGCAAAAAAAAAACTAAAAAAAAAACAAACCATATTTTTTTTAATAAAAATAAATTTTTTTAAAAAAATTGAATAATCAACTTTTAAATCCCTATAAAATTGGGGAATTGGTGCAAAAAAATTATATTATTGGAGGCGTTTTGCATAGGTTTGGGATAAAATTTTATGAAAATACCCATATTTCGCTTGCAGAAGTTTGCGAAAATTATGGTGTTTCTATGCCACTCCTTGTCAAAACCTTAGAAAATTATCCTACGCAACTTTCTGCCCCACTTCCACATTATAGCGTGAGGTTGATTATTGAATATTTGAAAGAATCACATAGATATTTTATTTACCAAAAATTGCCTTATTTGTGTGATTTAATAGAAAATTTTGCAGACAAAAATCCGATATATCTTCCACTTGCCAAAGATTTGCAGTTGCTTTTTCCGCTTTTTGTGGAAGATATTGCGCAACATATTCAAGCAGAAGAAACAGCACTTTTTAGGTATTTACTGTTGCTTTGTGAAGCAAAAGAACACCCAAAAAACACAAATTGGACAAAATTATATGCAGAAATGCAGAAAAATTCGGTGCAATATTTTGCCTTAGAACATCACACACACACAGACGAAATGCAAGGCATAAGAGAAATTACTAAAAATTATCATATAGATATAGATACGCCCCTACACCTCAAAGTTTTGTATCAAGAACTACAATGCTTAGAAAAAGATATGCAACTTCATGCACAAATAGAAGATGAAATCCTATTTGTGAAAGCACTTCCTTTAGAACATCAAATAAGAGGCATTTTGGCGAAGAAATTTCAAGAAAATTAAGCCCCTAACCCCCAAAGGGGGAATTAATACAAAAAATTAAATTTTTAAAATTTAAAAAATCAAGGCTGCTTATTCCCCTTTGAGGGGTTAGGAGGCTTTTTATCGCTTATGAACGCAGAAAATATTTTAAAAAAAATTCTTAAAAAAAAGAAATTTGATGCAGAAAAAATATTAGCAGATATTGCCTACGAGCAAGAATTGGAACTGCTACAAGTTGAGCTTGTAAAAATGCACCATTGGATACAAGACCAAAAGAAAAAAGTAATCGTGATATTTGAGGGCAGAGATACCGCAGGTAAAGGCGGTACGATTTTGAGATTTACCCAAAATCTAAGCCCACGTGCTATGCGTATTGTTGCATTGCCCAAACCCTCTGACGCAGAAATAGGACAATGGTATTTTCAGCGTTATATTAAAGAATTACCAAATGCAGGTGAAATCGTCTTTTTTGATAGAAGTTGGTACAATAGAGCAGTTGTAGAGCCTGTAATGGGTTTTTGTACGCAAGAGCAATACCAGACTTTTATGCAACAAGTCCCTGAATTTGAAAATATGCTCTATAATGACGGTTATATCATCATCAAATTTTGGTTTATTATTGACAAAGAGGAACAAGCCCAACGCATATTAGACCGTAAAACAAATCCGCTCAAACAATGGAAAGTAAGCCCTATTGATGAAGTTGCACAAAAAAAATGGGAAGAGTTTTCGCAATATATTCGCCAAATGCACGCCAAAACACACACTTTGTATAATCCTTGGATACTTGTAAATGCCAATGAAAAGGAAAAAGCAAGATTGGAAACTATACGGTATGTGCTTTCAAAATTGGATTATACAGGCAAAGAAACCGCAGGCACGTCTTTAATTCACGACCCAAAAGTAGTATTTAGATATGAAGATGGCTACAATCAGAAAGTTTAATTATGGATTATAGATTATGGATTAAGCAACCAGAAGCCATTTCCCTAAAAATTTCAAAAAAAATTCTTAACAAAATGATTATTTTTCCAAAAAAAAGTATTAAATTTGCACCCTTATTTTAAGTACATAGCTGTAACGCTGTATAAAAAATTCCTTTCAAAAATTACAATTCAAAATTATTTTTTTAAATTTTTCCCCTAATACAACAAAATGAAAGCATTGGGCAACCACGTCATTGTTGAGTTTTACAACTGCGACAAAGGCATCTTAAATGATGTAGATTTGATTACCAAAATCATGAATGAGGCTTCCCTCATGAGTGGCGCTACGATTGTAGGCAGTCATTTCCACACGTTTTCGCCTCATGGTGTAAGTGGCGTGGTTATTATTGCAGAATCGCACCTTTCTATCCATACCTGGCCTGAATATGGCTATGCTGCGGTAGATATTTTTACTTGTGGCAACACTATCAACAATGATATAGCTTTTGCACACCTCAAACAAGGTTTCAAAGCACAAAATACCTCTACAATGGAGATGAAACGTGGTCAGTTGCATGATGTAGAAGGCGACCTAAAACACAAAGTTGAAACAGAAATGGCATAAAAATTAGGAATAGGGAATTAAGAATTTTTAAATCCATTTTTCTTAATATTCGTTCTACAAAAATACAAAAAAAACGCTTATTTATGAAAATAAGCGTTTTTTTTGTAATTAACTGACCAATTTCAAAACCAAAATCCACCTTCATTATCAGCCAATTTTTTTTCAAAAATTTTCTTTTGTTCATAAGTCAAGGTTGTACATATTAATTTAGCACGCTCTTTTTTAATGCTTATTTGTTTATTAGCATCTTTTACATTTTCAAGTGCAGCATAACTTCTTTCATTGATTTCATATATATGTGCTGTTTGCGTATTGAGTCGTCTTTTAAGGTGGTCAGTAGATTTTTTTGTTTTTTCTTTTACGTTCCTTAGGCACAGCTTACATTGATTGTAAATAGAAAAAGGAATGCGAAAAATAATAATTTGAATTTCATAAATTTAGTGTGATAAATTTTAAAAAATTAGAATTTTTTTTTAAACAAAATACAAATACAACAATACAAAAAACGCTTACCTAAATTAGATAAGCGTTTTTTGTAATTTTCTGGCTATTTAGTTTTTGCCACCAGCAAAATTTTTCTCAAATACTTTCTTTTGGTCAGCGTTCAACACCGCAGAAATAGCTTTGATGCGTTCTTGTTTGATTTTTTTATCTTCTGCACCGTTTGCTTTTTCAAGTTTAGCGTTTGTATCTTCGTTGATTTGAAGAATTTGTTTTTTTTGAGCATCAGTCAATTTCAACTGTTTTGCCAATTGTTCAGTATAAACTTTTGCTTTTCCTTTTGTGTCACCTTTTTGTGCATAACTTACGTTTATAGCAAAAAAGAAAAGGACTGCGAATAAAAATAATTTGAATTTCATTGTTGTAAAATGTTATTTAAAAATTGTTTAAAAATTTGATGTTTAAAAATTTAAAACGTAAAATGTTGTTTAATTATTAGTTTAATTTGTGTGTAAAACCGAGTGCAATTACAAGCAAAAATTTTTGTTGTCCAAATTTTTCGCCTTAACAACTTGTTAATAAACATTTTTCAATAATCAGTTTTCCAGTTTTTAATTACTGAATAAACCAACAACAGCTTATGTTATCTTCCACCAGGTAAATCGTACCCTGTGAAATTTTCCATAAAATATGTAAGAAATGTAAGCACAATGCTAAATGCACTTGCCCATAAGAATACAAACAAGTTATCACCATAGATTTTGAAGCCTTGTACGAAAAAAGACACCATTATTATAAGCAATGTGTTTAAAATGAAAGGGAAAATCCCAAGCGTTATTACTGTAATAGGAAACGCAAGCGTTAGTAATATTGGCTTGATAAATACATTAACCAGTGCCAAAGCAGCTGCGACTATAAGTCCCACTTCTACGGTTTCAAATTTGATGCCCGCTAAAAGCCAATCAGCAACGAATACTGCTAATACATACACGATAATTTTTACAAGAATGTTCATAAGGTTTTTGGTTAGGTTTTTTTAAAAAAATTTATTTGTTTTTTTTAAAATATATTTAAAGATTATCCACATTTTCAATAATTTCTTGTAAAATTTCTTGTAAAAATAAAAAATCAATAATTTCGGGTTTTGAAAATTTAATACAAGTTTTGCCTGTTGATACCGTTTTTCCTAAGTTTTTGATGTTTTTTTGGTATTTTGGTATAAAAGTATCATTGGGTAAATAAACTGTAATATAATTTTTTTGGTTAGCAAAAGAAACTTGGAGCATATCATTTTTGGTATATGAAGGCATACCATACATGATTTTTTCCTCAAAATTTTGCAATGTTTTTTGACACATTTCCCTTAATATTTGTAAGGCAGGTTGTCTTTCTGTGCTTGCTTCTGCGATATAATCGCTTACATTGGTCGTTTGGCTTTGCATTTGATTTATTTTTTTTTATTTATAAAAATTGAAAACTTTAATTTTCTACTGCTTTCCAAAATTTATCATTAGGCAAAAATCCTTCTTTGTCTTGGGCATATTCTGGTAAAAGCCTTTCCACAAAATAAGTATCAATCATGCCAATATTTTTGGCTTCTATTTTCCCTCTTGGTGTGCATACAAATACATGTTTTATTTGGTTGTATGTTGTAGAAGATATTTGTACTTCGCCAGCTTCTCCACTACTTTCCATGCGTGAGGCAACATTGACAGCATTGCCCCAAACATCATACGCAAATTTACTTTGTCCAATCACACCTGCGATTGCTTCGCCTGTATGCAACCCCACACGTACGCCCCATACTGTGGCGAGTGGTGGAGGGTTGTCATTGATAAATCGTTGCATAGCAAGTCCAGCACCTACTGCACACAAAGCGTGTTGTTTATATTCCAAAGGCAAACCTGCAACCGCCATAAAAGCATCTCCTATCGTTTTGATTTTTTCAAGTTTGTATGTTTCACAAATTTTCTCAAAACCCTCAAAATAAAATGCTAATTGTGAAATTACTTCTTGGGGTGTGAGGTTTTTTGCCATACCTGAAAAACCTTTAAAATCTGTAAATAATGTAGTTACAGAAGGATACAAGCGAGGTTCTACTTTGCCATTTTTTTTAAGTTCTTGGGCAGTAGTTGCAGGCAAGATATTTAATAAAAGTTTTTCAGAGGCTTGTTGTTCTTCCGTAATTTTGATATTTTTTTCTTCAATTTCTTTATTTTTTAATGAAAGGTCATCACGTTGTCTTTTTCGTGTGCGTGCCAAAAGTGCCATAAGATAAATAATAAAAGACAAAACCAACGCTACCACAGCAAATATTAGGAGCAAAGTACGGTATTTCTCCCAAAAAGTTTTTTGAAAATCTGCTAATTGTGTTTCTAAATCCCCCAATGCTAATTTATTCAAATATAATCTACGTTTGAGTTTATTGAGTTCTTCAGTAAGGTTAAGTTTTTCTTTTTCAGAGAGTGTAGTGTCATTTTTTAAGATTTCTTCTACGGTTTTTATTTGTTCATTTATTTCGGTGTCGTCATTTTTGAGGAGTTTTATTTGGGTGATAATATAGGCTTGTTTTTCTTTTTCAGGAAGGTTTGCGACATCTTTTGGGCTTTTTAGGTGCATTTCTACCCATTTTACCCATTCTGGATTTTTTTCAAATTTTTCACCTTCTGTATTATCATTTTTATCTGTGTTGTCTATTTTTTTCATTTCCGCAGCAGTTTCATTATTTTTTGTTTCAGGTTCTATTTTAAAGGTTATTTTTTTCTCCTCTTTTTTAGTTTCTGTTTTGTTGGTTGCGATGTCTTTTTTCTTTACCAAAAGTCGCATTTGTTTATTGCTAAATTTTGCGTCATACACTTCTAACGTATTATCTCCAATTAAAATATCTACCTCACCTTTAAAAAAATCTTTCCATTCTTTTTCGTTGCCAAATTGCAGTTCAAAATTTCCATCTGCGTCAGTTACAACATCTCTTTTGTTGGATTTGTCAGCAGTAATAAAAGACACGCCAATATTTTTTAATTTTTCACCCTTGTCATCTCCCAATGTACCATTTACAATTACAGGACGCATAACATCAGAACTTGTACGCACAGTTACCAAAAAAAGATGGTCAGCCCTGCTCACTTCAGTTTTTGTAATTTCATACCCTTTTACTACAATGTCTTTGCCCTTTGTATTATACATTTCCACCAATGTTTCTGCCCAAATACGTCCTTCCGCAATGCCCGTTTTTTCTGTACCACTTTGAATTTTTGATTTGTATGTTACATTTACATTAGGCATAGGTTGCCCATTTTCACCAATCACTTTTATATATACTTTTTGTATCCCTTTTATTGTTTGGTCATCTTCTTGTGCAAAAAGATTTTTTGGGGAAATAATAAAAATGTAAAAAATCAGAAAGGCAATTAAAATAATTTTTTTGGAAAATGTTCGCATAGCAAAAGATTTTTTTTGTTAATTTTTTTTTCTAAATAATTTTTTAAATGAAATTCAAGTGTTTTTTAAATATTTAAGTTCTAAAAAAAATGCAAAAAACTTTTATAAAATATTTTTAATGGGTAAAATTATGTGTTTTTTTTGAAAATAAAAAATTACGAAAAAGCATTTTTTAATTTTTGAATAAATGTGAAACTTTTTTTTTAAATATTTTGTACGTTATTAGTCTATAAAATCTATAGACAAAATATATTTATAGTAAACTAAATTCAACAAAAAATGAGTAATTTTTTAACAAAGGAAACAAGCAAAATTCACAAAGAAGTGCTTGATGCAAATCAAGTTTATGTCGCAGATTTTGGCTCAAAAAGTGAGTTGGCATTACCACCAGCACGAAAATTTGCTATTCTTACTTGCATGGATGCAAGACTTGACCCAGCCAAATATGCAGGACTTTCGGAAGGTGATGCACATGTAATACGCAATGCAGGTGGCAGAGCAAGTGATGATGCGATTCGTTCTTTGGTAATTTCGCATAAATTGCTTGGTACTGCAGAGTGGTTTGTAATTCATCACACAGATTGTGGTATGGAATATTTTACAGATGATATTATCAGAAATTTGCTCTCTAAAAGTCTTGCAACTGCTTCGGTAGATGAAAATGGTTGGAAAAATGTAACGGAAGAAGGTGGCTCACAAGAGGCAAAACATATTTCTTTTTTGACCATTGCCAATCAAGCACAAAGTATTTTGGAAGATGTGCAACGTATTAAAAACCATCCATTAGTACCAAAATATATTCCTGTTTATGGGTATATTTATGATGTAAAAACAGGGAAATTGATAGAAATTCCTGAGGCTACACAAGCAGGAAAAGCATACTAATTTAAAAAATTGAAGATTGAAAACTGCAAAAATACGGTTTATAAGCACCTGTATAAACCATTTTTTTTTATTTTATTTTTTTATAAAAAAATTACAGAAATCTCATCAAAACCTGCGGAAAAATACCCAATAAAAGCGTAAAAAATGCCAATGTTGCCAACATAATGTTTTCCCTGAGTGTGGCATCATGCAATAAATCTGCATTTTTTTCTTTTTCAAAAACCCAAAAATCCCCTAAAAACACACGTTGCAACGCCCAAAGGAAATAACCTGCACCCAATACAACGCCCAAAAGCCCTCCAATTCCCCAAAAAATAGATAAATTTTGGCTTTTAAAAGCCCCCAAAAGACAAAATAATTCACCCACAAAACCCGAAAATACAGGCAAGCCCAAGCTCGCAAAAAAACCAATCATCACCCACACTGAATATACAGGCATTTTACCCCAAAGCCCTTCATAATGCGTAATATCGCGGTCGTGTGTGCGGTCATACAACACACCAACCAACACAAAAAGCATAGCAGAAAGTACGCCATGACTCGCCATTTGAAAAATAGCCCCATTAATGCCTTCCACAGTCAAAGATGCAATACCCAACAACACAAAACCCAAATGAGAAATGGAAGAATACGCTACCATTTTCTTCAAATCTTGCATAGCAATCGCATTCATTGCACCATAAATAATAGAAATCACACCAATTCCAGCAACAACATTCGCTTGCGAAAGAAAAACATCAGGAAAAATACCTAAAACAAATCTAATAATACCATAACCACCAATTTTCAATAAAATTCCTGCTAAAACTACCGAAACAGGCGTAGGGGCTTCTACGTGGGCATCAGGTAACCATGTATGCAGAGGAAATGCAGGCAATTTGACCAAAAAACCCGCCAACAACGCCCAAAAAAACCAAAAACGATAAGGATTTTGTGTAGCATTTTTAGGTTGATTTATATTTTTGTTGGTATTTTCATATAAAATAGAATTTTGTAAATAATTATCAGGGTTTTGCATAGCAACTACATCAAAACTATGGATTTTTTTGATATTTTCTAAGGAATTTTTGTGTAATACTTCCAATATTTGTGTTTCTGTGCGGTTATTTGCCTCTGCGGTTTTTTTAATGTCAATTACAGACAAAGAAAGTGCTATCATTGCCCCCAAAATAAATAAAGAACCGCCCAACGTGTATAAAAGAAACTTAAAAGAGGCGTATTCTTTGCGTTCTCCGCCCCACAAACCTATCAAAAAAAACATAGGCAACAGCATAAATTCAAAAAATACATAAAAAAGGAAGAAATCCATTGCCACAAAACAACCCAAAACGGTAGAACTAAGCAACAGATACAAAGAAAAATACGCTTTTGTTTTTTGGGTAATGCTAAATGACGAAATCGCCCCAATCCACAGCACCAGCACCGCAGTCAAAAGCATCACAAGTGCCATACCATCAGCCCCTAAGAAGTATTGTATATGAAACCCACCCGAAAAAAGTAGCTCAGATTGTATGTAAATCCATGTTGTTTTTTCTACAAATTGAAGTATTTGAGGAGTTTTTGTGTTAAAATGTAAGCACAAATAACCCAACATAAAAATCTCTACGCTCAATACTGCAAGTGTAACCCATTTGTAAAAATGTTGAAATTTATTTGGGATAAAAAGCAAAAAAATGGCGAAAAATAAAGGCGAAAAAACAATAAAAGACAGCATGAATAAGGATTTTTTCTTGGGATTTTTTTTAATATGAAAAACAAGCGAAATGCTTGCAATTTAGTAGGTTTCAGCAAGATGCCAAGACTAATTTTTGAGCGCGCATAATGTAGGCTTTTTAAATAACATTTGTTTCTGTTTTCACTTCATTTTTACCTTTCTTTCTGCTATATTTTTCCCAAGCCATTTTGATTTTGTCCAACCAAATGTAATATATATCAGCTTCAAACAAACGAGAATCATTGCGGGCTTGTCGCAAGAAAAATAAACCAATCGTAATCAAAATAACATTGGGAAACCACATGCCAATCCATACATTTGTTAAGCCTTCTTTTACCCATTTTTCGCCCATGAGGCTCATCACATAAAACGCAATAAAAAACACAATAGACATCAGAATAGGAATACCCAAACCGCCTTTTTTAATGATTGCTCCAAGTGGCGCACCTATCAAAAACATCGCAAAACACGCCAACGCATACGTAAATTTTTTGTGCAATTCTGTTTGGATTTCGTTGCGTTCTTTGGAAAGTTGTTTGAGTGTGATGGTTTTTTCTTTGATGGCAACTTCTATCGTATGGGCGTTTTGAATGGCTCTTGCTACGATTTGCTTGTCGGAAGGTGTAATATGCCAAACAGTTTTGCTTTGTGTTTTCAAAGTATCTATATTTTTCAAACCTTTTCTAAACAATTTTTTATTGCTGTTTTCAACCGTTTCCATAGGCTTGTATTGATTTGTAAATTGTGTTGTAGGCTGTGTTAGTTGTGTTTGCACAGCGGTTTTTTCAGGGGTTTTATTTGTAGTATTATTGGTTAAATTTTTATTCGTACTATCTTTTTGTTTTTCGTCTTTTTTCGGATTATCCTTTTTGTCTAATTCATCATTTTTTTTTGCCATATAATTTATAATTTTTTGAGGCGACATAGTGTCAAAAGAAGCATATAATTCATTGTTTTGTTGGTCTTGGACTTGTTGGCGATACATATAAAAATAATTACTTTTGACCAGTTCATACATAAGTCCCTCGTTGCGGTTATACACACGTTGCACCGAGTCCATATCATACACAAGTTGTATGGCAGAGTGCATAAGTTTGTGTCCTTTGAATAGATTTTTATCCGTATCTTTCATATCAAAAGAGGAAAGACTAAATACTAATTGGCTTTTTTGAAACGTATTTCTAATGAATTTTTCATTAGAATAACCCAAGTTTTGGGTAACACCTCCCGCTCCACCAACTTGGTCGTGATAACTTTTGCCTTTAAAAAGCTCCAATACAAGGTATTTTTCATTGTCAATTGTATACATTTTGCCTGAATCCGCAATAATTAATTCTCTATTGCCCAAATGTGCAGTATGGTTGTAAATCATCACGCCTTTGAGCGTTTTGCCATCAGGAAATTTTTTGTGGATTTTAATGCTATAATTGGGAAGTCCATTATAAAAAGTACCTTCTTTGATACTCAGCGAAGGACTTTTTTGTTTAATATCCCAAAGCAAACTAAAAACACGCAAATTGGCTTCTGGCACAATTTGGTCGCTAAACCAAAAAGAAAACCCTGTGAGCAGAATGCTAAAAACCAAAATAGGACGCAACACACGTACAAGCGAAATGCCTGAGCTTTTCATCGCAGTAAGCTCAAAATGTTCGCCCAAATTACCAAAAGAAATCAATGATGCCAACAAAATAGACAGAGGCAACGCCATAGGCACAAGGTGCAATGCAAAATAAAACAACAACTCCAAAAACACATCAAATCCTAAACCTTTGCCTGTGATTTCGTCAAGGCGTTGCACCATTTGATTTATCAACAAAATAAAAATTACTACCGCTAATGTAAGTATAAAAGGTCCCAAAAATGATTGAAGGAGCAAACGGTCTATTTTTTTTAGCATGAGTTTTTATTTTTTTATGGTATTATTTTTTTATTTTTTACAAAATTACACCTAAAAACCTAAAACGTATATATCAGAGATAATTTTTTAACTTTTTTTAATAGGCAATATAAACTTGGGAAAAGTATGTAATAATATGATATTATTTTGTTATTTTTGTATCAAAATTTTATTTGGTAAAAATAATATTTTTAAACAAAACCAAAATTTTAAAAAACAAAAACAATCCTAAAAAAATCATGTCTCGATACGTAAATCCATTCACAGATTTTGGTTTCAAAAAATTATTTGGAGAGGAAGCAAACAAAGACCTTTTAAAGGATTTTTTGAACTCATTTCTCCCTCAAAAACACCAAATCAAAGACCTTCGTTTCAAAAAAAATGAACGACTTGGGGCAACAGGTTTGGACAGAAAAGCCATTTTTGATATTTTTTGTGAATCATTGGATGGAGAGCAATTTATTGTGGAATTGCAAAAGGCAAAACAAAATTATTTTATAGACAGAACTGTTTATTATGCGAGTTTTCCTATTCAACAACAAGCCCCACGAGGTGATTGGGATTTTCATTTAAAAGCAGTGTATTGTGTAGGGATTTTGGATTTTATTTTTGATGAAACCCCAAAAAACCAAGATAAATGTATGCACTCAGTAATGCTTGTGGAAACAGAAACGCAGGATATTTTTTATGATAAATTGAAATTTATTTATTTTGAAATGCCTAAGTTTCGCAAGGATTTGACCCAATTACAAGATAGAAAAGATAAATGGTTGTATTTTATTCGTAATCTGGACAATTTACAAAATATTCCACAACTTTTTATGCAAGACCCTTCTTTTGAAAAAGCGTTTGATGAGGCAGAAATCGCAAAGTTTGACCGTAGAAAACAAGGTGCTTATGAAAAAAGTTTGAAGTATTACAGAGACTTGAAAAATGTAACTGATACCGCTTTTGATGAGGGGAAAATCGAAGGAATAGAAGAAGGTATTGAGATTGGAAAGGAGGAAGAAAGAAAAAAATTTGAAGAGGAAAGAAAAAAACTCAAAGAAAAATTGGAAGAAGAAAGAAAAAAAGCAGAAGAAGAAAGAAAAAAAGCAGAAGAAGATAAGAAAAACATCGCACGAAACCTTAAAAATATAGGCTTGGACTATAAAAAAATAGCTGAAACTACAGGGATTTCTGTTGATGAAATTGAAGAACTGTAAAATTATTCTCAAAAAATAAAAAATTTAATAAAAACACATACTAAAAAATAAAAAACATAAACCATGAACGCAATATTGCAACTCCCAAATATCCAAAATGAGCCTACGCTAAGTTATGCTCCAAATTCCCCTGAAAGAAAGGCACTCAAAGAAGCAGTAGCACAAATGCGTAGCCAAACGGTAGAAATCCCTATGTATATTGGGGGCGAAAAAATACATACTGACCGCAAAATTCGCATTGCACCGCCTTATGACCACAAACACACATTAGGATATTTTTCGGAAGGTGATGCGGAACACGTTAACCAAGCGATTCAATCCTGCCTAAACGCAAAGGAAGCATGGACAAATCTTAGTTGGGAACACAGAGGAGCAATATTTTTGCGTGCTGCGGATTTGCTTGCCACCAAATATAGAGCAAAAATCAATGGTGCAACTATGCTCGCACAATCCAAAAATGCGTACCAAGCAGAAATAGATGCAGCATGTGAATTGATTGATTTTTTGAGATTCAATGTACAATATATGCAATTTATTTATGCACAACAACCAGGTTCTTCGCCCCAAATTTGGAATCAAGTAGAATACCGTGCGTTGGAAGGGTTTGTTTTTGCGATAACGCCTTTCAATTTTACTGCGATAGCAGGTAATTTACCTGCGTCTGCGGTGCTTATGGGCAATGTATGCGTATGGAAACCTGCTTATCCACAAGTATATTCCGCACAAGTGATTATGGAAGTATTTAGAGAAGCTGGTTTGCCTGATGGCGTGATAAATTTGATTTATGTAGATGGGCAAGTGGCAGGCGATATTATTTTCAAACACAAAGATTTTGCTGGTTTGCACTTTACTGGTAGCACTGCAGTATTTAAACACCTTTGGAAAACCATTGGACAAAATTTGGATTTATACAAAAGTTACCCAAGAATTGTAGGCGAAACTGGTGGAAAGGATTTTGTACTTGCACACCCTTCTGCTGATGTGCCTGCCTTGGTTACAGGGTTGGTGCGTGGTGCGTTTGAGTTTCAAGGACAAAAATGTTCCGCAGCGTCAAGGGCGTATATCCCTACAAATATTTGGGAAAAAGTTAAAAATTCATTGGCTGAAACCATGAAAACGATTAAAGTTGGCTCACCCGAAAATTTTGAAAATTTTGTGAATGCAGTCATTGATGAAAAGGCTTTTGATAAAATTGCAAATTACATCACCGAAGCAAAAGCAAATCCAATGAATGAAATCCTTTGTGGTGGTACTTTTGATAAATCTGAGGGATATTTTATTCAACCAACAATCATTGTTACAAAAGACCCTTTATCCAAAACAATGGTAGAGGAGATTTTTGGCCCTGTACTTACGATTTATGTGTATGATGAACACAATTTTGAAGATGTACTTACACTTGTAGATACGAGTTCGCCTTATGCACTCACAGGTGCGATATTTTCGCAAGACCGATACGCTATGGAATATGCCATGAAAAAATTAGAACACGCAGCAGGCAATATTTACCTCAATGATAAACCAACTGGTGCAGTTGTAGGTCAGCAACCTTTTGGCGGTGCAAGAGGTTCAGGCACCAATGACAAAGCTGGCTCTTGGCTCAACCTTTTGCGTTGGGTGTCGCCTCGCACTATCAAAGAAAATCTATTGCCTCCTACTGATTATCGTTATCCATTTTTGGCAGAATAAAGGAGAATTAGGAATTAGGAATAAAACAGCCAAAGGTAGTTTTATTCCTATTTTTTTTCGATTTTCAGCGAAGTCTTGTGTGTAGTTGGTAACGAAAAATGTATTTTTCTTTTGAACATTATTTTTTACTTTTGTGCTTGCGTTTTTCTAAACAGCAACAACGGAGAAAAAATATTCAGCAATTCATTTTCTGTTTTAAAATCCATTAAGAGCCAGATTGTAGTATCATTGCATAACCAAATTTACAATTTTTACTACCTTTCATAAATTTCAACATTTTTTCCATGTCAGAGTTATTAAAATTCCCCTGTTCTATTGTTCCTATGTATTTAGACATCACATCACCACAATTTTTTTTCATTTCTTCTTCAAAAACTGCCATAGATTTTTCAAAATTACCTTGTTCAGTTTTTGACATTTTTTTTACTTTTTCTTCCATATTGGTTTTTGCTTTTTCACTGCCTACTTTAACTCCTTCCAAAATCATTTCACGCATAGCTTTTGGTGCTTTGGCAAAAGATTTTTCGGAACATTCACATAATTGAGTAGCCATTTTTTGCACATCAACTTTTTCTTGTGCAAAAGTATTGTGTAGACCAAATATGGTTACTAACACAAGCATAAAGATGCATTTTTTCATAACTTTTTTTAGATAATGTTTAAGAGATAAAAATACGTTTTTTTAGCATAATTCAAAGAATTTCATTTTTTAAATGGTATTAGTCTGCATTTGTTGTCCAGATGACATAGCAATTAGGCAAAAGTTTTTCGATTTTTTTGACTTCTTCCTCAGAAATTGGATTAGTATCTACGTGTGATGCGCCCAAAGCAGGTATTACAGTAAGTGCCACAAGAACCATAAGTATAATCGTAAAAAGTGCCATAAGATAAAAATACCTAAATTAAAAATTAGTTGTTCCTTAGCTACCACCGCCATTAAGTACTGCTCCAATAATAAGAACTAAGAAAAAGAGTAAGATATTTGCCAAAGGGATAAGCAAATATGAGAGGGCTGTTTTGTATTTTTCGTATCTAATATAGGCAAAAGACACAATACAAGAACCAATAATCGTGATAGGAAGCGCTAATATAAGCAAAAAAACCAATGTTGGGATTATACTTTTGTCTGGATTTGCTGCTGCAAGTATCATAGGCGACATCATCAAAGCACCCAAAGCGGGTAGTGCGGTAAGTGCCACAAAACCTGTGAGGGCAATCGCAAGAATTTTCATAACGAAACGATTTTTGTAAAAAAGTGTGTAGTAATAGAGAAATTAAAATGTTAAAATGAATAATAAAAATTGTTATAATATCATAATTGTCGCAAAGATAAAATAAAATAAAGTTTATTTTTATATTATCATATCATAAGAAAAATATTTTTATGATGGATTTTTTCAAAAATAGCATTTTATGCCTAAATTTCTCTAAATAAAAAAAATTTTTTTTGTCTGTTTTTCCTTTAACAAATCATTCAAAAAAAAATTTGCTACAAAAAAATAAAATTTACGTATATTGCAAAAGCGTTAAACTTAAAAAAATTCTCAAAAAAACGATAAAAACTATGAAATTCCATAAAATTACTATTCCCAAAATTTTGTTGTATTTTCTGCTTTTGTTGCCTTTTTCTGTACAAGCACAATCTTTATACGAAATTGGTTTTACTGCGGACAACGTTAAATATACAGGCTTTCTGGTATATTTCAATGAACAAGATGCCTACATGCGTATAGGCTACACAACCGACAAAAAATATCGCGTTGTAAATGTAAAATATACCTCTACCACAGGCGAAGAAGATGGTTATCATTATTTTGTGATGACTGGTGCAGACCCTACTTTTATTACAACACCATTGGAGGGTGAAAAATATAACCCTGACCATTTGCTTTGGGTGTGGGACAAAGACAAAAAATCGGATTTACCTTATATTACTGATGACCCAAATTTTGATGAAAAATCATTACTTTTGGTTGATTATTACAAAGCAGTTGAAGCAAAAGATTTGTCTGATACCTATTTAAAAAGGTTTTTTAGGACAAATGAACGACAATATACACAACTCAAAAAAATGTATGCAAGCGTAACCAACAACAATAACAACAACACAAATAACAATAATACTAACACAAATAACAACAACAATACAAACAATAATAACAATACTGCTTCAGTTAAAGCCAAAATGCACCTTGTATTGGCTATCAACACTGAAATATCAGATATTGGACAAAGTTGTGCAACTGACCAACGCACTATGGAAAAAGAATTTAAGGAAATTGCCAAAGCGTTGAATATTGAATTTAAAAAATATGAAGTAAATGGCGAAAATTTTACCAAACAAAACTTAGAAAAAACTTTAAATACCCTTACGCCTGCCAAAAACGACATTGTGATTTTTTATTATAGTGGGCATGGATTTAGATGGAGCAACCAAACCGATAAATATCCACAAATGGATTTCCGTTATTCTTCTTATACACGCCTTGACCAAAGTACAACTGTTTCATTGTCAGATGTTTATAATAAAATTTCTGCAAAAGGTGGTAGATTAAACCTCATTATGAGTGATTGTTGCAACTCTGATATAGGCAGAAATCAAATGACAAGCACCAATTTTATGGCAGGAAAATCTTTTCAAGGAGCAGAACTCCAAAAACTTAAAGATTTATTTCTCAACCACAAAGGCAATGTACTCCTCACAGGAAGCAGCCCAGGCGAATATTCTTGGTGTAATGCCAATGGCGGATTTATGACACTTAGTTTTATCCAATCGCTCAAAGAAGAAATTGGTTATATGAGCAACGATGCACCAAGCTGGAACGACATCATCAATAATACTACCAAAAGTACGCAATATAAAGCTAAAAGTTGCGCTGACTGCAAACCACAAAATCCAGTTTCTTTTACAAAAGTAGGGAAATTATAAAATTTTGTTGTCAGTTTTTCCAGTTTAGATTTTGAACTTTTGAACCTTGAACCTTTTGAACCCTTTTGACCTTTCTTATTTATGAAAAAAATATTTAATTTAACAAATATTGTGTTGATGTTTTCTTCTTTGATGTCAATATTGTTGATGTCATTTTGTTTACAAAAAGAAAAACACCCAATTTTTCAAGCAAATGCCTACATTATCACAGATGCTACCGAAGTAGAAATATTTTCGCTTGAAAATATGCCTACACTTTCCAAACACCACGACAAAAAAGAAGTGTATTTTGAAGATTATAAAGTAATAAAAAAATTGGATTTGCCTACAAACCAAGTTACCGAACTCAAAAATATTGCTTTGGATAAAGCCAATTATTTAGAAAAATTGCAAAAAAAATGCCCTTTTCAAACTGCATTTGCAATAAAATTTTATAAAAGCAAACGTGATTTTATCATACTTATTCTTTCAGAAAATACCTGCGAAAGAATGTTGATTAGTTCTTCTGAACGCGATATCAACAAAAAATTTGTTGATTTGATAGAAAAAAATGCTTTACACGCATTTTTAGAGAAAGTAAAACAATAAGATTTTTAATACTGATATTTTTTAATTTATCATATCAGTTATTTTGAGCATTATTTCCTAAATATTTTTTTATGCCTTCCAATACATTTTCATACTTATCAAAAATGTCTTTTGGAAGGTTTTGAATGGGATTTTTTGCAAAAAAAAAAGAAAATCTAACGCAGGAAAACATTTTTGAATGTTCAATGAAAAATCAGAAATTTCCTCACTACAATACAGATTTAAAAAAAACACATTCAAAACGCAGTAAAAAGGCTTTTTTAAATAGTTTTTACTAAAAAATATTATGTTTTTTGAAAAACTAAAACAACTATGGTGTTTAACGCTGTTTTCAGTTTTTAATTTCCCAAAAAATCAGGGTCAGACCTCCGTAAACTACGGTGCAAACTCAATTTTTCGTGTTTCTAAATTAAGAATTTCAATTGGTTTTTGAGGTATTTTTTTCATGTAATTTTATTTGTAATTTATTTTTTTTTCTAAAAATAACACAAAGATTTTTCATTTTTACAAAAAAATTTATTTTCTTAGAAAATTGCAAAAAAAACGCAATTCAAACTTTCGCTTGAATTGCGTTTTTTTAGTTTATTCTGTTGTCAGTTTATTCAGTTTTAAATGTTTCTTACAGAAAAAACTGGTTACTGACAACTATCTATACTATTCCGCCATTTCAAATTGGTTTGCGTAGCGTTTTCTTTCGTTTTCGTCCAAATAAATTTTGCGCATGCGGTATGTTTTTGGTGTAATTTCCAAATATTCGTCTTTTTGGATATATTCCATTGCTTCTTCCAAAGAGAATTGGACTTTTGGTGTGATTTTCACGTTGTCATCAGTACCAGAAGCACGCATATTGGTTAATTTTTTTCCTTTGAGGACATTTATCATGAGGTCATTTTGGCGTGTATGTTCGCCAATTACTTGTCCACCATATATTTCTTCGCCTGGGTCTACAAAAAACTGCCCTCTATCTTGCAATTTATCTATTGCATACGCAGTAGTTGGGCCTGTATCCATAGAGATAAGTGAGCCATTGATTCTGCCTGGAATATCGCCTTTGTATGGTTTGTATGTGTCAAAACGGTGATTCATTACCGCTTCGCCTGCGGTAGCAGTAAGCACATTGCTTCTAAGTCCAATCAAACCACGTGCAGGAATACTAAACTCCAAATGTTGCCAATCGTTTTTGGTTTCCATGATAAGCAATTCGCCTCTGCGTTGTGTTACAAGTTCAATTGCTTTTCCTGCAACTTCACCTGGTACATCAATGATAAGGGTTTCAAAAGGCTCATGTTTTTGTCCATCAATCGTTTTAAAAATCACTTGTGGTTGTCCAACTTGCAATTCGTAACCTTCTCTACGCATGGTTTCAATGAGTACAGAAAGGTGGAGAATCCCACGTCCAAATACAAGGAATTTATCTTCTGTATCAGTAGTCATTACTTTGAGGGCAAGATTTTTCTCAGTTTCTTTCATCAATCTATCTCTTAGGTGGCGAGAAGTAACAAATTTACCATCTTTGCCATAAAAAGGAGAGTTGTTGATGGTGAAAAGCATAGACATTGTAGGCTCATCAACCGAAATACGTGGAAGTGGCATTGGATTTTCCCAATCGGAGAGCGTATCACCGATTTCAAAACCTTCAATACCTGTAATTGCACAAATATCACCTGCTGATACTTCTGGTACTTTTACCCTGCCAAGCCCTTCAAACAAATTAATTTCTTTTGCACGCACTTTTTTTACAGAGCCATCAGCTTTGCAAAGTGCCAAATCTGTACCTTCTTTGAAAGTACCACGAAAAACCCTTCCTATGGCAATACGCCCCACAAAAGAGGAATAATCCAAAGAAGTGATTTGCATCTGTGGTGTGCCTTGATGTTGAGGTGCATTAGGAATATGTTTTACAATCGCTTTGAGTAGTGCTTCTATATTGTCGGTAGGTTGTTTCCAATCATCACTCATCCAACCATTTTTGGCAGCGCCATAAATTGTAGGGAAGTCAAGTTGTTCTTCGGTAGCATCCAAACTATACATCAAATCAAATACTGATTCATACACTTCATCTGGACGACAGTTTGGTTTATCTACTTTATTAACAACTACAATTACTTTTAAGCCTAATTGTAGGGCTTTACTCAACACAAAACGTGTTTGTGGCATAGGGCCTTCAAAGGCATCAACCAACAAAAGCACACCATCAGCCATTTTAAGCACACGTTCCACTTCACCGCCAAAGTCTGCGTGACCTGGTGTATCAATTACATTGATTTTTACATCACCATAGCGTACAGATACATTTTTAGATACAATGGTAATACCTCTCTCACGTTCAAGGTCGTTGTTGTCAAGCAATAAATCATTAAATTGTTGATTTTCACGAAATATTTTAGATGCGTGAATAATTTTATCAACCAACGTAGTTTTGCCATGGTCAACGTGAGCGATAATGGCAATGTTGCGTATATTTTGCATAAAGGGTATTCTGTTTCCAGAAGTAAATTATTTAATTGGGCTTTTCAGAAAACGGTGCAAAGATACAAAAAATAATTAAGATTATGAATTATAGATGATAAATTATAGATTTTGGATTATTTAAAAAAATTATTGGCTTATTTTTATAAAAAAATCAGTACTCTGACAATTTTAGTGGAGTTTCAAAGTTTCAAAAAAGCGAAAAAATATGCAATATTTTTAGCAAAATGAATTCCATTTTATAAAATTTTATATTGCAAGAAAAATATTTTTAAAATAATATTTCGTGAAACATTCAAGGTTTTAAAAACCTTGAATGTTTTTCCAGATTTCCACTAAAATTGTCAGAGTACCGTATTATGAAAATGTATGAAAGAAACCTTAAACAAAATTTAAGAAAAACTTAAAATACTGATAAATCCAGAAAATTTGTTAAAAAAACTATTGTTTAATTTTTATTGAACCAAAAAATTGGTCTTTGAGTTTGTCATCACCTTTTTTGTTGCGACTCCTAAACACAATAATATAGTTTGTCAATCCTTTTACCAAAACTAATTGGTGTAATACATCATTATCTATTTTATAAGTAATCAATACACCTGATGTATTATCAACGTCTTTTCTTTCAAATTTTATAAGTTTAGCCTTAGGTACTTGTTCTACCAATGCTGGCACATAACCGTCCCAAAATTTATCTGTTTTTGCTTGTTCATCCATCTCTTGGGCTGATAAACCCGAAACGGACAAATCTACTTCTATAAAACTTAGTATGGCTGTACTGTCTGCGAGTTTGCATCTGTAAAGTGTTTTGCCATCTTTATTAAGTTTGGAAGTGTATTTTTCTGGAAATGAAATTTCAAGTTCGTTGTTGATTTTTAATGATTCCCATTGCTTTTCTTGTGCTATACAAGTACCAATAAGCAAGACAAATACAAATGTTAAAATGAATTTTTGCATGATTTTTTTTGTTTTAATGGAATAAATATTTAAAAGGATTTGGTTGATAAAAGTATATCGGATTTTACTTCAATCCATTTGCCCATTCTATTGCTTTGTTTGTAACTTCTGGGTCGAAGGCATTAAATAATTCTTGTATTTTTCCTTGTGCAAACATATCATAAGCATTTTGATAGGTGTTTGTTTTGGCTAAATAGTGGTCAGTTTCAGGGAATATTTTGAGTGTGGCAGTATTGGGTCTGAAATGATTTACCGTATAAACAATTTGTTCGTGGTCAGGCTTTGAAAAGGCTTGAAAATCTGCACCACCATACATTACTAACACGTGGGCTTTTGTATTTTTCCAATTTTCCAATAAAGGCATATCTTGAATTTGTCGCCAATATTCTGCATTGCGACTATATATTTTGCCTTTGCCATCATATTGCCAACCTTCCCTCATTAGACTATCTTTGTGCGGTGTTTTGGCGATTTCTTCCAACGATTTTTTTTGAATGAAATACTCATAATTGAGTTCTGCTTGTTCTCTACAATACCTTTCAAACTCCATAGGATTGGGTTTGGGTGTAGCCAATAAAGATTGGAAACGGTTTAATTCCAACTGATATTCGTACCAACTTTTGGCAGTTGTGCCATATACTATTACGCCTTTTATGTCGTGTTTGGCGGAAAGTGCAGGGGCAACTACACCACCCATAGAATGTCCAAAAATAAATATTTTTTCTGTATCTACATAAGGTAGAGATTTCAGTTTGAGCAACCCTTTTTCAAAGTTTTCTATTTCGTCAGTCAAATTACAATCCTCACATTTAGGCGTATTTTGGCTATCACCCAAGCCACTTTTTTCAATACGCAACACGACATAACCCGCTTTACTAAAATCGTGTACGACATGGGCGTAAGGGTGATTGGTAGGCAACCCATCTATAGAACTACACGTATAACCAGGTATAAACAAAACTGCAGGCATTTTTCCTTCCTTTTTAGGTTTGTTGATAATGACACGCAAATTACCGCCTTTGTATGCTGCGTGGTCATAGATTACATCTGCATAAGCATCTGTTTCCTTATCTCTACCCACAAAAGTCCCTTTTAAAATTTGTTTTTTCTTGTTGCGGAAAATGGTTATTTCTACTTTATCTCCTTCATAAACGGTAGTTATAAATTTTGATAATTCAGCAGTAGAATTAATTTTAGTGCCATTTATTTCCAACAAAACGTCTTGTGGTTGCAAGTTCAATGCCTTGCCTGTTCCACCTACTACTTGCACAGCAAGCAAACCTTCTACAGATTTTAAGCCTGCTATTTTACTTTTCCCCTCATCAATAGGTGTAAATTGCGTGCCAAACCACGCTTTGCGTTTTAGGGTTTGGGCATTGGTATATTGGTTTATGCAAAGGCACAAGATTATCAATAGTAAAGTATTTTTTTTCATGATATATTTTTTATTTTTGTACAAATTGTAGTGCATAAAAGTATGATTTCTTATTTTTTGTGTCGTCATAAGTAACCATTTTTTTGTTTTTATGAAACTCAAAGTAAGCTACCAACCCAAAATCACCTGAACACATGGCAGTATGGGCAAACAAAGTACCTAATATGGTTAATACCAAGTCATGGCTTACAAAGGGCAAACACAGCAACAATATACAGGATATTGTTATGAAAGGAGCAAGGGCAACTATCATAAACTCTTTGCTATTTGCCACAAAATTATCTGCTAATGCCATAAAATAGAATTTACTAAGATTCATGTCATAAGAGGTATTATTTGCACCTTGTGATTTGTAGGCTAAAACATGAATATATTCATGCAAAGGAATCAACAAAAATGCTATGGTAAAGCCTATGAAGTAGTGATAACCCCAATCAAATATGATGGTAGATGGTTTTTGAATATCCATGATAAATATAATACATGGTATAACAAAAAGCATCAAATTAAGACCATAGTACAATATTGAAGTTTTTGAAAATTTGTTTAAATATTTTCTGATAAAAGGTGCGATTTCATTATGGTCTAATTCGTCTAAAAGTATAAAACCTTTAGCGTCTAATCCATCAGGTTTGATATCCATAGTAATATTTTAGTTAAAAAATAAAAATAGTTTTTTTGTTTAAAACACCCATTTCAATACATTTACGCCAATAGCATAACCATACGTTTTTTTACCTTCTTGATAAAATTTAATTTTATTGCAAGCCCTACCCATATCTATTTTTTCCCACGTCTTGCCTCCATCTGTCGTTTTATAACCGCTATTCATCGTACCCAAGTAGCCATGATTTTCATCTATGAAACCTATTCCAAATTGGCGTGCTTGTGCATCTTCGCAAACAGGTAGTTCTGTCCATGTTTTGCCACCGTTTGTTGTTTTGGCAATCCTTTGTTGTTTTATATTGGTGTCAGGATTGTAAGATTGTATGCTTACATAGCCTATTTTTCGGGTAGGAAAGGATACTTTCCATGTTGTTTCATAAGGGCGTGTAGATTTATACACCTCTTTCCAAGTTTTACCGCCATTTTTAGTATGTAGGATAAGTGCGTTTGACTGTGTAATATCTTCGCTACTTGCTGAACAAGCAAAACCTTCATTTTTATCAAACATTTTTATATCAAAAAGCATTTTTCCTGTTTCATTGATACTCCACGCTTCCCATGTGTTACCGCTATCATGTGATACCATGATGTTGGCAGGACTTCCTACCCTGCCTACTGCATAAATATGGTGTTTGTAGGCTACTTGACCATGATTTATGTATTGCTCTTTCACTACATCAAACGCACACAAACCTTTTACATAATTCCCTTTATATGTTACAGGATTCCAAGTTTTGCCTCCATCTTTTGTGCCATAGAGGGGAATCGTATCTGTAACATTGGGAAAATAATCTGTACCAACTGTTCCCACAAAACCGTTCAAACTATCCAAAAAAGTAATACACCTAAAAAAAGTACCTTTTTTTTCAATTTGTTTTTCCCAAGTTTTGCCTCCATCATTGGTTTTATAAATGCGTCCAAAACCATTTACATACCAACCTTGTGTTTCATTGACAAAGCAAATATCATCTTGTTTACCTCCGTATGCTTCTGTGGATAGTTTTTGCCAAGTTTGTGATTTGGCAGAGCTAAGAAATAATCCTGCTAAACACAAAAATAAAAGTGGAATAATTTTAAAGCTGTTTTTCATGGTTATTTTTTGCGGTTGTTTTTATACATTTGGTTTTAGAAGAATTTGAGGAAAATAAACCTGTGGCTATCATAAGCCCAAGTGATATATTCATTATCACATAAGGCACTTGGCTACTGTCTAAAAGTATAACAACCATAGAAACGAATATTAAACCTGTGCCTGCACCTATTTCCGCAAATGAGGGATTTTTTTTGTTTTTCATAAAAAAAAATTTTAATTAAAAAGATAATGTAATAAGATACCAAAATAAAAGCCTGAAAAGAACAAAATACAAATGGCTATGCCTGCAATAAGGATTTTGAAAACATTTATTTTTTTCATATATATAAATTATTTGGTTGATTTTATAATGCAAAATTAAACATCTACTTACCCAAAATGATTGAAGAAAAAATTAAACAAAACTTAAGAAAAACTTAAATATATTTTGGCTATTAAATTCTGTTGTATTTTTGCAATATGTTTGCAGTTATAAATCTTACACCATGAAAATCAAAAAGCAAATCATTCCTTATATCTCTATACTTTGGCTCATTAGCTTGCCTGCAGGACTTATGACAGGGCTTCAAGTGGGTACTTTAGCCAGACAATACGAAAAAACCGAAGAAAATTTTGCTAATCAAGTAGAAAAAGCAGTTAAATTGGCACATTACCAATACGCTAAGTGGAACTCTCATACATCTTCTGAAACAGATAAAAACAGTTTTAACAGTCTTTACGCCAATGCAGATTCTTCTTTTGTATTGATGATAGCACAAAGCATTCAGCCTTATCCCTTGTTAAACTTTAAAGGTGATAGCATTCTACCACATCTTAGACGTGTTCAATTTGACCGTTTTCGGAAAGAATTAGAAGAAACAAGACGTAAAGAAAACCCACACCTAAAAGAATTTTATATTTTGAGGTCTATTCAATATTGTAGAGATTGCGAAGAACAAAAAATCAGTGTAGCAAAGATTTTCCCGCTTGATTCTTTGATACGCCTTGAATTAAAAAAACAAAGCATCAAAGCACAAGTTGAAATCGCTTTTTACCATAAAAAACAAAAAAAATACGTCTACAACCCAAACAAAATCACAGAAAATATATGGGCAAAAACGCCTTATAAATATGATTTTACAGAAAAAGAAACACTTTGTTTGTATTTTCCTACCTATATGCAAATCGTTTGGTGGAATATGCTTGTGCCATCAATAGCTGGATTAGGTTTGGTGATTATTTCTTTGTTGTGTTACATTTTGGCAGCAAGGATTTTGTGGAAACAAAAAAAACTAAATGAGCTCAAAAATGATTTTATCAACAATGTAACCCACGAATTTAAAACCCCTATTGCGACTATTTCCTTTGCGATAGCCAATATAGAAAATGAAAAAATAATAGAAAACCCAACCGCCATCAAGCAATTTACCAAAGTAATCAAAGAAGAAAATAAACGCCTAAATAACCAAGTTGAGAAAGTATTACAAGCTGCAATATTGGATAAACAAGCCCTCGAACTAAAAAAAGAAATACTTGATATACACTTCATTGTGGAGGTATTGGTTGAAGCTAATCGCCTTAAAATCAAAGAAAATGACCATATTTTACTTGATTTGCAAGCAGAAAAACCACATATATTGGGTGATAAGTTTCATCTTTCCAATGCAATTTCTAATCTCTTGGATAATGCACTCAAATACGCACAAGATGGTATTCAGATAAAAATATATACTAAAAACACCGAAAAAGGCATTATTTTGCAAATCATAGACAAAGGTATAGGTATGAGCAAAGAACACCTAACACATATTTTTGAGAAATTTTATAGAGTTCCCACAGGCAATCTACACAATGTAAAAGGCTTTGGATTAGGATTGAGTTATGTAAAAGAAATCGTACAACAACACAAAGGTACTATACAAGCACAAAGCAAATTGGGCGAAGGAAGTACATTTACTTTATTTTTACCGTATGAAAACTAAAAAACACATTCTTTTGGCAGAAGATGATGCCAACTTAGGCATGATGCTCAAAATATTTTTAGAAATGAATGATTTTAATATTACACTTTGTGAAAACGGAGAAACCGCACTAAAAATGCTTGAATCCCAATCTTTTGATTTGGCTATTTTAGATATTATGATGCCACTTTTAGATGGTTTTAGTGTGGCTGTAGAAATCCAAAAGAAATATAAACAAATGCCTTTTGTATTTTTGACTGCCAAAGCATTGAAAGATGACCAAATAAAAGGCTATCAATTGGGCGCATCTGATTATTTAATAAAACCTTTTGACCCTGAAATTTTACTATTCAAAATACAAGTTTTATTGCAAAAAAATAGCCTACAAACAAATAATTCCACCATCTTTAATATTGGGAATTATGAGTTTAATCCTGAAAAAAGATACCTTAAAATAGACACACACGAGCAAAAACTCAGCCCTAAGGAAGCAGAACTTTTACAATTACTTTGTGAAAAAAAAGGGGAAGTATTATCACATGAAGAAGCACTACTAAAAGTTTGGAAAAATGATGACTATTTTACCAAACAAAGTATGAACGTGTTTATCACACACTTACGCAAATTTCTAAGTTTTGACACAATGCACCACATTGAAATAGAGAATCTACACAGCAAAGGTTTTATATTGAAAGTAGAACAAATATAAGAGTAGGATTTTCACTTTTATCTTTTTAACCTTATTCCTCCAATTCCATTGAGGCTATTTAAAGTTGAACCTCTAAAAAGGTTCTAACACCTTTTTAAACAAAATACCCCCTTGTGGAGTTAAATTTATGAATAACCCCCAATGAAATTGGGTGATAACGAAACTCCTACCCTTATTTATTTTCAAATTTTAAACCTCCTCAAAATCTGCCAAATACATAAAATCAGGCATCAAATCCCCATCTTTTGCAATCGTAGCACGTTGTAAAATATCTGTATTTTTGTTTTCCAATAATGCAGGAAAAACATATTTTATTAATTGTTCCCCAAACATTTCAGAGGCATTGTAAGGCAATTCAGCAGGCAAATTATCTACTGCCATGACTGTAACCAACGCAGGATTTTTGTATGCTTCTTCTACAATTTGTTCATTTATTGTATCATAATCATATACAGGATATTGGATTGTAGTGGCTTTGATTGTACAAGGAATAGAACCATTAATATCACAAGTTACATCTGCAATGATTTTTAGGTTAAAATCTGCACTTTTCATGTCTTGTTTTGTGAATAAAGGCAATGCATTAATATCCCAAAAATGTGCAGTTACCAACATATCCGCTACTTGTGCATAGGGCAAAAAATTAACAGAAAAATCTTGTGGATTTTCATAAAAATTGCTTTTTTTGTCCGAATTACACACATAATAATCCAAAGAATGGAGATTGGTATAACTTGCTTTTTGTACTTTTTTGGTCAGGAAATCTTCTTTATTTATTTTTTCAAATACCAAATCCAATATTTCCATTGCACCTTTTGCAACCCTTCCACTTCCTGTTACAATCGTTTTGAAAGGTGGCAAAGTAGGCAAGTTTTGTAAAATTTCTTGAATTTCTTGCAAATTTTTGCACAAAAAAGCAGGTTTTATATGATACAAATTATATTTTTTGCCATAAATTCTTATCGCATTATACGCCCCTACAATACCCGCAAATCTACCAAAAGCTACAAGACGCTCATCATATTCATTGGTAAGACATTCATAGTCAAGTAGTTGGATTTTTTTATCCAAAATATTTTTTAACAGTGGGCGATTATGCACTTGTCTTTTGATGGTATGCGAAAAGAAAAAATACGTTTTATTAGGAATTAACCAATCCAAAGGCACTTCTTTGATGCCAAAAATCACATCACAATTTTCCAAATTATCTACAACAGGTAAGCCTACTTTTGTGTATTCCTCATCACTTACACAACGTACAGGACTACTTTGCACAAAAAATTCCAATGTTGGATATTGCATTTTTAAAGCAACACATTGGGCAGGCAACAAAGGCGTACGACGGTCAGGAGGGGTTTTGCCCTCTCTAAGAATACCTATTTTCATAAAAATTATTTTTTTCTTAGTCTTGGATTTTTTTGCAAAATTACAACAATTTAAGAACTAAAAAAAATACAAATTTTTCTTTTTTTTTTACACTTTTAAAAAGGATTATGAATTATAGATTATGGATTATTTTTTATACCAACTTGTAACACAGACTTTTAGTCTGTCCTTGCACACATCACAGAATAAAAATCTGTGTTACATTGTTTTTTTTTATTTTAAAAAACTTTAAACTTTTCCTTTAAAATTACGTACAAAACAGAAATCTTTTTTTAAGCCTTTTAAATCCTGTTTGCTATGAAAAAACAACTTTTCTCCACACTTTCTTTGCTGTTTTGTAGTATTTGTGTTGCATTCGCACAACAAGACCCAAAAACACCCGAACAACTTTTTATTCAAAAACATACCCTCCCAAATGGCGTTTGGGTGCCTAATACACAGTTTTCTATTGAAAAAAGAGAAACTGCAAATATTGATTGGATTGAATATGTCAATGAAATCAAGAAAACGCAACCAAATAACTATGAATATACTTTGCCTGATACAACCGTTTGGAAAGGTGAAGAATATGGTAGTTATGAAAAAAATTACTGTAATTATGCAGGATTTAGGTTTTTTCCTGTGGTTGGTGTAAGCAAACAACAAGCAGAAGATTTTTGTAGATGGCGTTCAAAAAAAGTTACAGAAAATTATGCCATACAAAAAAATCCAAAAGGCATACTCAAAACACATGACATTACCGTAACATATCGCCTACCTACTGAAAAAGAATGGGAAAGTATCGCACAATTTGGTACAACAGACCAAAATGGTTTGCAAAAACCTACACGCAAACAGATGAGAAGGCTTAATATGGGTAATTCGCCTTCGGATTATCGCTATCGCACAAATACAAAACGTGCAAAAAACTCAAAATTCCTCCATATAACAGAATATGTCTATGCCTACATTCCTAATACTATAGGAGTGCATAATATGATAGGCAATGTCGCTGAAATGGTACAAGAAGATGGGATTGCAAAAGGCGGAAGTTGGACACACACATTGGCAGAAAGTACAATTTCCGCACAACAACTTTACACAAAACCAACAAATTGGTTGGGTTTTAGGTGTATTGCTGAGTTCAAACTTACACCTAAAAATGCTACGAAATAAATTCGTTTTTTAGCCACCTACCTAACCACCAAGAGGGAACAAATGCAAAAAACGTTTATATTTGAGATAAAATGGGAGGTTAGGAGAATATTTTTTCAATAATTTTTTAGCTATATTTGTATTAATCTATTTTTAATTTTATCTGACCTCTCATAGTTACTTCCCCGTTGGGGGGCTGGGGGGCTATTTTTAAACTTTTTTACGCCCTTGAATCCGCCAATCCTCATTTATCCTTTTGCCCAAATACTCACATTGGAAGACCTACCTTTGCATGGTGCTTTACGTGATAACCAACTCAAAATATACGGAAGTGTGCAAAATCCTGCTGGAATTTTGATACAAGATGACCAAATTTTGGCCATAGATTTAGCCAAAAATTTGCTTGCAAGGCGTGAAAAAAATTGGGAAATTCATATATTGGAAGGCAATTATGTACTCACGCCTGCATTGGTAGATTGTCATACACATATTTGTTCCGCAGGTGTTCGAGCTATGGATTACAGTATGCGGATAGCTGGCGATACCTACGAAAATATCTCACAAGCTGGTGGAGGTATTATTTCTACCGTAAAAGCTACACGACAAGCGTCTTTGTATGATTTGCAAAAAACTACCGAAAAACGTGCCTTACAACAAATTAAAAATGGCGTACTTACCACCGAAGTAAAAAGTGGTTATGGATTAGATTTGGAAAGTGAAATCAAAATGTTGCAAGCCATAAATAACACAAAAACCGAATTAAGACACAAAATAGACCTCATTCCTACCTGCCTTTCTGCCCACGTAAAACCGCCAGAATTTGAGCAAGCAAAAGATTATTTGGATTTTATTGTAAAAGAAATTCTGCCCCAAATCCAACACCAAAAACTCGCCAATCGGGTTGATATTTTTGTGGAAAATAATGTAAAATCTGCCTTTAAAGTGTCAGAAGCAGAATTTTTTTTGAAACAAGCCCAAAACTTAGGCTTTCAAATTACCATTCATGCAGACCAATTTAGTACAGGTGGCAGTTTATTAGCCCTAAAATTAGGTGCAAAAAGTGCTGACCATTTGGAAAATAGCACCGAAACCGAAATAAAAGCCTTTGCCAATAGCCAAACGGTAGCGGTTGCCTTACCTGGTGCATCTTTGGGTTTAGGTATGCGATACACGCCTGCACGCCAATTACTTGACCATAATGCCATACTTGCCATAGCTTCGGATTGGAACGTAGGGAGTGCCCCAATGGGTGATTTACTCACACAGGCGAGTTTGTTGAGTGTTTTTGAGAAACTTTCTCATGCAGAAACGTGGGCAGGCATGACTTTTCGCAGTGCTTTTTCGTTGGGTTTAACAGATAGAGGCACACTCACAATAGGCAAAAAAGCGGATATGTTGGCGTTTGAGGTGTCAGATTTTAGAGAAATCTTATATTATCAAGGAAGTTTAAAGCCAAATATTATTTGGAAAAATGGAAAAATGTTGTAGGGTGTAAAATTTTTGAATTGTAGATTTGATAACGACATTTTTAAATTGTATCTAAAAAAATTCGTTTAAATCCGTTCTATCCGCATGCTTAAAAAGAATGAAGATTATGCGGATTTTAAATCATTTTATATTTTAGGGAAAAACAAAAAAGTTATGTTGTTATCAAATTTATAATCCATAATCT
>JANPJR010000182.1:0-2077 GCA_031425615.1 Cytophagales bacterium
TGAAAACATTATGGTGAATAAAATGCTTTCTTACATTGAAGATCTTTGTCACAACAAAAGCGTTTCCTATGACACAGATACAAACCATTCATATCAACACTCTAGGTTTATATCAACACACGGCAAGACATTGACATGGGAGAATGGGGAGCAGATATACAAGCATGGGAAGACAATGCTCAGTTATTCACTATTGATAAAAGATGATGTGGAAAGAGAAATCACCAAGGAAATTAAATTGCCATCCTGTTCAATGCATCATATAAACCAATTGATCTTTGAGAACTACTGTGAATATCAATGGTATAAAATGGAAACATCTGATGTATAAAGCAAGCTTATGAATGATTATCATAGTTTGAATTTGTTACAAATTCATTTGTATTTTACTAATGATACCATGACTGAAAGATGAGAAAACAGAAATATTCATCGAAAATTAGATCGCTCGTTAGAATCGTTATAACATTTGATTGAAAGGTACAAAAATCAAAATGATACGTTTAAATTAAAGAACACACGCTTCGCAACGACTTACATTATTTACATGTTGCATAAAACGTGTTAATAAGAACGATATCATATTTTGAAAGTACAAATAAAAATAACATACTTCTTTCATAAAAATCACTATATATACCTTCATGAATAAAAACGATTATAAGCGTCGTCGTAATATGGAAATTCGACAACATCAACATGTGTATGGTACTCTAAGGAATATTTTGCAAGTTCAGGATTCAAAATTGACCCAGTACTTCCTGATATATGATAAAATATATTTCAACAATATTATCATATAACAAAAATATCGAAAATTGTACACTCCGGTATATCATCGATAACTTTTGCTACAATTAAGATACGGCTTCGGCTTTATCACGTGGGCAAACTTCCAACAACGGAGTACACGTACGTGTATTTGCATTTGTCGTAACTCTGTTCCTACGAACTGATATGTCCATTATTAATCTGTACTAGTAATACATACTCGGAAATGAGTAGGATTCATTACCACTTCTACAAACTTCTAATAACCGTTTGAAGACCAACAAACGCACGAACAACGTTGACAGTAACCTAAGGAACATTTAGAGAGTTCAAGCATCGAAAAAGGTTGGATATAACTGGAGATATGAATATATCTTCAGCAGTCATCAACATTCACCAATTACAATTATTTCGATTCGATATACTCGTCGTTGTATCTCCTGCAATATTTCAGTTGATACGTTGTGGATAACACGGTTAGATGCATCATGACATGAAGTTTATATAAAATTTTCGATAATTAAAATCCGACTTACCAGTGTTGAGATATCGCAATTCTTGTCAGGCTGGTTGCTGAGTGATAATGGAGATAGAAGATTGATCTCTTTTTAATTATTGTGTGTGCTAATGAAAAGTAAACTGCTTCGCTAATCATTTTGGAATAACGGCATTGGCGATTCGAGATTGTAAAGGGACATCTTTTTAATCAATTATTGGTGAAAGAATCATTGAAATTGCCCTAAAACTGACTGAGCTACGAATTTTTGTTCCAATACAGTACTAGTACAAGTCCCAGGAAGTCTGAACAAAGGTGAGTGGCAAGATGTGCACCAGTACCAGGTACTGCCAGTAGAGTACATGCCTCCAGTATCAGTTCTTGTTTGTTCCTCCCACTGGTACACAGTACTAGTATTGCATCCAGTACACAGTACAAGGGTACTTCTAGTACTACAAATACTGCAGAGTACTGGACTTTGAGGAATGTTTGTACAGTAGTACAGTACTACCTAGTACTAGTTCTACTGCCTTAAGGAAGATAGATCTTATTCTTCAACAGCATTTGAGCGCAACCCAGCGCAGCAACAAGAAATATTAGTAATAGAGTAATCACAATATTTAGAAATCAGTTTGTTAATAGCAACGATACAGCCTCCTCTTTGTAGCAATTAAGTGACTGTAAAACAGTTAGTTAGTTGTTGAAGCGACTGTTTGATTTAGTAAAGCGATTATAGTACTAAACTTATCAGATTAAAAGTCTGGATTAACGCTTGTTAAACCAAGAGCTTACTATTGTTTTAGTGTTTTT
>JANPJR010000183.1:0-2282 GCA_031425615.1 Cytophagales bacterium
ATTTGTTGCATAACGATCTGCGTCCACGTTCAATTGGGATTCTTGTGCTAGTTCCGAATATTGAATACCATCATCTAGATGACCTTTCACGTGGTCCAATATAATATTCCAATGAAAATTTTGAAGCCATTGAACATCGTGTGTAATTTGAAGAATGACGTCCGAATCCGATCGAATAAACATTCTCGGATACGTCTGATCAGCAATAATACGTTGTATACATCGTACCAATTAAAATTTTCACTAAACATAACCAAGTTCCGACTGGGTGGTATCTGGATCTGATAAGTCTTTAGTAATAGACAGAGAAAACTCACACCTGTCAGCAAACCATAAGATTCACTGCGATACTAATATGCAAGTTCACCATACCCCGGAGCTGGCCCATCTATCTTGTGGAGTTCGATGGCGTTAGTTCCTGCCAAAACGCCAAATGAGCCTTTTGATCTTTGAGTCCACCAAGACTACATACATTTTGGTATCTAATGATGTGACACATTGTACGAGCTCATCCACATCGTGAATCCTGTAATGCAGTTAAAGTTACGGTTGCCACTGTGGAGCATTGATAATTGGTATTTGAAAATCATTTTGTTGAAATTATGTACTGGGTGTACGAAAGAAGTGTAAGCAATTTGTATGATAGACCATAATATTGCCGTCAATGGCGATCTCATAATTGGTTAGAACGAAAGTCTTTGGCATCAAAGAGATGGATATAGGTGACGAGGCTTATGTAAAAATAGTAGTGACAAGGGTGTAGCTAATGATGGTCGAATATGTGGTAAGACATGTTGAATCCCGGAGAATAAATTGTTTTTGGTCCGTTGACAAGTATCCTCGCCAAGCCGATTGCGAGTCGTTTGGCGACACATTTCACAAACCTGGTAGCTTCCATAGGTTTTTGCAAAATACTTTCAGAAAACATAGTCTTAAGTATCTGACCCATAACTGAAAGGTGGAGGTTGAATCTGGTGGTAGTTGATGTGACCCGTGCACCTTCGATATTTTATCTGTCTGTAAGTGATGAACATGAGTTGCCGTTGGATGTTGCAAACAAATATCTAACATCTGATCGTCCTTTGCATTACAGAGATCCGAAAGGGTATTCACTTGGTAGTACAATTACCAGATATGGATATAACGTAGTTGGTTGGCAGAAAGCTTGGTAGATATTTTGGCCATCAATTTCATTATGTATTCATCACCGATGCGTTCTAATTTAGGATAATACACGTTGTATATAGTGATCTTGCCATTAATCTTTATCAAAAAATTCGAACGCCAGTAAACCAATCTTATGCATATGGGATGGGATAATGGGATGCTAAAAATGCTTCACCTCGCCCTATAAATGCACCCAGCCAAGATTGATACAAAATAGAGTGCCAAGTTACGTTTTACCGCGTTCATTAGCCAGGAGAATTTCAATCTTTTGAATATTCGATTCGGTATGTAAATGAGGGATGCCTTCACCGCCAAACTCTGTTGGACCCAATATAACAGATCTCGGAAAGTTGCAATCGAAACCAAGTGCTGGTGTAAAATTCTTTATCGCTTTTGCTTATGTATTTTATCGATGACTTTTTTAGAAATATAAATAGCTGGTAGGCTGTATGTCATAGCTGGGGTGTAAGTCATTCAAAGTGCCACATCTGCTTGATGGGGAAGCAGACCGCGTGTGGCAACGATAGAGGATGTATTGAAACTCCTAGTTTTAAGGTCATTTATATGTGTGACATCATTCCCTTTCATCAATTTCCTAACTCCGAGAGTCTTGTTATGTGGTTCTTCTGGTGTTTTCAAAGCAATTTCCGTGAAGGTATCTTTTCCAAATTCTTGAATTTTCACAGGTGGGGCAAGACGTTAAAGCTTGTTCATAGTGACAGGAATTAGATCGCCTTCGGTCCTAAAAGTCCACGCAAGTACATAGTAAAAACACTTGGGCAATTCTAAACAACCTCCCAACATACTTAGCAAGTTTTTCCAGTATTGTGCGTCCAGTTTAAGTGTTTGTGTGAGCTCGGTGATATATTGTGTCGATTCGACATTAGTTAAGATAAGAGAGTCATCTAAAAGTGCTTCGAGCCATTGACGTGATGATAGTTGAGATGTTGGATACATGAGAGACATTCCATGTGAATGATTACGATGACAATCAACAGTGTTGAGCTTACTATGAACCAAAAGGCTGGACTAGCTGTCCCTCCTTGTCCCACTCCATGGATTGGTGTATTGATTGCATGCAAGTAAATTCTGTAGAATCAACCATTGCCGCTCGA
>JANPJR010000184.1:0-2203 GCA_031425615.1 Cytophagales bacterium
GTTGTTCAAAGCTTCTTCCATCACTTGTAATAATATGATTTTGCATTAACCAAAATAAAGCTACCTCTTGATAAAAAACTAATTCTACTTCTATCATTACAAGATTATCATAAGCACGTGCCTGGCGATCATAAAGCCTAAAAGGTGTCAACCATCTATTACTATTTCCTGCAAAATCAGCAATGCTGGAAAATGACGAATCAAACCATGCACGTCGACGATTTGCCATATGGACAGTTCCATCATTTGAAAAACGTTCGGACATGGAATACTGTCCTGCCCATTCTAAACCAAAATGTAAGAACTGATCGACTTCGGTTGCGACAGTACTATGTTGTACATATCGAATTATTTCTCTTTCCATAATAGAGCGGAAATGATTACGAAACCAGTCAACCCCTTCTTTTGTTTCTTCATCCGTTGTAGGATTTGCACGATGATATCTTGGTGTATAGAAACTTTGCTTGGCTTCCTCAGTGATTTCACCGTTCCTACGTTGACACGTAATACAAACAGCACCTTCGGGCTCACCCCATGTATTACATTTATAACAAGAGAATCGATGGATCAATATGCGATCAACATCAGACGCATCACTACCACTATTACTATCAAGTTTGGCCTTAGATTCTACACTACCAATTATTGTACTATCTTTAGTAGACTCAGTTGATAGTACTTCATCCTCATCATCAATTATATTTTGAAATTGAGCAAATTCAATATTTGTGACATTAACTTCACGTCCAACTGCAACTGTCTGTTCTTCTTGTTCTTCTGCTGATTCCCAGAACTGTCGTCCCAATTCCATCGTATCAACACTTTCTTGATCTTCAGGATACCATAAACCACGTTGCAGGATTTCCTTCCAACGTTCGATTGAACAGTTATATCTCGGGTGATTCATCGTTGAAGTATCTTCTCCTGAGAAAAGCTGGTCACCATAAACTTTATTAAACATACAACAGTGCAGACAAGGATTATTTGGTACACCAGCTGTACCACAAATGACACAAATAGCTAGGTTCTGTGAGTCTGACGTACGTAGAGCAAGATTTACCATATCTTGATCTAGTCCGATCTCATCTTCCGTCAGATTTGACCTTGCATCGTTCGACTCAGATTCTTTACCATGATGTTCCTCGTCATCCAAAGCAACTAAAGCATAATCCCACGCCATTAAAACCTGATCATATTTCTTTTTATTAAACTCCACGGCCTTCTTAAAACAGTACGCGTTACTATCCTTGGATGATTCATATCGCTTGTGGTCGAGGTCACGTGCTACTGCCTTATATTTGACGGCGTCCGAGTCGAATAAACGTGCTTCTTTTATCTTCTCCAATGATTTATCTAGCGTTAAATAAGGTTTCGCTTCAATATACATATCTCCAATTTCACTAACGACTAAAACTTCGTTGTTTGCCTCTAAATAGTCTTCTGAAACATCATCATGAGCGTCATCTTCCTTTTCAAAGACAATTTCAATATCACCATTGCATGAGTTGTCATATTTTGCTTCCATAATATCATCGCTGTCACTCTTGTCCAAATCTGCTTCTACGTTTAAGTTAACACTCCCGCCTCTATCATAAAAACTTTGCGTGCTGAGATATGCAAACGAATTTGGAGGTGCAATAACATCTGACGTACTTTGTGATTTTACTGCAAATAAAGTTAAGTCATGATGAAAATCACGCGAGCAACAATACGCAACAAAGTCATTGTTCGTGATTCCGAGTACGTCATTCTTGCAAAGCGGTCCACAAAGTATACTCTTCCGCTTGTAATACATAAGAAAACCTTGTAACATACGTTGATGAATCTTTAATGGCTTTGATTTGAACGCATTTTTATCGTTACTACGAACTTTAATATCGTTCACATCGCTAATACCAATACTAATAACATCAGATATCTTTGACCACTTCTCCTGATCAATGTATGCTACCATGGTCGAGTCTTCTGGAAATTCACACAATGAAATCACATGTTGAATCACTACTGTTCGTTCTGATGCACGTTCATGAACCAATCGATTTCCTAACATTACCGTATCGTCATCTTCTGAAAGTCCTTTACGGAAGGGATCAAAAGCATCGCCTGTGTCATATGTCACCGCGCGAGGAGCCAAAGGAAACTTCTTGAAATACATGATGAAAAGGATAATGTAATAACTTTAATAATAACTTCAATAAGCTTA
>JANPJR010000185.1:0-3582 GCA_031425615.1 Cytophagales bacterium
AGAGAAGTTAAGCCCCACAGCGTTGATGGTACTACGGTCAAACGTGGAAGAGTAAATCAATGCCAGAAGTTAGTATTAAAAGAAGCAACCCTTTTTAATGAAAATTAAAAAGGGTTTGCTCGTTTATAAAAATCGTACTAATATTATGCAGATTTAAAAAGTTATTCATATTATGCAAGATAAGCTATTCCTATCCCGCCTATATCTATAAAAATATCTGATACACCCTCAAAAGCTTTTGGTACTCCGACAATTTTAGTGGAAAAAGTATGGTGTTTTTTAGGTTTAACTAAAAAACACATTTTGTAAATTATTACCCGAAGGGTAATAATTTACGGAATTATACGTTAAAAATATACACAAAAATTTAATTTATATGCCAAACAAAATTAGCGATTTATTTTTTGATGAGCCATTATATAGTTCATATTATCAGAAATACCAACAAGAATATATACGCAAAAAACTAAAAACGATTAAAATGTATGTAGAGGGGTACAAGTTTTCTGAGATATTGGGTATATTGGAAATAAGTGATAAAACAGCAAGAAAACACATAAAAACTTACCTTTCAGGAGGTTTTGAATTATTGTGTAAAAAAACGAAAAGACCTAAAAAAGGATCTTTGACAGAAGCTCAACGTTTATCATTTAAAGAAGTGGTTATTAAAAAAAGTCCTTTTGAAGTGGGTTTGGAGGGTAATATTTGGACAGGGAAAATAATGTGTTTATATTTGAAAAAAACGTATGAAGTTGATTATAAAAAAGGGATTTATGATTTATTGGAACGCTTAAATTTGAGCCATCAAAAAGCACATTCAGATTCGGAAATGCAGACAAAGAAGCCAAAAAATCATATTTACAAGATTTAGAAAATACGTGTTTAACGGATGCACAAGAGGTTTCAGTGGTAAAATATGATGAATTTTCAATATCTGAGAAACCAACTTCGTATTATGGCTGGGCAGAAAAAAACACAAAACCAACTCATAAAACGAATGAAAAATTAAATGGTTTGTTGGGCATAGATATTTTTAGAGCATGTTTAAAAATTATCTTTTGATGAGCATAGCAATAGAGGATAAAATAACCATAGTTTCAGAAGATAATGCTGTTCTTTCGTAATCTTTGGTTAATCTCCTTTGAAAATTTATAATTCCATATGCTCTTTCCACCACCCAACGTTTTGCTGTCGGAATAAACCCTTTTGACCCTTCTGGTTTTTGTGCAATTTCAACTTCAATGTTATATTCACTTTTCATGGTCTCAATAAAGGTCGTTTTATAGCCAGCATCTACTAAAATTTTTTTGATATTTTGCCCTTCCTTTCCTATATTTTCTTTCAGTTTTAATATTTCCTCCACCTTTTTCATCACTTCTATACCACCATAATTGTCAGATAAATTTGCAGCATGAGCAATACAACCATAAATATTACCTCATGTATCTGCCACAATCACTCGTTTTCTGCCATTTATTTTTTTATTTCCATCTATACCTCTTGTTTCATTCAGCATAGGAGCCAACTTTACGCTTTGGCTATTTATAATTAGACTTACTTACTACTATACATCTTTTTAGAATTTAAAAAAAAGTGCTTTAAAACGATTTAAACACAATATTTTTAATACCATTTTTCAAAAAATTGGGTCTGTACCGTAGCTGACCCTGATTTTTTGAAAAATTACAAACTGATAGTAATGTTAAACACAATATTTGTTTTAATTTTTCAAAGAAATATATTATTTTTTTAGTAAAAACTATTTAAAAAACCTTTTTCCTGCGTTTTGAATGTGTTTTTCAAAATTTGTATAGTAGCGAGTTAGACTTATTATTTCTTTTAAAATCGTTTAAATGGTGTTTTTCAAAATTGTTTAAAAAATAAGCCTCAGAAAATGCAAAAAAGCTAAAAATATGTGTAAATTTGTGAAAAATAAAAATTAAAAAAAAGCGTAAAATTATGTACCCAATATATGAAAATGTGCAAAAAGATTCACAATATTCTGTCACAATAGGCTTAAATTTAGCGCAATTTGAGGCACTTCACAATGTGTTTGCACAACACTACAAACCCAAAAATAATCATATTATTACAGGCAAACAACCTCTTTTTTTTATTCAAGGGAGGCACTTTTTTTTGTGTTATATTGGCTAAAAACAAGTCCAACTTTTGAGGTGTTGGGTGTGAATTTTGGGATTTCAAATTTTTCAGCTCATCGCTATATTTGCTATATTTTACCTTTTTTAAAACATACATTAGCCACTGAAAAACAGCTTGCTTCAAGGGTTTTCCCAGATGAAGAAACCTTCAAAAAAACCTTTGAAAATGTATCAGATATTTTTATTGATGGGACTGAAATCCCCATAGAAAGGTCAAAAGACAACCAAACCCAAAGAAAAGGTTTTAGTGGAAAAAAAAATCCATCCCATAATTATGTTGTTGATTTGTGATAAAAATAAACGTATATTGTATTTTGGTAATATTTATTTGGGAAGTACAGTGGATTTTGCCATATTTAAAAAGGAGTTGATGGCGTTCAATTTTGAAAAAATAAGGCTTTGGGTTGACTTAGGTTTTGTGGGTATAAAAGGTGTTTTGGGAGAGAAAGTTGATGTTCAAATAGGACATAAAAAAAGTAAAAAGCACCCCTTGACTGATACGCAAAAATTAGAAAATCGTGCGTTGGCAAAACAAAGAATTAAGATAGAAAACGCCATTGGAAGTGTAAAAAGATACTATATTTTGAAACATAAAATTAGATTAAAAAAACCAGAAAAAAATAAAAATTTAGATTTAGCTATATAAGTTTGTGTAGGATTGTCTAATTTTAAATTAAAATATGTTGAAAAAAATAAAGACCAAAATAAATAAATTGAATGATATAATAAGCCTATTGTACAAAATATTGAGCAGGAAATTGTGCTTATAGATGCCTTCCCAATTATATTGTGTTCAGGAAAACGACAAGGTAAAGTAGCTACTGAAATATCTGACAAAACTTTTTGTGCCATAAAAGGTATTTGGTATTATGGGGTTAAAATGCATACTGTGGCAAAAAAAGTAACAAAAAAAACTACCCTTAGTAGATTTTATAAGCATTACAAAAGCATCTGGAAATGACCTAATAGTAGTAAAACCAATTTTCAATCAATTAACAGATAAAGCTATTTTTGGAGACAAAGCCTATTGCGATATTCTGCTAAATGAGCAACTTATGAAGGAACAAAATACCTATCTCTATACCCCTGTCAAACTCGTAAAAGGAGATGCTGAACGAACAAGACAATTTAAAAGGGCTGCAGATGATTTCTGCTTCTGTTTCTTCTGTTAGGCAACCAATTGAATCCCTTTTTAATTGGATAAATGAATTAACTGGATTACAAAAAGCCTCTAAAACAAGAGCAACCAATGGATTATTTGTCCATATTTTTTTGGCTATTGCTATCTGTCATAACTTTGCACAAAAGGTTATAATGAAATAATATTTTGCAATACAAATGAAATGAGCAAACTAAAATAACTATCTGTATGGGAAAAACCCACAATAAACGTTTATTCTTGCTCATTTTTATTCTCAAAAAA
>JANPJR010000186.1:0-2343 GCA_031425615.1 Cytophagales bacterium
AGAAATCAAGTTTGGATTCAAACATTTACTATTAGTCCACCAGAATTTTCAACATCAGGTAAAAATACATATTTAATGTCTATTTCTGGTAAATCTGAGGATCATTCAGTTGTTGATCATATTTATGGTAAGGAGATTGAACACTTATCTACAAATGGGCAGATTTTTTATCATGGAGGAACAAACAAGATGATCAAAGTTAAATTAGGAAAGTTAATTATATGTGTTGATAGACCTGAGCGTGTATCTATGTTTCATGCAGGAGATCATGCTGGAAAATATTCAGCTATGTGGGGTAATGCTGGAGAAGTAGACGGACAAATGAAAAATAATTATCTGCCCTCATGTGTAGAATGTCGTTCTAAACGAATTATGGAATATTTTGATGATGGTATGACATATGACAACCATAATGATTGTGAAAGTAAAATCAAATGCTGTGGATGGAATGTATTTCATAATAATTTTTATTTTCCAATTCCAGATGGATATCCTACTATTAATGATTGTAGCGTTAATGCACCAGATCCACCAAAAAGTCGAGAAATTATACATAAAAAGATTACAGAAATAGTTGAGTCACAACAAATACATAAAAAACCTAAAACAGGTGATAAGCAACAATTGAAAATGTCGAAACTATCAGTTTCATGGTTGAAGGATGTATGTGATTTTGCTTATCATAACATTACTACAAAGAATATGGATTTAAAATCAAAGAAACCATATTGGAACAAAACAAATTGTAATGCATTTTTAAAAACCTGTGGATTATCCTCAGACATAATACAGGAAATTTGCATGTATTCAAATCCAGAACATAATATTCCATTTGAGTTTCCAGCATTATGGCAAGATGATCTTGGTTTTGAAAAATGCCACTATGCAGGTATGCATATGCTATTCTTGGGTCATGTTAAAAGTAATTTTGATATGCTTACTATTTGGTTGAGTAAACAATCTTTGTTAGCTCCTTTTGGTAAGCAAGCAAACTTATATTTTAACTTTGTAAAAACAATGAGAGTTTCAAAGTATTTTTCACCACAAAATCTTTCTACATCAACATGGGGTACTGGAAGTTGGGTTAGTGAAAATTATTTATTCTATGCACGTACACAAAAGTTCTTTATCATATTACCAGCTTTAACTAAATCAAGGTTAAAGCAGAGATTGGACATTGATTATATCATCGACTATAGAACAATTTTACGATTTATTACATCTGCAAATGCCATGATGTCACGTATCATGTCATCTAAAGAAATTGTACCCGACATGGATTGTATGATCAAACTGTACATGGACTGTATGGTAGAAATGGATACTAATATACTAAAGTATGCAACAAGTGAAACATTATTTTGGGAAGCTGATGACACAAATGATGATGAAGTAGTGAAAAAATACAAGAGACCTAATTTTGTTAAAGGTAATTCATTAGGTATTTTAGCTGTTGCAAAAGCACATGAACTATTTGGTCCATTACTTATTAACTGGGAAGGTGGATTTGAAGGGGAGAGAAAAATACAAGAAGTGAAACCACTCCTTTCAATTAAAAGGGAGAATGCAGATTGGGAAAAAATTTCTTTGAAAGCACATTATCAATTAGAAACACTTACCAACCTACTTGAAACAGTACAATCAAGTAACAATGAAAGTCAAAAATTTAAGCAAAACAGAGAGAATAGTGGAACCATTAAAATATTTGGCAAAAAAGAAAAAGCAGAAGAAGCAGTTAGGATGTGCTGTCCTCTTTCAGGTATTGTTGATGATAATAATAATGTGTGGATTGCATATCGACCAACTGGAGTAGAAACAACTCGATCATATATCACATTGGTACAGTTAGAATTTGATGATAACAATGGTATAAATGTAGAAGGCATATGCTGGATGGCACCAATAGAGCTAACTGAAAATGTAAAAGAATATAAATCTATGGAGGAATGTTGCAATTCAGCAACGCAGTTTGCATTGTTATTACCAAAACTAACAGATGATGGATTGCATATTAGTAATATGTACTATGCAATTGGTCACAAGTGGACAGAAAGAAATACTTTGGGTGTTTTTGAATGGAGTGATCTAAGCTTTGATCATGTTTTTAAAGACTGGAGTACAATATCAACTGAGACAGCATCATTATAACAACATATAACAACTATATAAATAACATAACAATAATAAAAGATCAATATATGTATAGGTGATTTTTAAATCATGAATTAATATAAATTATTCAAACCACATATGAACAATCTTCTAATACGATCCAAGAACGAAGTCTTCCTTTGCCTGTAACTTGTTATTTTACCAATCCCATTTTTTCTAGTTTCCTCAACA
>JANPJR010000187.1:0-1768 GCA_031425615.1 Cytophagales bacterium
AGATTTTGGAGGGTTGGGAATTGATCGGTATTTAGTTCTATCTCTTGAAATGGATAAATTTGATAAAATTCGCTCTTTTCGATTGCTGATAGGAGTCGGCGCTTTAGTTGGTCTTGTTCTGGTTGGGGTTTGAGTTCTGTATTGATCAGTAGGAAAATTTGGAGTCGTTGATCTGATGTGGCGTTTGGATCGGAAATATAACGGACAGAGAGGGTAATTGGTTCTCTCAGTTATAATTGGAATAATTGCTTTTGCAGATCGATGACTGACCGAGTTGGTGAGTTGCCGTATCTGTCCTTGATAGACTTGGGGTTGGGTTGATGAGTGAGATGAAAGGCGATCGGGAAATTCATAGTTCATCATTTCAAACAATTTCAAACAATAATTAAGGGTTAAATTTTATTTGGCGCTCAATATCGGGCAATTTTCTCTCTAATTCATCTTTTTTCCATTGTAAAGAATTGACTTCTGCGTCCACTTTTCTTATTTGTTCCCATATAGATGATTGTTGAGATATTAAATTACTATCTCGTAATATCATAAGGAAAAGATATAAGTTAACCACACACCATACAGAAATCAAAGCAAAAAAGAATTTGGACTCCGCAACTCCAGATCTAATAAATGTAATACATAAGTCACAGTTTCCTAGAAACATCGCCAATAAAATAGCAATAACTGGTTGAATGGCGTATGCGAACACCGCGAAAACTGGCGTATAAACAATCAATCCTATAGTGAAATAATCCATAGAAATTCTGATGCCACTACATTTATCATCCAAATTTTTAAGCTGTTTAGAGTATTTTGTTTTAAGAGAATGATTGCGGTCTATTTTTTCACATATTTTTTGAATATCAAACTCAGTAGTAAACTTCTTTAACATGATATTCAAGTTTGATGAATATATACTAACTCGGTTTAGAAGAAATTCTTTCTGCTTAGATAAGAAATTTCTCGTGGAAATTGAATTATTTGCACAAACAGAAGTAGCTTTCTCAAAGACATCTCGAATATTTTGCTTGTGATTTTCTACATTTCTTAAACAGCTTTCTACAGTTGATTTATCCAGTGAATTGACATTTGAATTGTAGGGTAAATTTATTGTAAAAAGTAAGGCTGTCAAAATTTGGGTAGATGCCAAATCTAAATGGCTTTGGATTGGTTGTAATAAATTAGCAACTTCTAGTCTCACTTCATCATTGTCATGTTGCAAATAGGGAGAAAGCGTACTAACTTTTCGAGAAACATCTGTCAGGATTTTGTCAATAGATTTAAGTGCTGCAATTTGACAACTTGCATTTAAATTTTCAGCTTGTTCTATTCTCAATGTACCGCCCACAGATTGACGAAGAATAGGTATAGCCAAATCTCCTAAAGAAATTGCACGATTCCAATCCGTATCAATGACAGCAACCTTAGCACGATTATTTGGGTCGATGAATCGATTACTAACGTCATATTGATTACGCTTATCGTTCAATTTTTCCGCAAACTTATTTCTTAGATCAAGATCGGTGATATTGAGGAAAGGAAGTAGTAAATTAGCTAATCTCTGACGAGTTGCATTATCTTTGTAACGCTTGTCTTGACTGTTCGGTGCAATCTGGTTAAAAAGTTCACCCGCAAAATTAACCATCTCTACTAAAGTAGCTCTATCACCGTACTCGATCGCTAAACGAATTCCTCGCATACCTAACTTACGCAGTACTTGACGTACAATACTTAGAGAATATTCACTACGAGACTTAGCAAAAAGTTTCTTAGT
>JANPJR010000188.1:0-63136 GCA_031425615.1 Cytophagales bacterium
TTTTTTGAATAAATTTTTTAGAAAAAATAAAAATTTAAGTTTAAAGTTTTGTTAAAAAAATCATAAAAAGTAGTTAAAAAAACATTAAAAAAGACTTGATATAACTTTTTATGTATAAAAATCGTTTTATATTTTGTAAAATTGCATGAAAAAAAAACAAAAACGATAAACTATTAACGAAAAAACATAAAAAACTTTAAATAATAACAAAAATATAATTCCAAAAGCATAGAATTTTTTTTACAAAACTCTTTTACAAAAATAATCAAAACATAAAAAATCCATGAAACTACAAGCATCATTCCTCTTTCTTTTAGCTGTTATTTTTTGCCATACTTTTACGTATATTTCTATTAGCAATGCCCAAAAAGTGATTTTACCGCGTCCAAAAGCAAGTCCTTTGGCGGTTTCTACTTTTTTGGCAAGCGATAATACGTATTTCAAAGTTACGTATGGACAACCTATGAAAAAAGGACGTGAAATTTTTGGAAATCTTGTGCCTTATGGTAAAATATGGCGTACAGGCGCAAATGAAGCCACCGAAATAACCATCACAAAAGATGTAAAAGTGGACAAAAAAAGTATAAAAGCAGGTACTTACACGCTTTTTTCTATCCCGCAAGAAGACAAATGGCTCGTAATTCTCAATAGCACACTCGGACAATGGGGCGCTTATAAATATGATGACATAAAAACAAGCAATGTGCTTGAAATATCAGTACCTGTAGACAAAAATTTAGACGAATATGAAGCCCTCACAATTTCTTTTGAAGAAAGTAAAAAAGGTGCTGACCTCGTAATGCTTTGGGACAAAACCAAAGTAATAGTACCTTTTTCTGTGGGCAAAGCGAAATAATATAAGTTATCAGTTTTTATAAATATATTTAAAAAAGTGTCTGTCCTAATCAAAGGACAGACATTTTTTTTAACCCAAGTTGTGTGTTATGATTTTTTTTTCAAAAAAATAAGTGACTGTTTTGTCCTTTTTTATGTTAAAACTACAAATTTGCATAAATGTACAAAAACTGACAACTTAAAAACTGACAACGTGGGTTTTATTATTAAGCAGATATATGATTTTTCAAAATATCCATAATCTCTTTTCGTTTGTATCGTTGAGCGGTTTGCATAGCGTCCAATCCTTCAAACATACATTTAATATTTGGATTAGCCCCATTTTCCAACAAATATTTTGTGATTGCAGTATGTCCATTTTCAATGCTGACATTGAGGGCTGTACATAAGATTTCGGGGTGTTGATAATTGACATCAATTCCCATTTTGATATGATATTGTACTAATTGCATATCTCCATTTTGCGAAGCCTCAAACATTTCTTTCCAATTTCCACCGTCCATAAAAATAATAATAAAAAAGATTAAAAAAGTAAAATAATAAATTGTTGAAAGTTTTTAGTAAAAGAATGTGTTTTTTAACGTTTGACACCAAAAACGATTGCGATAAATGCAGAAGTAAAAAGGTTGCGATTTTCCACAGTTTGCCCCACAACAGGAGAAGTCATTATTTCAACTGTATTAGGAAAAGCCTCTACCATAAATCCAGCTTCTATGCCTGTAATAGAACTACCAAATACCCCAAAATCAAATGTAAGCGAAGTTTTGGCATGCACACCCATTTGCAATTTACTTTGTCCAAATCCTTCTAAAATACCTCCTGCACCTTGTATATTGCCTATATTAGTATGTTTTGTAGGGTCATAGGGTTCTGATATTACCCTTGATAATGAGCCTGTTGAAGCACCATAATTATATTGTATATAATAAGGCGTTACAAAGCCAATGCTTGGGCCACCTATCAAATTTGCTTTGATGCGTATGCCTTCTGTGGGGCTTTTTTCAAATAATGTCCAACTGCGTGAATATTGGGGACGCAACACATATAAATAATTCAGTTTACCCAAGATAAAATTGTTTCCTGTAGCTTGGCTTTGGACTTGGTATTCTTTTGGGCTTTTGATGCTACCAATTTCTACGCCCCAACCCCAAAATCTCTTTGGGGTAATGGCGTAACTTCCTCTATACCATAAACTTCCTATGAGTCCGCCATTGGTATAAAGGCTTACACCGCCCATATATTCACGTGTGTAGGTTTCTTCTTCTTCATTTTCATCATTTCCATTTTGAGCAAATGATATTCCTACACTTAAAAAAAACAATGCAAGCCCTAAAATTAGACTTTTTGACATAAAAAAATATTTTAAAAACATGATTTTTTGAGATTATGGATTTTAGATTATGAATTATGGATTATGAACATTATTTTTTGGTTAATTCTTAATTCATAATTCCTATTGTATTTTTCCTTCCCTCCATTTTTCAATGGCAGGAAACCAAATAGGTTCGTATTCAGGGTAGCGAGAAAGGATATAATTATTGTCGCTTAGGGCGTTTGGTCTGCGGTTGAACGTAAATTTAATTTCGGAATATTTGGGGTCTTTGGTATAAAACCAATATTCGGTATCTTGTGTTTTGATGCTTTTGTCAGGCGTGCCATACACGATATATACCATGCCCATATCCGTTTTCCAGCCTTCTTTATAAGTAGTAAAAAAATGATTTGCTTGTTTTACACGTGTATAATATGTGCGTATGATGGCTTGTGCGAGTTTTGTATTGCCTTTCATCAAGTAAAGCCAAATTTTGTCTAATTCCTTTTTAGACACAGTTGCATCAGTAAAATTTTTCTTCAAACTTTGCATTTCTGACTCTGTTGTAATATACACCAGAGGCTCAATCACATCTTGTATTTTGGTAAATTTTGGGTATTGTCTTTCGCCAATATACAACGTGATACCATAAAAATCAGCAGTATCTGCTTGTACAATATAAAGCCCTTTGGTGGTAAATTGTAGTTTTGTATTGGTTTTTACGCTAAAAACGCTGTCTGCTTTTGGTTGGCGTTGTATATTGCGGTTTATCATACTCATAGGAGGCGTAGCAGGGTCTTGTGGATTACGAAAATATTTTACCAAAAAACTTTTGGTTTCATTTTTTGTATTTTTGATTTGGAATATATCTTTATCCAATAAATATTGTGTAAAATAAGGCGTATTACTTTCGCTTTTTGCTACGTAAAATTTCTCTTTTAATTTGGCTGTTAAATACGGAATTGGCGTATCAGAAAGTAGTTTTGCACCTGTTTTGATGTCTTTGAGTTCTGTAATCAAAACTGCTTGCATTAATGGGCGTTTTTCCATTGTAAATTCTGTATAATAATATCCTTTTTTGGCATCATATTGAAATTTTTTGCTATCAACATTTATTTTTTGTGTGGCTACAAACGTTTTTGCAGTATAATTTTCCAAAATACCAAAACTTAGTGCGATTTCTTGCGGTAACTGTGCCAAATTGTCTTGCGAAGAAAGGCGAGGAATATCTATTTCCAAAAATACACGCAAACTATCACCTTGTTCTTCTACCATTCTTGCTCTGCAACTCATTTGACGCAAATCAAGCTCTGTACTTCTTTGCGAAGGATTTGTATTTGTGCGGTTATTGGTATTATTGTCTTGTGGATTTTTATTATTTGGTTGTCTATTTTGTGGGTTTGGATTGGGGTTATTATTTGGATTGGGAAAAAAAAGCGGAATACCAAAAGAAAGGAAATTAAGCCCCAAACAACTTGTAAGCCCAGAGGCAAGCCCAATATAAAAACAAAATAAAAAAGTATATTTTAGAAATCTATTTTTAAAGGTTTTTTTTAGTGGTTTTTCTGAATACAAATGATTTTTTTTCATAATAAAAAATTTAAAAAACAAGAGATTAAAAAATAAAAGAATGGGTTTTTTATTGTTGATGACAAAAATAATAAAAAAATATGTTGAAAATCAAATTTTCACCTATTTTTTTTAAATATATATTTTTATATTTTCCCTTTATAAAACCGAAAAAAAACTAACGACAAAAAAAAAACAAGTAATGCGTTAAATTTAACTTGGGCACATTTTTGTAGATTCCCAACATTATATCTGAGTAAAACTCGGAGACAACATACAAGATATCAGCAAATTAGCTACTTGTCTACTTTATTTTTCATTTGTTTCTAATTACTTAAAAAACTGACAACCGAAAAAACTTTCATTTACAATAAATTTCTCAAAGCAGTTTCAAGGTATGGGTATGCGAAAGAAAAACCTTCAGTTGTTATTTTTTTTGAAGATACTTTGTTTCCGCCCAAAATAGATTTTGAAAATTCGCCCAACATCATATTTAATACAAAACTTGGTATATTGGGCAAAAAAAGTGGTTTGTGTAATACTTTTGCAATCAATTTTGTCATTTCGGTATTGTTTACAGGTGTAGGAGCAACTGCGTTGTATGTATCAAAAAGTTGTTTTTCTATCAAAAAAACAAACATATTGCATACATCATCAATATGAATCCATGATAAAAATTGTTTGCCTGAACCCAGGCTTGCCCCTACGCCCCAGCGAATTGGTTGGGTTAATTTGGGCAACGCACCGCCATTTTTGGCAAGCACGATACCTATTCGCAGTAGCGAAACTGGTATGTTCAATGTAGGAAATACATTAGTATTGTCTTCCCATTCTTGGGTTACTTGTGCCAAAAAATCTTTGCCATTTGGGGTATTTTCATCACAAAGCAAATCACCAGTATCAGCCCCATAATATCCGATGGCAGAGGCACTTAGAAAACCTTTCAATTTTATATCTAATTCTTGTATTTTTTTTGCCAAAAGCAATATAGAATTAACACGACTGTCTAAAATTGCTTTTTTTTGGCTTTCTGACCATGATTTTTCGCCTACATTTTCACCTGCGAGGTGTATAATAAAATCTATTCCTTCAAAGGCTTTGTCATCTATATAATCTTTTTCAATATCCCATTTGAAAGTAGGAATATGTGCATTTGGCTTGGGGTTTCTACTCAAAAAAACTACTTTATAACCTTTTTGTAATAATATTTCAGTAAGACGAGTGCCTATAAGTCCTGTTCCACCTGTAATTAATATTTTTTTGTCCATGTTTTTTTATTTATCACGTTTTTATTTCTCATGTTTTTGTTTGTTGTATTTCTGTGATGTTGTATTTCTGTGATTATATCTTTTTAATCTTTTTTTTAAATCTTCTATTTTTTTAATTGGTGATAATACAACAACAAACGTTTTACATCTTCGGGTTTTTCCAAATTTGGTTTATTTTCTTTTATGTATGCTTTTATTTGGGTTTGGGCATCAGAAAGCAATTCATACAAACTATTTTTGCTTCCACCAAAAGATTTTACTTTCCCTGAGTTATACAAAAAAAACATATCTGTTTTAACGCTTGTAATACTTATTGGCATATTCATAGGATTGCCATAATAGCCACCATAATAACCACGAGTGGTACTTGTGGTTTGAACGAGTGATTCACGCCCTATAAGTGTGATTTTGTCACCATGGTGCAAAATTTCAAAAAAGCATGGTGTTTTATAATTGTTAGTTTTTGGGTACATCAATGTATAAAATTGCCTTTCTTTTTTTTCTTTTATATCAAAAAAAGAAAACATAGCAACCTTGCGTGAAGAAAGCGTTTGTAAGCCTTGTGCATTATTGACTAATAATAATTCTTCTTTGAGGTTAAATTTTATATTGCCCATGAGCGAATCGCCTGTATCTAATAAAACTTTGCCTTGATGCCAATTTCCTTCTGCAATATATTGCCCAAAACCTTTTTGTGTTGCAACAACAAATAACAACAATAAAATAAGAATTTTTTTCATAAAATAAAGAATTTTTTAGTTGTAATTTTCTTGTATTACTAAAAACCAAATTTTATAAAAATTTGTTACAAAAACCAAATTTATTTTGGAAAATGCTAAAAAAATTATGTTTATAAATATTTTATTGCAAATATTTTTGGAAATTTAATAAAAAATGCGTCAAAGTAGTATTGCAATACCTTACAATCTGTAAATTTAGCTACGATATTTTTTCAGCTTGTCAAGTGTTTCGTTTCTCACATTTTGACAACTGAAAAATGCAACAGAATTTTTACAGAAACAAAAAATCCATAATTCATAATCTCTAATCTATTTTTTTGCCCAAATATTATATTTTAAAATGCAATAAATAGCCCTAAAACCATCACGCCAACCAATTTTTTTGCCTTCTTCATACGTGCGTCCATAATACGAAATCCCAACTTCATAAATTCTAACGCCTTTTATTCTGCTCATTTTGGCGGTAACTTCGGGTTCAAAACCAAAACGTTTTTCTTTGAGTATAATGCTTTTAATAATATTTGATTTAAACATTTTGTAGCACGTTTCCATGTCTGTAAGGTTTAAATCTGTAAAAAAATTGGATAAAGAAGTTAAAAATCTGTTGCCTTTTGTATGCCAAAAAAACAAAACTCTGTGTGGTTTGCCTCCCATAAAACGTGAGCCATACACCACATCAGCAAAACCGTCTAAAATTGGTTTGAGCAAAAGGTTATATTCTTCGGGATTATATTCCAAATCAGCGTCTTGAATAATCAAATATTCGCCTGTTGCTTTTTCAATGCCTGTGTGCAACGCTGCACCTTTTCCCTTGTTTATTTCGTGTTTATAATATTGGATATTCAGGTCTGGGTTTGCGTCTTTGTAGGCTAATATTGCGTCTTCTGTATTGTCTTTTGAACAATCATTGACAATAATAACCTCTTTTTGCAAATCTGCCAAAAGTTCTACTTTTTTAATTTTATCCAAAATAAAATGAATAGTTTTGCCTTCATTATAGGCAGGAATTACAATAGAGAGAAACATTTTTGAGCGTTAGGAATTAAGAATTGGGAATTTTTACAAAAACAGATGATTTATTTTATGCAAATAAAGCGGATTTCTTTTGAAAAAATCCGCTTTATTCGTAAGTTATTGAGAAAGTTTTTGTATTTTTTTTGAAAGGTTTTTTTGAAAGGTTTTTTTGGAATTATTTCATAGAAAATGTTGTCCTTTGCAATTCACGTGCAGTGATATTTTTTTCGTTGCTTTCTTGGTATGCTCTCACCGTAAATTTACCACTTGCAGATGTAGGCAAATAACCATTTGCAAATTCTAATACAATCGTTTGGCTTAGTGGATTAGACGCAGTATTGAGGGTATTGCGGAAAGAAGGTTTGAGCATAACTTCTTTTTCTGCGCTGTCAAAAATTCTAAAATTAATGTTTTCGCCAGCTTCTACAGGGCGACTGATGTTAAACTTCACTTGCACACGGTCAGTTTTTGTAGAACGGGTAGAAGCGTCAAACTTACCACTTTTTAATTCGCCTGGCGTAGCAGCAAGGGTGGTCATAGTAAGTGGATTTTTAGCATCTTTTTCAGATTTTTGAGCACCTTCTTTGGTTTTTTTCAATTCTGTGGCGAGTGCATCTCTTTCCGCTTTTACTGCTTGGAGTTGGCGTTGTAGTTCTTCGTCGGTAGTTTGTGCAAATTGTGAGGCTTCATCATATTTTTTCTGCACATCACTCAATTTAGCTTGCAAATCTCTAATTTGTTTTTCAAGCATACTGACTTTGCCTACTGCATTTCTTTCGTTGGCGCGTGAATAGTTTAGAAGGCGTGTAAGTGAATCACGTGATTGGATAAGTTTCTCTTTTTGGGTGAGAAGATTATCCATTTGTTTTTTGAGGGCTTTTGATTCGTCATTCAAGCTATCAATTTTGTGGTTAAAAACCACACTTTGACGGTCAAGGCTGTCAGCCATTTTTTTATTTTTAGCACTTTCTGTGCGCAATTTAGTGCGGTCACTTGCCATATAGCTGATAAATACCAATGCTACAACCAACAACCCCACTAATGCGATAAGGATAAGGTTTTGAGCGTTAAAATTTGTTCCCGAAGGTCTTTTTGAGGTGTCAATAGACATAAAATTTGTGTGTTTTTAGTAATTTTTCTGATAATTTTTGGTAATTTTTTTTATTAAAAAACTGCTATTAAAAAATGCTTAGAAATATTACATTAAAATTATAATATTTTTAATTGATTGGTTTTTAATTGTTTGGCTTTTAATTGTTGTTCTTTTGCAAAGATTTGTCAAAAAACGAAAAATAATGTTTTTTATTTTTTTACAAACACGCAAAAATAAACAAAAAAAACAAAATGAAAAATGATATTTAAAGCAAGACATAAAAAAAAATAAAAAAAATAAACAAATCATATAATAATACACATCAACTAAAATTGACGTTGTTTTTATCAATTTTAATGTTTTGTTTATTTTTACAAAGGTGTATTTTTAAATAAAATTTATTTTTTGCCAAAATTTTAATAATATTGCAATATATACGTTTTTGGATATATGTTTCTGGTTGAATTTATTATTATGAATATACAAACCACAATAAATTACATCACAGATGAACAAGGAAAAAAGCGGGCTGTTGTAATTCCTTATCAATCATGGATAAATTTTAAATCTGAATATGATAAATTGTTTCAAAAAGAAAGCATTACCAAAGAAATAAAAGAAAGTATTTTGGAAGTGCGAAAAACGCAAAAAGAAGGAAAAGAATTGCAATGATTAGAGGATTTTTTTTGATGAAATTTAAGCAATATGGGTGTAAAAATAAAAGTTACGAAAAACTTTAAAAAATAAGCTAAACCACTTTTAAAAAAATATCATTTATCTAATCAATTTTTATCTTGGGAAAATATCAAAAATTTATACCCAAATCAATGGGTTATTTTGAGCGAATACCAATACAAACCAAATTTTATTTTTTTTGATTGGGGGAAAGTGGTGTTTAAAACTGAACAAGAAAAAGGAATTTGGAAAACTGCAAAAAATAATTTTGAATTATATGCCTCTTTTATTTTGGAATGGACAGGAGAAGAAGAAAGTGATGAATTTTTTTTTACAAACCTCATCTTTATAAATCATACAAACCTTAAAATAAAAAATATTTAAAAAATAGTTTCAAAAAACTACAATGAAAAAACTACTCTTAATCTTGGGAATTTTCTTTGTCCATATTGCCCAAGCATGGGCAAATTATATTTTTATACCAATGGACGACACCCAAAAAAACCACCTTAAAGCCTACGGAATAACCTATTGGGTACTCCAAAAACAAGCAGAAGCAGATTGGTTGCTCAATTATAGAGGTGGAAGTTTTATGTTCAAATATGCTACTTTATTTGAAAAAGAACTCCAAATCAGGGGCATCACCTACCAAGTAATCTCTAATGCAGATGCCACCAAAATATTGGAAGAGATTGCCCGACCAGATGCCAATATGGACGCTGTACGCCTTGATAAAGTCCCCAAAATTGCAGTATACTCACCCAAATCCAAACAACCTTGGGACGATGCGGTTACGTTGGTGTTGAGTTATGCTGAAATTCCTTATGATATTGTTTTTGATGATGAAGTGCTTAAAAATGACCTTGCAAAATATGATTGGTTGCACCTTCACCACGAAGATTTTACAGGGCAATACGGAAAATTTTACGTAAATTATCGCAATCAACCTTGGTATATTGAGCAACAACGTGAATTTGAAGCGTGTGCCAAAAAACATGGTTACCAAAAAGTATCACAATTAAAATTGGCGGTTGTCAAAAAAATTCGTGATTTTTGTCTTGGTGGTGGATTTATGTTTGCCATGTGTTCTGCTGCGGATACCTTTGATATTGCACTCGCTGCAGAAGGTGTAGATATTTGTGAAAGTATGTATGATGGCGACCCTGCTGACCCGCAAGCACAAGGTAAATTAAATTTTGAAAAATGTTTTGCGTTTAAAGATTTTACCATTAGCCAAAATCCTTATGAATATGAATATTCAAGTATTGACAACAATCCGCAATATTTTGAAAGACCTGGTATGAGCGAAGGTAATGATTTTTTTAATTTATTCAAATTTTCTGCAAAATGGGACCCAATTCCCACCATGCTTACCCAAAATCACCTCCACGTATTGAAAGGTTTTATGGGACAAACCACAGGTTTTAAGAAAAAACTTATCAAATCTGATGTGATTGTAATGGGTGAAACCAAAAAATTGAATGAAGCACGTTATATACATGGTACGTATGGCAAAGGCACTTGGAGTTTTTATGGCGGACATGACCCTGAGGATTATCAACATCTTGTAGGCGAAGAACCTACCGACCTTACATTGCACCCAACTTCTGCGGGCTATAGGTTGATTTTGAATAATATTCTTTTTCCTGCTGCACGCAAAAAGAAACAAAAAACGTAGGATTTAGCTCCTGGCTCACTAAGGGGGATAAATACAAAAATTCAAGTATTAAAAAATAAAAAATTAGTAAAAAAATAAAGAAGAAAAAATGTTATTTTCGGTCATTATTCCTACCTACAACCGTGCAGATTTTATCACAAAAACGATAAACTCTGTTATCCAGCAAACATATCAATCATGGGAAATAATTATTGTAGATGATGGGAGCAAAGACAATACTGCAGAAATTGTAGCAGTTTTTGTGGAAAAATGGGGCGAAAAAATACGCTATTTTTACCAAGAAAATGGTGAAAGAGGTAAAGCACGCAACAAAGGTATGCAAGAGGCAAAAGGTGATTATATTACTTTTTTGGATAGTGATGATTTGCTTTATCCGCATTATTTGGCGGAAGGTTTGGCGGTTATAAATCAACACCAAAAACCGCCTTTTGTGCATATTGGCTATGAAATTATTGATGCAAAAACCTCGAAATCCTCACACCAAGTCAATTTCCTTAAAAATGATGATGTAGATTGTCTTATTACAGGTAATCCTTTGAGTTGTATGGGTGTTTTTTTGGCGAAAAATCTCACAAAAAATTTTCAATTTCAAGAAGACAGACAACTCGCTGGTTCAGAAGATTGGGAACTTTGGGTGCGTATCATGGCAAATGTAGGTATAAAAGTAAGCAATAAAATATGTGCCTCGCTTATCAATCACGAAAGCAGGAGTGTATTAAATCATAGTGAAGAAAAATTAGAAATTCGCAAAAACCTTTTTTTTCAATATGCTTTTGAAGATGCAAAAGTAAAAGGAGTATTTAAAAAATCGTATAAAAAAATGGTTTCTTATATGGATTCTTATATAGCACTACATTTGATTTTGTCAAAAAAAAAATGGGATGGTTGGCGTTATTGGGGCAAGGCTTTTTTGAATTACCCTTTGTGTATTTTTGAAAGACGCTTTTTGGCAAGTATAAAACATACTTTTAAAAGATAATATTTTGAAAGAAAATTGTAAAAAGAAAAACTGTGAAATAAAAAGGTAATTGCTTATGAAATTTAAAGTTAGATTTCCAGGTGTTTTAACATTACAAGTAAAAGATGTTTGGAATGATAATCTTGATGCACATTTAATATTAGGAAATGGCGAAGTGTATTTTTGTATTATTATTACACCAAAGAATATATCTGAATTATTAACAAAAAAGGATTTTCCAGGATATTATTGTCAAGAAGATGATTTTGTGGTTGCAGATTTATCCGAAGAAACAATTCAAAAAAGTTTTATAAATTTTGTAAAAGAACATTGGGAATATAATTGGAAATACATAGATAAATATTTAACCCATATTGGGAATATACAAAAAATCTATGAAGTTGAAACTTTTGAAGAGGTAAAGGCGTGGTTTTATTATGAAAATTTATAATCAAAATTTGCTAAGTTTTAATTCCAGACCCAACACTATCAACAAGTTTTTTTTATTTTTGCGAAAAAATCGTAATCCATAATTTCTAATCCCAACTCCATAATTCAAAAACATGAATATTTGGCACCCTTATACCCAACACAAAACTGCATCAACGCCAATAGAAATGATACGTGGGCAGGACGCATATTTATTTGATGCACAAGGCAACCAATACATAGATGCAATTTCTTCGTGGTGGGTTACATTGCATGGACACGCAAACCCAATACTTGCAGCAGCTATCGCAAAACAAGCCACGATATTGGAACAAGTGATTTTTGCAGGATTTACGCACCCGCAAGCACAAAAATTAGCAGACAATTTATTGTCTATTTTACCAAAAAATCAACAAAAAGTATTTTTTTCTGATGATGGCTCTACTGCGGTAGAAGTTGGGCTTAAAATGGCTTTTCAGTATTGGCATAATCAAGGTATTACACACAAAAAACGTATCATAGCACTCCATAATGCCTATCATGGTGATACTTTTGGGGCAATGGCGGTGGGAGAGAGGGGAGGATTTACTGCACCTTTTGCACCTTTTTTGTTTGAAGTGGATTTTGTGCTTGCTCCTACGCCCAATTATGAGGAAGAAAGTTTGACTAAATTTGAAAGTTTATTAAAAACAGGCGAAGTAGCAGGGTTTATTTTTGAACCTTTGGTGCAAGGAGCAGGCGGAATGTGTATGTATTCTGCAGAAATGCTGGACAGAATGTTGGATTTGTGCAAACAATATGACGTTATCAGTATTGCTGATGAAGTAATGACAGGTTTTGGGCGTACAGGGAAACTTTTTGCGTCTTTGCACCTTACATGCAATATGCCTGATATTTTTTGTCTTTCAAAAGGACTTACAGGCGGATTTTTACCTTTGGGTATTACTACTTGTGCAGGAAAGATTTTTGAGGCGTTTTGGTCTGATAGCAAATTGCATACATTGTTTCATGGACATTCTTTTACTGCTAATCCGATAGCGTGTGCGGTGGCTAATGCGAGTTTTGAGTTGTTGATTTCTGAAAATTGCGAAAAACAACGCCAAAATATTATCCTTTCGCACCAACATTTTTTGGAAAAAATCAAAAAAAATCCACTTGTAAAACAAGCAAGGCAACAAGGTACAATTCTCGCCATAGAAATCGAAACCTCTGAAAAAACATCTTATTTTAATCATATAAGGGATATTTTGTATGAGTTCTTTATCAAAAACCACATTTTATTACGCCCTCTTGGCAATGTTGTGTATATTCTTCCGCCCTATTGTATAAGTATGGACGACCTCCAAAAAGTATATGATGTGATTGAACGAGGCATTGAAGAATTAAGAATGAGAAATTAGGAATTAAAAATGGGAAGTTGAATAATTGAAAATCAAACATTAAACATGAAAGAAATTCTAAAAGAAGATTGGAAATATATTTTGTATGAAAATGAGGGTGGCTATTTTATGACAGTTGTGTGTGGTACAATAGCGGTATTTGATATTTCATTTCAACTGTCAGAAGAAGAAACTAAACTTTTTTTGGAAAACGGTAAGTCTTATATTGAAAACTTAGCAAGTACAGTTTCTTACTATCCCAACGAATATATAAAAAGGAGGAGATAATAATATCAAAATAGGAATATCAAAATAGGTCAAAAAAATTTCAATACAAAATAAAATATGTTTTTTGATTTGTCCTTTTATGATATATTTCTTTATCTTTGCACCTTTAAGTTTGCAATTAAAAGTTATTTAATTAAAAAAAGTTGCATTTAAAATAAAAAGTTCTAATCTATTAAAAGCTATTTACGCCTTTTTGAAAGGTTTTAGAGATATGAAGATAAGATTTCTGTATAATATTTTGTTTGTATTTGTCCTGTTTGCGGTCATCACAGGTTGCAAATTTGGTAAATTGCGTAGAAGTACCGACCTCAAAGAAAAATATGATGGGGCAATGGCATACTACGAAAAAAAAGACTATTATCGTTGTGCCATGCTATTGGAGGAAATTCGCACTTTGATTACAGGTACAAAAGAATACGAATTAGCAGAATTTCGCTATGCGTATTGTCATTATTACCAAAGACAAATGACGTATGCAGCATATTATTTTGAAAAATTTTATGGTACGTTTCGTGCCTCTAAATATGCCCAAGAAGCACGTTATATGCACGTGAGGTCGCTTTATGAAGAATCGCCACGTTATAACCTTGACCAAAAAAGTACGATTGATGCTATTGCAGCGTCTCAAAGTTTTTTGAATGCCTATCCTACAAGCACTTATTTTGAAGAATGTAGCAAGATTTTGAAAGAATTGCGTTTTAAATTAGAAAAAAAATCTTTTGAACACGCAAAATTGTACCTCAAAATCAATAATTTTAAAGCCTCTGTTGTGGGATTCAATAATTTTCAAAAAAATTTCCCAGATTCTGAATTTAATGAAGAAGCCTCTTTTTTACGTATAGAAGGGCAATATGAATATGCAAAACAAAGCATAGAAACCCGTAAAAAAGAACGCTATCAAGAAGTTATTGCACATTACGAGTATTTTTCAACAAATTATCCAAAATCCAAATTTGCCTCTTCTGCACAAGCCATGTATAATCGCACACTGAAAATTATAAATGATTTGAAAAAAACAGAAAAATTGACACAAAACTAACATAAAATTAAAACCTAATAGTTTCTAATTATTATTGCTTTTCTGTCATAATTTTTTTAGGTTTGTTGAAAGTTATAAATTAAGAAAAATTGAAATTAAAAAAATAAAACTGAATTTACCATGAACAATCCAAAAAACATCAATCCTTCTATTCAAACCCGCAATTTGCATGATTTGATTTCAGGTACAGGCAATTTGTATGCCTCAGTTGCAGTAATAGCACGCAGAGCTTCCAAAATTTCTATCCAAAATAAAGAAGAATTGATGGAAAAATTGACCAAATTTAACCAAGATATGGATTCCAATATGGAAGAAATACACGAAAATAGAGAACAAATAGAAATTTCACGTGTCAATGAACGCTTGCCAAAACCTGCTATTATAGCAACCGAAGAATTTTTGGAAGGCAAACTTGCTTTTCGCAACAAAGAACGCAAAGAACAAGAATAATTTTGCTAAAATTGTAAGTAAATTATTTTAAATAAATAACAAAAAAAACTTCTTTTTTTTGAAAAAGGAAGTTTTTTTTTAATCTAAAATAAAAATAACAGAATAATATTTTAAATTTTTTGGTTTTCTAATTTTTTACCATAATTTTACAAAAATAAAAAATACAATATGTAGAGTTTAACTTTCAAAAGTATTAAAAATTTATTTTATTGTCAAAGAGTAATCTTCTTTCATAAAAATTAGCTTTTGCAAAAATAAAATTAAAATTTTCCTTAAAATTAAAAAGACAATTAAAAAAGACAATTAAAAAAGACGCTACCACCTTTAATACATTTTTATTTTAATAAGCACTAAAATTATAGCAAAATTTTATTTTTTATGACTTTTTCTTGTCAAATCTTTTCCAAAAAAAAGAATTTTAACTGCTTTACTTGTCGTGTTGTGCAGATATTGCTTGTTTTTTTGAATATCACTGTTGTTCAAACAAACAGTTCAGCAAAAAATATTGATGATACTATTATTCATTATGGCAACACAAAGGTCAAATTTGAGGGAATGATATACAAACAAAAATTCAAAGATTTGTCTGACAAGCTCAAAAGTGATGTAGATGAATATGATTGGGAGTATATTTATCATGTAAAAAATATTGCAGAAAAAATGCTTGAAGAAGCAGGCTTGCCAAAAATATTAAGTGCGGGCTTGTTTTTTGAAATAACACATTTTAAAACTGTAAATATAGAAAAAACCTTACCTCACTTAGGCGAAAGTTCAAGTAAAGTATTTGAAAAAACGACTAATAAGAAAAAGAAAGAAGATATTGATTATCAGCTCTTGGAACATTTTGGGTATACACATTCAAAATTAAAGCATATCATGCCAACACAACACCCATATTTGGTTTTGAATAGGTTTATTTTAAAACTCAAAACGGTATATGGAAGAATAAGCATTGGGAATGATGTAAAAAGGTTGAATTTGTTTTTCTATACATTCCAACAAATTAAAGATAGCATTAAAAGTAATGCACAGGCATTTGAGGGTTTTCAAATTGATACAAAAAATACATCACAACATGAATTTGTTGTAAGATCACTTCAAATAGCAGAGCCTATTAAAGCTATTATCATTTGGGGTTTTATGAAAAATTATTTGAAAGATTTTAAACCAAAATTCCAATTCAAACCCTATACATGCAAAAAAGGTGATACATGGGCGAGTATTATAAAAGAAGAAAAATTGGATAGCATTACTTTTCATAAATATAATAATTTTTTTATAAAAAAGAATCCCAAACTTATAAAAGGTGATTTATTGATATTGCCCATAGCTTTGGAAACAAATAACGTGGAAAATACCATTAAAATCAAACAAGATGCTGTTAAAAATTCGCCAGAAAAAATGGGGAATGTTGAAAACAAAAATAAAGGTTTTGAAAACGAAAACGACAATTTTGCAAAGGAAAATGAAAGATTAAGAAAGGAAAATAAAGATTTAACAAAGAAAAACGAAGATTTGAAAGAAAAAATAAATATTGTACCAAAGCCAAAAGACAAACAAGAAAACGACAACAAAAATGCCTCTATACGCAGACCAGACCAACAAACACCAGATAAATATTTGCGTTATAGCCTTGAAAAAATCAAAAACCAAAAACCACAACCTCTTATCCATATTGTACTAAAAGGTGAAACCCTTTGGCGAATTAGTGTGAAATATGGTATAAAAGTAGAGGAGTTGAAAAAAATAAACAACCTCAAAAGTAATTTGATTTTGTCAGGACAAAAAATAATTGTTGCCAGAGAAAACCAACTAAGAGGGATAAGTTATCGTACTACTGTTTTGCTTGGGGATTTGAACGCACATAAATTGCTTATATTAAAATCACTCATGAGAAATCCCAAAAATGAAATTATCATGAAAAAAATACGATTAAAAGAGCAATTAACTGCACCTAAAAGCAACAAATACATTAAAAATTACAAAACGCCCAAAAAATAATTTTACTCTTTATCTTTATCTTTACTTTTTACGATTTGTTCTTTTCGTACTAACATTTGATTTTTGGTGGGTTTTCTATTGATGTCCCACCTAAAATTTTTAAATTTCTTTTGTGGTTCTACAATTTCGTGTGGTGGTGTAAAAGTAGCATCTACTTTATTGATGTAAGAAACCCTTTGTGCTTTGTTATTTCCTTTAAAAAGAATATTCATATCGCTACAATCTACACGATTAAGCCCAATGAGTTCATTGGTTTTTTCTTTGAGTGCAAATAATATATTTTGGGCATTGCCTTTTACTTCCAACCTTTTTATTTGTTTTTCCTTAAAAAAAGCAGTCATGTTTTTGCCTTTTATTTGGTTAAAATTGTGTAAAGTATCTTCTGCAATCAGATAAGCCTCATGTTTTAAATATCCTTTTTTTGGGGCATTATTATCCAATTCTAAAAAAATGGTGTCTGCAGAAAGTTGGCTTTTATTTGCCCACATTATAGGCGAGCCATATAATTGGAGCGTGCTGTCAGCTCTATTATAAGCAAGTGAATCGCAAACTGCCTGCAAATCTTTTCTAAATATTTTTGTATTTTGGTAAGCAATAAGATATTTTTTTGGGTTTGTTTTTGTTTTTTCATTTACTGCAAAAAGTGTATCAGCTTTGAGCCAAAGTGTATCTACACCTGAAATCTGTCTTGCTATTGCGTTGCCATATACCCTGCTTTCGCCTTGTTGTTGGCGTACCCATGCAAAATCTCCTTCTACTTGCAAGCTATCTTTTAGGCTGTTGAGTATTACATTGCCCCACGCGTAGCCAAATTCTGTTTTGCGTTCAAAATACACCGAATCACCTTCTAAAGTATAATCACCATTTCTCAAAAACGTTCTTCCTTTAAAGTTTGAAATTTGGTTTTCAGTATTAAAATTTCCTTCTGTTGTATTTACAATGCCATCTTTGGAGGTGATTTTGGTATTGCCTTTGAAGTATGCCATTTTATCAATGGTATTATAATTGAGGGTTTCGGTTTCTATTTTTTGTTGGTCTTTTTTGCTGATAAGTACCACATCTTTGCTAAAATAGAATATTTTGCTGTTGCTGTCATAGGTGCCAGCTTTGGAGGTAAGGGTTTTTTCGCTGTCTTCTATTTTGCCTGATTGGTAATAACTGGCAATGCCTGAGGCGATTTGATAATCTAATGCAGGTGTTTGCAGGTTCATTTTTTCGTCTTGCAAATTCACAAGTCCTCTTGCCCTTGCGAGTTGTGTATTACCATCATAATACATGGTATCTGCGGTAATGACAGAGCCTTTTTCGCTTACTACACGTGTTTTACCAAAGGCATCAACTGCATTTTTGTTTTCATAAAAATAAGCAGAATCACAATAAAACATTGTGCCATTATGTCTTATGACTACATTTCCCACAAGTTTGCGTACATTGGGTTGTCCTGCTACTTTTTTGAGTACATCAGCACGTTCCAATGTTACTTTTTCACCGCCAGGATTCCCTGCTTGTTGTTCTTGTGCGTAGATTTTTTTTGTAAAAAAAATTAAGAAAATGGTAGAAAACGCACAAAAAAAAATTAAAAAAAATGCTTTTTTTGTATTCATAGATACAAAGATACGTTTTTTTTGGTTATTTGTTAATTTGGTGCATTTAGTTTTTTTGATTTTTTAGTTAAATTTGGTTAAATTTGATTAAATTTTAAAAACAATCAAACTTACTATATTTTGAACAAAGACAAAATTTTATCCATTATTTTTTATATTATTTCTGTTGTATTTCACCCATTATTGTTGGTTACGATTACGGTAAGCATTTTACTACATTCGCAAAATTATGCGGTATCTGTGCCAACAAATAGCAAGTTAGCAATTATTTTTGTGTTTTTTTTGCTTACATTTTTAGTACCTTTTCTTAGTATTTTAATATTTTATTGGGCGGGGAGCATAGATAATTGGCAATTAGACAAAAAAGAAGATAGATTTTTACCTTTTTTACTCACAACGATATTTTATATTATTAGTGCGTATTTTTTTACGTACAAAATTCCTATTGCTATCTTACCTCATATTACTACATTACTTTGGACTACAAGTGTTTGTTTAGGTTTGGTCACATGGATTACATATTTTTGGCAAATAAGTGCGCATGGTGTTGGTATTGGCGGTATTTTAGGTTTTTTTGTGGGCTTACAAGTAATGACTAATTCCCAAGATTGGAGTTTTTGGATACAAATGTTTGTGTTTTTTGTGGGTTTAGTAATGACTGCTCGCTTGTATTTGCAGGCACACACCCCTTTGCAAGTATGGAGTGGTGTGTTATTGGGTTTGGTGGTGTGTGGGAGCGGACAAATTTTATTTTTTTAAAAAAGGTTTTCAGTTAATCCAATTGTCGGTTAATTCAGTTGTTGGATAAAAATATGAATTGCAATGGGTTTTAATCCATTTATTATAAAATTCAATAAAAACGGAATACAGAAAAAACTAAAGATTAACGCTTACTTTTTAATAAAGCAAGTTCTATCATCAAATTCTTCTCTCTTGTGAGGGCTTCCTCGAGTTCTTTTTCCAGAGAAGTGCGTTGTATATAGGCTTCTACTTCCATTTTTTTCATTTCTTCGATATTATCTTTCAATGCGTTTTCTTTGATTTCGCTTTGTACAAGCAATTTTTCTATTTCCTTTTCTTTGTCTTGTGATATATCTTGGGTAGTACGCATTTCCTCCATATTTTGACGCATTTCTTCATCTTGTTGTGCAAGCATTTCAGTAGTTTCTTGCATTTTTTGCAAAAATATTCGTGTAGATTGATTTGATTGTTCTACAACGATAGTAGCGGTCAGAGTTTCTGCAAAATTTTCTAAAAATTCAATTTCAAAAGGCAAAAACCGCTTAAATGATAATATTTCAATTACGCCTACGATTTCTTGTTGAATTTTTAATGGAATTGCAATCAAACAATGTGGATAAAGTTTTTCTGTGCCTGTCATCAATTCGCTATAATTTTTTGGCAAATTATCCACAAAAATCGTTTTTTTAGTTTGAATACATTGTCCCAAAAATCCTGTTTGGCTATCTATTTTTTTTTGTAGAATACGTTCTTTTTGATACGCAAAACAAGCTACAAGATTGAGGGAAGTTGTGTCGTTTTCATCTTTTTCTATTAAAAAGAAAGCACCTTGTTGTGCATTAATATAATCCAATAAATTTTTAAGGGTTTGCGACATTAATAGGGTAAGATTGCCTGTATTTTGACGCATTACATTGCTTAGGATTGCATTTCCTTCTGCAATCCAAGTACGTTTTTTTACTTCGTTTTCATTTTCTTGCAATTTATTTGCCATTTCCAATAATACATTTCCAAGTGTATCTTCGGTACTCAAAGGCTTAAAATCTGCTTCAAAATTCTTTGCACCTACTTCTTGTGCAAAGTGTGAATACGTTTTGATTGCTTCTATAACTTGGTTGAGTGAATGTGCTATTTTTCCTATTTCATCAAAATAAACAATATTGAGTGGTTGTACAGTTTTACCAAATGACATTTCATTGAGGCTTTGGTTGATGTGTTGTAGCGGTTTGAAAATAGGATTTATCAAAATATTTATCAATAAAATACCGCCTATAACAGTCACCAAAAAAGCAAAAAACATAAGTTGTCCCAAACTATTAAGGGCATCTTCAAAAAATTCTTTTTCAGGAACTACAATAGCAATATATATATCATAAGGCTCAAAATATTTGAAATACTGCCAACGCCATTCTGATATGCTTTTTGGTACATATTTGGATTGTGGAACAGTTATAAAATATCGGTCTTTGGCTTTATCTTTATATTTTATGAGCCAATTATAAAATTTTGGGTTAATTTTTTTGAAATTTGTACCTTCAAAATTTTTATTTTTATGGATAAGCACACTACCATCTTTGTCCATTACATAAGCAAAACCTGATTTGAGGTAAATATGTTTATTAATGACACTTTTTAAAATGCTCAACTCCTTTTCGGGTGTGCTAATACCAAATGCGCCAATTAGTTTGCCTTTGCTATAAATAGGGTAATAATAGGCTAAATAAGACGCATCTAAGATTTGAACTTTGCCATGATAGGTTTGATTTTGAATAATATTTTTATAAATAGGAGAATTATTTGGGATAAATGTTCGTGTAACACGTTGTTTGTCAGCATTGCGGTTTGTAGTTGCAATTCGTACAAGACCGCTTGGGATTACTTGCAAAATACTTACATCACATTGTATATTTTTGGAAATTTTATCTACCAAAGTAGTATCAAAATGAAAACTTTTGCCATTCAAAGTCCATTCAGTCAGTTCTACACGCATTGCTTTTTCTTTTTCTGTGCTGATAATGTTGGTAATAAATCTTTTACCTAAATTTTCTTTCAATTCGCCTTCTTCTTGTAATTGATTTTGTCCCCATTTCAAAGCCTGTTTTATGTGTCGTTCTTGGGCGCTTTTGTGCAATGTAAAAACATCTTCCAAATCCTGTAAATGTGCATACATACGTTCATCAGAACTTTGTAAAATACGTGTTTTATTTTCCCAATAAATCCCAATAAATATCAAACCAAAGAAAATTACAAAAATAAAAACCAAAATGGTAAATATTTTTGCTTTAATAGGTAAAAATGTTAAAAATTTCCACATGTTTCCTGAAAAGAAAAATAAATCTGTATAAAAAAGCTTTGTATAATTGCAAAAATATACAAAAAAACATAAAAAAAGCTATGTGCAACGTAGATTATTACAAAAAAATACCCACCAATAAAGCCCCTAAAATAAGCCAAAGAGGGGAGAGTTTTGTAAATAAAAATATGCCTAATGCCAATAACGCCACACCTATATCTGTGTAATTATGCACCAATGTAATACCTAATTGTATTGCACCAGCCAATACCAAACCTGCTCCACAGGCTTGCAAACCTTCCAAAGACGCTTTTATAGCACGGTATTTTTTTAATTGTTCCCAAAAACGAATGACAAAAAATATAATAAAAGTACCAGGCAAAAATACCCCAGCAGTTGCCATAAATGCCCCTAAGATTTCGCCTAAAATACCGTATTCACGCATAGAAAGCACGCCAATAAATGCTACAAACGAAAATACAGGACCAGGTACAAATTGTGCGAAACTATAACCTGACAAAAATTCTTCTTGTGAAAGATATTTTTTGAATACTACAAATTCTGTCAAAAGTACAGGAATTAGTACTTGACCGCCCCCATAAATAAAACTACCATTCCGATAAAAATTTTCAAATAATCGGACAGGCAATGACCACGCAGGCGACCAATCGCGTAACAAATATCCCAACAAGGCAGAAAATATTAATACACTCCAAAACAAAATAAAATTTCCCCAAGCAATTTTTAATTTCCCTTTTTTAGCTGATTTTTCTTGTTCATGAAAACGTGTAATACTTGTCAAAATGCCACCCAAAACCATCACCAAAGGAAAGACATAAGGGTTTTTGAAAAATAAAGCTAATATTGTAGAAATTGAAAAGAGTGTATAACTTGTTTTGGTTGGGGTAATGTTTTTGACCAATGGAATTACGGAATGTGCCACCAAACCCACCATGACAGGCAATACAAACCGCATGAATACAAGTGAAACTTCATAATACCGAAAGTAAGAAAACAATAATCCTACACTTGTCATCAAAAGAAAAGCAGGTAAACTCCACACCAATAGTGTCAAATATGCCAATTTTGCACCACCTATTTTAAATCCTATGCTTGTAAGCACTTGTGTAGAGGAAGGACCTGGTAATATTTGACATAATGCGATAAGTTCCAATAATTCACTTTGTTTGAGGTATTTTTTTTCATCAACCAAAAATCTACTAAATAATCCAAAATGTGCTTGCGGACCGCCAAAAGCGTTGCAAGCAAGCCATAAAATATCTCGGAGAAAAACCAAGTGTCGTATGTGTTTGATTTTGCGAAGGCTCAAAAGTTTTTAAATGGATTAGGGTTTCAAAAGGTTGAAAAAAATCAAAGTTTAAAGGTTGGGAAAATCAAAGTGCTGTTATTTGCGCCTCCTTTGTGGCTTGGTTAGGGTGCAATTTTTTTGATTTTTTTCCAAAATTCAGGCGACCAGTCATCTATATCATGTCCGCCAAAAGGCAATTCATAATTATTTTGCTTATAGCTTATTTCTGGACGCATTTCAAAGGCAAATTTAATACCTTCCGCAAAAGGAGCAACCAAAATTTCATTTTTTTTGTATAAATTTAATAAAACACCAAAGAAAATATCTTCTGGAATAGTTGTATGAGTCAATATTTTTGCAATCCAATCTTGATGTGTAATAACTAAGGCTAATAATTTTGCAATTTTTCGCAAGCTAAATCCGCCATTTCCTACCTCTTTGTAGGTAAGGTAATCTAATTTAATTTTTTTTAAGGCAATTTTTTTACCTTTACAAAAAGATTTCCAACGCCAAGCATCAAATATACGCCTACACCTACTCAAAAAATTTCGTTTTTTATCTATCCAAGAAGCTCCAATATAATCATAATTTTTACCACACCAATATAGAAGCTCGTTTTTTATGACAAGTGCATCTAATTGATGAATAAGCATAAATTCATACCCTAAATCTAAAAATCTTTGGTAAAATTCTGCGGAAAGCATCAACGCATTATACCCTTGAATATCAACAAAATATTTATCTGGAAATCTGTGTATAATATTTTGTGCGCAATAATCTATATCCAACTTTTCAGGTGCTACAAAAACGATGTCAAATGCACTTAACAATGTCCTACACCTTTTGAGGGCATATTGTTCAGAAGTTGATAAGGTTTTTTTGTAGGTAGGTATGATTATTACAACTTTTTTCATTATAATGCAGTTAAATTTTCCGTAAAAATAATAAAATTTATTATAATCAAGTAATAAAATAATTATGATACGCTGACAATTTTAATGAAAAACCTATTTTTTTTGTAAATTTCGTTTGGCAGGACATAGAATGAATTTTAAATAATCGTCTGAACCAGTCCAGACCATTTTTTTGAAAAACTATTCCCTTTCGGTTAATAAAACACCATTTTTAACTAAATTATAATGTATTGATAATCAATGATTTACACCTTAAAGGTTTTTCAAAACCTTGAAGGTGTTATCCAATTAAGTATCTAAGTTTAGTAAATTATAGCCCGAAAGGGAATATCTAATTCCCCTCTACCACCCTTATCTCCTCCGCAGTAAGCCCATACAAATTATAAACTATTTGGTCTATCTCTGACTCATAAGCACTTGTGTCTGCATGAGGGTCTTCGGATTTTAAAGAAAGGATTTTTTCTACTAAGCCAATGATAATGGTTTGATTATTTGTTTCCAATATTTTAAAATCATTTAATTTACCAATTCTAATTTCAGGAAAAATATCACCTTTTTTAGGATATTTGTTATGATACCAATAATTTGCTAATTTACTATTTAAAATAGCCATTAAATATTTAAGAGAAAAGTTATTAACTTAAAATTTTCCCAATATATAAAACATGTGTTGCGAATATTAAATCACTTGAGTACGCACAAATTAAATCATTTCCAACCCTGCGAATAAATAACTTTTCACCTTCAAATAATTCTAATGAATGCCCTCTACTTAAATTTTTTGGATTATAATCAAAGTATTTAAAATCTTTAATAGAATATTTTGATACTTCTTTTCCTGTTATAATTTTATTAGGAAATTTATTAGAATATTCATTTGATATTAAATCCTTGTTATTACCTGTTTTTATGGCTTCTTTTATATTTAAAATATTGGATAAATAAATACCATTTTTTTCTATTTTCTCCAAAATTTTAATAGATTTTTGAGTTATATTGATATTTATGATTTCATTTGCATTTTTTTTTGCATATCCCATTTCAATTTCAGAAATCCCATTTATAATTTCTCCAAAAGGTTTTGAAATAATGATATTTTTCAATGATTCAGAATTTTTGATAAATTGATAAATTATAGTTGGAACAATTGCCTCTGAAAAAACGCCATCTTCACAATTTACAATATTTGAAATTTGCCCATTTTTAAAAAGAAATTCTCTTAATTTACTAAATGACTCATTTGTTAAAAATACGCTTGGGCAAATGTAGGACAAATTACCAAATTTTGGTTTTAATAATGTTATCGCTAACTCTGAAAAAAGTCCAAAAGTGTCATATACTTTGAAAGAAGTTGAAAAATGTTGTCCAAAATAATTTTTGTGATTTTGGGTTAAAATATCACTTTGGAAACTTATATAAGGCGGATTACCAATAATGACATCAAAACCCACAAAATCACCATCTTGATTAAGGACTTCGGGAAACTCGAATCGCCATTCGAAGGCATTTTCATAGATTTTATTATCTTGAATATCTTGGATTTCGGTTTCCAATTTTTGGATTTCTTCGGTAAGTTTATTGGTTTGTTTGTCCCATTCTTTTTTTTCTTTGGGTGTTTGTCCGAATACGCTTGTTTGTGTTGTGAGGGTTAATAATTTGCCTTGAGCGATAAAAAGTTTCTTTTTTAGGGGGTTATTTTTGGATATTTCGGTGCGGAAGTCGTTTTTTATGGATTCTATAAGTTGTACAGTTTCTCTTTTTTGTTGTTTGTCGGTGGCGTTTTTGTAGTTGTGTACTGCGGATTTGTACATATTGATGTCCCATTTACTTTTTTTGAGGGCATCTTTCATATCTGTGTTGATGTCAAATCTGCTGATGAGCGAGTTTCCACATTTGATATTGATGTCAATATTAGGGAGGGTTTCAAGGTCTTTGGTTTTAGGGCGATAATAGGCATTTTTAAGCAGTTCAATCCACAATCTTAGGCGACATATTTTCACAGAATTAGGGTTAATATCCACACCAAAGAGGCAATTTTCAATAATAGTTTGTTTTTCGTGGAAAATCATTTGTTGGATTTCCTGTGATTCTTTATTTTTTGGGTTATATTGAAAAATATCTTCATCATGGTATATCACAAGTTCATCATTTAGCACTTCAATCGTACATTCTTTGAGGCGTTTTCCTTGTGAATCATAGAAAAGTTTTAGGTCGCTTTTGAGGGCAATAAGTTCATTGAGGGCTGACACAAGAAAATGCCCTGAACCTACCGCAGGGTCACATATTTTGATAGAATTTATGATGTGATTAGCTTCTTTTTTATCCTCTATTTTTTCATAAAGTTCATCAATATCATTACAATTCCATTTTTTTACTTCATTAAATTTTTGGATAACTGCCTTTCTGATAGTTTCTTTGCACATATACATGGTAATAAAACCAGGTGTAAAAAAAGAGCCATCTTTATAACCATTGATTTTCTCAAAAATAAGCCCTAATACAGAAGCATTGATAAGGCTTTTGTTTTCTTCTTGGATTTGGGAGGGATTTTCATTCCCAAAATTATACGCATTAAGAAAATCAAGTAAATAATAAAGGGCATTGATATTACCTTTTTGCATTTTCCCATGAAAATCCTTTAATATAGTACCACTATACAGAGGCATTTGCACATGAGAATCAAGGGCATTGATGGAGATAGTCGTTTGTTCGAGTGAAGTAACCTCAAAAAGCGAACTATTAAGATAAGGCACTTGCGAAAAGATATTTTGAATTTCTTTTGAACGATTTTCGGGCAATTTGGCAAGCACTTGAAAAAAAAGTTTGTCCAAATCGTGGTAATTTTTGATTTTGTTTTCCCTCAAAAAAAGATATGTTTCATCATTTTCATTGTAAGCAAAAAGCTGATTTTCCAACAATTTCAAAAAAAGTATTCTGTTTATCCAAGTGATACAAAGTTCAAGGGCTACGCCAAAAAGTTGTTCGTCAGTTGTATTACCAAAAGTGTTTTTGTGAGGGAGTTGGTTGATTTTGTCAAATGCGTCAAGTTGTGTAATGGCATTTTCCAAAAGGCTTCCCTCGCACCTTTGGTCTTTGGGCAGTCTTTGAATAAGTTTTTTACTTCCGTCTTTGGTTTCGGTAAGTCCTATGATGTGCAATAATTCCAAGTAAAAACCTTTGTCGAGTGTGTTGCTATCATTGGCAAAAGGTTTTTTGAGAAGGTGTTGAGGCGAAAATATTTTGTATAAAGGAATGAGCAAAATATCTTGTTCATCTTCATTTTGTTGGATAATGGGCAAAAACTCATTCAAATCAAAATGTGTAAAAACCACTTCATCAGTAAGCGAATCCACAAAAGGGGCAACAATTTGTTTGTAAAAAAATTCAGTTTTATAATCTGCCAATAATTTATTTTCAAAATCTTCAAATTGTTTCACAAAAGATTTATTTTGAGCAAACACACGTTCAAACCAAAGCACATCAAATACAAACCATTCAGCAAGATTCGTAATAATGAGGTGTTTTATCTCTAAATTTTTGTGTGTGATACGCTCACGCAGATAATACAATACAAGTTCGTGGAGGGCTTTGGTATTGATTTTTTTGGTGGTGGGCATTTCTGCCTTATTGCTTGTTTTTTTGGCTTCTATGATAACCCCAACAGGACTTTGAGGCGTTTTGTCGTTGTGAATTACAAAATCATTGCGACCTTTGGTATTGATAAAATGATGTGGGCTGTAATATGTATTTTTGAAAAAATCGCCCAAAAGATTTTTATGATATTCTTCGCTTTCTTTTTCGTTTTGGTTTTCAAAAAGTTTTTTGAGGTTATTTTTAAAAAGGGTGATTTCTGCCCTTGTGATATTACGTTTTAGAAAGGCTTTGTTGAGTGTTTTTGTAGGGTTTTGGATAGTGAGTTGCATAAAATAAAAGACAGGGTTTTCAGGATTTTTTCTCTATTTTTGTTGTTGTGTGAAAATATTCCGCAAGAATATTTAGGTTAAAAATTGTAACACAAATTTAGGTTAAAAATTTTTAACATAACAGCATTGCCCGAAAGGGGAATAAAAGGCATTGGACTGAAAAAACTGAATTAGCTAAATCAACTGAAAAAACTGATTACTGGATTAACTGAAAAAAATCTTACCAATGCCTAATGCAAGAATAGAAAATGGAATAAGCAATAAAATACAGAGATACAAATATTCAGGCAAAGGGAATTTTTGGGCAATGGCATAGTACTCCAACGTAACTTTATAATCCATGTTGCTGGTTTCTTCAGGAAAATCTATACAAAGTTGTTGATATTCATCTTTGAGCATATTGTATAAAAAATTACCTTTTTTTTGTACCTTTTTGAATAAAAGAAAATGAGCAAATAACTGTAATGAAGCAGTTACGCCTACAAGTGTCATCAATCCTACCAAAAATATAAAATAAACATTGGATAAAGACAAAAAACACAAAAAAAATGCAAGTATAAAACTCGTACTCAAGCGTTGAAACGTTTGCAGGGGCAAACGCTCACTCATTTGATTAAGATATGCAGTTATATTTTGTAATTCGTCCCAGTATACGCTTGCGCGATATACAATGCCTGTTTCGGTAAGGTGATAATTTCCAATATTCATAAATAAAATATTAAAAAACGCATGAAAAAAATGCTTAAATTATATTTACATGGGCAAATATAATGTTTTGCTCAAAAATAGTTATTTTTTTTGATTTAAAATATTTTATTATTTTATATTTTTTGGTATTTTTACATTTATCAACGCATAGAAATCAGCGTGCCAATTTCTTCGCCTTTTACAATTTTGAGCAAATTTCCTTTTTTATTCATATCAAATACAATAATTGGAAGGTCATTTTCTTTGCAAAGTGTGAAAGCGGTCATGTCCATTACATTAAGCCCCATGCTATACACTTCTTCAAAAGAAATATTGGTAAAACGTTCTGCGGTATCGTCTTTTTCAGGGTCAGCACTATATACGCCATCTACACGTGTGCCTTTGAGTACAACATCAGCCTCTATTTCTATTGCTCTAAGGCTTGCAGCAGAATCAGTTGTAAAATAAGGGCTTCCAATGCCTGCCCCAAATATCACTACACGCCCTTTTTCCAAATGCCTTACTGCCCTACGTTTGATAAAAGGCTCACACACTTGTTCCATTTTAATACCTGACATAAGACGCGTAAAAACGCCTATGTGTTCCAATGCACTTTGCAATGCCATAGAGTTGATAACCGTAGCAAGCATACCCATATAATCACCTTGTACCCTGTCAATCGCAGTACCAATTGCTTGAGCTCCCCTAAAAATATTGCCTCCACCTATCACTACTGCTACTTGTACGCCTGCTTGTACTGCAAGTTTGATTTCTTCTGCATATTGTTGCAAAGGCTTGGCATCAATGCCCGCAGATTTATCGCCTTGTAGCGATTCACCGCTTAGTTTGAGTAGAATACGTTTGTATTTCATGGGTTTTTTTGATTATGCTATTGTTTTTTGAATTTTTTGCAAAAGTAGTTACAAAAATCTTTAACTAAAAACAAATACACAAAAAAGGTTTAAAAATCAAAGTTCAAAGATTTAAAAATCAAAGTTCAAAGGTTTAAAAATCAAAGTTCAAACCTTTGAACCTCAACCTTTGAACCCTTTAACCTTTGAACCTCAACCTTTGAACCTCAACCTTTGAACCCTTTAACCTTAACCTTTGACCTTCTCAACACAATTGATATTCTGGTAAAGCAATAATCGCAAGTGTAATTTGGCGAATGTTTGCATCAGTTTTTGTATTATTTTGGGTAGAATTTACTTGTGTGTCAAGGTATTTTTGGATATTTTTTGGGGAATAAGGCAGGAAAAATGTGATTAAATTGTTGGTAATTTTTTCCAGATTTTCAGTAGTATTTTTTTGCGATTTTGCGTTACTTTTTGCGTAATTTTCTAAATTTTCCCAATTAAAATTTGCTTTCATTTTTTTTAAATTTCCTATCATAAGCCCTTTGTTTTGGACATCAAATTCTTCTTTTGCTTGCAAATCAATATCCGAAACTCTATATAAAAGACCACCCAAACGTAACCTAAACAATAATGTACTGCTATCAATCCAACCTTTACCGCCTGCCCAACCTGCCACATTAGGGGGATAAAGTAGGATTTGCCCCAATATTTTTTGGATAAAAATCAGGCTGTCTGTATTGTCAAATGTAATATCAAATTGTCTTTGCAAATTGCACAAAAATTCAATAGGTGATTTTATTTTTTGGGCTTTATTTTTTTCTTCAAAAAACCATTTTTGGTTAAAAATATATGCCAAAAGTCTGCCTGTGTCATATTCACTATCAAAATATCTTTTGGACAAATCTGCCAAAATATCATTTGGGATAGTTTGTGTTTCATTTACAAAAAATTTATATATTTTTTTAACCAAAAAAATCGCAGTTTCTTTTTTTGCCAAAATAATTTGTATAATATCTTCGCCTTTCCATTTGCCTGTTTTGCCTAAAAATGTTTTCTCGCCTGTGTCATGTTGTTTTTCTCTAAAAACGAATTCGCTTGTTGCAAATCCCCAACCTGTGAAAGCCCTTGCAGATTCTTTGATGTCGTTTTCGGTATAATTGCCTCGTCCAAGCGTAAAAAGCTCTAAAACTTCCCTTGCAAAATTTTCATTAGGTCTATTTTTGCGGTTTTGTTGGTTGTTGAGGTAGGCAAGCATGGCAGGCGATTTGGAAATGGCAAGCAACAATTCACCAAATTTCCCCAAACCTTTTTCCCGCAAAATATTGACATATTGAACTGCATGATTAAACATTCTGGGTTGGCAAACGAGATGTCCATGCCAAAAAAAAGCCATTTTCTCGCGTACTTGTCCTTCTGCTTGCATCATCTGTGTAAGCCACTGCGTATTAAGTTTGCGAATAGCTTGGCGGTTTTCTTTCATCATCATTCTACGGTCTTGTTCGCTTTTAGTTTCTTTGCGGTCTTTTGGGGCTTCTTCTTCTTCCTCTTTATCTTTTTGTGTAATCAAAGGTGTAAATTTTTTACTTTCTTCAAAAAGTATATCAATTACTTGGTTTGTATTTTTATTTGCAAAACGTACTGCATCAGCAGGCGAAAGTCCAAAAGTAGCACGTTGGATAAGGTGCAAAAGGTCAGGTGCATTCATAATTGAAAAAAAAGAAAAAATAAAAAGTATATTATTGTTTTTGACTAAGTTTGACATGAAAAGTTTAAATGATACCTAAATTCATATCACTAAACACGAAAATAAATTTATAAAAAATAAAAAAAAAGTAGATTTTTTTTTAATTATTTTATAGAAATTCCATAAAAATAGTAACTTGCACCTTATTTTTCACAATTTAATTATGTCAATATCATTGAAAAAAGGAATGTCTTTCAATTTATCAAAAAAAGAGCCTTCACTCCAAAAAGTAATGGTGGGTTTGGGCTGGGAAGTACGCGCATCAGGCGGAACTTTGGACTTGGACGCATCTGTTTTTATGCTTACAGCCAATAAAAAACTCCTTTCAGACGAGTATTTTATATTTTACAACAACCTCAAATCTCCTGATGGTGCGTTGCAACACACAGGCGACAATCGCACAGGCAATGATGATGACGATGACGAAATGGTGCTTATCAATCTCAATGCAGTACATCAAGACATTACCGAAATATTGTTTATTGTGAGTATTCACGAGGCTGAAACACGCAGACATCATTTTGGATTGTTGAGCGAGGCATATATTCGCATTGTAGATGTTGATACTAAGCGTGAGATTTTGAAATATGACCTTGATAATGAATTTTCAAATTTTACTGATGTAGAATTTGGGAAATTATTTCGTGAAAATGGCGAATGGCATTTTTCTGCGTCAGGCATTGGCTCTAAGAAAGGTTTGCAGGGGTATGTAGATATATATGCATAAAATTTTTTGTAAAATCTTTGTAAAAATATGCCCAATAAGCCATTTATAAGTCTTTTTACGGATTTTGGTTTCAAAAAAACTTTGGAAATGTAAAAAAGAAGCATAAAAAACCAAGAGTTTTTTTCTAATTTGGTTAAAAAAGGCTTTGGTAACCAATTAATAAGCGAATTGGTAAATATTCTTGTTGGGCAAGTAGAAAGTATTAGAAAGGCACTTGAAATTTAAAAATTGAACAAAAAAGTATTTAGATTTTAAACAGTTATTTTTCAGCATTTATTTCAAACATTTATTTCAACAACATGTCAATAGAACTCAATAAAAAAACAGGCATCAATCTCTCAAAAGGTACAAAAATTTCCTTAGAAAAAGCAGGAAAAACTTTGGAAAAAATACAAATTGGACTTAATTGGGGCAAAATCAAAACTTCTGCACTTTGGGGGTTAATTGCTTCTGAAACAGCAGTAGATTTAGATGGCTCTGTAGCAGTATTTGATGAAAGCAATAATATTTTGGAAATTATCTATTATGGACGCAAATACTCTCAAGATGGCGCAGTACGCCATAGCGGAGATGATTTGGTGGGCGATTCTGTAAATGATGACATTGATAATGAAGTTATTGAAATAAACCTCAAAAAAATGGCTCCACAAGCACAAACATTGTTCTTTTTCTTGACTTCTTACAAAAAACAAGATTTTGCAACAATTCCGTATGCCAATATTCGTATTTTTGACCTTACACAACAACAAGAAATTTTGGCAACTTATAACGTTGCGTCAGAAGCCAATTTTGCGGGTTATATTGCAATGGTAATGGGTAAAGTAATGCGTGTAGGTAATGGTTGGCAATTTACTGCTATTGGAGAACCTCTCGCTACACGTGAAGGTGTGCAAGAGGCAACAAAAGAAATTCAAAAAAGGTTTTTGGAAGAAGTTTAATTGAAGTTTTCAGTCATAGTACACTGTAATTGAAAAAAGTGTATAAATCGTAGTTTAAACTTTGCAACGGTTAAAAACCCTTGCAAAGGTTTTTGGCTATGATTTTCTAAGAAAAAACCATAAAAAATAGACATTTAAAATATATATAAACTTCAATTATAGTGTAATTGGTTTTTTCAGTTTTGGGAAAAAATATAATACACAATACGGACAACTTGGGTTGGTTTATAAATGTCTTTTTGGTGTTTTTTAGAAACAAGGAAAAATTGGGGGAATTATTTTTCGGTCTCAATTTTTTCTTGTTCTATTTTTTCTTGTTCTATTTTTTCATACTCTATTTTTTCAATTTCCATTTTTTCAAGTTTTTCGTGTTTTTTCATTTCTTGAAAATCTTTATTGAGGGTTTCTATAAAATCTAAAATATCACTGCAACCTTCGCCTTTTTCTGCGGAAGTGATAAAATATTTTGGTGTTTCTTCCCAAGTTTCTAATAATTTTTGTTGATATTCTTCTACCATTGTTTGGGCTTTGGTTTTAGAAAGTTTGTCAGCTTTTGTAAAAACCATTACAAAAGGGATTTCATTTTCCCCTAAAAATTCCATAAAATCCAAATCAATTTGTTGTGGTTTGATGCGAATATCTATCAATGCAAATACGCCAAAAAGATTTGGGCGATACATGAGGTAGTTTTTGAGCATTTTCCCCCATTCAAAACGTTTTGTTTGTGATACTTTCGCCCAACCATATCCAGGTAAATCCACCAAAAACCATTCATCATTATTGATAGAAAAATGATTTATAAGTTGTGTTTTTCCAGGTTGTTGTGAGGTTTTTGCTAAATCTTTTTCATTGACAAGTTTGTTGATGAGTGAAGATTTCCCTACATTAGAACGTCCAATAAAAGCATATTCAGGTTTTTGTAATTCAGGGCATTTGCGATAATCGCTGTTGCTTACCACAAAAGTAGCGTTTTTGATTTTCATAAAATTTAATAAACATTTAAAAAAAGTTTAATTTGCAAAATTAACCTTTTTTTTTCATATTCAAAAAGCAAAAGTGCTTGGAAGTGTTTTTTGTTTTATTTCAATAAACAACAAACAAGCATACAAAATGAGTTATTTTATTCGCCTACCATCACAAACGCCCCCCAAAAATAAGGCTCAGGGAATTTCAGACGCAAAGCAATTTGGGCATTTTTGAAAGCTTCACGCTTGGATTGTTTTTTTGTTATCCAATTTTCATAAAATAAGGTCATCAGGCTTTGTGTAGCATCATCAGAAACTGTCCAAAGCGACATCAAAACGGTTTTTGCCCCTGCGGTTTGGAAGGCACGTTGCAAACCATATACACCTTCACCATTTTTCACTTCGCCAAGCCCAGTTTCACAGGCAGACATGACTACGAGTTCAGTATCGTCCAAATCCAAATTCATGGTTTCGTAGGCAGTCAAAACACCATCTCCACCATTTTTGAGGGCATTTTTGGCATTGGCAAACAGTAATCCAGCACGCAAAAGCGGATTTTCAAGCACTTTTTTACTGTCCAAACCCAACATTTTTTCTGCGTTATTTTCATTTGTAATATCAGCTAAAAAAAACCCATGTGTTGCAATATGTAAAATTTGTGGGGAACTCAATTTTTTAATATTTTCTTCGGTTGAATATTTATCCAACAATACTTTTATATCTATTTTTTGAGTTTTTAAAATTTTTTCCAGATTTGCTATTTCGGTTTTTGTGCCTTCAAGTGCTGTTATGTTTTCATTTTCACCATTAAACCAACGCACTTTGGCATCTTTTAGGTTTTTGTTTAGGGTTTTTTGTGCTTCCGCTTGTTTTTTTATTTCAATTTCTGTGAGGTTTTTTATTTCAGTTTTGTGGGTGTTGTTGTAATCAGGGAAACCAATTAATGTAGCATTTTTGAGCGGTTTATTGTTGTTTTTCCTGCTTACAAGTTCTTTTGTATTGGATAAAATTTGCAAATCTATTTCGTCCATCAGGTATTTTTGGTTTTCGGGATTATACAAAGAGGCAATACTGATAATGTTATATACACCATCAAGCGAGATAAAAACTTTTTTTGTATTGGCAGGGATTGATTTTTTTATTTTGCTCCAATAATGTTTGTAACTTTCTTCGTCTTCTACTTTTTGAATGGCAAGGTTACGGTAATATGCCAAATATTCTTTGGACATTTTTTCGGGATTATCCAAAACGATAATTTCTGGGTATTGACTTGTAGCTGTGAGCAAAAGCGCAACATATTTGGTTTCTAACGTTTTTTGTGTTTTAAAAACAGAATCCGTTTTTAGGGTACAAGAAATTTCTTTATTTTGCAAAAAAGAAAAATATTTAATGGTATAACTATTATTTTCAGTCATTTTTATAAGTTCTTGGTTACTTTTCCCTTTTGTGCTATTGCCATTTATTTCTAATATTTTATCAAAAATTTGCAGACCTGCTTTTTGTGCAGGTGAAAAAGGCGATATATTTTCTATGATTGCAAAATCATTTTCTTGCCCTATTACGCTAAAACCTTTTCCCATAAAATCAAAAATAGGGGTTTCTTTTTCTTGAGTTATGTGTTTTATTTCAATGGCAACCTCGTCTTTTTTGAGGGCTTTTTGTACATCTTTCCATATATATTTTTTGCGGTCTTGTGCAGAGGTAAATAATTGCGATTGGCTTGAAAGTTGTTTTTCCAAAATATTTACTTCTTCTTCTTGTTTTGTGAGGTCAATATTTTGTGCAATGCGTTCTTGGGTGGTAAGGGCATAATTTTTAACCAAAATTTCTTTGTCATTTTGCCATTTTTCAAACATTTTTTTTAGGTTTTCGTCTTTTCCATTCAAAATTTTTTGTTTTACTTTATTTGAACTATGAAACAAAAGTGCTTTTGTAAAAAGCAATGTATTATACACTTCGCCCAAAAATTCAGGTTTTTTTAGGTAATATTTCAAACTAAAATTCATATAATCATCAAATCTTGCAGAAAGGTTTTGGTAATATTGGGCTTTTTCATTTTCAGATAAATGCCAAAAATCACGTGTAATCATTTGCTCCAAAATTTTCATATTTTCTAAAAACAAAGGTTCTGCTTTTTCATACAAGCCTTGTGTTGTGTACAAATCACTCAAATTGGCACAAGCAAGTGCATAATGTCGGTTTATTTTGCCAAATATTTTTTCATAACTATTTTTTGCTTCCAAAAAAAGGCTTTCTGATTTGTCAAATATTTTTCTTTTTTTATATACAAAAGCCAAATTATTACAAGTAGTCGCATAATTTGGGTGTTCTTTTCCTAATTTTTTTTCTAAAATTTCCAAAGATTCCAAATACAAATTTGTTGCTTGGTAATAGGCATTTTGATTGTCATAAAATCGGGCTAAATTATTACAAATCGTAGCATACAAAGGGTGATTTTTGCCTAATTGTTTTTCGTAAATGCTTTTGGTTTCTTCATAATATTGTTTTGCTTTTGTAATATTTGCATTTGCCTCATAAACTGCAGCAAGATTATTGCAAGATTCTGCGTAATACAGATGATTTTTGCCTAATACACGCTCACGTATATTTTTGCTTTCAAGTGCGAGTGCCATTGCTTTTTTGTAAACACCTTGTTCATAATAAAATAGCGAAAAATTACTACAAATTGTGGCATAACTATCGTTTTCTTTGCCCAATGTTTTTGTTACAATATTTTTTCCTTCTTCGTATAATTTTTCTGCTTCTGCAAATTTATTCAATTTAGTGGCGACATGTGCAAGATTGGTACAAGCCAAACCATAATTTACAGAATCTTTGCCATATAGTTTTTCGTCAAGATTGCGTGCTTCATTTGCCAAATCATATCCATTTTTGTAATTTCCTTGTGCGGTATTCACTATGGACAATGTATTTATGATTTTGGAATATGTTTTAGTATTTTTCCCTTCTTTTTCAATGATAAGTGTTAGGGCTTTTTTCAATTTTGCAATGGCTTTATTGTTATTGCCTGCGTAATAATCACTAAGTCCATCTCGGTAAAATGTCTGCCAATCTTGTGGTTTTGATTTTTCCAATGCAACAATTATATTTTTTATTTCTTTCAATTTTTCTTCTTTTTGTTCTAATTGTTTTGCGATGATATTTTTAAAAATATCTTTATCTTTGATATTTTCGTAACATTCCAATAAATTTTGATAATAATTAAGTTTTCCACTTATATTATCTTTTAATTCATTTAAAATGCCTTTTTCGTGAAATTCCATAATGACAATAGCTTCTTCATATTTTTTTGCTTTTACGTTTTCTATTGTAAGCGGGACTTCTTTTTGTGCAATCGTAGTGTTATATACTTCTACACCTTTGTCGTTTAGCCCTTTTTCGCCTCTTATTTCGCCATTTATATACAACCTATCCGTTTGTTTTATGCCATTTTCATCAAACCAACTTGTGATGCCTTCTTTGATTTCTTGTGGTTGGTCAGCTTTCAAATAACCTTGCATAAGCAATGTGCCATTTTTGCGGTAAGTTTTGACAAGTTCTATTGGTTTATTGTCTTTGTAGGTAACAATGCGATAAAAATCTGGGTTTTGTGTGGCATTAATTAGATTTCCTTTTTTATCAAAAAAAATAGTCCATTTTCCTTGTTTAAGCCCTTTTTCATCAATTTTATTGGGATTTTCAGGGAAATTTTTTGGTGTATCTTGGGCATTTATTTTTCTGGGGGAAATAAAAAACAATACTAAAAAAGTATAAAAAGCCACGCAAGAAATACGCAAGCAAGAAGCAGATAACAAAGGGGAATAAAATTTTTTCATGTTTTTTAATTGATTTTAAGGCTTTTTTGGATAAAAAAACGTTTAGCTATTATTTACTGGAAGAAAAAATATTTTTCAAAAAAATAAAAATTTATTAAAAAAAATAAAAAAAAATTCCAAAAAAAATATATTTTTGGCTTTATGAACACAAAACACATCTTATTATTGGCTTTTTCATTTGTTTTTTTGCAAAATTATTTAATTTTTGCCCAAAAACCTAACGAAAATTATAGCACTACAAACAAAAAAGCCATAAAGGCATACCAAACCGCCAACGATTTATTTAAAGAAAGGCGTTTTGATGAAGGATTAAAACAACTCAAAAGGGCGGTAGAAATTGACGACAAATTTGCAGAAGCACATTATAAAATGGGAGCAACTTATATGCTTTTTCAAGACAGTGAAAGTGCGTTGCCTTGTTACCAAAAAACTATCGCATTAGCACCAGACGATGATAAATTTAAAGGGGCATACTATAATGTCGCACTTGCTATGTATGGACAAGGCAAATATGAGGAAGCAAAAAAACACGCTGAAATTTTTTTAGCAAAAAAACCTACCGTAGCCAAATTTATTGAACAAACTGAAAAAGTAAAACGTGATTGTGATTTTGCAGTATTAGCCATCAAAAATCCTGTGGATTTCAAACCTACACAACTTCCTGCACCACTTAATACATTTTTCTTACAATATTTTCCTGCTTTGACAGGTGACCAAAAAACAATCGTTTTTACAGTACGCAAAAAACCTTCTTCCAGCAAAAGTAATATTGCTAATGGGGCTGATGAAAGTATTTATGTAAGCCAAAAAAATGACCAAGAACAATGGTCTGTCCCTGTTTCTATCTCAGACAATATCAACACACCCGAAAATGAAGGCACCGCTTGTATCTCTGCTGATGGCAAAACATTGGTTTTTACGTCTTGTGACCAACGTGGTTATCGAAAAATGATGGGGGAATGTGATTTATTTATTTCTTACAAACAAGGCGACCAATGGTCAGAACCCGAAAACTTAGGCAGTGCGGTCAATTCACGCAGTTGGGAATCACAAGCAAGCCTTTCTGCTGATGGCAAAACACTCTATTTTGTGTCTGCGCGTCCCAATGGAAAAGGTGGAAGGGATATTTGGACAAGTAAAAAAGATGAAAATGGTAAATGGTCGCAAGCAGAAAATTTGGCAGAAGTCAATACCGTCCAAGACGATATTTCGCCATGTATCCACCCAAACGGAAAAACATTATTTTTTGCCTCAAAAGGCTACGCAGGTATGGGAGGATTTGATTTGTATAAAACCGAAATTGTAGATAAAAAATGGACTACACCCATGAATTTGGGCTATCCATTGAATACACACGAAGACCAAGTTGCGTTGTTTATCTCTGCTGATGGCAAAAAAGGTTATTATTCGTTGGACAAATACAAAGATGGGAGAGAAGTAAGCAGTCTTTTACAGGTGTTTGATGTGCCTGAGATTATCCAACCAAAAATTAAGACAAATTTCCTAAAAGGGATTGTGTATGATGCCAAAACCAAGCAAAAAATTGATGCACAAATTGACCTTTTTGACCTTCAAGAAAATATAAAACAAGCCTCCACTACCTCAGATAAGCAAAATGGCAATTATTTTATTGTGCTAAATCAAGGCTCAAATTATGCCTTAGAAATTCACAAAAAAGGCTACGCTTTCAAAAATATGACCTTTGATTATAGCGAAAAAAAACAAACTGACCCACTTACGATTGATATTTATCTTGACCCAATCGCACAAGGTACAGTTTTTAGGCTGAATAATATCTTTTTTGATTTTAATAAATTTGACCTAAAAAATGAATCAAAAATAGAACTCAATGAACTTGTGAAATTTATGAAAGAAAATCCTGATGTAAAAGGCGAAATCTCTGGACACACCGATAACGTAGGCAATGCCCAAAGCAATCAAACGCTTTCGCTCAATCGTGCAAAATCTGTGTATTCATATCTCTTGGAAACTGGTATTGATAAAGAACGTATTTTGTACAAAGGTTATGGTGATACAAAACCTGATGTGCCTAATACAACGCCTGAAAATAGGGCAAAAAATAGGAGAATTGAGTTTAAAATCTTGTAAGAAAAGCCCCCTAACCTCCAAAGGGGAAAAAAACCAAAAAATAGGTTAAAATTTTTGGCTTAAAATCCTTCTTTGGAGTTTAATTCGTGTTATTTTAAAATAATCTAATAAAGTATTTTTGGCTGTTTTATTCCTAATTCTCCATTCCTAATTATTCTGTTTCCAGCCATACTTTAAGCTTCTCCCAAAAAAATGGTGCAAATTGTTTTTTAAAAAAATTAAAATGTCCAATTTCTTTTACATGAAGGTCTTTTGGATTAAATTGCCAATGTGTTTTTTTTGCGTTTTTATAAGTTTCAAGCATGATGTCAATGCCTTTTTTTGGTGCAAAAGTATCATCATCAAAACCAATTGCAAGGAGTTGTTTGTCAAAACTTAATAAGCTGTTTTTTTCTTTTTCTGAAATGAAACGATGCCAAAATTCTTTATTTCGCCCAAATTTTGCCCATTCTAAGGCAATATTTTTTGGCAAACTTTCGCCTATGCCTATGAGTTTGGACGGAAAATAACCATACAAATAGCTTAGACTTGGCATGAGGATATGCCATAAGAAAAACATACGTGGCTGATAAGCCAACGACCAATTTCGCCAATACCCATTTTGTGAAGCAACCATTACCGCTTTGTGAAGGTGTTTGCTTTCAGGCACAAGTCCTAAAATATGCCCGCCCCAACTATGTCCAATAGCGTGTATTTTGGCGTTTGGGTGCGTGTGTATAGCTTCTTTTAATACTGCTTCATAATCCTTTATCCAATCTAACATCGTGCTTTTGTAACCTTTCAAAAAAGGCGGTGCAGACAACCCAATACCTCTGTAATCATACACATAAACGCCCCAATTATCTTGCGTAAAAAAATGTGCAAAATCTGTATAAAACTTCTTTTTTACGCCTGTTGCAGAGTTGATGATTAATATTTTTTCTGGTGTTGCTTGATTATCAGGTGCGAAATAACCTACTGAAATTGCACATTCGTCTGCTGTTTTAATAAAAAATTCTTCCATGTTTTTGATTTATTTTTGGTTTAAAGGGAAATATAAGATTAAAAATATGATTGATATGCAAATATAATATTTTTATTGAACGTTTGGTAAAAATAAATAAAAATAATTTTTAAAATTTGCTGACTACTATACAAATTTTAAAAAAACATATTCAAAATGCAGTAAAAAGACTTTTTTTAAATTCTAAAAAGATGTATAGCAGCAAGAAAATTCTGCTAAATTGTAAAAAAAACGGTTAAATTCTTAGAATTTAACCGTTTTTTTCACGAAAAAATGGCTGTTAATCCATAATTCATAATCTATAATCAAAAAAGGAATTACATTTTATAAAAAATCCAATTCCAAAGTTTTTTATAGGTAACTTTTTCGCCATGCGACAATATCCCAACCCTGTAAATCCTGCCTGCGAGCCAAGCAGTACCCACAAAACCCAATACCAACAATGCCATAGAAAGCAATAATTGCCAAAGTGGTACTTCAAAAGGCATACGAATCATCATCACAACAGGCGAAGTAAGCGGAAATATAGATAACCAAAACGCTACTTGCCCATCTGGGTCACGAATAATCGCTTGTGCAGCCACAAATGCAATAATCAAAGGCATAGAAATAGGGGTAATAAATTGCTGTGCTTCCATTTCGGTATCTACCGCAGAAGCTACCGCAGCAAATAATGCACTATACATCAAATACCCAAAAATAAAGTAAAACAAAAACGTAAGTACAATTTTGGTTACAGGGATATTCGCCAATGCACCCAAAGCACCGCCCATTTTTGCTTGTTGTTTTGTAACCTGTTCTTTTACTTTTTCGTTTTTGCCTATTGCTTCTTCCATTTGTTGCTCTGCCAATTTTTTGGTGTCCAAAAAGGGTGTTGCAATGCTTACAATCGCGAAAGTAAGGATAATCCATAATGCAAATTGTGTAAGACCTACAAGGGCAACACCCAAGATTTTGCCCATAAGCAACTCAAAAGGTTTTACCGAAGAAATTATTACTTCAATGATTTTATTTGATTTTTCCTCTACTACGCCTCGCATTACTTGCGCTCCATACAGAAAAACTGACAAATAAATCAAAAATGCTGCACCAAAACCAATTGCAAACGCAAGTCCTGCACTACTTTCCTCTCCGCTTAGTTTGCGTGTATCAATTGTGATATTAGTTTTGATTTTGTCCAATGTTTGGCGGTCAATGCCTGATTTCATAAAACGAATGTCCTCAATTACTTTTTCTACATGTGAAGTAATTTGACTTTCAACTTCGATGCTTACACTTTTCTCTGCAAAAATCTGAATACCTTTTGGGCTTTCAATTTCAAATTTTGGAATGTATAGGATAGCATAATTATTGTTTTTTTTTAGGGTTTTTTTTGCTTTTTCTAAGTCAGTTTCTTTGCAAGCAACATATTTGAGTTTTTTGTCGCTTTTGAACTTATCCAAAAAGATTTTATTTTCATCAAAAACCTCTACTACTTTTTGTGATTCCAAGCCCAATGTTAATAAAATAGGCAAAATGAAAAGCAAGGCAAAAAGAAAAGGCGTGAGCAAAGTCATCAACAAAAAAGTTCGTTTTCGTACACGTGTGATGTATTCACGTGACAGAATTATCCACATTTTATTCATAGTAAAATAATTTTTTAAGCAATAATTTTTGAAATAATTGTGTAATTTTTTTTTTATAAAAATCCTATATAAACAAGATTTTTTTTTTGTATCTTTAAAAATGTAGGACTTTTATTTATCTACGAAAACAAGATGAGTTTTACGCATTAAAAATTTTTCTTTAAAGTCCTTTTTTATTTTAAATTTTGGTTTTTTTAAACCTTAAACGTTGAACGATTCAATTGTAGGTTGGTTTTTGTAAATTGTAGTGCCTGTTACTAAGGAAATAAAAATATCGTTGATACTCGGTAATTGTTCTTGGAAAGCTACAATCTGCACATTTTGTAGTAATATTTTGATAAAATCATTTGTATCAAATCCTTTTGGAATTTGAATATAACTTGTAAAAATATTAGTTTTTGAAAAATCACTTTCGGTTTCAGTTTCCAAAAATTTAAAATCACTTGGCAGGGCAGACATCAGTTGTGCGGTGTCGCCTTTGTAACTTACTTTGTAGATGCTGGCGCGGTATTTTTCTTTGATTTCGTTTTTACCGCCATCAAGTATTTTTTCTGATTTGTTGATAAGTGCGATATGTTCACAAAGTTCTTCTACTGTTTCCATACGGTGCGTAGAGAAAATAATAGTTGTGCCTTTGCGTTGTAACTCCAAAATTTCTTTGGTAATAATTTGTGCATTTACAGGGTCAAAACCTGAAAAAGGTTCGTCCAATATCAACAATTCGGGTTCATGGAGGACAGTAGCAATAAATTGTACTTTTTGTTGCATACCTTTTGAGAGGTCTTCCACATTTTTGTTCCACCAAGCAGTAATATCAAACTTTTCAAACCAAATTTTGAGCTTGTTCATGGCATCTTTTTTAGAAAGTCCTTTTAGTTGCGACAAATAAACAAGTTGTTCGCCTACTTTCATTTTTTTGTAAAGCCCACGTTCTTCTGGGAGGTAGCCTATGCGTTCAGCATCAGCGAGTAAAAGGGGTTTTCCATTGAATAATATTTCGCCTGCATCTTTGCTTATAATTTGCGTAATAATGCGAATAAGCGTGCTTTTGCCTGCTCCATTTGGGCCTAAAAGCCCAAAAATCTGTTTGCGTGGCACTTGTAAGCTCACATTTGAGAGTGCTTGGTGTGTGGCGTATTTTTTTGTAACGTTTCTTACTTCCAGAATAAAATCCGACATATTCAAAGATTTATTTGTTAAGATTTATTTGTTCTAAGATATTTTTTTAGTGTAAATTTTTGTTTTTTTATATGTAATGTAAATCAATAAAAAATTACAATTTGAATAGTTTTTCTTATATGTATATTTCTAAAAAAATATTTTAATTTATAATTCTTCATATATTTATTTTTAAGATTGTTAAAAAAAAATTATATTTGTGTCTTATAAAGATGTTTTTTTTAACATCTTTTTTTAAACATCTTGTGTCAAAAAAAATACTAACATTTACTAAAATACTACTATGATTGTTTTTGGTTGGAATACTTTTTTACTTATAAAACTTATGGCTGATGAAGTTGGCTTTGCAAACAAAGGCGAAACGGTGAATTATCATATTGAAGTAAGACAAAAATATTTTCATTTGTGTTGGATTCCTTTTTTCCCAATTGGTAAGATGTGGGCTATTCGCAAACATGAAGACAACGAATTATATGAACTTTCTCAAGAAGGTTTGATGGCACTTCAAAGTAGAGTACCTGAGCCAAAAACGTCTTGGTATGCTTATTCAGGGCTAATATTGCTTGGGGCACTTATGGTATATGGCATGATTACCAATTAAAAATATATCCAACATACTCAATGCTTTTTACAAATTTTAATACAGAACATGAAAACATATATTTCGCTGTTAAGAGGTATTAATGTAAGTGGGCAAAAAATAATAAAAATGGACGCTTTGCGAGAATTATACCTCTCGATTGGTTTTGCAAATGTAAAAACTTATCTACAAAGCGGAAATGTGGTTTTTCAGTATGAGGAAAACAATAATGTCGTGCTTGATATTGCAACAATAGCAGAAAAGATTGAAAAAGAAATTATACAAAAATTCCACTTTCAAGTGCCTGTTTTGGTCAAAAATTTAGATGAATTAAAACAAATTGCAGAAAATAATCCATTTGCGAAAGATGAATCAAATGTAAAAGATGTCTCTTCCTTGCATGTTACATTTTTAGCTGATACACCAACACCTGAAAATATGGCTAAAATTATATCTCTACAACATCAGCAAGATGAATTTCATGTAATTGGCGAGGTTATCTATTTATATTGTCCTAATGGTTATGGCAATTCAAAATTAACTAATAATTTTTTTGAGCAAAAATTAAAAGTTACAGCCACCACCAGAAATTGGAAAACAATAAACGAATTGGTTAAAATAGGAGAAGTTTATTAAAACAAAAACCGCTCTGAATACATGTATTCAAAGCGGTTTTCTTTGTTGGTAGCGAAAACGGGAATCGAACCCGTGACCTTAGGGTTATGAATCCTACGCTCTAACCATCTGAGCTACCTCGCCATTTACTAAACTTGTTGCAAAGGTGCAGAAAGATTTTGAAAAAAAAAAATTTATTTTTATTTTTTCTATTTTTTTTTAAATTTGTACGTATTTTAACCCAAAAAATCATAAATTTAACGAAAAAAAAGTTACTCAATACACTTCACGAATTTTTCTTACAAATTTTTTCTTTTTACTTTCTTTATTTTTTTTAAAATAATATAAAAACACACCAAAAATACGAATGCAACACCAACATACTTTTTATTTTGATACTTATACCACACACGAAGATTTACCCAATTATGCAAAACCACTTTGGCAAAAGGCACAAGAAGCCAGCAAACAAGCATATTCACCTTATTCTAATTTTTCGGTTGGGTGTGCATTGTTGTTGGAAAATGGCGATATGATGATAGGGGCAAACCAAGAAAATGCTGCATATCCTTCGGGTTTGTGTGCAGAAAGGGTTGCGTTGTTTTACTATGGTGTAATGCTTTCACAAATCAAATCGCCTATTGTTGCGATTGCGGTAGTAGCTCGCAATCACGCAGGCGAATATGTGCCTGCTTCGCCTTGTGGAGCATGTAGGCAAGTAATAAATGAGTATGCGGAAAAACAAGAAAAGGATTTTGAGATTTTTTTTCAAGCAGATACTCAATTTATTTATCACCTCAAAAATTCTTTGGATTTATTGCCTATTCGTTTTGGGGCTAAAAATTTAATATAAAAAAAGCACCTAACCCCCAAAAAGGAACAAGTACAAAAACCGTTCTCATCAAATTCTGTTTGTGAATTTAAGGTAAAAGCGTTTTAAAGTATTTTTCTGAATTTCTTAAAATTTCTTTGGTTTAAAAAATTCCTAATTCTTAATTCCTAATTCCCTATGTTTTCATTTTTAAAAAAATTGTTTTGGGGAGAAGAAACCCAAGAAAAAACAAAAAAAAATTCAGTAAAATCTGAAAGACCTGCATTTTCACTTGATGAAGGTATTATTTTGTCATGTTATTTTAATCCTTTGAAATCGCCTTATCGCAAAAAGGCTTTTGATATTTTTTATAACCAAATAAAACACTTTCCGCACCAAATTGTAGAGTGTGTAATTGGCGAAAGTTTGCCCGAATTGCCCGAAAACGAAAATATTACAAGGGTTTTTACCAAAAGTTTGCTTTGGCACAAAGAAAGTTTGTTGAACAATTTAATAAAAAACCTTCCAGCAAAATACAAGTATATTTTTTGGCTTGATGCTGATGTGGTTTTTGAAAATGAAAATTGGTTTGAAGAAAGCATTTCTGCCTTACAAGATGCAAAAGTGATACAACCTTTTGCCTATTGTGTGCATTTGGAAAAAGACGAATTAGCTTTTGAAACATCAAAAAATAATGGAAAATCTATTCCCCAAATCTATCAAGATACGCTCAAAAATTTGCAAGCAGGTGAAAAATTGGGTGGAAAAAACGGTGATAAAAAAGTAATTCGTGTGTGGAAAAGTTTTTGTGCAACATACACCCAAAATCCAAATAAAAGTACGCACAGCAATTATGACATACATGGACACGTAGGATTTGCGTGGGGAGCAAGGCGTGAGGTGTTTTTTGGGCAAAATAATATTTTTTTGTATGATAAAGCACTTATTGGTGGTGCTGACCATATCATAGCACACGCAAGCGTAGGCGAAATTACACAAAAAAATATGCACAGTTGTATTGCCAAATCTTTTACAGACAATTTGGAAGAAATTATAAATTGGAGTGAAAAATGGTTTGAAAATGTGCAATCGGAAATTGGTTTTTGCGAAGGGAATTTACTGCATATTTGGCATGGAGATTTGAACAAACGCCAATATTTGAAAAGAATACAAGAATTTACCAAAAAGGGTAAAAATATGCACAAAAAAGACGAAAACGATTTATACATCTATGAGGATGACCAATCGGAAGATGAGGCGTATATGTTGCGATATTTTTCTACAAGGGAAGTACTAAATGATGACGATTTTGATGATAATATTGATAATGAAGATGATACACTTCTTGATGCAATTATTTTTGGTGCAAATGACACCGAAACCGAAGATGACACAGAAACCGAAGATGACACGGAAACCGAAGAATATTTGGATAATGAAGAAAGCAACAATAAAAATGCAGAAGAAATGAACGGAAATATAGACATTGCAGGCACAGTACAGTTTTCAGAAAATTTTTCTTAGTTTTTAGGGAAATTGAAATTTAACCAAAACAAAAAATAATAAATGTGGTCTTAATGTGGGACTAAGACCATATTTTCTTGATTATTTCAGCATTAAAAAATTAAATTTTAAAAATAATTTTTATCTCAATAATTTTTATCTCAATAATTTAGCCATATCAATAATTTCAAAATCCTCTTGGTGCAACGCAAATAAATGTTCCAATACGCTTTGGTGGCTTGCTCCGAACATTACAAAAATAGTATTGTCGGTATCCTCCAATTCTCTTATAATATTAGAATAAATCCTAATATTGCGTTTGTACCACTCATGGGCTAAATCTGCACCAATAAAATTTCCTTTTTGCCCTGCTTTCATAATAATAGACTTGCTGTAAAAGCTAAAAGCCATCATTCGGTGAGATTTTTCATTTACGAGTTGTAGCCTTTTTTTGATGCTCATATTTTCAGAAATTTGTCGGTTCATTTCTGTTTCTATGCTTTTTATTTCTGCCATAAACTCATCAAAATATGCTTTTTGATTGTTTGTTTGCCACGTTTTGATTAAGGAATCAGCAGGAAAACTACCGTTTGCATCTACACAATAAGATTTTTTCAAGCCTATTTGTTTCATCAAACGAAATCCAATTTGGGTAATTTCGTTTTTATCGTTTGACCCTTTGTCCAAATACACGTTATACAAACTATCCATTTTTTGTTGGTTGGATGGGTGTGTTTCAAAAAATACCTTATTGGGTTTGTACTTTGCCAAAATATCTACAATATTTCGAATTTCTTGCTGACATTTTACGGATAAAATATCTGTGTCTTTCGTTTTTACAAGATCTAAACCAGGATTGTGGAAATGATAAACGCCAAGCAACATCACCTTTATTTTAGTTTTTTTTACAACTTTTGTGGGTTGTGCATATACAGAAAAAGGTAGGCAAGCAGTCATCGCAAGAAAAATAATTGTTTTGAACAACATAGAATAGAATAATGTGGTGTTATGTATTTATGGTTTGGAAAACAGTAATTGAGGAAATAAAATAGCTTAAAAACTTCCCAATTTTTTTAATTTTTGGGAAGTTGATGAATATTTGTATTTTAATTTTTTCTTTTTAATTCCGTTTACATTCCTCCAAATTTCTTTTTCAATTCCTCCAATTTTTTCATAAAATCCTCTTGTGTATTTCCTGATTGTTCATTTGTTTTTTCAGTTTCTTTTTTGTTGTCTGTTTGGTTTCTTGGTTGTTCTTGGTTGCGGTTTTGATTACGATTTTGGTTTTCCCTTTGGTTTTCTTTTTGATTTGTGGTGGTTGTTCTTTCTCTTGCTGAACCTCCAATCATAGAAAGTGCCACACGTTTGCGTGGAATATCTATTTCAATGACTGTAACTTGTACTTTTTGTTGCACTTTGAGTACGTCATGCGGTGAATTGACGCGTCTTGTGGACATTTGGCTAATGTGTATAAGTCCATCTTGGTGTACACCAATATCCACAAAAGCCCCAAAATTGGTAATATTTGTAACAATACCTGTGAGCGACATGCCTATTTTGAGGTCGTCTAAACTATGCACATCATCAGCGAATTGTATTACTTCAAACGCTTCACGAGGGTCACGTGCAGGTTTTGCCAATTCAAGCAAAATATCTTGGAGTGTAGGAAGCCCTATTTTTTCTGTAACATAATTTGTTACTTGGATTTTTTGGCGAATGTCTGCCTTTGTCATGAGTTCTTTTACGGTACATTGTTGGTCTTTTGCCATTTTTTCCACGATTGGATAGGCTTCTGGATGCACTGCACTATAATCAAGCGGATTTTCTGCATTTCTAATGCGTAAAAAACCCGCGCTTTGCTCATAAGCTTTTTCGCCAAGTCTTGCTACTTTGCGAAGTTCTTGCCTTGATTTAAAACTACCATTTTTTTGGCGGTATTCCACAATATTTTGTGCCAAAGTTTGTCCCAAACCCGAAATATAGGTAAGTAATTGCTTGCTTGCAGTATTTACATCAACACCTACCGCATTCACACAACTTATAACAGTATCATCAAGCGAAGTTTTGAGGAGATTTTGGTCTACGTCATGTTGATATTGCCCAACGCCTATGGATTTGGCATCAATTTTTACCAATTCTGCCAAAGGGTCAAGTAAACGCCTACCAATAGAAACAGCACCACGTACTGTAATATCTTGGTCAGGAAATTCCTCTCTTGCGACATCAGACGCAGAATAAATAGAGGCACCGCTTTCATTGACCATTACAATAATAATGCTTTTGTCTAAGCCAATACTGCGTACAAAACCTTCGGTTTCTCTGCCTGCTGTACCATTTCCGATGGCAATGGCTTGTATTTGGTATTTTTCGCAAAGGTTTTTAAGTATTTCAATGCTTTCAGTTTTGCGTCTATCAGGAAAAATAACGGTATGGTCTAATAAATTACCTTGTTCGTCCAAACAAATGGTTTTGCAACCCGTTCTAATGCCTGGGTCTATTGCCAAAATTCGTTTTTCGCCAAGCGGAGAAGCCAACAAAAGTTGTCTGAGGTTGTCTGCAAATACTTTGATTGCTTCTTCATCTGCTTTCTTTTTGGAAAGCAAACGCATTTCTGTTTCAATAGAAGATTTTAAAAGTCTTTTATAACAATCTTTTATGGCAATTTTTACTTGGTCACTGGCAGAATTACGCGCAGTAATAAAATTTGTTTCCAATAATTCTATTGCATTTTCTTCATCAGGTGTAACATCAAGCGAAATAATATCTTCTTTTTCAGCCCTACGCATAGCAAGTATGCGATGCGAAGGTGCATTTTGGAGGGATTCTGTCCAATCAAAATAATCTTTGTATTTAGCCCCTTCTTCCTCTTTTCCAGCAATGATTTTGGCGGTATAGGTTGCATTTTTTTGAAAAAAGTCTCTCATTTTTGCTCTTGCGTTGGCATCTTCATTTATTTTTTCTGCAATAATATCCCTTGCACCTGCCAATGCTTCTTCAATGGTATTTACGCCCTTTTCGGTGTTAATATAGGTTTGTGCGGTTGCTTCCAAATCAAATGCTTCTTGTGCAAAAATCAATTCCCCAAGTGGTTCTAAGCCTTTTTCTTTGGCAATCATTGCCCTTGTTCTGCGTTTTGGTTTATAAGGCAAATACAAATCTTCCAGTATAGACATATTGCCTGCTTCTTTGATTTTGGTTTCCAATTCAGGTGTAAGTTTGCCTTGTTCTTGAATGGATTTGAGGATAGCATCACGCCTTTTGTCCAATTCTCTGAGTTGCTCCAATCTATCACGAATAAGTGCGATTTTTACCTCATCAAGCGAACCTGTTGCTTCTTTGCGGTATCGTGCAATAAATGGAATCGTTGCGTCATTGTCCAACAGCAATGCTGTAGCACTTACTTGTTCTAATGAAATTTGTAATTCTTGTGCAATTTGTGCCAAATGTTTGGCGTGTAAATGAGTATCTAAATTTGCCATTTTATAAAAAAACGATAGAAAAAAGGAAAAAATTTAGCACAAAAATACAAAAACAAGCCCTAATTTCAAAAATATTTATTTTAATTATTTAGCTCCTAAACCTAAGAACAATGCTGTTAAGCTAAGGATTTTGATTATAAAAAGTAAAAAAGTAGTATTTTTGGGGTTTATTTTAAATTTTAAACTAAAAATACTCCTGTATAAAAAAAACAGGTACGAAAATAGGAACTTTTATAACACCTTTGACATCGTTTATTACCTTTGGGAAATAACTACCTTTAAAGGAATTAACTGATTACTGAAAAAAACGAAAAAACTTAAAAAAACATGCTTGAAACTTTATTCATAGGGCAAAATCTTATTCGGTTGCCTATTTGTGATTCTACCAATACAGTTTTGGCTAATTTATCCACCCAAAATAATTTTTTGGCAGAAGGCACTACACTTATTACACAACATCAAACCGCAGGGCGTGGGCAACGTGGCAATGTGTGGGAAGCAAAAGCAGGCGAAAATCTTACATTTTCGGTGTTGCTCAAACCAAGTTTTTTAGCTATTTCAAATATTTTTGCATTAAATATTTTTGTAGCGTTGGCAGTTAGAAAGGCACTTTCAGAAGTTTTTTTTGAAAAAATGGGGGAAATTTTTATTGAAAATCCTACTGAAAATCCATTTTTAAACGAAATTTTTAAAAATAATGAAAATGATTTTAAAGTAAAATGGGCAAATGATATTTTGTATAAAAATCAAAAAATTGCAGGTATTTTAATTGAAAACACACTCAAAGGCACACATATTGCACAAAGCATTGTCGGTATTGGCATTAATATCAACCAAATGATTTTTGATACACCAACTGCAACCTCTTTATTAAAAATAACAAACGATTATAAGACAACTTATCAAGAAATAATAACAAATGAGGGTTTTACAAAAAAAATGGCACAAGATTTTACATATATTTTGGAATATATATTGCATAAAGTTCTGAAACATTTAGAATATTATTATCTTTGCATGAAAAAAAGTGATTTTCTTGCCCAAAAAGAAGAATATTTTGCACACTTGTTTCAATACAATATTTGGGCGAAGTATAAATTGCCAAATGAAGATATTTTTTTTGGTAAAATCACACAAATAACCAAAGAAGGTTATTTGGAAATGGAAATAAAAAATGAGCTTGAAACAACCGAAAAACCAAAAATTGGACGTTTTGGATTAAAAGAAATTACGTTTTTATATTGATTTTTATAAATTTTTTAGTGATTCTTTTACCAATTTTAATTTTTTTACGTTAATAAAAATAATAATCTTGATTTACAATGTAAATTAAAACAAATAGTACATTGAACAAATAATCTATATATACCTTATTGTACAAAACAACACGCTTCATGCACTCATGAAAAAAATTACAACCTTATTGTTTCTCTACCTTTGTACTTGTAACATCATTTTGGCACAAGACCCTCAATTTTCACAATATTATGCCTCACCGCTTTATACCAATCCTGCTTTGACAGGTTCAGGCGATTATCCACGTTTTATTCTCAATTATCGCAACCAGTGGCCCAGCCTTACAACTTCTTTTGTGAGCTATTCAGCGAGTTTTGATGCACCTATTACCAAATACAATAGCGGTATTGGCATACTTTATACACAAGACCAAGCTACATCAGCAGGTTATCGCTCACAAGATATTGGTATTACATATTCTTATGACCTCAAAATCAATCGTGAATGGCGTTTGCGCACAGGTCTGCAAGCGTCTTATATCATACGTGATTACCAATTTTATAAGTATCTTTTTGGTGACCAATTAGATGACAATGGTGCTACAGGAGGTGCTACAAGGGAAGTTTTGGGACGTGATACCAAAAGTTTTGTGAATGTATCATCAGGTGGTTTTTTGTATTCCAAAAAATATTGGGTTGGGTTGTCTATTCACAACATGAATCGCCCACGCCAAGATATATTGGGCGGAAGTGAATCACGTTTGCCTGTGCGTTATTCTTTGCAAGCAGGTATGAAATTTGACCTTAACAATGAAGAAGATTGGAAAGATATTTATTCGCCTGGTTATCGTGAGAGAAGTATTACGCCTACAATTTTTTACAAACATCAAGGTTCTTTTGACCAACTTGATGCAGGGGCATACATGACCCTTTCGCCTGTGGTATTTGGTTTGTGGTATCGTGGTATTCCTATCAAAGAATACGAGATTGGACTTGGTAACAATGAATCTATTATTGCTATGATTGGTTTTTTGATGGGACCTTTGGAAGTTGGATATAGTTATGATTATACTGTGTCAGGCTTGGGTGCAAGTACAGGCGGAGCGCATGAAATATCTTTGCGTTATGTTATCATACCATCACAAAGACGAGGTGGTTCTAAAAAAAGGTATTTTTCTTTTCCTTGTCCTAAGTTTTAAATTTCAAAAAATAAGTATAAAAAAGCCCAAAAGTATATGTACTTTTGGGCTTTTTTTATGCTAAAAAAACAGACCTTGCTATTGAGTATTAAAAACTACATTCATTGGAAAAAAATTGCGAATTTATGATTAAATTGTGATACTTTTGTAAAATTTATAGTTTCGTTTTTTAATATTCCTTTATTTCTTTTTAATGTATGAGAAAAAAAAAATCATTTTTATTTTTAATAACTATTTGTTTGTGGGGCTTATCTTTGAAAACTTATGCCCAACTCACAGGCACACGCACCATAGGCACAAGTGGCAACTATACTACCTTTGCTGCTGCGATTACAGACCTCAATACACAAGGTGTAGGGACAGGTGGGGTTATTTTTGAGTTTATTGATAATAGTGGCGGGAATTTTACGGAAACCATTTCAGCCTCTCAAATCATTACCACCACCACAGGCACATCTGCCAACCAAATTACTTTTCGCCCTGCGTCCAGCATAGGCACTGCTACTTTGACAGCCACCACAGCCATCATACCAATAGATTTGAATGGTGCGGATTATGTAAATTTTGATGGGCGAAATGGCGGAACAGGTACAAATAAAAATCTCATCTTTGTCAATACAAATACCGCTAATGCTGTGTTACAATTAAGAAATGGGGCAACAAACAACCAAATACGTTACACAAAAATACAAAGTAGAAATACAGGAACAACAAGCGGAGCAATCGTTTTCTCTACTTCTACAGGCGGAGCAAATACCAATAATTTGATAGACAACTGCGAAATAAGTGGCGATGGGACAGGTTTTCCTGCAAATGGTATTTATTCATCAGGAAGTGCTTCACCCAATAATAACACCAATAATACAGTTTCTAATTGTTTTATTTATGATTATTTCGTGGCAGGTAGTGCAACCAATGGCATTTTCTTATCTTCAAACACTACTGATTGGACGATAACAAACAACCGTTTTTATCAAACTGCTTCAAGAACTTATACAACAGCACAAACGCATAGAGCAATACAAATAGGAACAGGGAATGGTTATACAATTACGGATAATATTATTGGGTATGCTAATAGTGTTGGAACAGGAACTTACACAATGGCGGGAAGTGTTGCTACTATTTTCACACCTATTGAAGTTACATTAGGCACAATCACCACAAGCAATATCAGAGGCAATAAAATAAAAAATATTAACTTTTCTACAACATCTGGTAGTACCACAGGTGTTTTTAGGGGAATAGTTATTAATGGGGGAACAGTAAATGTAGGTGGAACTGGAGCAGGCGAAGGCAATGAAATAGGAGATGATGCTTCAAATGGGAATATAAGTGTCACAAGTACCACAGGCGGTGCTGCTATTTTCATTGGTGGCATTGTAAATGTGGGAACAACTAATAATGTAAATATTCAAGGTAACAAAATAGGTAGTATCACAGGTGTAGGTACAGCGTCTGTAACATATTCTATTGTTGGCATACAGACAGGCGGTTTTGGCAATATCACCAATAATGTAGTAGGTAGTGTTACTCAAAGCAATAGTTTATATAATAATACTGCAGCAAGTGCTTCTACTGCTATTTTAATGTATGGGGTATTTGTAAGTGGTTACACAGGAGCAAGTAATATTTTAATTGACCAAAATATTATTGCTAATCTTAACACTACACATACAGGAAATAATACATCAGCATTGACGAGAGGTATTTATACCACAGGAAGTATGACAGGCAACTTGACTATTACTAATAACCAAGTTTTTAATATCTCTACAAGTTCCATAAATAATGGCTCAAGTTATAATACCGCTGTTTTGGGTGGTATTATTTGCAATTCTGCAGCACTTGTAACCATCACAGGCAATCAAGTGTATAATCTTAGACAATTAGGAGGAAATGCCTCAGTACAACTCTTTGGTATATATCCAAATATAGCAAATGTAGTAGCAAATACTGTGAGCAGAAATTTAATTTATGATTTATCTTCTACTTCCACAGGTACTGCTGCAATTTATGGTTTGCGAATGGCAGGCTCTGGCGCAAATATCTGTGCAAATAATGTAATTCGTTTGGGACAAGGTATTACACTTGCGCATCCTATTTATGGGCTATATGATTTATTAGGTGCTTCAAATTACTACTATAATACTGTTTATATAAGTGGTACAATCGCATCAGGAAGTGCAAGAAGTTTTGCCTTAGCAAATGATGCAACTAATACACGCACTATACAAAATAATATTTTTGTAAATGTACGTGATAATGCAACTACTGGTATAAATAAACACTTTGCATATTTATCTGGAACAACTGGAACACTTACCTCTGATTATAATATTGTTTTTGCAAATGGGGTGGATGGTGTTCCTTTTGGACGTGGTTCAAGCACTGGCACTATTACCTCTTACACTAATTATAGGAATTACAGAATTGCTTATCCAACCTTAGAAGTAAATAGTGCGGTAGGTAATCCACAACTTAATAATCCTCCTGCGGTAATCCCAGATATGAGTTTGGCATTGTTAAGTCCTGCTTTCCAAACTGGTACGCCTATTGGAAGTGTTACAAATGATTATGCAAATCTAACCCGAAATGCTATTACGCCCAATATTGGGGCGTATGAAACCGTAAGTAGTTCCGCAAATGCTACTACTGATATTTTTACGCCTGTAATTACTTATACACTTTTATCTACGCCTTATGCAATAGCAACAGGCACACGTATATTGACCGCTACCATAAAAGACAATGGCACAGGCATACCAACGTCAGGCGGAAATGTACCAAGACTTTATTACAGAAATCTATCTGCAGGTGGTGCGTGGAGTAGCGTAGTAGGTACATTGACATCAGGCAATGGTAGTAATGGTACTTGGGATTTTGTATTAGACCAAACACCTTTGAGTTTGGTAGCAGGTCAAACTATTGCATATTATGTAGTAGCACAAGACCAAGCCACTACGCCAAATATTTGGTATAATGCCTTTGATGCAGTGCTTGCCCATAGCAACGTCAATACACAATCAGCACAACCTACCACCCCAAATACCTATATTATTTCTGGGGCAATGGGTGGCGTGTATAATATCCCAAATCAATTTACTTCTTTGACAAAAGCAGGTGGTTTTTTCAATGCCTTAAATAATGCCACAAGCATCACAAGCAATATTACGGTAAATATTACTGCTAATCTTGATGAAGATGGCTTAAATGACCTCAGCACGTGGATTGATGGAGGTGCAAATTATACGCTTACTATTCAACCAGACGCTACCACCCTTCGTACCATACAAAATTCTGCTAATATTTTGCCTAATAATACAGATATGATTAGGATAAATACTGCTGTAGGCGTAATGATTGATGGCGGAACAGGTAAAAATCTATTTTTTAGAAATACCAATAGTACCGCTAATAATACAGGTTCTACTATTTCATTTGCTAATACTGTAAGCAAACTTTGTACTGTCCAAAATGCAACAATAGAAAATAATACCAACAACGCAACAGAAGGAAATATCGCCATTTTAGGAGGTACAAATAGCGTAAATATCAATAATTGCAATATTGGAGATGCTACTGCGGGAGGTGTGGCTACAGGCAGCACACGCAAAGGCGTTTATGAAGCAACAGGTATTCTCAATGTGGTAGATATTCAAAATAATAATATTTACAATTTTTTGGATAATGGGGTTTCTTTAAATAGTTGTGCAAATGGTGCAGTAGTAAGCGGAAATAAATTTTATTATAACTTTGTAGGCGGATTTCCAAATGGCACAGATGTTATTTATGTCAATGCAAACTCTGGACACACCATTTCTAATAATGTAATAGGCGGGGCAAATAACACAAATACAGGCACTTGGGATTTTAATGTGACTGGATTGTTTAGAGGAATTTTCTTGTCTGGCACCACCACCACGCTAAACAATATTCAAGGCAATACAATCAAAAATATTAACCCATCTTTCAATTCTACCTCAACATTTCAAGGCGTTGTAATTGTAGGCAGTTCAAGGGTTTTGATTGATGCACTCACAATAGACAATATTCAAATGACTACTGCAAATACAGGTTCTGTGGTATTTGATGGCGTTAGTTTGGGTGGGAATAGTTCAAGCATTACTAATAGCACTTTTAATAATATGGTATCAGGTGCTGGTCATACAGGATTTATGCGAATTATCAATATTACCAACGCACTAAACTATACCATAAGCGGTTGTACCATTTCAAATATTACCTCACGAGGAGCTTCAAGCGGACAATTTTATGCCATTGGGAATGCAAATGGGGCAAATGTAACCATTACCAACAACATTATACGAGATATTTCTATTTTGAATACAGGTGATTTTCGTGCTTATTATCAAACCACAGGTTCAGCAGTAAGTACCATTACCCGTAATCGTATTTACAATATTACAAGCTCGTCAGGGGCGTTGTATGGTATTTATGCCTTCAATGGGGATATTACCACTGCCTACAATCAAATATCCATTACCAACGGAGCAGGTATAAATCCACTTACGATTGTAGGTATTTATGAAAATACAGCCACAGGGAAAGTTGGGAACCATTATTTTAATACTATTTATATTGGGGGTTCTCAAAACACAGGAGGTGTAAATAGTTTTTGTTATCAACGTGCATCCAATAACTCAACTGTAAATATTAGAAACAATATCCTTATCAATGCACGCACAAGCACAGGAGGTACAGGAAAGCATTATGCGATTGGTGCAAATAGCACTACTACTTGGGCATCAAACTACAACCTTTTGGTAAAAGGTGCAACTGCAAGCAATTTTATTGGTCTTACCAATACTACCGACCGCTCTACCTTTGCTTTGTGGCAAACAAACCAAACAAATCAAGATATCAATTCTTGGTCTGCCCCCACAGGTGCAACTTCTGATTTTCAAACGTTAAATCCAAATAATCTCTTTGTAGATTTAGCAAATGGTAATTTGAATATTAACACCGCCAACCAAGAACTTTGGTTTGTGAATGGAAAAGGCACACAAATAGCAGGTTTTGCTGATGATTTTGGGGCAACTGCGGTGCGTTCTGTTGCAGTAAATACAGGTGGAACAGACTTAGGAAGTGATGAAATAAATGCCAATACAGGTGTAGCACCTATTTTGGCAAATGTTACAGGAAGTTTTGCAAATAATGGTACGGTTACCTTTACCTTTGCAGGGCGACAAATTGGTAGCCTTACATGGGGAGCCACAGGTACAGTACCAACGGGCTTAAATGTATGGTATTATTCAGGTTCAAGACCACTTTATCCTAATACAACTGCACAGTTCTTTAATGGCTATTGGAGAGTGGAAAATGTAGGCGTAATGGGTACTACTTATAATATGACCTTGAACTATGACAACGCACTCATTGGTACCATCGGAGCTCTTGCTAATACCAAAATGTCAAAACGTGAGTCTGGTGTTACACCACCAAGCAACGCAGAAAATAATTGGGTTACAGAACAAACAAATTCTGCTATCAACGTACCAGCAAATACGTTAAGTTCTACAAGTTTTATTTATAATAATTTTTCTGAATTTACAGGGAGTCAAGATGTTGCTGCGTTGCCTTTGCAATTATTAAGTTTTGAGGCAAAACGCAAAAACAACCAAGAAGTTTCGTTACAATGGGCAACTACAAATGAAATTGATTTGGAATATTTTGTCATTGAAAAAAGCCAAAATGGACAAGTTTTTAGCGAAATTGCACGCACAGATGCTACTAATAAATCTACCCAAATCAAAAATTATGCTGCTATTGATACCGAAAATCAAAGTGCTTATTATCGTTTGCGTTTCTTGCACCACAATTCGCCAGACGAATACAGCATGATTAGGTTTGTAGAAGGTGGAAATGAACAAGAAAAAATTTATGTATATCCAAATCCACTTTTTGAAAATGTAAATTTTGAAATTCCTACTTATTTGAAAGAAAATAAGAACATTGTAGTAAAAATCATTGATACACAAAATAAAATTTTGGGTGAATATACAGGCAATTGGAAATCTATTACTACACAAATCACACAGGCACACAAAAATTGGGCAAGTGGCGTGTATATTTGGCAAATTATCCCACAAGGCGAAAAAATGCAAATAATTAAAGTCGTAAAATAAGACTTTCTAAATGTTTTTAGCCTTTCAGAAAACAAAAAAACCGTAAAATCACAAAGATTTTACGGTTTTTTTTATACAAAACGATTAAATACAGGATTTTCTTCATCAAGATATAAACCATCTTGTTTGTCATGTCGCACATATTTACACAAAAAATCCACTTTATTATCCCTTTCAATCCGATACACTACGCCCTCCATATTGCCTATTGCTCCATGATAATGTCGGTTTGCTTCGAGTCGTTTCAATGCAATATTGGTAGAAATCGCACTGCCCAAATGCAATAAACGTGGCACTATAAAACCAAAAGGCAAAACTCTTAACAAAAAATCATGGTAAATAATACGTTCATGTTTTTTTGGAAAAATATCAAATGCCACAAAAGGCTCATGGGGCATATTATAATGCGTGCCATGTGTTACTACAAGCCATTCGCCTGCTATGCGTTCTCCTTCTTGGAGAAGATTAAAAAAACGGTCATGATTTTCTTGGACAAATTCCAAAAAAAGTTTGTGTGCCAAATAAGGCGAATGTAAGCAATCATGTCCTGACCTTGTGAGTGCAATAAGTGTATTATTGAGTTTCAAAACGCCTACATTTGCCCCATCTAATTTCTCTTGTACAATGACCAAATCTCTAAAATCTCGTGTTTTGATGGTAGCGATATTTGCTTGTCCAATTTCTACATGGTGGTCGCCACTACCCAAACGTGAATTGGGTAAATGTGGAATATGCCCGTAATTGTTGATACCAAGCGGTTTTTCGCCTCTATTTTCTTTTTCAATTTTTATTTTTCGGTTTTTATAAGGTTTTTGGCTTTCTTCTTGGCTTTCTTGTTGGTTTTCCATGATTTTTTAAAATTAATGATTTAACTATGCGAAAATAATAAAATAGTTATTATGCTTAATAAATTTTGGACTGGTGATTATATTTATATAAATTTATAAAAAAAAGATGATAAACATTTAATTATGTAAAATTATAAATGTGAGTCTTACCTTTGAAGTCTGATTTGAGAAATTATAAAGATTGTATTTTATCAGCCCAAAGTTAGCTAAGATCTTTTTGTTTTTATGTTTTTTTTATCGTTTCAAACACCTTACGTTTGTTTTTTGCAAATAAAAATCAGATATTTATAAAATTATTTACAATTATGCTGTTGTTCTGTAAGATTTTTTTTGACTAAATTTCTGTGATGAAAAAAATATTTTTTCTTTTTCTTTCTTTTTTTCTTAATTCTTTTTTTTTAACTATAAATCATATTCAAGCCCAAAACAAAAAGGTGTTGGACAGCCTAAATGGTATTTATCAGAATGCCAAACATGATACAATTAAAATTATGGCTTTAAACAGTATTGCTTATGAGTATAGGAATAATAATCCTGATACTTGCATCATACTCGCTAAACAAGCCTTAGAAAAAAGTGAGAAAACAGGTTTTCAAAAAGGAAAAGGCTGGGCAATCAATAGGGTAGGCATGGGCAATCGCACAAAAGGCAAATATCCTGAAGCTATTGATTTTTTTCAAAAGACATTGCCTATTTTTGAAAAAATAAATGACAAAAAAGGCACAAGTAGCACTTTCAATATGATGGGGCTTGTTTATCAAAACCAGAGTGATTACCCCACAGCGTTGGAATATTACCAAAAAAGCCTAAAAATAGCAGAAAAAATAGAAGATAAACAAGGTATAGGCATCGTGTCAGCCAATATAGCACACATTTATACCATACAAAATAACAGGGTTTTAGGATTGGAATACTACCAAAAAAGTTTAAAAATTAGAGAAGATATAGGCGATAAATATGGCATTTCTCTGTTGCTCAACGATATAGGCGTCATTTACTACTTAGAAGGTAATCTTTATGATGCTTTGAGTGCTTACCAAAAAAGTCTTAGGATTACAGAGGAAATCAATGATAAACAAATTATGAGTTATGCTTTAAACAATATGGGAGATGTTTATAAAAAACAAAATAAACCACTTTTAGCATTGGAATATTACCAAAAAAGCCTAAAAATAAAAGAAAAAATAGGCGATAAATGGGCAATAACATATTCATTGAAAGGTATAGCAGAAGTGTATCAACAACAAAAAAATTATGAAAAAAGTATAGAATACGCCAAAAAAAGCCTACGAATAGCCCAAGAAATTAAAGCGTCAAAAGAAATGGGTGAAGCAAGCAAAATACTTTTTGAAACGTATAAACGCAAAGGTGATTATTTCAACGCCTTAACATATCATGAACTTTGGAAAAAAACCAATGATAGCACTTTTAATATAGATAAATCAAAAGCACTTGCTAATTTGGAAACAAAAGCAAAAATAGAAAAACAACAAATAAAAATAGAAAAACAACAAGTAGAAATCTCAAAAGAAAAAGAAGCAAAAGAATTTCAACAATATATCACTTATTTAATACTTCTGGGTTTTTTAGTGGTTTTAGTATTTGCCTACTTTATTTTTAAATCAAGGCAAAAAGAAAAAAAAGCCAAAGAATTAATTTCTATACAAAGAGAAAAACTCGCAATACAAGCCAAACAACTTACAGAAGCCAATAATAGCAAAGATAAATTATTTGCTATTTTGGGGCATGATTTGCGCAGCCCTGTCAATTCGTTAGAAAGTTTTTTGGGGTTGATGCAAATGGGGTTTATTTCAATAGAAGAATTTGAAACGCATTTACCTACTTTTTATAACAATGTAAAAAACTTGCAAAACACGCTCAGTAATTTATTGCAATGGTCTGTTTCTCAAATGAATGGCATCAAAGCAGAACCTACACAAGTAAATACAAAACAAATCATCAATGAACATATCAATCTTTTTAATACTGTTGCAACTGCAAAAAACATCACAATAATTGCCAATATTCCAGAAAATATTTATGTGTGGGCAGACGAAAACCATTTTCAGTTGTTGTTGCGAAATCTTATCAATAATGCACTTAAATTTACACACAAAGGCGGAAAAATTACAATAAGTGTAGCACAAAATCAAACAGATATAGAAATTAGAATCGCTGATAATGGCGTAGGTATGACCACAGAACAAACGGATAAGTTATTCAAAAAAAACCAAAATTTTACTACTTATGGCACAAGTGGCGAAAAAGGAACAGGTTTGGGTTTGCAACTTTGTCAAGAAATTGTGGAAAAAAATAATGGAAAAATATGGGTAGAAAGCATCATAAATAAAGGAAGCACTTTTATATTTACATTGCCAAAAAATAATCAGCAAAAATAAAAAGGAAGAAAAAAAGACTAAAAAAACTAATTTTTGCCATAAAAAAACAAAAATATATTTCTTTTAGGGTTAAATTTATTCGCTCAAATTTTTTGTTTTTATGGTTTTTTACCGTTTCAAACACCTTACGTTTGTTTTTTGCAAATAAAAATCAGATATTTATAAAATTATTTACAATTATGCTGTTGTTCTGTAAGATTTTTTTTGACTAAATTTCTGTAATGAAAAAAATATTTTTTCTTATTCTTTCTTTTTTTCTTATTTCCTTTTTTTTTACCATAAATCATATTCAAGCCCAGAATAAAAAAGTTTTAGACAGCTTGGATAATGTGTATAAAAATGCTAAACATGATACAACACGTATTTTGGTATTGATTTCTATTGCTTTGGAGTGCAAACCTGATACCTGTATTGCACTTGCTACACACGCATTAGAAAAAAGTGAAAAAATAAACTATGCCAAAGGGAAGGCTTATAGTTTAAACTACATAGCACAAGCATATTACACAAAAGATAATTATATATCAGCACTGGAATATTACCAAAAATCTATACCATTTTTGGAGAAAATCACAGATGATTATACCCTTTCCAAAGTATTAGCCAATATAGCAACGATTTATGATATACAAGGGTACTATATGTCTGCCTTAGAATATTATCAAAAATCTTTGCCACACGCAAAAAAAATAAATAGCAAAAATAATATTGCGACTTGTTTGGCAAATATAGGCGGTGCTTACAAAAGTTTGGGTAATTATCCTACTTCCATAGAATATTATTTTGAAGCATTAAAAATTTTTGAAGACCTTAAAAATAAAAAAAATGTTGCATACATTCTCAATAACATAGGCATTATTTACCTAAATCAAGGAAACTTATTATTGGCACAAGAATATTTTACCAAAAGTCTTAACATTAGAACAGAAATCAACGATAAAAAAGGCATGGCTTCGTGTTTGAATAATATAGGAAACCTTTAGGTTTGCATTAAAAAACAGAGGTGAAAAAATGTTCAAAAAAATAACTAACTTTTCACGTCATTCCCACAAGCAAGCCTTATAACACCAACTAAGAATATTTTTTTTGATATGTCTTTTCCCTTGATGGAAGGTT
>JANPJR010000189.1:0-1871 GCA_031425615.1 Cytophagales bacterium
ACACTTGTTTCATTGATGCAAGTAAAGAAACGAGTTTGAATGATTTAGCGAGTGATTTGTACACAAATTATGGCATAGAAATAACAAAACAAGGTTTAGACCAGCGTTTTAATAGTGCTAGTGTAAAGTTAATGAAAAAGTGTTTTGAGACTGTTTTTGAGAAAATCCTTGACAGTAATATTGTGCCTAAGGCTTCTTTTTGTCACTTTGATAAAGTAATATTACGAGATGCCACTAGTTTTCAATTGCCTTCTCACATGTCTACTTTTTATCTTGGTAACGGAGGTAGTACAACCAATAGTGTCATCAAAATTCAACAAGAATACGAATTATTGACGGGTAAAATACTTCGTTTAGACTTTCGTGATGGTGTTGAAAATGATGTAAGTTGGTTAAATAAATTTCCGCCCAAAATAGAGGAAAACACGCTTTATTTGTCAGATTTGGGTTATTACAAGTTAGATCATTTGAAGGAGATAAATAATAATGGAGGTTATTTTATCAGTCGTTACAAAATAGGAACAAAACTATATGTTAAAAATAAATTAGGCGGCTATGAGGATTTAGATTGGGAAAAAACCATCTCAGAAGTGCTTAATGGGAGTAATGAGGGAGAGTTTTTAACTAATTTTGATAAAGACGTTTATATTGGTACTGGTAAGGACAGATTATGTGTCCGTTTACATATGCAAAAAATACCAGAGGATGCAGTAGAAAAGCGGTTGAAAAGGTATAAAACAAAAGCTCTAAGTCAGTCAAAAACTAAAAATGGCAATAAAGCACAAGTTTCTGACTTTAAAAAAGAGTTGGCAAAGCTTAATATTTTCATTACCAATGCACCTAAAGAAAAGTTGGAGGCAAGTGCTATTTATGAGTTTTACAGGCTTCGTTGGCAAATTGAGTTACTTTTTAAGATTTGGAAAAGCATTTTTAAGATAGATAAAATAGGGCAAATGAATATCTTCCGTTTTCAATGCTGTTTGTATGGTAAACTAATTTCTATTCTGATTGGAGGGCATTTGCAGACCTTATTTAAGGCTTTTATGCAAGACAAGACTGATTTTGAATTGAGTGAATGGAAAGCATACAAAATAGTTAAAAAAAACTCAAAAAAATCTGGAAATGTATCAGAAATGGAGATATAGGCTCTTTACAAAAATTAATTAAAACTATATTTGAAGAGTTTTTAGCATTCGCTAAAAAAGAAAAAAAGAAATCAAAAAAACAAGCTAAATCTTCTCTAAATGATATATTGAAGACTTAACTTGACGGCTATGGAGCTACTCCCCCACTTACTGCAGATATAGATGCACTGCCATTATTTCCACCAAAACAACTTACATTAGTTTGAGAGAATGTATTAGATAAAACAGTGGCAGGTTGAGTAATTGTAACTGATTGCGTTTTTGTACAACCACCAGCATCTGTAATAGTACAAGTGTAAGTACCAGCAGACAAACCAGTAGCAGTTGCAGTATTACTACCACTAGGACTCCAAGAATAACTATACGGAGCTACTCCCATAGCCGTCAAGTTAGTTGTAAATATACGAAAAAAAGTGTATTTTTGTCTTATGAAAGATATTATTTTTGAAGACCTTGATTTGACTACTTCTTGTATGTCAGATTTATGTAATTTTTTTGAAGAATCCAGTTTGGAAGTATTAGGCAAAGAGGTAAAATTTGTTCAGCGCAAGTCTGATATAACCTCTTGGCTATTTTTACAGTTGAACACTTGTTTCATTGATGCAAGTAAAGAAACGAGTTTGAATGATTTAGCGAGTGATTTGTACACAAATTATGGCATAGAAATAACAAAACAAGGTTTAGACCAGCGTTTTAATAGTGCTAGTGTAAAGTTAATGAAAAAGT
>JANPJR010000190.1:0-2186 GCA_031425615.1 Cytophagales bacterium
GAGACATCTTTTTTTATTTTTATGAGCTTGGACTTGGATTGGAGGTGGCTGTAATACTATAGCCACCTGGGAGCTGAGGCCCCTCCGGGGCCAGCGGTAAAACGGGGACGGCTGACGCCGCAAACCCTACCCTACAGGAACGTGCCCGTGGCATTAGTAGGGAACGTGTACCCCTAACGGCTCAGTAGTGCCGTGTACCCCTAACGGCTTCGCTCCGCTACGCCAACCGGGGACCCTTCGCTCCGCTACGGGGATCGGGGATGCTTAGGCTCGTCTACGACTCGCCCTTACTACCCCTCATAAATTCAGTATGAAGCGTTTTCGCCAAGCTGCTGTTTCTTACGCGCGTAAACGCGCGCGCACGATGGCTACCGCCGTAGCCAAACGTGTAGTTCGTAATGTTAAAAAAAGGGTTAGTAGGCGAATGTCTAAAATTCAGTCGAAATCGATAACGGCATTTCGTAAACTTGGCGGGCAATTAAAAATGGGCAATAGTATACGTGCTAGTGATAGTACATCAGGTGCACTTTCAAATACACTACACTTCTACGAAGTTACTAAAATCACGCAGGGCGAGTCAAACACGACTCGGGAGTCTAATAACATATTGTTAAAGGGGTTCGCTTATAATTTCATGTTTAGAAATCAAATGCAAAAGAAAATGTATTTAAATTACGCGTGTATCACCCCTAAAACCTTCGGTTCTGGAGTACCTGACGGTACTGGATGGTTCAGAAGCAACAGTACTGAAAACAACGTCGCCTTTGGTAATTCGGGTCTGACATCACTATCAATCTATGATAGAGCTATGAATTCGGACGCATTTCTTATCCACTTTCGTAAAAAATCGATATTAGGTGGAGCATATACAAATACTGGCATTGACACCGTGACGTCGTTCGATAATAATTCAAACAACTGTAAACATTTCAAAGGGTATAAATCGATTAAATCAAGAGTTTCGTATTCAAACAATGGTAGTGAAGATGAAACAGCAAATTACAAAATTTATTTGGTTTGGTGGTTTACTATGCTAGATGAAACCCCGCCTATACAGGCAGGTGATGGAACTATGGCAGTAGATTACGATGTACAAGTACTATTTAATGGAGAATAACTGGTAGAAACAAAACGTACGTCCCTAATTTATTCAATACTACGTAAAATATAACGATCCGCACTTAGTGCATTCATATCAGGATCTTCATTTGTAAAAACGACAACATGAGTCTGTTCGTTATAAAACTTCCATGAACTACCATACTTAGTGGAAAAGACACGACGACCTTTAATCTGTTCCATTAACCGATAACTTAAATATTGCATTCCACCACGCGACACATCTACTAAAATAATATGCTTTGTAGGATCAATGTCAAAAGCGACATCTGCTGCTCGACCCACTGTCATTAACTGCGTAACTGATGGATTGTTTGTTAAAAACCAATCGATAAACCAACTCTTTCCTGTGTTGCCTGTTTTGTCAATATAGAATACGATGCTTCGATCGTCCGCAGGTCCTAATAGTTCCTCTGCTAGGTCTCGCTGCCATTCTCTAGGTTCTCCAACTCGGAGGACCACAGCTGGCGCATGGTAGGAGAGGGCTCGAACAAGTCGCGGGTAACGGATATAGGCGACAGGTTGGGCTCTGGCGACCTCTGGCGATGTAAGCGCCCGGCCTGTTTCCGTAGCCAAATCGGTGAGGGTGGTGACGGTGGTGGCAAGGTCGTTGCGGGCTCCTCTTTCAGAAGGGATTCGACCGAACTCATAATAGTCTCCGTCTTTGATGCAATACGTTCGATTGACGTCTGCAGTTGATCGAGTTGGTTCCCAATGCGCTCGGTTGCTGAATACGTTGCGGAGATACGATAATCGTTGTGTGTTGGATAATATGATGAACCCCTGTAGGTGTAAGGTTCCATTCTCTCCGACTTCTTTTCCGAATACAGCGTACTTTACTTCTGTACGAACATCGAGAATGGTATGAAGATGGACCAATTCATCGGCGGTGTAGTTGTTGAGGGTGAAACACCAATATGAGACTCGAGACATCTTTTTTTATTTTTATGAGCTTGGACTTGGATTGGAGGTGGCTGTAATACTATAGCCACCTGGGAGCTGAGGCCCCTCCGGGGCCAGCGGTAAAACGGGGACGGCTGACGCCGCAAACCCTACCCTACAGGAAC